>NZ_JAULSI010000016.1 GCF_030711405.1 Massilia brevitalea
ATCTTCTTCTTGCAAAACGGGTGGAGTCCATAGATACGGTCGCAGCCATCAAGATCTCTGCCGCCAACAATCCTCTGAACGTAAAAAAACCCGGCTGCTCACACAGCCGGGTTTTTTCATGCACGCATCGACAAGCTTACTCAGCCTGCTCCGCCGGCTTGGCGGCGCCGACATTGATCTTGGCCTTGTTCTTGACCTTGATCGCCTCGACGTAGTTATACAGTTCCGCCTGGCCGACCAGGCCGCCGATCTGCTGGGCTTCCTGGTTGCGGCGGGTGGTATCCACCTGGGCCGGCTGCGACACTTTGCCGATGCGGTACACGCCATAGCCTACACCCGGCACGTCCACGCCCACGTAGGCTGGCAGCTTCGTCACGTCGGCCTTGAACACGGCCAGCGCGCCGGCCGGGTGCACGGTCGGCTCCTTGGTGCGCGACAGGACTTTCGCCTCGCCGAAACCGGTGGCGTCGCCCGCTGCCTTGGCGGCGGCCAGCTTGGCTTCGCCAGCCTGGCGTGCCAGGCGCAGCGCTTCTTCCTGGGTCACGCGCTGGCGGATCGCCGCTTCGACTTCGGCCAGCGGACGCTTGGTGGCCGGCTTGAATTCGACCACGCGGCCGGCAACCAGGGTCGCAGGCGCCACTTCGACGGCTTCGGTATTGCGCTTGTTCTTGATCGACTCGTTCGAGAACAGGGCGGTCAGGAATTTGTCGTTGTTGTACGGTGCGGTGCCCAGGGCCGGGTTCGCCTTGCGGCCGAGGCCCTCGACGGTCTGGATCTGCAGGCCCAGCTTGTCGGCGGCCGGCTTCAGGCTGTCCGATTGCTCGTAGACGATGTCGTTGAAGCTTTCCGCCAGTTCCGAGTATTTCTTCGACAGCGCCGACTTCTTCAGTTCTTCAGCGATTTCAGCACGGGCGGCGTCCAGCGGCTTCTGCACCGACGGCTTCACCGAGGTGAGCTTGATGATGTGGTAGCCGAACTCCGATGCCACGATGCCGCTGACTTCGCCATCCTTGAGCTTGTAGACGGTCTCTTCGATTTCCTTGACCGGATAATTGCCCTTCTCGATCGCGCCCAGGTCGCCGCCCTGCGCCGCCGAATCGGTGTCCTGCGACTGGGTCTTGGCGATGGTGGCGAACTCGGCCGGATTCTTGCGCACTTCGGCCAGCACCGCTTCGGCCTTGGCCTTGGCGGCGGCTTCCTCGGCCGGCTTGGCGTCGCGCGCCTTGTTGATCAGGATGTGGCTGGCGGTACGCTGCTCGGGCGTGACGAAACGCTTCTGGTTGGCGTTGTAGAAAGCAGTGACGTCGGCGTCGCTCACCTTCACCTGGCTTTCGACGGCCGCCGCGTCCAGCACGAGGTACTCGGCTTTCACCTGCTCCGGAATCTGGAACAGGGTGGCGTTCTTGTCATAGAAGGCCTTGACCATCTCGTCGGTGACTTTGACTTGCGGCAGGTAGTTCGCAATCGGGAACAGCAGTTCCTGGACTTCGCGTTCCTGGTCGTTAATGTCGGAAATACGGCTGGCCACCGAACGCGGCGCGAAGGCGGTGCTCTGGATCGAACCGGCCAGTTGCTGGATCGCCATGTCGCGGCGCATGCGCGCGTCGAACATCTCCGGCGTCATGCCCTGGGCGGCCAGCGCGGCCTTGTACTGGTCCATGTCGAAGCTGCCGTCCGGCTTCTTGAAGCCAGGCAGGGCCTGGATCGCGTTGACCAGCGCCCCGTCGGCCACGGTCAGGTGGGCGCGTGCGATTTCGGCGTTCACGGCGCGTTCAGCCACCAGGTTGTCCAGCACTTCGCGCTTGGCTTGCGGGGTGTCAAACAGCTTCTGGTCGAATTGCGGACCCATCTGCTGGCGAGCCTGGTCGATCTGGCGGCGCTGGGCATCGTCCCATTCCTGCTGGGTGATGGTACGGCCGTCGACGGTGGCCACGCCGGCGGCGCTGTCGCCGCGGTTCTGGTAGCTGTCGACACCGACGAGAACGAAGGACGGAACGATGATCAGGCCGAGCACACCGTACATCACGCGTTTGTTGTTACGTACAAAATCAAACATGGTCACCAATCACTCAGGAAATGGCCTTAAAGCACAGTTAAAAAAAAAGGCGAACTCGCGTTCGCCTCTTCTTATTGAGGCGCCTTTCGTGGCGCCCCGGTACAACTGCATCTGGCGGAGCGGACGGGGCTCGAACCCGCGACCCCCGGCGTGACAGGCCGGTATTCTAACCAACTGAACTACCGCTCCAGAATCTGTGTATGGTGAGTGGCGGAGCGGACGGGGCTCGAACCCGCGACCCCCGGCGTGACAGGCCGGTATTCTAACCAACTGAACTACCGCTCCACTTCACATACTAGGTACTGCATACCAGGCCGCAGAAAGCAGAGAGGCCAAAGCTTCCCACTTCGCGAGACACACAGTCTCGCTTTACTGCCTGGTTTTCTCTGCATGTCGCTGCAGAGAAGGCATTAGTTTACAGCATCTTTTAGCGCTTTACCAGCCTTAAATTTCGGAACCTTTGCAGCTTTAATCTTGATCGGTTCCTTGGTGCGCGGATCGCGGCCGGTACGTGCTGCGCGCTCGCCCACGCTGAAGGTGCCGAAGCCGACCAGCGTGACACTGTCGTTCTTTTTCAGGGTGCTGGTCACCGCTTCGATCATGGCGTCGAGTGCGCGCGTTGCCGAGGCCTTGGTAATGTCCGCGGATTTCGCGATTTCTTCGATCAGTTCAGTCTTGTTCACTCTATTCCCTCTTGTACGTTCTGACGCGGCGGCGCTGCGCCTTCCTGCAAAAAACTGCAAGCGCGTATTAAACAAGGGGGATTTGCTTCTGTCAAGCAACACGTATAAGCGCTGACATATCTCGATATCGCGATCCGCATGGCCATTACCGTATCGGATTCGCGATACGTAGGGTGGGCACTCCGTGCCCACGCGGAACGATGAGCATTGTTGGCGTATCAAACTGCATATTGTTAACGCTATAAGTACTGCCACTCCTCGATCGATCATTTCAGGCGGCAAACTCCGGACGAGCACGTAACCGCGTGGGCACGGAGTGCCCACCCTACGAGGTTGTAAAAAAATGGCCATGGCGGCGTTGCCTCGTCTCGCCGTACGCTCGTACTGTCTTCGACTCGGCGCCTTGCCCTGACCATTTTTTCACAACCTCTACGATATCGGGCGACCGTGTCCATACCAACATCCCGGCAAGGCAAAAAAAGAGGCGCCACCTGGGCGCCTCTTCATTGACTGCGATCTACCGACAATCAGTGCTTGACCACGTCGCCCTGCCCTTCGGCTGCCGGGGACGGCGTCACCGACACCGCCGGCACATCGGCCAGGGCTTCCGGCTGGCGCTCCAGCGCGATTTCCAGCACTTTCTCGATCCAGCGTACCGGCACGATCTCGAGCTTGTTCTTGACGTTGTCCGGAATCTCGGCCAGGTCCTTCACGTTCTGCTCGGGGATCAAGACCGTCTTGATGCCGCCGCGATGCGCCGCCAGCAGCTTCTCTTTCAGGCCGCCGATCGGCAGCACTTCGCCGCGCAGCGTGATCTCGCCCGTCATCGCCACGTCGGCGCGCACCGGGATGCCGGTAAAGATCGACACCAGCGCCGTGGTCATCGCGATACCGGCGGACGGACCGTCCTTCGGCGTCGCGCCTTCCGGCACGTGGATGTGGATGTCGCTCTTCTCGAACACCTCGTTCTTGATGCCCAGGCGCTGGGCACGCGAACGCACCACGGTGCGGGCCGCCTCGATCGATTCCTTCATCACGTCGCCCAGGGTACCGGTGCGGATGATGGCGCCCTTGCCCGGCACGTTCACGGCTTCGATGGTCAGCAGGTCGCCGCCGACTTCGGTCCAGGCCAGACCGACCACCTGGCCGATCTGGTTGTCCTTCTCGGCCACGCCGAAATCGTAGCGGCGCACGCCCAGGAACTTGTCCAGGTTCTTGCCGTTGACGACGATGGCTTTCTCGCCCTTTTTCAGCAGCAGCATCTTGACGACCTTGCGGCAGATCTTCGAGATTTCGCGTTCCAGCGAACGCACGCCCGCTTCACGGGTGTAGTAGCGGATGATGTCGCGGATCGCCGATTCCTCGACCTTGATCTCGCCGTCGCGCAGGCCGTTCGCCTTGACTTGCTTCGGCAGCAGGTAGCGCTGGGCGATGTTGGTCTTTTCGTCTTCGGTGTAACCCGACAGGCGAATGACTTCCATCCGGTCCAGCAGTGCCGGCGGGATGTTGAACGAGTTCGAGGTCGCCACGAACATCACATCCGACAAGTCGAAGTCGACTTCCAGGTAGTGGTCCGAGAAGGTGTGGTTCTGCTCCGGATCCAGCACTTCGAGCAGGGCCGACGACGGGTCGCCGCGGAAATCCGCACCCATCTTGTCGATCTCGTCGAGCAGGAACAGCGGGTTGCGCACGCCGACTTTTGCAAGCGATTGCAAAACTTTACCTGGCATCGAGCCGATGTAGGTACGGCGGTGGCCGCGGATCTCGGCTTCGTCGCGCACGCCGCCCAGGGCCATGCGCACGAACTTGCGGTTCGTGGCGCGGGCGATGGACTGGCCCAGCGAGGTCTTACCCACGCCCGGAGGACCGACGAAGCACAGGATCGGCGCTTTGAGCTTGTCGACGCGCTGCTGCACCGCGAGGTATTCCAGGATGCGTTCCTTGATCTTGTCGAGACCGTAGTGCTCGGCTTCCAGCACTTTCTCGGCATTTTCCAGGTCGTTGGCAACCTTGGATTTCTTTTTCCACGGCAGCGACACCAGGGTATCGATATAGTTGCGCACGACGGTGGCTTCGGCCGACATCGGCGACATCAGTTTCAGTTTCTTGATCTCGGCGGTGGCCTTGTCCATGGCCTCCTTCGGCATCTTGGCGGCGATCACTTTCTTTTCCAGCTCGTCGATGTCGGCGCCGTCTTCGCCTTCGCCCAGTTCCTTCTGGATGGCTTTGACCTGCTCATTCAGGTAGTACTCGCGCTGCGATTTTTCCATCTGGCGCTTCACGCGGCCGCGGATGCGCTTTTCCACTTGCAGGATGTCGAGCTCGCCTTCCAGCTGGCCGAGCAGGTGCTCGAGGCGCTTGGCGACGTTGAAGATTTCCAGGATCACCTGCTTCTGCTCGAGTTTGAGCGGCAGGTGCGCGGCAACGGTGTCGGCCAGGCGGCCGGCGTCGTCGATGCCGGCCAGCGAGGCGAGGATCTCCGGCGGGATTTTCTTGTTCAGTTTGACGTACTGGTCGAACTGCTGGACGATGGCGCGGCGCATGGCTTCGACTTCGGAGTCGTCGCCGATTTCCGAACGCACCGGGGTCAGCTCGGCCACGAAGTGGGTTGGAGCGTCGGTAATGTGATCGATACGGGCACGCTGGGCGCCTTCGACGAGCACCTTCACAGTGCCGTCAGGCAGTTTCAGCATTTGCAGGATGTTCGCGACGCAGCCGATCTCGTAGATGTCTGCGGCGGAAGGTTCGTCTTTGGCAGCGGCCTTTTGGGCAGCGAGCATGATGCTCTTGCCCTGCTCCATCGCAGCTTCCAGGGCTTTGATCGATTTCGGGCGGCCAACGAACAGTGGTATCACCATATGGGGAAACACGACCACGTCGCGCAACGGCAGGAGGGGCAGCGTCGTTTGCTCGGTTAATTTCGAAGTTGTCATGGCATACCTTATAAAAAGCGTGTAGACGATGTTGGGCGCACACGGTGAAAACACAAGACCGGCCATCGAATATTTCTTGAAATTAAAAAGACATTCAAGAAGAGCAAGCCGGCCGCGCCAATAAAATCCCCAGTTTCAAATAAAAAAGCCACTGCACGGCTCAGCGCCGAGAGTGGCTTTTCGATTGAAGCCGGATGCTTTTATTGAGGTAAATTGTACCTTCAAGCTCCCGGCGCACAAGTGGATTTGTGCTTTCCGTGCGGAATTTTTTAGTTTTCGCCGGAGGCTTTTGCTGTTTCGCTGTAAATCAGCAAAGGTTTGGCGCCATTCGTGATCGTATTTTCATCAACCACAACCTTGACCACGTTTTGCTGGTTCGGCAATTCGTACATCACGTCGAGCAATGCGTGCTCCAGGATCGAACGCAAGCCCCGGGCGCCGGTCTTGCGCGCCAGTGCTTTTTTCGCAATTGCGTGCAAAGCGGCTGGGCGAATTTCGAGTTCCGCGCCTTCCATTTCCAGCAGTTTCGAATACTGCTTGATGAGCGCATTCTTTGGCTCGATCAGGATCTGGATCAGTGCTTCTTCCGTCAATTCATTCAGCGTGGCGACCACCGGCAGACGGCCAACCAGCTCAGGAATCAAACCGAACTTGATCAGGTCTTCCGGCTCGGCTTCCATCATGATTTCGCTGTTCGAGCGCTGGGTGCTGCTCTTGACGCTGGCTGCGAAACCGATGCCGCCCTTTTCCGAACGGTTCTGCACGATCTTGGCCAGGCCGTCGAAGGCGCCGCCGCAGATGAACATGATGTTGGTCGTGTCGATCTGCACGAAGTCCTGGTTCGGATGCTTGCGCCCGCCTTGTGGCGGTACCGAAGCCATCGTGCCTTCGATCAGTTTCAGCAGTGCTTGCTGCACGCCCTCGCCCGACACGTCGCGCGTGATCGACGGATTGTCGGACTTGCGCGAAATCTTGTCGATTTCATCGATGTAGACGATGCCGCGCTGGGCCTTTTCCACCTCGTAGTTGCAGCTTTGCAGCAGCTTCTGGATGATGTTCTCGACGTCTTCGCCCACGTAGCCGGCTTCGGTCAGCGTGGTGGCGTCGGCGATGACGAAGGGCACGTTCAGCATGCGCGCCAGGGTTTGCGCCAGCAGGGTCTTGCCGGAACCGGTCGGGCCGACGAGCAGGATGTTGCTCTTGGCGAGTTCGACGTCGTCCTTCTTGCCGAGGTGTTTGAGGCGTTTGTAGTGGTTGTAGACCGCGACCGACAGGATGCGCTTGGCAGTCTGCTGGCCGATCACATACTGGTCGAGCAGTTCGGCGATCTCGTGCGGGGTCGGCAGGTCGGACTTGGCGCCCGCCACCGATTCGACGTTCGATGTCTCGTCACGGATGATGTCGTTGCACAGGTCGATGCACTCGTCGCAGATGAAGACCGATGGTCCGGCGATGAGCTTTTTCACCTCGTGCTGACTCTTGCCGCAGAACGAGCAGTACAGAAGCTTTTCGCCGCTGGAGGATTTTTTGTCAGACATGGGGGCAGGTTTCTATTGAATATGGATATAACGTCATGACGACGCGTGCGCTGTCGGCGCACACACCCTCATGCTACCCGAAATAAAAAACAAACGCCCGAACGTGTTTGCGCCCGGGCGTTTTTCAGCAACACCTTGTGGGGTGCATCAAGCGCGATTCGTCAGAACCTTGTCGATCAGGCCGTATTCCACGGACTCTTCCGCCGACATGAAGCGGTCGCGGTCGGTGTCCTTGTGGATCTGCTCGATGGTCTGGCCGGTGTTGTCGGCCATGATGCGTGCCAGGCGCTCGCGCAGGTACAGGATTTCCTTGGCCTGGATTTCGATATCCGACGCCATGCCCTGCGAGCCGCCCGACGGCTGGTGGATCATCACGCGCGAATTCGGCAGCGAGAAACGCTTGCCTTTCGCACCCGCGGCCAGCAGGAAGGCGCCCATCGACGCCGCCAGGCCGGTGCACAGGGTGGAGACGTCCGGCTTGATGAAATTCATCGTGTCGAAGATCGCCAGGCCTGCGGAAACCGAACCGCCCGGGGAGTTGATGTAGAGCGAGATGTCCTTGTCCGGATTTTCGCTCTCCAGGAACAGCATCTGGGCGACGATCAGGTTGGCCATCTGGTCGTTGACAGGACCGACCAGGAAAATCACACGTTCCTTCAGCAGGCGCGAGTAAATGTCGTACGCGCGCTCGCCGCGGCCGCTTTGCTCCACGACCATCGGCACGAGGCCGAGTGCTTGGGTGTCCAATGCCGGATTATGGTTCATACCTGTCTGGTTCCTTGAAAAAGAGGCTTGTAAAAAAATTGAAGGGCAGGCCCGAACGATGAGCCTACCCATCCAATCAAGCCTGTGGGTTGCTACCCATCAATTCATCGAAAGCGATGGTCTTGGTGCCGACCTTCGCCTTGCCAAGTACATAGTTAACGACGTTTTCTTCCAAAACAAGGCTTTCGACTTCACCCAGGCGGCGGCGGTCGCTGTAGTAGTACTTCAGGACTTCCTTCGGATCTTCATAGCTCTGTGCGAAGTCTTCGATCTGGGCCTTCACCTGCTCTTGGGTAGCTTGCAGGTTGTTGTCGGCGACCAGTTGCGACAGGATCAGACCCAGGCGCACGCGGCGCTCGGCCTTTTCGGCGAACAGTTCGGTCGGGAACGGCAGGTTCTTGACGTCCATGCCGCGCTGGGCCATGTCCTGGCGGGTCTGCTCGGCCAGGCGCTGCGAATCCTGCTCGATCATGACCTTCGGCACGTCCATCTCGGTCACTTTGACCAGGGCGTCCATCACGGCTTCCTTGTTGCGGGCCTTGATGCGGGCGTTGACTTCACGCTCGAGGTTGGTCTTGATGTCGGCGCGCATTTTTTCGATGGCGCCGTCTTCGATGCCCAGCGACTTGGCGAACTCGGCGTCGACTTCCGGCAGGTGCGCCCATTCCAGGTTCTGCAGGGTGATGGTGAACTCGGCGGTTTTACCGGCGACGTCCTTGCCGTGGTAATCCTCAGGGAAAGCCAGCGGGAAGGTCTTGCTCTCGCCGACTTTCAGGCCCACGGTTGCGGCTTCGAATTCCGGCAGCATGCGGCCTTCGCCCAGCACGAAGCTGTAGCCTTCGGCCTTGCCGCCGTCGAATTCGACGCCGTCGATCTTGCCGACGAAGTCGACGGTCACGCGGTCGCCATTGGCAGCAACGGCTTCGCCGCCGTCGCCGTGTTCGCCGGCTTCGCCCTTGGTGTGGTAGTGCACGCGCTGCTTGCGCAGGATGTCGATGGTCTTGTCGATTTCGGCATCGCTGACTTCGGTAGCGATGGTTTCGACTTCCACAGCGGCCAGGTCGCCGACCTTGACTTCAGGGAAGACTTCGAAGGTGGCGTCGAAAGCCAGCATGCCTTCGGCTGCTTCTTCTTTCGGCTCGATCTTCGGGAAACCGGCAACGCGCAGGCCAGCTTCGTTGGCGGCGTCGTTGAAGGCGCGGCCGACGCGGTCGTTCAGCACGTCCGATTCGATCTGGTAGCCGTATTGGGCTGCGACCATTTTCAGAGGCACTTTGCCCGGACGGAAACCAGGAGCCTTGGCGGTCTTGGCCTGCTTCTTGAGGCGTTTTTCAACTTCCGTACGAACATCGCTCAACGGAAAAGTGATCGTCAAGCGGCGCTCGAGTTTATCCAGGGTTTCGACTGCAGTTGCCATCGTAAAAATCGTCCAAAAAAATAATTATTCGTGGTGCGAGGAGGGGGACTCGAACCCCCACACCATTGCTGGCGTCAGGACCTAAACCTGGTGCGTCTACCAATTTCGCCATCCTCGCGCAGGATTGCATATTGCCACAAAAACAAAGGGCGCCCGACAGTAGAAACCGGCCGCCCTGCACTCCATTGTCTAGGGGCTACAACTTCAACCCGGTATTTTACTGGATTTTCTGACACTGGAGGGAGTGAATTTTGCTGGGGTGCGAAGGGGTTTATTCATGCATATGTGGGATATGGTTTTCATGCGGTGTTAATGCGGTTGAATTCGCCGATATTCGAATGGTGAGACCGCGTGGGCACGAGTGCCCACCCTACGAACGGCGGATATAGGTAGGGTGGGCACTTGTGCCCACGCGGTATCGCACGGTGGAATGTCGAAACGCCCGCAAATTATCGCACCGGCTTTTTCACCCTGAACCACGCCGCGTACAGCGCCGGCAGGAACAACAAGGTCAAGGCAGTCGCTACCAGCAAGCCCCCCATGATCGCCACCGCCATCGGCCCCCAGAACACGGAGCGCGACAGCGGAATCATGGCCAGCGCCGCCGCCGCCGCCGTCAGCAGGATCGGCCGGCAGCGGCGCACCGCCGCTTCGATAATCGCATCCCAGGCCTCGGCCCCGCCCTTGATGTCCTGCTCGATCTGGTCGACCAGGATCACGGAATTGCGGATGATCATGCCGAACAGCGCAATCACGCCCAGGTTGGCGACAAACCCGAACGGCCGACCCAGCAGCAGCAAGGCCATCGCCGCCCCCGCCACGCCCAGCGGCCCGGTGAGGAATACCAGCAGCGAGCGCGAGAAGCTGTGCAGCTGCAGCATCAGCAGCGTGAACACGATGAACAGCACCAGCGGCACGTTCGCCGTGATCGAGGCTTCCGCCTCCGAACTGTCGGCCGCCGCGCCTTCCAGCGTCACGCGGTAACCGGCCGGCAATTTGGCCCGGATGCCGGCCAACTGCTCGCCTACCTGCCCGGACACGGTGGGCCCCTGGATACCGGCCACCACGTCCGACTGCACCATGATTGCCCACTCCCTGCCCTCGCGCCAGATCACGCCCGGCTCCCAGACGAATTCCACGCGCGCCACCTGGCCGAGCGTCACCGAACGGCCCGAGGCGGTCGGGATATTCGTATCGCGCAGCACCGTAATCGTCGAACGCTCTTCCAGCGGCTGGCGTACCACGATGTCGATCAGCTCGTTGGTTTCGCGGAACTGGCCGACGGTGGTGCCCGTCAAAACTGTTTGCACCGAGCGGCGCACAAGTTGCGTC
Organism: Massilia brevitalea; assembly: GCF_030711405.1. Lineage (GTDB taxonomy): Bacteria > Pseudomonadota > Gammaproteobacteria > Burkholderiales > Burkholderiaceae_D > Telluria > Telluria brevitalea. Next base: position 10,725 of record NZ_JAULSI010000016.1, read on the forward strand.
GTCACGCCGAGCGCACGCAGCTTGTCCTGACCGAGGTCGAGGCGCAAGACCTTCACCGACTCGTTCCAGTTATCGTTCACGCCCACCGCATTCGGATTCGCGCGCAAGACATCCTTCACCTGGTCGGCCACGCCGCGCACCACGCCGATGTCCGGCCCCGCCACCTGGAACTGCACCGGATACGGCACCGGCGGCCCGTTCGGCAGCAGCTTCACGCGACCGCGCACTTCCGGGAACTCCTCGCGGAACACTTTTTCAATCCTGGTCAGCAGCTCCTGCCGGTGCGCCGCGCTGGTGGGCAGCACCACGAACTGCGACACGTTCGACTGCGGGAAGATCTGGTCCAGCGGCAGGTAGAAGCGCGGGCTGCCGGTGCCGACGTAACTGGTGATGCTCTCCACGTTTGGCTGCTTGCGGACAAACGTCTCGAACTTCTTCACGAGCGCCTCGTTGGCGGCAAAGCTGGTCCCTTCCGGCAGCCACATCTCGACCATCAGCTCGGGGCGGCTGGAATCCGGGAAGAACTGCTTCTCGATGAACTTGAAGCCAAAGACGCCGAGCGTGAACACCGCCAAACTGAGCACGATCGTCGTCTTGCGGAACTCGACGCACCAGGTCACCAGTGCACGGAAGCGCCGGAACATCGGCGTATTGAATACGTCGTGCTCGGAATGCCCCTGCCCGTGCGGCTTCACCTTCAGCAGCAGGAAGCCGATGTAGGGCGTGAAGGTCACGGCCACGATCCACGACACGATCAGGGCGATCGCATTCACCGAGAACATCGAGAAGGTGTATTCGCCGGCCGCCGACTTGGCCAGGCCGATCGGCAGGAAGCCGGCCGCCGTGATCAGGGTCCCGGTCAGCATCGGGATCGCGGTCGAGGTGTAGGCAAAGGTGGCCGCCTCGAAGCGCGACAGGCCCTCCTCCATCTTCCGCACCATCATCTCGACCGCGATGATGGCGTCGTCCACCAAGAGGCCAAGCGCGATGATCAGCGCCCCCAGCGACACCTTGTGCAGCGAGATGTCGAACATGCGCATGAAGAGGAAGGTAATCGCCAGCACCAGCGGAATGGTCAGCGCCACCACCAGGCCGGGGCGCACGTCGATGCGCAGCTTCGGTTTCGTGTGCAGGCCGAGCGCCAGGAAGCTCACGGCCAGCACGATGATCACCGCCTCGATCAGCGTGTGAATGAATTCGCTCACCGATTCGGTGACGGCCTGCGGCTGGTTCGACACGCGTTCGAGCTCGATCCCGACCGGCAGCTGCGAGCGGATGCGCGTGACGGTGCTGTCCAGCGATTCGCCGAGCGCGATGATGTTCCCGCCCTTTTCCATCGACACCCCCAGGCCGATCACTTCCTTGCCGTTGAAGCGCATCTTGTCCTGCGGCGGGTCCTGGTATTCGCGTTTCACGACGGCGAAGTCGCCCAGGCGGAAGGTGGTATTCCCGGCGCGCAGCTGCAGGTCTTCGAGTTCCTTGGCGGTGCGGATCGCGCCCGTCACGCGCACCTGCAAATTGTCGGTCGGCGTCACCAGCACGCCCGAGGCCTCGATGCCGTTTTGCGTGGCGATCTGGTTGACGATCTGCTCGAAGGGCACGCCCAGCTGGGCGAACTTCTTGTTCGAGAACAGGATGTTGACCTTCTCGTTCTGCACGCCGAACTGCTCGACCTTCGCCACCAGCGGCACCCCGAGCAGCTGCTGGCGCACGAAGTCGGCGTAGTCCTTCATCTCGGCATAGCTAAAGCCGTCGCCGGACAGCGCGAAGATCGAGCCGTAGGTGTCGCCGAATTCGTCGTTGAAGAAGGGGCCGATCACGCCCTGCGGCAGCGTGGCCTGGATATCGCCGATCTTTTTCCGTACCTGGTACCAGGAATCGGGCACGTCCTTCGGCGGCGTCGATTCGCGCAGCTCGAGGATGATGGTGGTTTCGCCCGGCTTGGAGAAGCTGCGGATGCGGTCGATATACGGCGTTTCCTGCAGCTTGCGTTCCAGCTTGTCGGTGACCTGCTCGGCCATCTGCACGGCGGTGGCGCCCGGCCAGACGGCGCGCACGACCATGGCGCGGAAGGTGAACGGCGGGTCTTCGTCCTGGCCCAGCTTCTGGTAGCTGAGGATGCCGCCGATCAGCAGCGCGGCGATCAGGTAGCGCGTGAGCGGAATGTGTTCGAGCGCCCAGCGCGACAGGTTGAAGCCCTTCATTTCTGGGCTCCACCGCCCGCACCGGCGGCAGCAGCCTCTGTATCGCCGCGGCGGGCAACATCGGCAGTCAGGATGCGCACCTTCTGGCCATTGCGCAGCAGGTTCACGCCCGCCGTCACCACGGTCTGCCCAGGCTGCACGCCGGCGCCGAGCAGCACGTCGTTACCCGCCTGGCCGGCAATCTGCACCGGCACCAGCTTCACGACATCCTTCTCGACGATCCAGACGCTCGTCACGCCTTTCTGGTGATGCAGTGCGGTGAGCGGCGCGCGCAGGCCGCCGGCGCCGCTGCGCGAGGCGATTTGCACGGCGGCCGTCATCCCCAGGCGCACGTCGGCGCGCGGCGGGATCGCCACCTTGACCGTGTAGGTGCGGGTGGCGGCATCGGCCACCGGCGACACTTCGCGCACCTTGCCGGCGATCGCTTCGCCAGGATTGGCCCACAGGCGCACCGTCACCGAATCGACCTTGCGGATATCGTCGACGCGGTCTTCGGGAATGCCGATCACGACTTCCATTTCGTCGGTGCGGGCCACGCGCACCACCGGCGTGCCGGCAGTGACGACCTGGCCGACCTCGGCGTCGATGCCGGTCACCACGCCGTCGATGTCGGCAACCAGGTTGCTGTAGCCGGCCTGGTTCGACTGGCCACGGAAACCGGCACGGGCGGCATCGGCCTCGGCCTGGGCTGCGCGCAGGGCAGCGCGTTTCGAGTCGAGCACCGACTGGCTGACGAAATTCTTGTCGCGCAGTTCCTGGTAGCGCTTGTAGTCGGAGTTGGCGAGGTCGCGGTTGGTTTCGGCGGCGCGCAGGCTGGCCTGGGCCTGGCTGGCGGCCAGCTTCAGGTCTTGCGGGTCGAGCTGCATCAGCACGTCGCCCTTCCTGACGGTGGCGCCGATGTCGACCTTGCGCTCGACGATCTTGCCGGCCACCCGGAAACCCAGGCGCGACTCGATGCGCGGACGTACTTCGCCGGAGAATTCGGCGCTGGCGCCCGCATCGCCCTGGGCCAGCACGATGGCGCGCACCGGGCGCACGTCCTCGGCTTTGGGCGCCTCTTTCGAGCAGGCGGACAGGAGCAGTGCAGACAAGGTGCACAGGGCGGCCAGCGGCCGGCGCAGTCGGGTCGAATCGGACACGTCTTATTCCTTTTGATTGCGGTGTTCGGATACGGGCCACTGACGCGGCCGGGAGCAGGCTGGTCTCTGACAGCCTCGACGCATTATCCATGCAAATCGAAGCTGCCCAAAGCCCGGCAATTATAATCATGCTCACACTTAGCGTAAATGACCCGCCAGTCAACAGATTTGCATGCCCGTCGACCACTACGAAAACTTCCCTGTCGCCTCGATCCTGATGCCGCGCCGCCTGGTGCCCGCCGTCGAAGCCATCTATGCCTTTGCGCGCGGCGCCGACGACGTGGCGGACGAGGGCGATGCCACGCCGGCCGAGCGCCTGGCCGGCCTGGCCGAATACGGAGCGGCGCTCGACGAGATCGCCGCCGGCCGCACCCCGGCGCACCCGATGTTCGCACGCCTGGCCGGCGTGGTGCGCCAGTTCGACTTGCCGCTGCAGCCGCTGCGCGATCTGCTGTCGGCCTTCCGCCAGGACGTGGCGACCACGCGCTACGCCGATTACGCCCTGCTGCTCGACTACTGCCGCCGCTCGGCCGACCCGGTCGGGCACCTGATGCTGGCCCTGTACGGTGCGGTGAACGAGCGTAACCTGGCCGACTCGCATGCGATCTGCTCGGCCCTGCAGCTGATCAACTTCTGGCAGGACGTGGCGGTCGACATCGAGAAGGGCCGCATCTACCTGCCTTTGGCAGACCTGGACCGCTACGGCGTCAGCCACCACGACTTACGTACCGGCGTCGACACGCCGGCCTGGCGCGCGCTGATGGCCTTCGAGGTCGAGCGCGCGCGCGCCCTGATGCTGAGCGGCGCGCCGCTGGCGAAGCGCCTGCCAGGCCGCATCGGCTGGGAGCTGCGCCTGATCGTGCAGGGCGGGCTGCGCATCCTGGAGCGGATCGAGCAGGCCGAGTACGACGTATTCCGGCGCCGGCCGAAGTTGTCGAAGGCCGAATACGCGCTGATGGCCTGGCGCGCACTCCGGATGTAAGCAGCGGTAGCGGCATGAAAGCAACAATTGCCATCCCCAGCAGTGCGCGCTTCGGCTAAGATAGCGGATTCGCATCGCCAAATATTGCATCTTTTACATGTCTCCTGACGAATACTGCCAGCAAAAGACGGTCCAGAGCGGTTCCAGCTTCTATTACAGCTTCCTCTTCCTCGAGCCTGCGCGCCGGCGCGCGATCACCGCGCTGTACGCGTTCTGCCGCGAGGTCGACGACACCGTCGACGACGCTACCGACAGTTCCGTCGCCCGTATCAAGCTGGCCTGGTGGCGCACCGAAGTGTCCGCCATGTACAAGGGCACGCCGACCCACCCGGTGACCCAGGCCCTGCAGCCGCACCTGACGGTCTACAACTTGCAGGAGCAGCACCTGCAGGCGATCATCGACGGCATGGAGATGGACCTCGACCAGAGCCGCTACCTCGATTACCCCGGCCTGAAGAAATACTGCTGGCATGCGGCCGGCGTGGTCGGCATCCTGTCGGCCAGCATTTTCGGCTACAAGAACCCGCAGACGCTGGAGTACGCCGAAAAGCTCGGCCTGGCCTTCCAGCTGACCAACATCATCCGCGACGTCGGCGAAGATGCGCGCAAAGGCCGCATCTACCTGCCGGTGAACGAACTGCAGCAGTTCGGCGTTACCGCCGCCGACTTGCTGAACACGCGCCACAGCGAGAAGTTCGAAGCCCTGATGGCCTTCCAGACCGAACGCGCCCAGAAGATGTACGACGAAGCCCTGGCTGCGCTGCCGAAGGAAGACCGCGGCGCCCAGCGTCCGGGCCTGATGATGTCGGCCATCTACCGCACCCTGCTCGATGAGATCGCGCGTGACAACTACCACGTGCTGACCCAGCGCATCTCGCTCACGCCGCTGCGCAAGCTGTGGCTGGCGTGGAAAACCTACGTCCGCAACTGATGGCCGCAACGAAGACTGCCCTGCGCGTGGCCGTGGTCGGCGGCGGCTGGGCCGGTTGCGCCGCCGCCGTCGAACTGGTGCACAAGGGCGCGCAGGTGACCCTCTTCGAGGCGGCGCGCACCCTGGGCGGCCGCGCGCGCGGTGTCGAAGTCCAGGGCAAGATGCTCGACAACGGCCAGCACATCCTGCTCGGCGCCTACCAGGACACCATCAAATTGATGAAGCGCGTCGGCGTCGACCCGAACGCGGCCCTGCTGCGCCTGCCGCTGCAGATGCGCTATCCGGCCGCCAGCGGCGGCATGGACTTCGTTGCCCCGCGCCTGCCTGCACCCTGGCACATGGCAATCGCCCTGCTACGCGCAAAAGGCTTGTCGCGCGAAGACAAGCTGGCCCTGGCGCGCTTCACCACCAGCGCGCGCTGGATGCGCTGGGGCCTGAACGACGACGTACCCGTCAGCGTGCTGCTGGAGCGCTTCGACCAGACCGAGCGCCTGATCCGCCTGATGTGGCGGCCCTTGTGCCTGGCCGCGCTGAACACGCCGCCGGAGCGGGCCTCCGCCAACGTCTTCCTGGCCGTGCTGCGCGATAGCCTGGGCGCGAAACGCGCAGCGTCCGACATGCTGATCCCGCGCCTGGAACTGGGCGCCCTGTTCCCGCAAGCCGCCGCGCGCCATATCGAGTCTAAAGGCGGCGCAGTGCGGCTGGGCGCCAAGGTCGCTGCGCTGGTACGCAGCGGCGCCGGCTGGGAAGTGCAGGCCGGCGACAATCGGGAATCCTTCGACGCCGTGGTGCTGGCCACGCCGCCGACGCAAACCGCCGCCCTGCTGGCGGCGGCGGGCGAAACGGCCATCGCCAAGCAGATCGGCGCCTTCGACTACGAGCCGATCGCCACCTGCTACCTGCAATACGACGCGAGCCTGCGCCTGCCGCTGCCCTTCTGCGCCCTGGCCGATGCGCCGCATGACCGGCAGTTCGGCCAGTTCGTGTTCGACCGCGGCCAGCTGGACCCGAACCAGGCCGGCTTGCTGGCGGTGGTGGTCAGCGCCGCCGGCGCCGCCGCCGCGCTCGGCCAGGATGCGCTGGCCGCCGCGGTGGCCGCGCAGCTGGCCGCGGCGTTCAGGCAGCCGGCCCTGGCTGCGCCGCTCTGGAGCCGGGTGATCACCGACAAGCGCGCTACGTTTGCCTGCACCCCGGGCCTGGCGCGTCCCGGCAACGCCACCTCCCTGCCCGGCCTGGTGCTGGCCGGCGACTACACCGCCAGCGACTACCCTGCCACGCTCGAGTCGGCCGTGCGCAGTGGGCAAGGCGCCGCCGCGGCCATCCTCGCCTACGCCCGCCTGCCCCGCGAAAACAACAGCCTGTCGCACGCTCCTGGCGACCGCGCGACCGGTTCCGTAGAGTAGCAACATCGGAAACCCCCATCGTGGACAGGAACATGACTTACCAACTCGGAATGCGCACCCTGGGCCTGCTGGCCGTGGTCGCCGCCAGCACGGCGGCCCTGGTCGTGCCCGAATGCTTCGGCGGCCAGGCAGACGCCAACGGCCCGGCGCTGCGCGCCATCCTCCTGCTCGGCCATGCCTGAGGCTAGCGCCATCGCCATGGGCAAGCTGGAATACCTCGACGCGCTGAAACGCGCCATGCTCGGCCTGCCGCCCGAGCTGCAGGCCAAGACCCTGGCCTGGTACGAGCAGCGCTTCGTCGACGGCGCCGCCGCCGGCCGGCTGGAAACCGAGGTCGCGCGCGAACTCGACGACCCGAAGAAGGTCGCCCTGACCCTGCGCGCCAACAGCCACATGGCCGCCTTTGCCGAGCAGAAGAACCCGGCCAATCTCCTGCGCCTGTGCGTCTCCGTCATCGGCCTGCTGATCTTCAATCTGTTCATGGCGATTCCGGCCGCCGTCTTCGGCTCGCTGCTGGCCGCGCTGTACGTGACGGCGCTCGCCTTTTATGTGGGCGGCATCGCGATCACGGCCAGCGGCCTGTCCGGCGCCAGCGAACTCGTACTCGACGGCCCGCTGCGCCACGTCAGCTTCGGCGACGGCGGCGCGAGCGAGCGCGTACGCACCCGCATCTCGATCAGCGAGACCGGCATCGCGATCGACGACGCCGGCGACGAAACCAATGCCGGCGCAGACACCGCCGAGGCCGGCGCCCAGGCCGCGGAATCGTCGCGCGTGGTGCGCGGCGCCGAGCGCGTGGCCGGCAGCAGCGTGCGCATCTCGACCGACATGGACGAGGACGCGCGCATGACCCAGACCGTGCTCGGCTTCGCCCTCGTATTGGGCGGGATCGTGCTGTTCCTGGTGTCGATCGTGGTCACGCGCTACGCCGCCAGCGGCGTCAGGCGCTACCTGCAGATGAACATGTCGCTGTTGCGCGGCAGCTGAGGAGAACCGATGCGCGCCCTGTTACGAGTCGGCTTCGCCCTGCTGGTCCTGGCCTGTGTGCTGATCGGCCTGACCTACACCATGCTGCGCGCCCAGAGCGTGGCCACCCGGCCCGAGGGGCGCAGCGTCACCAGCGAGACGCGCAGCGTCGGGCGCGACGTGCGCGCCATCGAACTCGGCGCCCCGGTCGACCTGGAGGTGCGCTACGGCCCCCAGCCCGGCCTGGTGGTGCGCGGCGAGGAACGCCTGCTGCAGAACATCGAGACCAGCATCAGCGACGGCGTGCTGCGCATCGGCACCCGCGGCATCCTGCTGCGCCACCGCCAGCCGCTGGAAGTGGAAGTCACCCTGCCGATGCTGGAACGCCTGGCGCTGGACGGCAGCGGCGACACCCGCATCAACGGCTTCTCGGGCGAACGCATCGACCTCTCGTTGAGCGGCTCGGGCAGCGTCCAGTTCAACGGCCGCTACCGCCAGGCCAGGGCCGTCCTGCACGGCAGCGGCGACCTGAGCGTGGACGCCGGCAACAGCGACAGCATCGAGGCCGAGCTGATGGGCTCCGGCACGCTCAGCCTGGCCGGCGCCACGCGCCGTTTCAAGTACGAGGGCAGCGGCACCGGCACCCTCGACGCCCAGCGCCTGCGCACCGAAGAGGCGCAGCTGCGCCAGAGCGGCTCGGGCGACGCCAGCATCACCGTGCGCGACACCGTGAACGCCGCCGTCAGCGGCAGCGGCGACATCGACGTGCACGGCGAACCGTCGCAGCGCAACGTCAGCCGCAGCGGCAGCGGTACCGTGCACTTCGTCGAATAGGGCGAGCTCCCGAAGTACGTAGGGTGGGTTCTTGAACCCACCAGTATGCCGAAGGCGCATGTGGTGGGTTCGAGAACCCACCCTACGGCTCAGGATGCAGACGGCGCGTGTGGTAGGTTCGAGAACCCACCACACCGCTCAGAACTTCGCCCGCACCCCGAACACGAAGTTCCGCCCCGGCAGCGGCGCAATGTCCTTCAGCACCGAGGTCGACACGCGGATATCCTCGTCCAGCAAGTTCTTCGCCAGCAGGAACCAGGTCAGGTCCGTGCTCGCGAGGTGCTGGGTGTAGGAGACGTTGGCGTTGAGCCCGTTGTAGGCCGGAGTGGCCGTGGTTTCGGACACCGCCAGGCGGTCCTGGCCGCGCGCATGCACCAGCGACAGCCCGCCACGCCAGTCGCCCTGGCGGTAGCCGATGCTGGCGCCGATGCGGTCGGCCGGCTGCAGCGGCAGGCTGCCGCCGGCATCGAGCTTGCCGCGCGAGGTGTCGGCGAACAGGCGGCCCGACCAGCCGGCGCCGGTCTGGTTCCAGGTGACTTCGGCCTCGGCGCCGCGGATGTGGGCGTCGGCCTGCTCGAAGCTGCGCAGGCGCAACGCGTCGCCCGGATTGCCTTCCTCGTCGACCAGGCCGCCACCGATGCGGCCGTAGATGAAGTCGGACACGTTGTTGCGGTAGGCGTTCGCCTTCCAGCGCAGCAGGCCGTTGGTCTTTTGCACCGACAGTTCGATGTTGCGCGAGATTTCCTTGTCCAGATCCGGGTTGCCGATGTCGAAGGTAGCGGTGGCGTCGTGCGGGCCGCCCGAATACAGTTCCTCGATGGCCGGCGCGCGCTGGGCGTACGACACGGTCGCGCCCACGCTGTAGCCCGGCGTAAACGGCCAGGCGGCGCCCAACGACCCGGAGCCGAGGTCGAAGCTGCGCTTGAGGTTGCCGACCGGGTCGCGCTCGACGTTCTCATAGCGCAGGCCGGCGCTCAGGCGCAGCGGGCCGGCGTTCGCTTCCTCGACGAGGAAGGCGGCGGCGGTCTTCGAGTGCGTGACCGGCACCGTGTCCGGGCCGCCTTCGGCGTTGAGGGCCGAGAAGTGGGTGTTCTCGGTCTGCACGCCGAAGGTGCCGTGCAGGCCGGCGACCGGTGCGTGCGCCAGCTCGGCGCGCGTTTCCAGCGAGCGGTTGGAGAACAGGACTTCGGGGCCATCCTCGCCCAGCTCGGCGTGCCGGTAATCGGTATAGCCGGCCTTGAAGCGGAAGGACTCGAAGCCCGCCAGCGGCGCTTTCACCAGGCTGTCGAAGTCGTAGCGGTCCTGCTTCTGGTCGATGCGCGAGCCTTCCAGGCTCGGGATGCCGTACAGGTTGCTCTGGTGCGCAGCGGACAGGCCGGCATAGCCCCAGTCGGCGATCCACGAACCGCCGACGCCGATTTCCTTCGCTTGCGTCTCCGAGTTCGGCAGGCGCTTCATGCTGGTGGACGGGTCGTCCAGCACGCGGTCGCCGGGAATCTTGTAGTCGTTCGTCTCGCGCCAGTTGGCGTCCACGTGCAGCGCCACCTGGCCGCTGGCGCCGTCGACGCTGGCCGAAGCATTCCGGCTGTTGTCCACCGTGCCATAGCGCGTTTCCACCTGGCCGGTGGGCTTGGGTTCGAGCGCGGTCGGGATGCGTTCGTTGACGATGTTGACCAGGCCGCCGATGGCGCCCGAACCGTACAGCAGCGCCGCCGGGCCGCGCAGGATCTCGATCTGGCGCGCCACCGCGCCCTCCGAGGCCACCGCGTGGTCGTTCGACAGGCCCGAGACGTCGTTGGTCGCCATGCCGTTTTCCAGCATCTTGACGCGCGAACCTTCCATGCCGCGGATTACCGGGCGCGAGGCGCCGGCGCCGAAGGCCGAGGCCGAGACGCCGAGTTCCTGCGACAGGGTTTCGCCGATCGAGCTGCCGGTCTTGTCGCGCAGCTCGTCGCCAGCCAGCACCTTCGCCGGCGTGAGGATCTGGTCGTCTGCGGCGCTGCGGAAGGGGGAGGCGGTGACCAGCACCTGGGGCACAGCGTCGTCGTGGGTATGGGTGGCTTGCGCGAAAACCGGCGCATTGAAGGCAAGGAGGATCGCGCTGGCGATCAGCGTACGTGGAATATTCATGGTGGTTCAACCTCTGGCAAAACGGATAACATGCGGCGCTGCCAGGGCGCGTCGGCCGTGGCAGCGAATAAATGAACGGCAGTGTTATCAGGCTTGCGGCGGGCCGCGCGGCTGGAAGACGCAGGTATGGAGCGGCTGGATGCCGGCATCGCAGGCGCCGGCCGGCGTGCCGAAGGCGAGCTGCAACGGGGCAAAGGCGAGCGCCGGCAGCGGCAGCGCAAAGGCAAGCTGGGCGCTGTCCATGCACAGGGCGCAGGCGTCGTGCGCGGCGCCGCCCGGCAGCTTGCCGGGTTTGGCCACGGACTCGCTGGCCGAGGCTGCGGCCGTGCTGCGCGCGCCGCCCCAGTCCGTTGCCACGTGCAGCATCGACGCCTGCTGCGCAAGCAGCAGCAGGAGCGACAACAGGACGTGGACAATGGAACGGGGCATGGAAGAACGGGCGACGGCGAATTCGAACGGCAAGCGGGCATTCTAACCGGAACGGCAGGCGCTTGCCCGTGGTGTTGTTACCTCAACGCGCTGCGCTCACTCAGCCAGCGCAGCACGCCGGCGCCGGCAGCGCGGCCGCTGGCGAAGCAGGCCGTGAGCAGGTAGCCGCCGGTCGGCGCTTCCCAGTCGACCATTTCGCCGGCCACGAACACGCCGGGCGCCGCCTTCAGCATGCCATTGCCATCCATCGCTTCGAAGCGCACGCCGCCGGCGCTGCTGATCGCCTCGTCGATCGGGCGCGCGCGCTTGAGCACCAGCGGCAGCGCCTTGATCGCCCCCGCCAGGCGTTCGGGATCGTTGTAGCCGTCCGCATCCAGGCATTCGCGCAACAGGCCCGCCTTCACGCCCTTGATCCCGAGCCGGCTTTGCAGGTGGCTGGACATCGAGCGCGCGCCGCGCGGGCGCAGCACCTCGGCGCGCACGCGCTCATGGTCGTGGTCGGGCGCGAGGTCGAGCCAGATCGTGGTGTGTCCGCGCGCCGCGATCTGGTCGCGCAGCGGCGCCGACAGGGCGTACACCAGACTGCCCTCGATGCCGCTGGCGGTGACCACGAACTGGCCCTGGCGGCGCTCGCGTTCGCCCGTGCGGTTCTCGTACTCGACCGCCACCGTGATCAGGGGTGCGCCGGCGTGCTTCTCGCTGAAGTGGGCGCTCCAGTCGGTGTCGAAGCCGCAGTTGGCCGGAACCAGTGGCGCGACCTCGACGCCGCGCGCGGCCAGCAGCGGCACCCAGGCGCCGTCCGAGCCGAGACGCGCCCAGCTGGCGCCCCCCAGGGCCAGGATGGTGGCGTCGGCCGCGACCAGCGTCTCGCCATCCGGCGTGGCGAACACCAGCTGCCCGTCGCGCCAGCCCTGCCAGCGGTGGCGCGTGTGCAGGCGCACGCCGGCTTCGCGCAGCCGGTGCAGCCAGGCGCGCAGCAGCGGCGCGGCCTTCATCCCGAGCGGGAACACGCGGCCCGAGGTGCCGACGAAGGTGTCGATGCCGAGGCCGTGGATCCAGTCGCGCACGTCCTGCGGCGTGAAGCCGCGCAGCCATGCATCGACCGCGCCGCTGCGGGCGCCGTAGCGGGCGACGAAGGCATCGTAGGGCTCGGAATGCGTGATGTTCATGCCGCCCTTCCCCGCCAGCAGGAACTTGCGTCCGCTCGAGGCCATCGCATCGTAGACGTCGACCGCCACGCCCTGCGAGGCCAGGACTTCGGCGGCCATCAGGCCGGCCGGGCCGCCGCCGACGATGGCGACGCGGAAGGTGGAGGAAAAAGAGACGGACATACTGAAAAGCGGCGACTGTGGGAGGCCGCATTGTAGTCGAGATTGGGGCGCAAAAAATAATGTAAAGGGTACTTGACATGGATTCTTGCTGGAACCACAATGTAAAGCATACTTTACATGGAGCCAAACATGCACGAGAAGCGCGTCACCAGGGCCTACCACCGCGAACTGTTTGGCGCCATTGCGCTCTACACCGTCCTGCTGATGGCGGCCATCCGCTACGGCCGCCCGATGGACGACGGCGTGCTGCGCACCCTGGTGCTGGCCAGTCCCATGATCGGCTTCGGCGTCATGATCTGGGCCATCGCCCGCCACCTGGCGCGGGTCGATGAATTCATTCGCAAGCAGCTGATGGAAAACGTGGCGCTGGCCGCCGCCATCACGGCCGGCCTGACCTTCACCTACGGTTTCCTCGAGACCGCCAGTTATCCGAAACTGTCAATGTTCACGGTGTGGTGCGTGTTGTGCGGCACGTTCGGCGTCGTGCAAATCGTGCGCAAGTTGGCCAGCAAATGAAAAACCTCCTCCGCGAGCTGCGCGCCGAACACGGCTGGAGCCAGGCCCACCTGGCCGAGCTGCTGGACGTGTCGCGCCAGACCGTCATCGCCATCGAGAACGGCAAGTACGACCCCAGCCTGCCACTTGCCTTTGCGATTTCCAGAATCTTCAAGCAACCGATCGAAGCCATCTTTACCCCCAACCAGGAGCCAGCATGAAAGCAGCATTGTTGTTCGCAATGATCCTCGGCGCGGCCGCGCCCGCCCTTGCCCAGGACGCGGGCCAGCCGCAGACCGTGAACCGGTTCGCCGCCAGCATCGCACCAGCCGAGCGCTTTGAGCTCAAGGGCATGCTGGTCGAGCGCCACGGCAGCGGCGCGCGCCCCTTGATCCTGATCCCCGGCCTGTCCAGCGGCGCCTGGGTGTGGCAGGAAACCGTGCGCGAACTGGCCGGCGCCCATACGATCTACGTGGTCACCCTGCCCGGCTTCGATGGCCGTCCGGCGCTCGAAGGCAATCCCTTCGACAACGCGAAGTCCGCGCTGGCCGAGCTGATCGCCGCGCGCCGCCTGGCCAAGCCGGTGCTGGTCGGGCACAGCCTGGGCGCAACGCTGTCGATCGCGCTGGCCCAGGAGCTGCCCAACGCGCTCGGCGGCGTGGTCGCCATCGACGGCCTGCCGGTCTTCCCGCGCACCGAGGACATGCCGCCCGAGCAGCGTCCGGCGATGGCCGAGGCGGTGCGCAGGCAGATGGCGGCGGCGGCCGGGCCGGCGTTCGCGGCGCAGCAGCGGCAGTACATGCGCACCATCGGCCTGGTCGACATGGGCAAGGCCGACGACGTGGCCATGCTCACCTCGCGCAGCGATCCCATCGCGGTGGCGGACTATGCCGCCTCGGTGATGGCGCGCGACCTGCGTCCGGGCTTGCCGAAGATCCACGTGCCGGTGCTGGTGCTCGCCCCCACCTACGGTCCGGATGCGGCCCTGACGGGGATGTCCGGGAGCGAGAAGGTGGCGTATTATCGGGAACTGATGACCGGCACCCCGAAGCTGGACGTCAAACCCATCGACAACGCGCGCCACTTCGCCATGCTCGACCAGCCCCGCGCCGTGAACGACGCGTTGCGCCAATTCCTGTACAACCTGTAAGGAGACACCCATGACCGCGACCATGCCACCTTTGTCCCACTGGATCGGCCAGTACGCGTTTGCCGCCGGCTCGATGTTTGCCCTGCTGCTCGTGGTCGACGTGCTGGTGCGCGGCGAAGCCTTTGCCCGCGCCTGGCCCTCGGCCCTGGCCTGGGCGGCGGTCGCCTCGGCGCTGTTCATCGGACGCCGTTACTACAACATGCGCAAGGGGCTCGATTGCGCGGTGTGCGAGCGGCTCGACAAGAAATAAGCCGCGTTTCTCCTCGTTGAACGATGCGCGGTATCAGGGTTGTCTCGCTGGACAAGCCTGATACTGTTGCCCTCGTTGCTGCCCCCGTTGGTACGCTCGCCGGCCTGTTATTCATCCTGCATTTGTTAAGTCAACAATATTCTTCTTGACAAGTAATGTCATGAGAATATTCTTATACAGACGCAGGTGGACGATGCAGCCCCGACGATGGGCGCACGATTCGCCCGGTCGTTCAATCATCTTGGAGGATGAGTATGTCGGAAATGTCACGGCCATCTTTGGCTCGCAGGACAGTACTGGGTGCGCTCGCATCCAGTCCTTTGTGGCTCGGCAGCGCATGGGCCGCTTCGCGGTCGATGAAGATCTCGCATCAATTCCCCGGCGGTAGCATCACGGAGGGCGACTTCCGCGACCGCCTGTGCCGCATGTTTGCCACCGAAGTGGAAAAACGCACGCGCGGCAGCCTGAAGTTCTCGATCTACCCGAATTCGTCGCTGATGCAGCCGAACGCCCAGTTCGGCGCGCTGCGCAAGGGCAGCCTCGACCTGGCCCTGGTGCCGCTGTCGTATGCCGGCGCCGAATCGCCGGAAGCGAACATCGGCCTGATGCCGGGCCTGGTGACCTCGTACCAGCAGGGCTATGCCTGGAAAAACGCCGAGGTCGGCAAGGAGCTGATGCGCATCCTCGACAGCCAGGGCCTGGTCGTGATCAGCTGGATCTGGCAGGCCGGCGGCGTGGCCTCGCGCGGGGAAGAACCGATCCTGCGTCCGGAACAGGTGCAGGGCCTGAAGGTCCGCGGCGGCTCGCACGAGATGGACCTGATCCTGCGCGACGCCGGCGCCACCATCGTCAACCTGCCCTCGAACGAGATCCACAACGCCATGAAGAGCGGCGCGCTGGATGCGGCCTTTACCTCGTCGACCTCGCTCATCACTTTCCGCCTGGCCGACGTGGCGCGCTCGGTGACCACCGCGCGCGGCGGCGGCTACTGGTTCATGTTCGAGCCGCTGATGATGTCCAGGACCGTGTTCTCGCGCCTGAGCAAGTCGCAGCAGGAGGCGATCACGACGGTCGGCGCCGATCTGGAGAAATTCGCAATGCGCATGGCCATGGCCGACGACCAGGCGGTGGCCGGCTACTATTCGCGCACCGGCGCCCGCGTGGCGGACATGGATGCGGAATCGCTGAAGCAGTGGCAGGAGGTGGCGCGCAACACCGCCTGGCGCGAGTTCGGCGGGCGCAACGACAACTGCGCCAAGCTGCTGGCGCTGGCCGAGAAATCGATCGCGGCGTTGTAGGCTTCAGCCGCCGGTTACCGGGGGGAAGAACGCCACTTCCCCGCCTTCGACAAGCGCCGTCTCCGGCGCGCACATCACGTGGTTGAAGGCCATGCGCAGCGCGCGCCCATGCGCCAGGGTCTCGGCCCAGGCGCCGCCGCGCGCGATCAGGAAGTCGCGCACCGCGCCGACGGTGCGTACGTCATCGGGCAGTTCGACGCGTTCCTGCGCCAGGCCGAGGGCTTCGCGCACGGACGCAAAGAATTTGAGTTCGATGTGCATGGTGTCCTAGTGCTGGAGTTCGGCGAAGGGGATGAAGCGCACGATGTCGCCTTCGTTGATCACGCGTCCCGGCGGGTTGTCGACCAGGCCGTCGCCCCACACGGTAGAGGTCAGCACGCCCGAGCCCTGGTTGGTGAACAGCTCCAGCCCGCCGCCGGCATTCACGCGCACGCGCAGGAACTCGTTGCGGCGGTCGGCCTTCGGCAGGTTGAAGTCGGCGCGCATCTGATAGGCGCGCGGCTCGACCGGACCGCTCACGCCCTGCAGGCGCAGCAGGAAGGGCCGCACGAACAGCAGGAAGGTGATGAAGCTCGACACCGGATTGCCCGGCAGGCCGATGAAGTAAGCAGCCCCAGTGGGGCTGCTTACGAACTGGTCGTCGTCGCTCGCGCCTTCTTTACGCACGTCGCCGCGATTCACTTCCCCAAACGCCAGCGGCTTGCCCGGCTTGACGGCGATCTGCCACATGTTCAGCTGCCCTTCGGCTTCCACCGCCGGCTTGATGTGGTCTTCCTCGCCCACCGACACCCCGCCCGAGGTGATGATCAGGTCATGCTCGCGCGCCGCCGCGCGCAGGGTGGCGCGGGTGGCCTCCAGCGAATCGGGCACGATGCCGAAGTCGGTGATCTGGCAGCCGAAGTTTTCCAGCAGCGCGCGCAGGGTGAAGCGGTTCGAGTTGTAGATGGCGCCCGGCGCCAGCTGGCCGCCCGGTGCTTCTCCCGGCATGGTCAGCTCGTCGCCGGTGAAGAACACGGCCACGCGCACGCGGCGGCGCACCGGCAGCTGGGCCAGGCCAACCGAGGCAGCCAGTCCCAGTTCCTGGCTGCGCAGGCGCGTGCCGGCAGCGAGGATGGTGGAGCCGGACACGATGTCTTCGCCGGTACGGCGGATCCATTCGCCGGCTTGCGGCGTGTGGCGGATCACCACGTTCTCGCCCTGGGCTTCGCACTGCTCCTGCATCACCACGGCATCGGCCCCTTGCGGGATCATGGCGCCGGTAAAGATGCGCGCGGCGGTGCCGGGCTCCAGCGCTTCGCCCACCTGGCCGGCCGGAATGCGCTGGGCCACGCGCAGGATGGCGCCGCCGTTCACGCAGTCAAGCGCGCGCACGGCATAGCCGTCCATCTGCGTGTTGTCGGCGGACGGCACGTCGATGGTCGAGGCCTGGTCCTGGGCCAGCACGCGGCCATTGGCGGCGAGCGTGGCGACTTGTTCGGTTTCAAGCACGGGGTGCACGGCGGCGAGCAGCGTGTCGAGCGCTTCGCGCACGGTCAGCATCGCCCGCGCCGGCGCGGGTTTGTCGTTCGTTGGGGTCATGGTTACAGTCCGGTGTGCGCGGCGATGAAGGTCTTCATTTCGTCGACGTTCGGGCGCATCAGCACGAATTTTTGCGGCAGCAGTTCGAGGTCTTCGAAGCCGGCGGGACGCTCGGCATCGACCCCGATCGCTTCCAGGATGGTTTCGTTGAATTTGGCGGCCAGCGCGGTTTCCAGCACGATCATCGGCACGCCGGGTTCGATGTGCTCGCGCGCGACCTTGATGCCGTCGGCGGTGTGGGTGTCGACCGTGATGCCGTAGTCGTCGAAGGCCATGCGGATGGTGTCGAGGCGGTCGGCGTGGGTCGACTTGCCCGAGGCGAAACCGTACTCGCCGACGCGGGCGAACTCGTCGCCGTCCGCATTCGCGCCGCCGGACAGATCGAAGCCGCCGTGGGTATCGACCTTGCGGAACAGCGCCGCGGTGCGTTCGCTGTCCTGGCCCACGAGGTCGTAGACGAAGCGCTCGAAGTTCGAGGCCTTCGAGATGTCCATCGACGGGCTGCTGGTGTGGAAGGTCTCGGCGCTCTTCCTCACGCGGTAGACGCCGGTGCGGAAGAATTCGTCGAGCACGTCGTTCTCGTTGGTGGCAACCACCAGCTTATGGATCGGCAGGCCCATCATGCGCGCGATGTGGCCCGCGCAGATGTTGCCGAAGTTCCCGGACGGGACGGTAAACGAGACCTGTTGTTCGTTGCCCGTGGTGGCGGCCAGGTAGCCGCGGAAGTAGTAGACCACCTGCGCGACCACGCGCGCCCAGTTGATGGAATTGACGGTGCCGATCTTGTGGCGCGCCTTGAAGGACAAATCGTTCGACACGGCTTTCACCATGTCCTGGCAGTCGTCGAACACGCCGTCGACCGCGATGTTGAAGATGTTCGGGTCCTGCAGGCTGAACATCTGGGCGGTCTGGAAGGCGCTCATCTTCTCGTTCGGCGACAGCATGAACACGCGCACGCCGCGCTTGCCGCGCATCGCGTATTCGGCGGCGCTGCCGGTGTCGCCGGAGGTGGCGCCGAAGATGTTCAGTTCGTCGTCGTTCTTGGCCAGCGCGTACTCGAACAGGTTGCCCAGCAGTTGCATGGCCATGTCCTTGAAGGCCAGGGTCGGGCCGTTGGACAGGGCTTGCAGGATCAGCTTGCGGCCGTTCTCGTCTTCCAGGGTGCGCAGCGGAGTGATGTCGTTGGCCGACTCGCCTGCGCGCGCGTTGCGGTAGACCTCGGGGGTGTAGGTCTTGCTGGTGAGCGCCTTCAGGTCGGCCTCAAGAATGTCGGTGGCAAACTTGCGCAGGATTTCATAGGCCAGCTCGGCGTAGGAGAGCTTGCGCCAGGCGTTCAGTTCGTCGCCCGTCACCTGCGGGTACGCTGCCGGCATGAACAGGCCGCCGTCGGGGGCAAGGCCGCCGAGCAGGATGGCCGAGAAAGTTTCCGGATTGCGGGAAGCGGACGCGCTGGTCGCGCGGGTAGACACATATTGCATACGTAAATGATCCGGTTGGGCTCGCGTTGATTCTTTTATTATAGTGCGGGCCGGCAGATCCTGTATGTGCGGTCGAGATTGTGTGGCACCGTTAGCGGTGACCGTAGGGTGGGCACGCCGTGCCCACGCGGATGCTTGCGTCGCCTCGGCGCATGAAAACATCGAAACCGACGCGCTAACGTGACGCCTCAGAGGCGCCGCGATAACGCGTCGGTTTCGATTTGAATGCGGCAAACACGGCGCGTCGTTCCGCGTGGGCACAGCGTGCCCACCGTACGGTTGCGGCCGCAGGCCGTAGCACCTCAGCGGAATATGCCGGCTAGTTCAGCACGCCGCGTGATTCACGGTCACCACGTGCACCGCCAAGCCACCGAGCGAGGTTTCCTTGTACTTCGCCTGCATGTCCGCCCCGGTCTGGCGCATGGTCTCGATCACGTTGTCCAGGCTGACAAAGTGGGTACCGTCGCCCTTCAGCGCCAGCGAGGCCGCCGTGATCGCCTTGATCGCGCCCATGCCGTTGCGCTCGATGCAGGGAATCTGCACCAGCCCGCCGATCGGGTCGCAGGTCATGCCGAGGTGGTGTTCGATGCCGATTTCGGCCGCGTTCTCGATGCGCTCGTTCGAGCCGCCGAGCGCCGCCACCAGGCCGGCGGCCGCCATGGCGCAGGCCACGCCGACTTCGCCCTGGCAGCCGACTTCGGCGCCCGAGATCGAAGCGTTCTTCTTGCACAGCATGCCGATGGCGCTTGATGTGAGCAGGAAGTCGCGGATGCCTTTTGCCGCGTCGAGCGGGCGGCAATCCTCGGCGTAGTAGCGCAGCACCGCCGGGATGATGCCGGCCGCGCCGTTGGTCGGCGCCGTCACCACGCGCCCGCCGGCCGCGTTTTCTTCGTTCACCGCCATCGCGTACAGCGTCACGTGGTGGGTGGCGTCGTGCGGCAGCTCATTGACGCGCTTGCCTTCGTTGCAGTGGGCCTGCTTCCACAAGGTGGCGGCGCGGCGTTTCACGTTCAGCCCACCCGGCAGCTGGCCGCCGGTGACCAGGCCGCGGGCGATGCAGTCACGCATCGTGACCCAGATGCGGTCCAGGCCCGCGTCGAGCTCCGCTTCGCTCATGCGCACCAATTCATTTGCGCGCAGCATGTGCGGGATCGACAAGCCATGCGCACGGCCATGCTCCAGCAGCTCGACCATGGTGTCGAAGGGGAATGGCACCTGCGGCTGCCCCTGCGCTTGCGGCGCTTCGGCCGCGCGCATCTGCGCTTCGCCGGCCGCGGTGATGAAGCCGCCGCCCACCGAATAATAGATGCGCTCGATGACGCTGCCATCCTTCAGTTGCAGCACGAAGCGCATGCCGTTCGGGTGCTCGGGCAGGGTCGAGGCCTTGTGCCAGACCAGATTAGTACGCGCCGAGAACGGCACCTCGTGGGTTCCCAGGAGGCGCAGCACGCCGTCGAGTTCCGCTTCGGCCAGCTTGTCCTCGACCGTATCCGGGTCGATGTCTTGCGGGGTTTCGCCCATCAGGCCGAGGATCACCGCCTTGTCGGTGGCGTGGCCGACGCCGGTCAGCGCGAGCGACCCGTACAGGTGCGCTTCGACGCCCGTCGCTTCGTCAAGCGAACCAGCTTCGAGCAGGAAGCGGCGCGCCGCCACCATCGGGCCCACGGTGTGCGAGCTCGATGGGCCGATACCGATCTTGAAAAGATCGAAAACGCTCATGTCCATCTGTGTCTCCAGCTTTTCTTGTTATGTGCTTTAAGCGGTGGCGCCGACGTCGATGTTCTCGAGCATGCTCGACACCATCTCTTCGATGCCGACACGTGCCTTCCAGCCCCAGTCCGCAGTGGCGCGGCTGTCGTCCAGGCTTTTCGGCCAGGTATCGGCAATCGCCTGGCGGCTGTCCGGCTTGTAGGCGATCTCGAATGCCGGCACGGCCTTCTGGATGGCGGCCGCCAGTTCGCGCGGGTTGAACGACACGCCGGCCACGTTGTACGAGGAACGGATTTTCACCTGCCCGGCGGGCGCGTCCATCAGCTCAATGGTGGCGCGGATCGCGTCCGGCATGTAGATCATCGGCAGCGTGGTTTCCGGACCCAGGAAGCACTCGTAGGTCTCGCCCTTGAGCGCCGCGTGGAAGATGGCGATCGCATAGTCGGTGGTGCCGCCGCCCG
Source organism: Massilia brevitalea (assembly GCF_030711405.1). Taxonomy (GTDB): domain Bacteria; phylum Pseudomonadota; class Gammaproteobacteria; order Burkholderiales; family Burkholderiaceae_D; genus Telluria; species Telluria brevitalea. The sequence continues at coordinate 31,494 of NZ_JAULSI010000016.1, forward strand.
GAGGCGACTTGAAGCTGATGATGCCAGGGTAGCGGATCGAACGCACGTCCACGCCGTACTTGGTATGGTAGTACTCGCACAGGCGCTCGCCGGCCAGTTTGCTGATGCCGTAGATCGTGGTCGGGTCCATCACCGTGTACTGCGCGGTGTTCTCGGCCGGGGTGTTCGGGCCGAAGGCGGCGATCGACGATGGCCAGAACACTTTCAATGGCTTCCCAAGCTCGCCACGCTCGCGCGCGACTTCGAGAATGTTCAGCAGGCCGTCCATGTTCAGGGTCCAGGCCTTGAGTGGCGCCTTTTCGCCGGTAGCCGACAGCAGCGCCGCCAGCTGGTAGACCTGGGTGATGCCTTCGTCGGCAATCACCTGCGCCAGCCTGTCCTTGTCCAGCACGTCGAGCTGGGCGTAGCGCGCCGCGCCGTAGACGTTGTTGCTGCCGATGTCGGTGGCGAGCACATTCCCGGCGCCGTGTTGTTCTGCGAGTGCGGAGACCAGTTCGCTGCCGATCTGGCCGTTGGCGCCGATGATGAGGAGTCGTTCCATTTGCTGATATTCCTTGAAGCCTGATGAATTAATGATTCCTGAGGATGCCGAGCTCTTTGCCGGCCTGCTCGAAGGCGGCCAGCACGGTGTCGAGCTGTTCGCGGGTGTGGGCGGCCGACAGCTGCACGCGCACGCGCGCCTGGCCCATCGGCACCACCGGGTAGAAGAAGCCCGACAGCAGCACGCCCAGTTCGAACATGCGCGCCGCGAATTTCTGCGCCACCGGGGCGTCGAACAGCATCACCGGCACCACCGGGTGCGTGCCCGGCTTGATGGTGAAGCCGATGCGCTCGATCTCCTTGCGGAAATAGGCGGTGTTTTCCATCAGGCGGTCGCGCAGTTCGGTCGACTTCGAGATGCGCTCCAGCACGGCCAGCGAGGCGCCGGCGATCATCGGCGCCAGGGTGTTCGAGAACAAATAAGGACGCGACTTCTGGCGCAGGGTCTCGATGACTTCCTTGCGGCCCGAAGTGAAGCCGCCCATCGCGCCGCCCAGGGCTTTACCGAGGGTGCCGGTGATGATGTCGATCTTGCCGATCACGCCGCAGTGTTCATGCGTGCCGCGGCCGGTGGCGCCGAGGAAGCCGGAAGCGTGCGATTCGTCGATCAGGGTCAGGGCGCCGTATTTCTCAGCCAGCTCGACGATCTTGTCGAGCTGGGCGATGGTGCCGTCCATCGAGAAGGCGCCGTCGGTGACGATGACTTTATGGCGCTTGCCGGCTTCAGTTGCCGCCTGCAGCTGCTTTTCGAGGTCGGCCATGTCGTTGTTGGCGTAGCGGTAGCGCGCGGCCTTGCACAGGCGGATGCCGTCGATCAGCGAAGCGTGGTTCAGGGCGTCGGAGATGATGGCGTCGTTTTCGTCGAACAGCGGCTCGAACACGCCGCCGTTGGCGTCGAACGCGGCGGCGTACAGGATGGTGTCTTCGGTGCCGAGGAATTTAGACAGCGCCTGCTCCAGTTCCTTGTGCACGGTTTGCGTGCCGCAGATGAAGCGCACCGACGACAGGCCGTAGCCATACTTGGCCAGCGCCGCTTCGGCGGCCTTTTGCGTCTCGGCGTCGCCCGACAGTCCCAGGTAGTTATTCGCGCACATGTTGATCAGGGTGCGGCCGTCTTCCGACTGCACCTCGGCGCCCTGGCGCGAAGCCAGCACGCGCTCGGGCTTGAACAGGCCCTGGTCGCGCAGGGTCGACAGATTGTTCTGCAGGCCAGTATAAAAGGCGTTCTTCGCTTGTTCGCTCATGTGATTTCCCTGTCTGTGGTTGCCGGCTTGACCGGCCGTTGGACTATGCTGTACCGTTGACCGCTTGTTGTACGGGTTCGATGCTGTGCTGCTTTTTCGCTATCTCGAACTAAAATTCAATATAATGAATATTACGCCGACCTGTTGAACTTGGCAAGGTCCGGCGGCTCTCCCGCGTTTCTCTATTTACCAGCGCCTGAAAACATGAAAACCCCCGTCACGACGAACAACGCCCCGCCCGAAGTCGGCGCCACCCTGCAGCGCCTGCGCCTGGCGCGTGGGCTGACGCTGGAAGATTTGTCGCGCATCGCGGGCGTGTCGAAGTCGATGCTGTCCCAGATCGAGCGCGAAAAGGCGAATCCTACCATCGCCATCACCTGGCGTCTCGCCAACGCCCTCGGCGTGCAGATCGGCGAGCTGCTGGCCTCCGAAACACGCGACGTCGAGTCGATCCGCGTGCTCGACGCCCACGAGACCCCGACCCTGCCCGGTACGCATGCCGGCTACACCCTGCGCATCCTGGGGCCGATGGAGCTGGCGGGCCAATATGAATGGTACGAGCTGACCCTGGCGCCGGGCGGCGAACTGGCGTCGCAGGCGCACGATCCGGGTACCAAGGAGCACATGACGGTAATTAACGGCACGCTCGAGATCGAGGTCGGCACGTCGAAGCGCAAGGTCAAGGCCGGCGGCACCGCGCGCTACCCGGCGGACCAGGACCATGTGCTGAGAAACATCGGCAAGACCGAGGCCAAGGCCTTGCTGGTGGTCGTGCACCGCTAGTTTCCTTGAAGAATTAACAAAAAATATTTTCGGATCGCTGCATCCAGATTGCCGTTGCCAACGTAGTAAGGGTATCGACAGCGCCCAGGCGCCGTCATACCCGCACCCCGGTGCCAACCTATTCAGGATGCCGATCATGAAAAACCCTCGCCTGCCCAAGCTGGTCCTCGTTTCCGCCGTCGCCCTTGCCCTCGCCGCCTGCGGCAGCAGCAACCACCACGACGACGATACCCCAGCGCCAACCCCGACACCGCCAGTCATGACTGCCGGCGACGTCTTCGCGCTCACGGCAAGCAACAAGCTGGTGTCGTTCAACCGCGACGCCCCTGGCACCGTGCGCACCAACATGGCAATCACCGGCCTGCAGAGCGGCGAGAACCTGCTCGGCATCGACTTCCGCCCGGCCGACGGCCAGCTTTACGCGCTCGGCAGCAGCGGCCGCATCTACACCATCAATACCGCCAGTGGCGCGGCCACCATGAAGTCCATGCTGGCTGCGGACGCCGCGGACACCACGGCGCCCTTCACGGCCCTGGCCGGCGCCGACTTCGGCGTCGACTTCAACCCGCAGGCAGACCGCCTGCGCGTGGTCAGCAACACCGGCCTGAATTTGCGCATCAACGTCGACAGCGGCGCCACCACCACCGACGGCACGATCAACGGCGGCGCAGCAAATGCGGCGGTCACTGCCGCGGCCTACACCAATTCGTTTGCCGGCACCGCTTCCACTTCCCTGTACGTGCTCGACAGCGCGAGCGACACCCTATACCTGCAGAACCCGCCAAACAACGGCACCCTGAGCCAGCCGTTGGCGCTGGGCGTGGATGCCGGCGCGGTCAACGGCATGGACATCGACGCCCGTACCAACACCGGCTACGCCGTGCTCACCGTGGGCGGTGCGCGCAACCTGTACAGCATCAACCTGGCCGCCACCAGCAGCCCGGCTACCTCGCTCGGCGCCGTTGGCATCAGCGAGGACATCCGCGGCCTGGCGCTGCGCACACCGCAGGCGCCGGTCGTACTCGGCCTGGGCGACGACGGCCGCCTGCACAGCTTCAAGCCAGGCACGCCGAACACGATCGACGCCTCGGTAGCGGTCGGTGGCCTGAACGCGGGCGAAACCCTGCTCGGCATCGACGTCCGTCCGAAAGATGGGCTCCTGTACGGCATCACCTCGGCGGCCCGCATCGTCACCATCGACCCGGCCACCGGCGTGGCGACCGCGAAAGCGACATTGGCGGCCGACGCCACCGACACCACCCTGCCCTATGCCGGCCTGGTGGGCGCAGCGTTTGCGGTCGACTTCAACCCGGTGGCCGACCGCCTGCGCGTGATCGGCGACGGTGGCCAGAACCTGCGCATCAACGTCGACACCGGCGCCACCACCACCGATGGCGCGATCAACCGCGCCGGCGCCATGCCGATGGTGACGGCCGGCGCGTATACCAACAGCTATGCCGGCGCGACCGCGACGACGCTGTACGACATCGACGGCGCCAGCGCCAGCCTCGCCATGCAGAACCCGCCGAACGACGGCGTGCTGGCGAATGTCGGCGCGCTCGGCGTGGCGGCGATGGGCGACAACGGCATGGACATCGCGGGCGGCGCCAACGGCCTGGTGCTGGCGGCGCTGCGCACGGCGGTGAATGGCCCATCGTCGCTGTACCGCATCGACCTGGCGACCGGCGCGGCAACGCTAATGAACGGCAGCGCCGATCCGTCGGCGTCGCGCATCGGCAGCGGCCAGGTCGGCTTGCGCGACATCGCGATCTGGATGAAACCGTAAGCGCATGAAAAAAGGCCGGACCTTTCAGGGTCCGGCCTGCGTTTCAACCCGTTTGCCTTACAGGCGCACCGCGCGTCCGATATACAGGATCGGCCCGGTCGGGCGGCCGATCGGCGAGCCGGCTTCAGGTTCGAGCGTAATCTCGAACAGCTGGTTCGGCACCGGCGGCGGCAGGTTCGCCAATTGCACCTCGACCCGCTTGCCCGGCTCGACCAGGCCCAGCGACACCGGCCCCTTCCAGCCATCGGCCTTGGTCCACAATTGCAGGGCCCTGTTCGGCGGCACCACGGTGGTCCCGAGCGGCACCAGCGTCAGGCTGCCCCTGGCGTTCATTTGCAGCACCCAGCCCGGCGCCATGTTGCCCGGCGCGGCCAGCACCACGGTGTAGCGCGGCGCCGGTTCGCCCGGCTGCTGCAGGCCGACCACCACGGCCAGCGCGGCAGCGGCGGCAAAGCCGGTTGCGGCCAGGCTGCGCCACAGGCCGAGGCGCTGCCACCAGCCGGTGCTGACCGGCGAAGGCTCGCGCATCCGCATGCCGGCCAGCGAGGCCTCGACCCGCGCCCACAGCTGCGGCGACGGCTCGGCCGGTTCGGCCAGCGCCGTCAGCGGCAGCAGGCGCGCCTCCCAGCTTGCTACCGCCGCGCGCAGGGCCGGTTCCTCATTTTTACTTCGGCGCAGCGCCAGCTCGACCCGGCGCCGCTCGCCCGCAGGCAGGGTGCCGAGCACGTATTCTCCCGCCAGGCCTTCGATTTCGTCGTCGAATGGCTCGCTCATCCCATGCACTCCTTCAGCGCGCTCAGGCCGCGCTTGATCCACGCCTTGATGGTGCCCAGCGGCGACTGCATGCGCGCCGCAATTTCCGCATGCGAGCAGCCATCGACGTAAGCGTACAGGATGCTGTTGCGCTTCGCTTCATCCAGCCCGACGAGGCAGTCGTGCAGGCGGCCCAGGTCCTGGCGCCGTTCGAAGGCGTCGGCCACGCCTTCATCGTGTGTCGAAGCGGCGTCCAGCGCCGCGAGTTCATCCTCGCCGGCCTGCACTTCGCGCCCGCCGGAGCGCACCACGTCGAGCGCCTGGTGGCGCACGATGCTGTAGATCCAGCCACGGCCTGCGCCGCGCGCCGGGTCGAAGCTGCGGGCACGGGTCCAGATGCTGAGGAAGGCGTCGTGCAGCACATCCTCGGCCAGTGCGCGCCGGCGCACGATGCGCAGCGCCACGCCCAGCAGGCGCCGCCCTTCGCGGTCGTAGATGCCGCGCAGGGCGCGCTCGTCGCCGCGCGCACAGGCGGCCAGGGCGGCGTCGTAGTCGAAATCGTCCGATGCAGTCTTCAAACGGGCCTGTCCTTCCTTGTCGCCGCCGGTTCCAGATTAAAAAAAAGCCCGTCCGCCGGAAGCAGCCGGGCCCACGCCCTTACATCTTCAGCGCCTTGGTCAGGAAGCCCCAACGGTCCGCCACTTCCTCGATCTGCTTGGCGGTCGGCTTGCCCGCGCCATGCCCGGCCTTGGTGTCGATGCGGATGAGCATCGGGTTGCAGCCCGCCTGCGCAGCCTGGGCGGCGGCGGCAAACTTGAAGCTGTGCGCCGGCACCACGCGGTCGTCGTGGTCGGCGGTGGTGATCATCGTGGCCGGATACTGGGTGCCCGGTTTCAGGTTATGCAGCGGCGAATACTTCACCAGTGCCTTGAACTCGTCCGCGTTCTCCGACGAACCGTAGTCCGAGGTCCAGGCCCAGCCGATGGTGAACTTGTGGAAGCGCAGCATGTCCATCACACCCACCATCGGGATCGCCGCGCCGAACAAGTCCGGACGCTGGGTCATGGCCGCACCGACCAGCAAGCCGCCGTTGCTGCCGCCGCCGATCGCCAGTTTCGATGGCTGGGTTACCTTGTTATCGACCAGCCACTGCGCCGCGCCGATGAAGTCGTCGAACACGTTCTGCTTCTGCAGCTTGGTGCCGGCCTGGTGCCAGGACTCGCCGTACTCGCCGCCGCCGCGCAGGTTGGCGACCACGTAGACGCCGCCCATTTCCATCCACGCCAGGTTGGCCGGCGAGAAGGCAGGCAGCATCGAGATGTTGAAACCGCCGTAGCCGTACAAATAGGTCGGGTTGCTGCCGTCGAGCTTGATCCCCTTTTTCGAGACGATGAACATCGGCACCTTGGTACCGTCGCGGCTGGTGAAGAACTGCTGGCGCGTCTCATACGCGTTCGGGTCGAAGTCGACCTTCGGCTGGCGGAACACGGCGGTCTCCCCGCTGGCCACATCCATGCGGTAGATCGTGGTCGGGGTGGTGAAGCCGGTGAACGAGAAGAAAGTTTCCTTGTCGCCGCGCTTGCCCGTGAAGCCGGATACCGAACCGATGCCCGGCAGCGAGATTTCGCGGATGAACTTGCCGTTCAAATCGCTCACGCGCACCACGCTGCGCGCATCCTTCAGGTACTCGACGATCAGGCGGTCGCCGACCACGTGGGCCGCGTTCAGGGTGTCGCCGGATTCGGCGACGATCTGTTTCCAGTTGGCTTCAGCCGGTTTGCGCACGTCGATGGCGACGATGCGCTGGCGCGGCGCCTTGCGGTCGGTGCTGAAGTAGAACACGTCGCCGACGTTGTCGATGAAGTCGTAGGCGGCGTCGAAGTTGTCGACCAGCGGCACGACTTTCGAATCCGCCTTCGACAGGTCCTTGATGAACACGCGGTATTTATGCGCGGTGCCCTTGGTGGCCGTGATCAGCAGGTACTTGCCGTCGTCGGTGGTCTTGGCGCGGAAGCCCCATTCCTTTTCGTCCGGGCGGTCGTAGACCAGGGTGTCGGCGCTTTGCGGGGTGCCGATCTTGTGGAAGTACAGCTTCTGGTGGTAGTTGACGGCCGCCAGCTTCGTCGCTTCGGTCGGCTCGTCATAGCGGCTGTAGAAGAAGCCCTTGCCGTCTTTCGTCCAGGCGGTCTGCGAGAACTTGACCCACTTCAGGTGATCTTCCAGGTCCTTGCCGGTCTCGATGTCACGCACCTTCCACTCGTTCCAGTCGGAACCCGAGGCTGCCGTGCCGTAGGCCATGAGTTTACCGTCCGGGCTGACTTCGACGCCGGCCAGGGCGACCGTGCCGTCCGCTGCCAGCGTGTTCGGGTCGAGCAGCATGCGCGGTTCGTCGGACAGGTTCTTCATCGTGTACAGCACCGACTGGTTCTGCAGGCCGTCATTGCGGCTGTAGAAGTAGCGGCCGCCTTCTTTCGACGGCACCGAGTAGCGCTCGTAGTTCCACAGTTTGGTCAGGCGTTCCTGGATCGCCTTGCGCTGCGGGATTTGCGCCAGGTAGGCCTGGGTCACGGCGACCTGGGCGTCGACCCATCCCTTGGTCTCGGCGCTGTTGGCGTCTTCCAGCCAGCGGTAAGGGTCGGCGATCGTGGTGCCGTGGTAGTTGTCGCTCTGGTCGACCTTCTTCGTGACCGGGTAGGTCGGCGCCTGGCCGGCTGGGCAGGATGCGGGGGCGGCGGCTTGGGCGCCGAAGGCCATCATCAGGGCCAGTGCGAGCGTTGCTTGTCTCATGTGCATATTCTTCTCGGAACGTGGTTCGGGAAAGGCGGATGTGCCGCTGGGCATCATAGCCTAGAACGCCAGGGTTGGCGACTCTACATCAGACCGTTGAGCCCCCTCCTTGCAGAGCAAGGTCTTATTGGAGAAGCCCCGTCAATACAGGGCGTATGCGTTTTCCGGCGGCGCGCAGGACCATGAATTGAAAAGCCCGCTTTTGATGGCTGTGATACTTTGGATTGACGCGCAGTGCAGCAATTTTGCCAATTTCAAAGGAGTGAAGATGAACCGTTTCAACGAAAAAACCGTCCTCGTCACCGGCGCCGCTTCCGGCATCGGCCTGGCCGCCGTCCGCCGCTTTCTCGATGAAGGGGCGCGCGTCGTGATGCTCGATATCGATGGCGACAAGCTGAAGGAAGCGGCAGCCGCATTGCCGCAGGACCGTGTCCTGGTGCAGGTCGGCGATACCGCCGACAAGGCCACCGCGGCCGCTGCCGTCAAGGCCGCCGTCGACCGTTTCGGCGGGCTGCATATTCTGGTCAACAATGCGGGCATGGCGGTCGAGGGCGACATCACCAGGACCAGCGAAGAAGACTTCGAACGTGTCATGGCGGTGAATGTCGGTGGTTACTTCCACATGGCCAAGGCCGCCATGCCGGAACTTGTGAAGACCAAGGGGTCGATTGTCATGACCTCGTCGGTGTCGGGCCTGGGCGGCGACTGGGACATGTTTGCCTATAACACGTCGAAAGGGGCAGTCAGCAACATGGTGCGCGCGATGGCAATGGATGCGGGCAAGGACGGGGTACGCGTGAATGCGGTGAATCCGAGCTTCACGAAGACCGGCATGACCGAAGACATGGTGCGCAAGCCGGAACTGGTCGCCAAGTTCAGGGAACGCATGCCGCTCGGCGCGCCGGAAGATCCGGAAGGCGTGGCGGCGGCGATGGCCTTCCTGGCGAGCGAGGATGCGCGCCTGATTACGGGTGTGAACCTGCCGGTGGATGCGGGCTTGATGGCGTCGAATGGGCAGCCGCCGCAGTGAGGCTGGCTGGCGGGCAAAGCGGTGGCGTGTCAACGCTACCTGGCGGGCCTCCCCGCCGTCTCCCGATGACTCAGCTGCCACTTGTGCGACAAGTCGATCGCCCGTCCGATCTCCGATGGATTCAACCGCCGCGCGACGATCGTCTTGTTGACGTTCGCCGTCGCATCCCCGCCATCGGCCGCCAGCAGCATCCACATGTAGGCCCGTACCGGATCGCGTGCCACGCCGCGGCCGCTGTTGTACATGCCGCCCAGGTTGTACTGGGCCAGCGCATGGCCCTGCTCGGCAGCCTGGGTGTACCAGTAGACGGCGCGCCGGTCGTCCTGCGCCACGCCCTGGCCGCTGGCGTACATCACGCCCAGGTTGTTCTGGGCGCTGGCGTCGCCCTGGCCGGCGGCCAGGCCGTACCAGTGGGCGGCGCGCGCGTCGTCGCGTTCCACGCCCTGGCCGTTGGCGTAGATGACGCCGAGGTTGAACTGGGCGTTCGGCGCGCCCTGCTCGGCGGCGCGCCGGTACCAGTCGAAGGCGCGCTGCGGGTCGGCAGGGGCGCCGCGGCCGTGCGCGTACATGTTGGCCAGGTTGTACTGGGCGGCCACCTGGCCCTGGTTGGCGGCGCGGGTATACCACTCGATGGCGCGCGGCTCGTCGCGTTCGGCATGCCGTCCTTCGGCGTACATGGTGCCGAGGATGAACTGGGCTTCGCGGTCGCCGTGGTTGGCGGCGCGCTGCAGCCAGGCCAGGGCGCGCCGCGCGTCGGCCTTGACGCCCAGGCCGTCGGCATAGGCCAGGCCGAGCTGGCGCTGGGCGCCGCGTTCGCCGGCGGCGGCGGCCTGGCGGAACCAGTACAGGGCCTGCGTGTCGCTGGCATCCACGCCCTGCCCGCGGCGGTACATCTGGCCCAGGTTCAGCTGGGCCGGGGCGTCGCCCTGCAGCGCCGCCTTGCGGAACCAGGCCATGGCCAGCGGGTAGTCGATGGCGGCGCCCAGGCCGTGCAGGTAGCATTCGCCAAGCAGGTTCTGGGCGCTGGCCACGCCCTGCTCGGCCGCGCGGTAGTACCAGGACAGGGCGCGCTCGTGGTCCTGCGCCACGCCGCGCCCCTTGCGGTACATGTGGCCGAGGTTTTGCTGGGCCGAGGCGTCGCCCTGGTCGGCGGCGAGGCGGAACCAGCGCGCGCTGTCGGCGTCGCAGGCGTCCACGCCGCGGCCGTGGTAGTACATGGCGCCGAGGTGGTTCTGGGCAAAAGCGAGCCCCTGCAGCGCAGCCAGGCGCAGCCAGCGGAAGGCGGCGGCGTCGTCGCGCTCCACGCCCTCGCCCTCTTTATACAGGATGCCGAGATTGAACTGGGCATATGGATTGCCGCGCTCGGCGGCGTCGCGGAACCACACGTAGGTCTGATGGCTCTCGCGGTGGAGCTTCTGGCGGTTCATGCCGGTTCCCGAAGTTGGACGTGTGTGCGCGTGGCTTGCCTCATGCACGGTAGCCGACAGTACCGACGCATGGCAGCCTGATAAGTATTAGCAAAATTTTAATGACGGAGAAAGGCGGGCGTTTGACTGCGCGCAATCGTGTCGGTCGGCGCGCCAATAAAAAAGCCCGCCGGGCGTCTGCGCGGCGGGCTCGTCAAGCGTAGGGTTCAGGCGGCGCGCAGGGCACGCTTCTCGGCGGCGTACTTGTCGAGCCAGCCCGGCACCTTGGCCGCGGCGAGCCGGTTCAGCGACACCAGCAAGTCCGGCGCCACCTGTTCCAGTCCGTAGGACGAACCGAGGTGGCGGCCGATGTGGATCAGGACTTCCGCTGCGACTTCGGCGTCGGCCTCGGCCCGGTGGGCGGAGCCGCGGAAGGCGATGCCGAGCTGGCGCGAGAGCTGGCCCAGCTTGTAGCTGGCCAGGTTCGGAAAGACGCGGCGCGACAGCTTCAGCGAGCACACCAGGGCGGCGTGGCCGCAGCTGCGCTGCAGGCGTTCGGCTTCGGCGACCAGGAACTTCTCGTCGAAGCTGGCGTTGTGGGCCGACAGCGTATCGCCGCCGATGAAGTCGAGCAGTTCCGGCACCACGGACGAGGCCGACGGGGCCGAATCGACCATCTGTTGGGTGATGCCGGTGAGCGCGGTGATAAACGAAGGGATGCGCACGCCGCAGTTAACCAGCGACACATAGCGGTCGGTGATCCGTCCGCCCTCGATGCGCAGGGCCGCGACTTCGGTGATGCGGTCGCCCATGGCGGGCGACAGACCCGTGGTCTCGAAGTCGAGCATCACGATGGGGCGTTCGAAGTGGTACATGGGCGCTTGCATACCGAAACCTTAGCCGAATTTGCGCATCGCGTCGAGGGCCAGGCCGGCGCCGATGCTGCCGAACAAATCGCCCTCGACCTTGCGCGCATCCGGCACCAGGGCGCCGACGCGTTCGCGCAACAAGCCGACGCCGCTCGAACCGCCGGTAAAGAACACGGTATCGACCGCGTCCGGCTTGAGGCCGGCATCGGCCAGCAGGCGCAGCACGGTGCCGTCGATGGCGTCGAGCAGGCCGCCGATGGCGCCTTCGAACTGCGCCCGTTCCACCAGCAGGTTTTCCGGCGGCGACAGGCGCTCGAGCGCCAGCGTCACCGTTTCCTGGTCCGAGAGCCCGATCTTGGCCGCCTCGACCTGCATCGCCAGCCAGTGGCCGGCGCGCTCGTCGATCAGGTGCTGCAGGCGCTTCAGCTTGGCTGGCTGCTGGGCATCGCGCACCAGGTCTTCGAGCTGGGCCACGCTCTTGCGCGTATACGCCTGGTTGATGGTGTGCCAGGTCGCCAGGTTGAAGTAATAGCTGGACGGGATGTCGGCGCCCGAGCGCAGCAGGCTGCCGTAGCCGAGCAGCGGCATCACGGTGGCCAGGCTCAGGTATTTATCGAAGTCGGTGCCGCCGATGTGGACACCGCCGGTGGCCAGGATGTCCTGGCGCCGCTCCGTGTGCTTCGCGCGTTCCGGCCCCAGGCGCACCAGGGAGAAGTCGGACGTACCGCCGCCGATGTCGGCGATCAGCACCAGTTCCTCGCGGTCGATCTGGGACTCGTAGTCGAATGCGGCGGCGATCGGTTCGTACTGGAAGGCGATTTCGCGGAAGCCCACGCTCTTCGCCACCTCGGCCAGGGTGTCCTCGGCCGACTGGTCGGCGGCGCGGTTGTCGTCGATGAAGAACACCGGGCGGCCGAACACGGCGCGCTCGAAAGGCCGGCCGGCCTGGTGCTCGGCGCGGCGCTTGACCTCGCCGATGAACTGGGCCAGCAGCAGGCGGAACGGCAGCGCGCGGCCCGCCACTTCGGTCTGCCCGTCCATCAGGCTGGTGCCGAGCAGGCTTTTCAGCGAGCGCATCAGGCGGCCTTCATAGCCTTGCAGGTAGTCGGCCAGGGCGGCGCGGCCATAGCGCACCTCGTCATCGTCGGCATTGAAGAACACCACCGACGGCAGGGTCGGCTTGCCATCCTCGAGCGTGAGCAGCGTGCGCTGCGCGCTGACCGGGCCATTTGTAGGTGCAATCCAGCCCACCGTGGAATTCGAGGTGCCGAAGTCGACGCCGCATGCGTTGCTCATGTCTGCCTTTCTTTGAAGGGGCGGGATTTTACCAGAAGCAGGCGCTGCCGGGAACCGGCGCCGCGCGGCGTTGCGAGAGCAACACGTTTCGTGGGGGCGAGTCCCCGCCCAGGCCCGCGCCGGCGGCGGCCCCTGTCTGCCTATAATTGCGGCACTCACCACGATGCGGGAGACACGATGACCGCCCCGGCCCGGCGCTGGACACTGAAACGCAACTGCTCGCTGACGCCGCGGCAGTCGGCGGCCGTGTATGCCCTGCTCTGCGCGGCCTCGTTCGGCATCGCCCTGGTGTTCCTGCTGCAGGGTATCTGGATGGTGCTGGCCTTTGCCCTGGTCGAGATGACGGCGGTCGGCATGGCCCTGCTGTATTACGCGCGCCACGCGCTCGACGTCGAGACCGTCGTGCTGGGCGACGGCTGGCTGCTGATCGAACGCTGGGACGCCGGCCGGCGCGAGGAAATCCGCCTCGACCCTTGCTGGACCCGCATCCTGGCGCCGGCGCCGCGCCAGCGCAGGCTGATCGAACTCGAGTCGCACGGCCGGCGCGTGCAGCTTGGCGCCTATGTCTCCGAAGCCATGCGCACGCAGGTGGCGCGCGAACTGACACAGGCGATCCGAAGCACGATGTTGCGACATTGACCAGTAAGTTGTCTTCCATGTAAGTGCTGTCTTACATTGTCACGGCTGGGCAACCGATAGGTTTTTTCTATCCCGTTTTGCATAATCCTGGTCTAGATATGCTACGCGTCACGAGCGCAAAGGCAACACGAGAAAACAGAGAGGAAGACGGGAAATGCAGAACAAACACCCAGGCTTTGCCATTGTCACCCATGGTGGCGCCGGCGAATCGCTGGACCTGACCGACGGCGCCGAACGCGCGGCCAAGGATGGCCATGCGCGCTTCCTGGCCGGCGGCGATGCGCTCGACGCAGCGATCGCCGCCGTCGTCGTATTCGAAGAGGACGAACGCTTCAATGCCGGCACCGGCTCGGTGCTGTGCCTGGATGGCTCGACCGTCGAAATGGACGCCTCGATCATGGACACGCGCGGGCGCCTGGGCGCGGTGGCCGCGGTGCGCGACGTGCGCAACCCGGTGCTGCTGGCGCGCGCCATCTCCGACACCCCGCACGTGCTGCTGGCCGGCGAAGGCGCCGAGCGCTTTGCGCGCGCCATTGGCCTGCCCCATGGCAAACCGATCTCCGAGGACCAGCGCGACAAGCACCGCAAGCTGCTGTGCGAGCTGGCCGGCTCGGTGCCGGTCATGCCCGGCGTCGGCAACCGCCTGTTCGACCGCTTCTGGAACTGCAAGACACCGCTGCAGCTGCCGCCTTCGAAGGCCTGCGACACCGTCGGCGCCGTGGTGCGCACGCCCGATGGCCACTTCGCCGTAACCGGCTCCACCGGCGGTTCTGCGCCGTCGCTGCTGGGCCGCGTGGGCGACACCGCCATCGTCGGCGCCGGCTTCTATGCCGGCACCCACGGCGCGATCGCCGCCACCGGCATCGGCGAACACATCGTGCGCCATATGCTGGCCCGCACCGTCTACGGCTGGATCGAAGCCGGCATGCCGCTGCGGCAGGCGCTGCAGCGCGGCATCGATTTGTTCGACAAGGAAGTCGACATCGGCCTGATCGCCGTGACGAAACACGAAGCCGGCGCCTGCAGCAACAAGGATATGCCAACTGCGAGGATCGAAGACTAAATGAAAACTGAACCGCATCAGACAGCAAAGCACGGCCACCTCGTCATCATCGGCGGCCATGAAGACCGCGAGCACCGCAAGGAAATCCTGAGCCGCTTCGTCGAGCTGGCCGGCGGCGCCGAGGCACGCATCGTCGTGATCACCGCCGCCAGCAAGATCTGCGACGACATGTGGGATATCTACGACCAGGCCTTCGGCGACCTCGGCGTGCGCCAGCGCGCCCACCTGTCGCTGGAATCGCGCCGGGACGCCAACGACGAAGAGAAGGTGCGCATGGTGGCCGAGGCCGACGGCATCTTCATGACCGGCGGCGACCAGAAGCGCCTGATGGCGATCATCGGCGGCACCGCGCTCGACGCCGAGATGCACACTGCACTGAAGGTGCGCGGCGCCTGCATCGGCGGCACCAGCGCCGGCGCCTCGGCCATGTCGGGCCACATGCTCACCCAGGGCAAGACCGACCTGCTGCCCGAGAAGGGCGCGGTCCACATGGGCGCCGGCCTCGGCTTCCTGCACAAGGTGGTGATCGACCAGCACTTCTCGGAACGCCAGCGCCTGGCGCGCCTGCTGTCGGCGGTGGCCCAGAACCCGTATTTGATGGGCATCGGCATCGACGAGGACACCGCGCTGGTGGTCGAGCGCGGACGCGGCATCGAGGTGCTGGGCGAAGGTTCCGTCACCGTGGTCGACGGCCGCACCATGCTCACCAACATGGCCGACATCCGCGAGCGCGATACGCCCGAACTGATCGACGTGCGCCTGCACCTGCTGCCCGCCGGCAGCAGCTACCAGCTGCCCGAGGACGGCGAGGAAGCGAAGCCGCTGCCACGCTCGCTGCAAGAATTTCTTGAAAATGTAACGAAACGGACCACGATCTCATGAGAATCCTCGAAAAACGCTTCCTGCGCGGCCCCAACCTGTACAGCGCAGCGCCCTGCCTGATGGCGGTGATCGACACTGCCGGCCTTGAAGCCGCGCCGGGCCTGGTTGCACGCCTGGTCGCCCTGCTGCCGGACCTGTCGCCGGAAGCCTCGGTGCGCCTGGCCGCGCTGAGCTGCGCCGCCGACGCCGTCGAGCCGGTCGTCATGGAACTGCAGCGCCTGGCCGGCGCACCGGCCGATTTCAGCCAGACGCTGGACGTCGCACGCAACGCGCATGCCCGCCGCGCCGTTTGCGGCTACCGCACCGAGCAGGTGGCCGGCGCCGCGCTGAACGTGGCGATCGACCTGATCGAGGCGCTACAGGCCGAGAAGGAATTCGACCTCGCCGCCGCCATCGCCGAACTGCACGAAGTCGCCGAGGACTATGCGATCGGCACCAGCACCGGCGCCGTGGTCTCGGCCGCCGAACGGCGCGGCATCCCGGCCCTGCGCATCACCGACGAAGCGAACCTGTTCCAGCTGGGCTGGGGCAGCCGCCAGAAGCGCCTGCAAGCGACGATCACCGGCGCCACCAATTCGATCGCGGTCGGCATCGCCAGCGACAAGCAGCTGACCAAGACCCTGCTCGACCAGGCCGGCTGCCCGGTCCCGGCCGGCGCCACCGTCACCACGTTGGCGCAAGCACAGCGCGTGGCGCGCCGCCTGGACGGCCCGGCCACCATCAAGCCGCTCGACGCCAACCAGGGCAAGGGCGTGACCACCATCTGCGCCACGCCCGAGGAAGTCGAGCGCGCCTTCGAGCACGCGCGCAAGTACAGCCGCCACGTGATCGTCGAGGAATTCCTGGAAGGCCGCGACTACCGCGTGCTGGTCACCGGCGGCAAGATCGCCGCCGCGTCTTGGCGCCGTCCGCCATGCGTGACGGGCGACGGCAAAGCCACCGTGCGCGAGCTGGTCGAGCTTGAAAACCTGAATCCGGCGCGCGGCGAAGGCCATACCAACATCCTGACCAAGATCCCGATGGATGCGCTGGCGTCCGCGATCCTGGTCAAGCAAGGCTACGAATTCGATTCCGTGCTGCCGGCCGGCGTGTCGGTCGATTTGCGCGGCAACGCCAATTTGTCGACCGGCGGCACCGCCGAAGACGTGACCGATCTGCTGCCCGAGGAAACGCGCGACATCTGCATCCGCGCCGCGCGCACCATCGGCCTGGACGTGGCCGGCATCGACATCATCTGCCAGGACATCGCGCAACCGCTGCGCGAACAAAAGGGCGGCATCATCGAAATGAACGCCGCTCCCGGCATCCGCATGCACCAGTACCCGAGCCGCGGCACCCCGCGCGACGCCGGCGCTGCCATCGTCGAGGCCCTGTTCGGCCAGGACGACGGCCGCATCCCGACCGTCGCCGTGACCGGCACCAACGGCAAGACCACGACCTCGCTGCTGATCGCCCACACCGCGCGCCTGACCGGCCAGCGCACCGGCGTCACCACCACCGAAGGCGTGTACATCGACGGCCAGCGCATCATGGAAGGCGACTGCACCGGCTACCGCTCGGCGCGCGCCGTGCTCACCTCGCCGGAAGTCGACTTCGCGGTGCTGGAAACGGCGCGCGGCGGCATCCTGAAACGCGGCCTGGCCTACGACAAGTGCGACGTGTCGGTGGTGCTGAACATCTCCAGCGACCACCTGGGCCTGGACGGCGTCGATACCGTCGAGGAGCTGGCCAGGGTGAAAGCCGTGGTGGCCCAGCGCGCCTCGCGCGCCGTGGTGCTGAACGCCGAGGACGACTACTGCGTGGCCATGGCCAGGGACCTGCTTGCCGATGTCGAGGTTCTGTACTTCGCACTCGATGCCGACAATCCGGTGCTGCTGCGCCACCTGGAGTCGGGCGGACGCGGCGTCTACCTGCAGGACAATACCGTGGTGCTGGCCACCGACGCGCGCCACGAAGCCCTGGTCGACGTGCGCCAGATGCCGGTGTCGCTGAACGGCTGCGCGCGCTACAACATCGCGAATGCGCTGGCGGCCACCGCGGCGCTGGCGGCTTCCGGCTTCGGCAACCCCGAAATCGTGGCCGGCATGCGCAGCTTCGTCTCCGACAGCAAGCACAACCCGCTGCGCTCGAATTTGTTCGACGTCGACGGCGTGACCGTGATCGTCGATTACGCGCACAACTGCGCGGCCTACGCGGCGCTGGCCGAGACCGCGCGTGCCATGACGCCGGGGCGCGTGGTGGGCGTGGTGGCCGCGCCCGGGGACCGGCGCGATGCCGACCTGGTCGACATCGGCCGCACCTGCGCCGCCGGCTTCGACGAGCTGGTGGTGTACGAGACCGAGAACCGCGGCCGTGCGGCGGGCAGCGTGGCCGATTTGCTGGTGCAGGGCGCGCGCCTGGGCCGCATCGCCGGCGACCATCTGCTGTGCGAGCTGGACGTGCACAAGGCGATCCGCGCCGGCCTGGCGCTGTGCCAGCCGGGCGATGTGCTGGTGTTCGGCTGCGGCTCGTCGATCTCGGAGCTGACCGAGGCGCTGCGGCCGACCAAGCCGGAAATCGCGCGCCGGATCGAGGCGGAAGCGGTGTAATATCTCGCTTGAGAGAGTGACGGCGGCCCTGCGGGGCCGCTTTTTTTTTGTCGCGCGGATGTGACGGGGTCGGGTGGGGTGTGTTTTGGTGGGGACGACTCCCCACCCTGCGAACGGGCCCATTGGCACGCTGCGCGGCGATGCTACTGTGGTAGGGTGGGCACTCGTGCCCACGCGGTTTCTTGCTTGATCGTCGGCGCTGCTGCTGCAAACCGATCCGTCTGCTCGGCGATCTCGTATGTTGGCATATCGTGGGGCACGTCATCGGTACAACCGCGTGGGCACAAGTGCCCACCCTACGATTCACAACGGCCAACGATGATTTACAACCATCGCCAATAAAAAAAGGCTCCGTTTCCGGAGCCTTTTCCCTACGATACTGGAGTACTCAAACAGTCTGCGCAGCAATCCTGTCCGCACTCTCCGGATCATCTAACCGCAGCGCATCGATGAACACCTGCAGCGACGAGCCGCACGCAAACACCAGCACATCCCCTGCACTGCACAGGCTCAGGCCGTGACGAATCGCCTTGTCGACTTCGATCTCGCGGTGCAGCGTATCCGACGGCCCCACTACGTTCTCGGCGCCCTGGATGATCAGGTCCACCGCCCCGCCCACCGGGCGTCCGCGGCTTTGCGATTCGTACACCACCAGCTCGTCGAAACGCTCGCCGCAGACCTCGCCGATCTGGATCAGATCGCTGTCGCGGCGGTCGCCAGGTGCGGTGACGATGCCGATTAGTTGCCCCGGCAGCAGCGCGCGCGCCATTTCGGCCAGGGCAGCGTAGGCCGCCGCATTGTGCGCGTAGTCGACGATCACGGTCACGCCGCGTACGTCGAACACGTTGGTGCGCAGCGGATTGGTCTTGCTGTCCGAGACGAAAGTCGACAACCCGGCCGCGATTTGCGTGTTCGAGAAGCCCGAAGCCATCAGCGCCGCTGCAGCGGCCAGCGCGTTGGCGATGTTGTAGCGCGCGCGGCCGCCGTAGCTGGCGGGCATGCTCTCGACGCGCATCAGTTCCAGCTGGCGCATGCCGTCGGCGATTACGATGGCGTTGTCCTGGAAATAGGTGCCGCGCCCGCCGTCCTCGATGTGCTTGAGCAGCACCGGATTCTCCGGCTCCATCGAGAAGAACACGACCTCGGCGCCCGGCTTGGCGCGGCGCACCATCGCCACGCACAGCGCGTCCTCGGCGTTCAGCACCAGCGCGCGCGAAGCCGACGACGCGACCACCGCCTTCACCTGCGCCAGGTCCTCGATGGTCTCGACCCCGTCCAGCCCCAGGTGGTCCGGCGAGACGTTCAGCACCACGCCGACGTCGCACTGGTCGAACGCCAGGCCGCGCTTCAGGATGCCGCCGCGCGCCGTTTCGAGCACGGCGAAGTCGACGTCCGGGGCGGAGAGCACGGTGCGCGCCGACCAGTAGCCGGTGCAGTCGCCCTTGACCAGGCGCTTGCCGTTGACGAACACGCCCTCGGTGGTGGTGACGCCCGTGCCCAGGCCGGCCACGCGCGCGGCGTGGGCGATCATCAGGGTGGTGGTGGTCTTGCCGTTGGTGCCGGTCACGGCGACCAGTGGAATGCGCCCGTTCGATGGCCCCATCAGGCCGTCGACGATGGCTTCGCCGGCGTCGCGCGGCGCGCCCTTGCTCGGGTGCTGGTGCATGCGGATGCCCGGCGCGGCGTTGACTTCGATGACGGCGCCGCCCTGCTCGTCCAGCGGCTGGGAGATGTCGTGGCAGACGATGTCGATGCCGGCCACATCCAGCCCGATCTTGCTGGCGGCGCGCACGCACAGGGCGCGCGTGGTTTCCGGCAGCAAATCGGTCACGTCCTCGGCGGTGCCGCCGGTGGAGAGGTTGGCGTTGCTGCGCAATTCGACGCAGACGCCGGCGGCCGGCACGGCGTCGGGCACATAGCCCTGGCGGCGCAACATGTCCTCGGCGTGGGCGTCGAGCGCCAGGCGGGTCAGCACATTGCTGTGGCCACTGCCGCGCGACGGGTTCTGGTTCTCGATCTCGACCAGTTCAAGGATGGTGCTGACGCCGTCGCCGATCACATGGGCCGGGCGGCGCAGGGAGGCGGCGGCGATGCGCCCGCCGGCCACCAGCACGCGGTAGTCGCGCCCTTCCACCGAGCGTTCGACGATGATCTTGCGGCCGTACTGGCGCGCGAATTCAAAGGCCTTGGCCACGTCTTCGGGCGTGGCGCAGTTGGTGGTCACGCCCTTGCCCTGGTTGCCGTCGAGCGGCTTGAGGGCGACCGGCTTGCCGACGCGGCGCGCCACGCGCTGGGCTTCCTCGACGGTGGTGACGGTAGCGCCTTCCGGCACGGGCACGCCGGCTTCCATCAGCAGCGCCTTGGTCAGCTGCTTGTCGCTGGCGATCTTCACGGCGACGTAGCTGGTGTCGCCGGTGGTGGTCGCCTGCAGGCGCTTTTGCTTCGAGCCCCAGCCGAGCTGGAACAGATTGGCGTCGTCGGTGATGCGCGAGGTCGGGATGCCGCGCTCGTGGGCCGCGGCCAGTACCGCCGCGGTGCTGGTGCCGATCGCATAGCGCGACGCGAGCGAACGCAGTTCCTTCAGGCGCGACTCGATATCGAACTCCTCGCCCAGCGCCAGCGCCGTGACCAGGTCGACCGCCAGCTGGAAGGCCGGCTCGGCCAGCTTCTCGACGGCGTACTGGACAACGATGCGGAACTGGCCCGGACGGCCGGCGCTGGGGCGGGTGCGGCCATACACCACCAGCGGGCCGGCCATCGATTGCAGGGTCAGGGTCACCTGCTCGACCACGCGCGCGAGATAGGTGCCGGCGCGCAGGCGCTGGGCGAAGCCGCCGGACTGGCCGGTCGGCAGCGGCTGGCCGTGCAGCGAAGGCAGCATGGCCAGCAGCGCCTCGTTGAAGCCGGGGATGTCTTTCGAGGAGACGCCGTACAGGTCTTCCAGGTCGATGACGCTCAGCAGGCAGGGGGTATCGGCGTGGAGGTTGGGGCCACGGAGGAATCGTTGTTCAAGGATGTGCACGAGGATGTCCCTATCGTTCTCTAATTAGTATGTTGAAGCTGATGCGTTTGGGTCTTGTTGCGGATACGGAGACAGCCGGTGCGCTCCCAGCGGACGCACCGGCTGCCGAAAACGTGCAAGCGCTTAGATATCGAGCAGCTTGGTGTACATGCGCGTCGCCATCAGGCCGGCCGCGCTGTGGTGGTGGGCCGGCGACATCAGTTCGCCCAACAGCTGCATCGCCTCGCTCTTGCCGGCGGCGCCGGCCACCTGCTGTTCGAGCAGCGCCAGTTCGTTGCCGGTTTCCAGGTCGCGGCCGGCGCGGCGGCGGATCAGGCCGCGCTCCGGGAAGCTGCTGCTGCGGTCCTGGTGCTGGCTCAGGTTGTCCATGGTGCGCTGGCGCGCGCGGTGGGTCAGCATGCGCGGCTCCCTGGCGCCTTCCCGGCCGTCCGGCGCCGACAGGATCCAGTCCTTCAGCACCTGCTGTTCGTAGGCGCTGAACACGCCGAACATCTCGGCGCGCTCGCCGTGGATCAGGCGCCAGAAGCGGCTGTTCTCCACGTCTTCGCCGCGCTTGATCCAGCCGGCGCCCTCCAGCGCAGTCAGGAAGCCCGGCACCTGGGCCGGCACCGCCAGCCAGTCGTTGACCGAGCGGCCGGCCACGCGGCAGTAGTCCGAGTGCATGTTCTTGCCGACCACGGCCTTCTGCACCAGGATGTCGACCAGCTCGTCCTGCAGGTCGAAGTCGGCGATCACGGAATTCGTGCTGGCGCCCAGTTCGTTCAGGCGGTAGCCGTCGAGCACGCGGCGGTAGAACGCGGCGCGGTCGCCCACGCGCGGCATCAAATCGACCAGGGCCTGCACGGCTTTCTGGGCGTGGCCGGTGGCGGCGTTGTCGACCGTCACGTGCAGCGTGAAGTAATACGGGTCGATGCCGAATTCGTTCAGCTCGTACGAGGTGATCAGCAGGTGCAGCGGCAATTGCTCGTAGCCGAGGTTGTAGCCGATGATCTCAGGCAGGAAGCGGTCGCCGCTGTGGCCGAGGGCCAGCTGGATCGCGCCTTGCAGGAAGTGGTTGTCGCTCAGTTGCTCCCAGCCGTCGCAGGCGTGGGTGGCCAGCAGCTTGCGGTAGATGGTCACGTGGTTCTTGTCCGGCACGCCTTCGCCCAGCTCTTCGAGGTAGGTCTTGATGAGCGGATGGAAGTCCGGGTTGTCCCAGTGGCGCAGCATGCCGTACAGCCAGGCGCCGTCGACCAGCTTGGTCGGCGCGGCCGCCTTCAGGAAGTTCAGGGCATGGGCGCGGTTGCCGAAGTAGCGGCGCGGGGCGCCGGCCTTGCGCGCGTTCAGGTAGTCGCGGTATTCGAGGCCGACGGCGTCGGTACGGGCCTGGATCCAGGCCGGCAGTTGCGCCAGCGTGGGCGGCAAGTCGGCGGGAATCGCCTGGACGGCGGCGATCTGTTCGCGCAGGAAGGCTTCGGCAGCGCGGGCATGGCCCAGCGGGTCGGCCTGGAGCCCGAAATACAGGTCCTTGGCCGGCGTTGCCGCCTGATGGGCGGCAGTGCTGGCGCGGGCGACTTCAGGAACATCGGTAACGTACGAAGGCGTCATGGAATGCAGGTCCGGTTCTTGTTGATTGATTACCAGAATTATCCAGACTGGGCTTTTCGAGGTGAATCGGCACGCGTGCCCCCAAGGTGTAAGACAGGGATTACAAACGTATCAAAGTGTTAACGTAAAGCATTTTTATGCTTGTTTTTGGATCAATTCGCGCGCAAGATGCCCAATTCGTGGGCACGCGCCATTGTTTTGTGCTTGCGCTGCACGCACGGGGTGCGCGCGGGAACTCAAGTGCAGGCATGACGGGTCTAATCGTTTGAAGAGCCGGCAATCCTTCCGGCGCGGCCGATGGAGGTGTGCGATGACGCAATCCCAGGTCCTGATCGTCGGCGCCGGCCCCAGCGGCCTGGTGCTGGCGCTGTGGCTGAACCGCATGGGCGTCGACGTGCGCATCGTCGACCAGGCGCCCGGCCCCGGCACCACCTCGCGCGCGCTGGCCGTGCAGGCGCGCACGCTCGAACTCTACCGCGAGCTCGACCTCACCCTGCCCGTGCTCGACGACGGCTATGCGGTCGAGGCCTTCAATGTCTGGGCCGAGGGCGAGCACAAGGCGCGCATCGAGCTCGGGGCGATTGGCGCCGGCGTCACGCCCTACCCCTTCCTGCAGATCTACCCGCAGGACCGGCACGAGCGCATGCTGTGTTCGCGCCTGCAGGCGGCCGGCGTGCAGGTCGAGCGGCAGTGCACGCTGGAAGGCTTTCGCGAGGACGGCGATGCGGTCGTCGCCCAACTGCGCAACGCGGCCGGCAACGAGGAGCAGTGCGAGGCGCGCTACATCGTCGGCTGCGACGGCGCGCGCTCGAAGGTGCGCGAGATCATCGGCGCCGGCTTCCCCGGCGGCACCTACCGCCAGGTGTTCTACGTGGCCGACATCGAGGGCGAGAGCCCGGCCCTGAATGGCGAACTGAACATCGACCTCGACGAATCCGACATCCTGGCCGTGTTCGCGATGGCGCCGCGCGGGGCCGGGCGCCTGGTCGGCACCGTGCGCGACGAGCGCGCCGACCATGCCGAAACGCTGAGCTTTGCCGACGCCAGCGGCCGCGCCATCGACAATTTGATGATCAGCGTGCACAAGGTAAACTGGTTCTCGACCTACCGCGTGCACCACCGCGTGGCCGAGCGCTTCCGGCGCGGGCGCGCCTTCCTGGTCGGCGACGCCGGCCACATCCACAGCCCGGCCGGCGGCCAGGGCATGAACACCGGCATCGGCGACGCCATCAACCTGGCCTGGAAACTGGCCGCCGTGGTGCAGGGCCGCGCGCCCGACGCCCTGCTCGACAGCTACGAGGTCGAGCGCCTGCCATTTGCGCGGCGCCTGGTCGACACCACCGACCGCGTATTCAGCTTCATTACCGCCGACGGGCCGGTAGCCGAGATCGTGCGCACCGGCGTGGCGCCGCGCCTGCTGCCGCTCCTGGCCAGGCTGCCGTTCACGCGCGAGTTCTTTTTCCGCACGATTTCGCAGACGGTGATCCATTACCGCCATGCGCCGCTGAATGCGGGCACGGCCGGCAAGACCCATGGCGGCGACCGCCTGCCCTGGGTCCGCTTCGGCGACGGGGATACGGCGCCGGACAACTACGCCCCGTTGCCCAAACCGGCATGGCAGGCCCACGTGTACGGGCAGGCGCAACCCGAGCTGATGCAATGGTGCGACCGCCAGCGCGTGACGCTGCGCCAGTTCGCATGGAGCGACGCCTGCGCCCACGCCGGCCTGGCGCGCGACGCCATCTACCTGCTGCGGCCGGACACCTATGTCGGGCTGGCGGCCGGCACGCCATCGATCGGAGCGCTCGACGAGTACCTGCGTGCGAATGCGCTCACGCTGCACCATTAAGAAGGCGCCATCAGCGTCGAATTGACGAGCGGCAAAGCTGCGCCGCCCTGCCGCGTTTGCGTGGAAGATGAAGCCATCGCGGGCGGCCGGGCCCCGCAGGCAGGGCACCGGCCGGCGCCATTCGTCAACCAGCATTGGAGCACCATGGACCTTACTGTCAACAACACCACCACTTCCGCCGTCCTCGTCACCGTCTTCGCCGAACTCCAGGACGGCAGCTTCGTCGCCAAGGTCATGCCCGAAACCGGCGTGCCCTACACGCCCTACTGGGAAAACGAGATCGACCAGGTAATCGTCTACATCTCGCCGGACGAGGAGCAGCTGGCCGCCATCCTGGCTGCCCTCAACGAGCGCCGCCTGCCGTTCAAGGATTTGCAGAACTACGGTTCGGTGGCCGGCGGTACTTCGATTATCCCGGTCTGAGCGTACAAGGCCCCGGGTTGCCCGGGGTTCCTGCCCTCATCCGCGCGCGCCTCAGTCCTACGCTTCAGCCTTGCGGCATGCGCGCCTGCCGCAGCGGCGGCGTGCTGCGCGTAACCAGCACCGTGGCGATGCGCCGGTCCAGCACCTCGGCCACCTCGAAGCGCAGGTCGTCGAGTTCGACCGCCTGGCCGACTTCCGGCAGCGTGCCGAAGCGTTCCAGCATGAAACCGGCCAGCGAAGTGTAGTCGTCGTTCTCGCTCACCAGGGCATCGGTCCCGAGTACCTGTTCCAGGTAGTGCAGATCGGCGCTGCCGTCCACGCGCCAGCGGCCCAGCCCCTCCTCGCGCACCACCGGCAGTTCGTCCTCGTCGGGGAATTCGCCGGCAATCGCTTCCAGGATGTCGATCGGCGTCACCAGGCCCTGGATGGTGCCGTACTCGTCGGCGATCAGAACCACCTGGCCGTGCGAGCGCTTCAGCGTGTCCATCACCTGCAGCACGCCGCTGGCGTCGGGCACGATGATCGGCGGGCGCACGTGGGCCGGGTCGATGCTGCCGGCATGGGCCAGGTCGGCCATCAGGTCCTTGGCGCGCGCCACGCCGACGATCTCGTCTAGTTCGCCGCGGCATACCGGGAAGAAGCCGTGCGGGGTGTCGAGCAGCTGGGTGCGGATGGTGGCGGCGTCGGCGTCGAGGTCGATCCAGGAGATGTCGGAGCGATTCGTCATGATCGAGCGGATCGAGCGCTGCGACAGGCTTAGTACGCCGCTGACCATGTTGCGCTCTTCCGGCTCGAAGCCGCCTTCCTGGGCCGCGCCCTTGCCCGCCACGGCTACGGCCGCAGTCGAGGCAGGCGTCGCGCCGAGCATGCGCAGGACGGCGTCGGCGGTGCGCTCGCGCAGCGGCAGGTGCGACTGGTGCCTGGCGAAGTTGCGCCGCGCCAGCTGGTTCAGGGCCTCGATCAGCACCGAGAAGCCGATCGCCGCGTACAGGTAGCTCTTCGGAATATGGAAGCCGAAGCCTTCGGCAATCAGCGCCAGGCCGATCATCAGCAGGAAGCTCAGGCACAGCACCACCACCGTCGGGTGCGCGTTCACGAAGCGCGTCAGCGGCTTCGAGGCGAACAGCATCACGCCCATCGACACCACCACCGCCGCCATCATGACGGCGAGCGAGTCGACCATGCCGACCGCGGTGATGACGGAGTCGAGCGAGAACACGGCATCGAGCGCGATGATCTGGGCCACCACCACGCCGAAGGCGGCGAATTCCACCGGCCCGGTGTGCAGCTGGGTCTTGCCTTCCACCCGCTCGTGCAGCTCCACGGTCGCCTTGAACAGCAGGAACAGCCCGCCCAGCAGCAGGATCAGGTCGCGCCCGGAGAAACTCAGGCTGCCCATCGTGAACAGCGGTTCGGTCAGCGACACGATCCAGGAGATCATGGTCAGCAGGCCAAGGCGCATCAGCATGGCCAGGCTCAAGCCCAGCAGGCGCGCCTTGTCGCGCTGGTGCGGCGGCAGCTTTTCGGCCAGGATCGCGATGAAGATCAGGTTGTCGATGCCGAGGACGATCTCGAGTACGACAAGGGTCAGGAAACCCACCCAGAGGTTCGGATCGGAAAGCCATTCCATGGTGCCTGCCCCGCTTGTGGTTGGATGCCCGATTGTAATGATCTTGTGGCCCGCGGGTCGCACGCGACCGGCGCGCAGCAGGTATCATGACGCCTGAGCCAACCGGCGACCTCTTCACTCACCCCTAACGCATGAACGCATGACCCAGGCCGACAACGACGACCAGGACTACCAGAGCAGGCGCCAGTTCGCCGCGCTGTTTCAGGAAGCGCCGATGTGCATGGCCCTGCTGCACGGGCCGGCGCACGTGGTCGAGTTCGTGAACCCCGGCTACCAGCGCCTGGTGGGCGGGCGCGACATCGTCGGCCGCCGCATCGCGGAGGCGCTGGATGACGCCGCCACCCAGGGCTATGTCCACATCCTCGACCAGGTCTACCGCGACGGCGTGCCCTACGCCGCCAACGGCGCGCGCTACGCGGTGCAGGCCCTGCCCGGCGGCCCTGTGGTCGAGCGCTACGTCGACTTCGTGTTCCAGCCGGTGCGCGCGCGTTCGGGCGGGGTGAGCGGCGTGCTGGTGCTCGGCTCCGACGTGACCGAGCGCGTGCTGGGCGAGCTGCGGCGCGATGCGCTGGCGCGCCTGACCGACGAACTGCGCGAGCTGCGTACGCCCGAGGACATCGGCTGGTGCGCCGCGCGCATCCTGGGCGAGACCCTGGGCGTGAGCCGCGCCGGCTTCGGCCTGATCGGCGCCGCCGGCGACACCGTGCACATCGACCGCGACTGGTGCGCCGACGGCGTCGAAAGCCTGGCCGGCGCCATCGACCTGCGCCAGTTCGGCAACTTCGTCGACGAGCTGCGCGCCAACCGCCCGGTGGTGGTGCGCGATGCCTTTGCCGACCCGCGCACCCTGGACGCGGCCGAATCGCTGACGGCCCTGAGCGCCTCGGCCTTTGTCGACTTGCCGGTGGTCGAGGACGACCAGCTGGTGGCCCTGATCTTCGTGAACGCGGCCGGCCCGCGCGACTGGTCGGCGCAAGACCTGGCCCTGATGCGCGAAGTGGCCGAGCGCACCCACACGGCCAGCCAGCGCCTGCGCACCGAAATTGCGCTGGCCGCCAGCGAGGCCATGTTCCGCACCATCACCAACGCCATGCCGCAGATGGTGTGGTCGACGCTGCCCGACGGCTTCCACGACTACTACAACGACCCCTGGTACGAGTTCACCGGCATGGTCCCGGGCAGCACCGACGGCACGCACTGGGCCGACGTGTTCCACCCCGAGGACCGCGACCGTGCCTGGGCCGCCTGGCGCCACAGCCTGGATACGGGCGACACCTACGAGATCCAGTACCGCCTGCGCGACCGCAGCGGCGACTATCGCTGGGTGCTGGGACGTGCGCTGCCGGTGCGCGATGACGGCGGCCAGATCGTGCGCTGGATGGGCACCTGCACCGACATCCACGACCAGAAGATGGCCGAGAACGCGCTGCGCCTGGCCAACCAGCGCAAGGACGACTTCCTCGCCATGCTGGCCCACGAGCTGCGCAATCCGCTGGCGCCGATCAGCACCGCGGCCCAGGTGCTGCGCCTGCGCCAGGGCGACACCGCCTACGCGCTGCGCGCCGGCGAGATCATCGAGCGCCAGGTGCGCCACATGACGGAGCTGGTCGACGACCTGCTGGACGTGTCGCGCGTCACGCGCGGGCTGGTGCAGATGGAGCGCGAGCCGGTCGAGCTGGGCGCGGTCATCGACAGCGCCGTCGAGCAGGTGCGCCCGCTGATCGAGGCGCGCCACCATGACCTGGCGGTCGACCTGCCGCCGGCGCCGGTGTTCGTGTCCGGCGACCGCACGCGCCTGGTGCAGGCGGTGTCGAATTTGTTGAACAACGCCGCCAAGTACACCCAGCAGCACGGCAGCCTGCGCGTGGCCCTGCAGGTGCAGGATGGGCAGGCGGCGATGTCGGTGGCGGACAACGGCAGCGGCATCCCGCCCGGCCTGCTGCCGCACGTGTTCGATCTGTTCACCCAGGGCGAGCGTACCCCGGACCGGGCCCAGGGCGGACTCGGACTGGGCCTGACGCTGGTGAATAGCATCGCCCAGCTGCACGGCGGCGGCGTGACCGCCGACAGCGAGGGGCAAGGCCAGGGCAGCGTGTTTACCGTCACCCTGCCGGCGATCGCGGCGCCGGCGGCGGAGGCGCCAGCCCTGGCTGGCGCTTCGGCAAGTCCTGCTGTTAGCAAGGCACTGCGCATCACCGTGGTCGACGACAACCGCGACGCCGGCGCCTCGCTGGCCGCCGCGCTCGAAGCGCAAGGGCACACGGTGGCGCTGTTCGACGATGCCGAGGCGCTGCTGGCCGCGCTGTCGACCGATACCGGCCCGGCTGCCGAAGCGTATGTCCTCGACATCGGCCTGCCGCGCATCGACGGCTACCAGCTGGCGCGCGCACTGCGTTCGCGGCCGGCCAGCCGCGATGCGCTGCTGATCGCGCTGACCGGCTATGGCCAGGCGCACGATTTTACGCTGTCGAAGGGCGCGGGCTTCGACCATCACCTGGTGAAGCCGGCGAACCTGGAGCAGCTGGAGCGGATTCTCGCCGGGTAGGTTCTCGAACCCACCGGTTCGATGCAGCATCCAGCCGAAACGATCAGAACAACGCGCCCTGCCCGCTGGTCAGCCGCGCGAAGCTGTCATCGAGGAAGGGCAGGATCGCATCGGCGATCGGCTCCAGCTGGCGCGTCAGGTAGTGCTCGTAGTCGATGGCCGAGCGCAGCGCTTCCAGCGGCTCGGGGCCGTTTACCGTCATCACGTAGCGGATCCAGCCGCCGCCCTTGCGGTACAGCGCCGGCTTGCCCTGGCGTAGGTAGTGGTCGTCGGCGATGCGCGCCGCGCGCACGTGCGGCGGCACGTTGCGCTCGTATTCGTCGAGCCGGCGCCGCAGGCGCTTGCGATACACCAGCTCGTCGTCGCACTCGCCATTCAACAGCCGCGCCACGGTCTCGCGTACATAGTCCTCGTAGGGCTGATTCTTGAAGATGCGCAGGTAGAGCGCCTGCTGGAAGGCGCGTGCCAGCGGCGTCCAGTCGGTGCGCACGGTTTCCAGGCCCTTGTAGACCATCTGCTCCCCGCCGCCGGGCGTGCCGCTCAAGCCGGCGTAGCGCTTCTTGCTGCCCTCGTCCGAACCGCGCACGGTCGGCATCAGGAAGCGCCGGTAGTGCGCCTCGTATTCGAGTTCGAGCACGCTGTCCAGGCCCAGCTCCAGCTTCAGGTGGGTCTGCCAGTAACTGTTCACCTGCGCCACCAGGCCGCGGCCGATGCGTTCGGCGTCCACATCATCGTGCGCGGCGCCGAGCCAGACGAAGGTGGAATCGGTGTCGCCATAGATCACCTGGTAGCCCGCTTCCTCGATCAGTTCGCGCGTGCGGTGCATGATGGCGTGGCCGCGCAGCGTGATCGACGAGGCCAGGCGCGGGTCGAAGAAGCGGCAGCCGTAGGCGCCGAGCACGCCGTAGAAGGCGTTCATGATGATCTTCAGCGCCTGCGACAGCGGCGCATTCCTGTCACGCTTGGCCGCTTCGCGCCCTTCCCACACGCCGCGCACGATGCCGGGCAGGCAGTGCCGGGTGCGCGAAAAGCGCGCGCCGCGAAAACCCGGCACCGTGTCCGCGCCGCCGGCTTCCTCTCGCAATCCTTCGACCAGGCCTACCGGATCGATCAGGAAGGTGCGGATGATCGACGGATACAGGCTCTTGTAGTCGAGCACCAGCACCGAGTCGTACAGGCCGGAGCGCGAATCCATCACGAAGCCGCCCGGGCTGTCCCCGCCCGCCACGTCGCCCACGTTCGGCGCCACGAAACCCTGGCGGTGCATCAGCGGGATGTACAGGTGCTCGAAGGCGGCGACGGAACCGCCGCTGCGGTCCGCCGCCAGGCCGGTGACGCTGGCGCGCTCCAGCAGGAATTCCAGCAGCGCGGTCTTCTCAAAAATGCGCGTCACCAGCACGCAGTCCTGCAGGTTGTAGCGCGCCAGGGCCGGCTTGTCCTCGGCGAACATGCGGTCGATCTCGGCCATGCGGTCGTAGGGATTGTCGATGGCCTTGCCTTCGCCCAGCAAGTTCTGCGATACCGATTCCAGGCTGAAGGACGGAAAACTCCAGGTGGCCGCGCGCAGCGCCTCGATGCCGTCGATCACCAGGCGCCCGGCGATGCAGATGAAGTAGTGTTCTCCGTCGCCCTTGTGCTCGCGCCATTCGATGGCGCTGCCGTCGCGGCCCAGTCGCAGCGGGCGGTTGTAGCGCTCGGCGTGTTCCTGCAGTACGCGCATGTCGAACTGGATCACGTTCCAGCCGATGATGGCGTCGGGGTCGTGCCGGCGGAACCAGGCTTCCAGGCGATCCAGCAACTCAGGGCGGCTGGCGCAGTAATCGAAGTCGAAATCGAGGCCGGTTGCATCGCCGTTCGGGGGGCCGAGCATCCAGACCTGGCGCTGGCCGCAGCCCTCGAGCGCGATCGAGCGCAGTTCGCCGGTCGAGGTGGTTTCGATGTCGAGCGAGACCAGGCGCAAGTTCGGGCGGTAGCCGGGGGCCGGCTTCACCTGGCCGGTGATTAATCGCGGATCGGACGGGTCTTCGTTGCCGGTGTAGCTGAGCGGCGCCGTGATGAAGCGCTCCATCAGGTAGCGCTCGGGCGGGCGGATGTCGGCTTCGTAGACCGCCACGCCCTGCATGCGCAGGCGCTTTTCCAGGCGCAGCAGCTGGCGGTAATGGCGGCAATACAGGCCGACGACCGGACGGTGGTTGAAATCGGCCAGTTGCAGAGCGCGCAGTTCCCAGCCGCGCTCACTACGCAGCACGAATTCGGCCGCCTCGCGCTGCTCTTGCGGGATGAAGGTCACCGCCGGCTGCGGCGCCACGCGCACGCGGCGCGGGCCGGCATCGGTGGCCAGCCAGAAGTCGACCTCGACGCCGGCGTCCGTGTCCTGCCAGTGCCGCGTCAGCAGAAACCCCTGCCCCTCCGCCATCTCTTCGATCTCCGGTGTCCATGTGCGCTTGCCATTCCGGCAAGCGGGCCACATTATAACCGGCCATGCGCAGGCTAGCCGTTGGCCGCGCGCGGCTCTTCGGGCCGCGCGGGCGTCATCCACTCCTCCGGCCCGTCGAGCCTGAGCAGCTGGGTCGGATAGGCGAACGGGATACCCTGCTCGTCGAAGCGCTCGAACAGGAAGATGTTGATCGCCTGCTGCACGTCCATGTACACGCCGTAGTCGCCGCTCTTCACGTAGTACACGGTCTCGAATTCCAGCGACGAAGCGCCGTAGCCCTTGAAGTGGGCGCGGTCGAAGGTCGCCATCTCCTGCCGCTCGACGGCTTCGCGCAGCAGGGCGGGCACCGCCAGCAGCTGGGCCTTCGAGACCTGGTAAGGCGTGCGGATCGTGAACACGATGCGCCGCGTCTGCATGTGCTTGTAGTTGCGGATACGGCTTTTCAACAGGTCGCTGTTCGAGAACACGATCTGCTCGCCGCCCAGGCTGCGCAAGCGCGTCGTCTTCAGGCCCACGTACTCCACGGTGCCGAGCACGTCGTCGACGATGATGAAGTCGCCCACCACGAAGGGCTTGTCGAGCACGATGGACAGCGAGGAAAACAGGTCGCCGAGGATGTTCTGCATCGCCAGCGCCACCGCGATACCGCCGATGCCCAGGCTGGCCACCAGGGTCGTGATGTTGACGCCGAAGTTATCGAGGATCATCAAGAGGATGACCATCCACAGCGCGGTGCGCGCGACAAAGCCGAGCGCCGCGGTCGAGGTGGTGCTGGCCGCGTCCTCGGCGCTGCGGCGCAGGCGGTAATGGTGGAACCAGCCCTTGATGCCGACGTCGCCCCAGCGCGCCGCCTGCAGCAGGAACACGGTTACCGACAGGTGCTGCAGGATGCTGTCGCTGCGCGGCGGCAGGCTCAGGACCTGGGCGCCGGCATGCACGCCCATCAGGAAGATGAAGAGCGGCTGGGTGCTGGCCAGGATCTTGATGGCCAGGTCGTCGAGGTAGGTGTCGGTGTGCGGCGCAATGCGGGTGAGGCGCCGCAGCAGCAGCGCCTTGACGCCGTACAGCAGCACGATCACGGCCACCAGGATCGCGACTGCCAGCAGCCAGGATTGCAGGTCGTTGTTGGTCAGTAGAAAACGCATGCCGTTCCTCAGCCTGCGCCGGCGGTCATGCCGGGGTGATGCGGTTGCCGGCGCGTGGGCCGGCGCGATGCGAGCTTACTCATCGTCTTTGTCCTTTCAGGGCGATGCGCCCGGCACTGCGCCGGTGTTCGCATTGAAAGCGGGTAATTTTAACGCCCCAACTACATTTGCACAAATACAAATGACCTGTACGGTCGTCGACTCGGACCAAGGAAAGGAATTCGCCGCCGCATTCCCGACCTGCGGTCTGCACTTTGATCTAGATCAAACCCCTGCTTCGCAGCTCACCGAAACTGACCCTTTCCAGTGCTGGATCAAGGTGGGGGGATGGTCATGATGCGTGGCAACGGCAGCGACGCCCGTTCGCAGGTGATCGGCAGCGCCATGCGCCACGCCCGCAAGCTGCTGTGCGCGCGCATCGCCCGGCTCGCGGCCGCGCCCGACGCGCTGTTCATCGCCGGCTGGCCGCTCCTGGTGGCCGAGGTCGAAGCGGCGTTTCGCCATGTAGAAACGCTGATGGAATGCACCGGCCACGGCAATTTGCAGGCCCACCTGGCCGACAACGCGCTGGCCCTGTGCGCGCTGCACCGCATCACGCCGCGCATCGAGGCCGGCGACACCGAACTCGGGCGCGAAGCACTGGGCGCGCTCGACGCCATCCTGTCGCTGCACCGCTTCACGGCCGACCTGGCGCTGGTCGGCGCCGCCGCGCGCGGCCGCAAGCCGGCCGGCTCGGCGGCACGCTTCCGGCGCCACGACCGGGTGGCGGCGGTGCAGATCGTGGTACGCAGCGCAAGCGGCAAGGGCTCGGGCCGCTAAATGGGCTACTAACTCGGCCACCAAGCGGGCGGCGTACAGGAGGCCCATCATGTTCAAGACCATCGTCGTGCATGTGGACGACAGCCCGCAGTTCGACGCGCGCCTGCAGGCGGCGGCCTGGCTGGCGCAGGCGCACGGCGCGCACCTGGTGGGCAGCGCCAGCACGGGACTGAGCTGGCCGGCCTATGCCCTGCTCACCGGCTCGATGGCGGTGGCGCCGAGCGACGAATTCGACGGCCTGCGCGCCCAGGCGCGCGCCAGCCTGGCGCGCTTTGCCGAACGCGCGGGCCGGCTCGGCGTGGCGTCCCTGGAAGAACGCCTGGTCGAGGACGAGAGCCGCGGCGCCCTGCTGCTGCAGGCACGCTACGCCGACCTGCTGGTTACCGGCCAGGACGGGCCGGGCGGCGGCGCCGAGCGCGCGCTGCCGCAATACCTGGCCTGCACAGCGCGCGTCCGGTGCTGGTGGTGCCGGGGTCCTACGCCGGCCAGCCCCTGGCGCGCACGATCGTGGCCGGCTGGGACGGCAGCGTGCCGGCGCTGCGCGCCATCGGCGCCGCCCTGCCGCTGCTGGTGGCGGCGGACACGGTGCGCCTGGCGCTGGTGAATCCGGAGCGCGAGGCCGGCCTGCATGGCGACGAGCCGGGCGCCGACACGGCCGCCTATCTTGCTCGCCATGGCGTGCGGGTCGAGGTGGTGGTCGAGCGCACCGCGGCGGCGCCGGGCCGGGCCCTGCTCGACATCGCCGAGCGCGCCAGCCTGCTGGTCAGCGGCGCCTACGGCCACAGCCGCTACCGCGAACTGCTGCTGGGCGGCGTCACCCGCACGCTGCTCGAACGCGCGCAACTGCCGGTGCTGCTGGCGCACTAAGGAATAAAGCTCAGGCCGGCTTGTCCGCTACCTGAGTCGGCAGCGGCTCGCCCGCGAAATGGGCCAGCAGATTCGCGATCGCCAGCATGCCCATCGCCGTGCGCGCTTCCAGCGTGAAGCTGCCCACGTGCGGGGCGAGGACCACGTTGTCCATGGCCTTCAAGGCGGGCGGCACGCGCGGCTCGTCGACGAAGACGTCGAGCGCGGCGGCGCCCAGGCGGCCCTGCTCCAGGGCTGCCACCAGCGCCGCTTCATCCACCAGCGAGCCGCGTGCAATGTTGACCAGCGTACCCTCTGGTCCAAGCGCGTCGATGACGGCCGCGTCGACCAGGTGGCGCGTGCCGGAACCGCCCGGCGCACAGACGATCAGATAATCGCTTTCGCGTGCCAGGGCCAGCGGCGAGGCGCTGCGCGGATAGGCCAGTTGCGCCGTGCTGCGCTGGTAATAGCGGATCTGCATGCCGAAGCCTTCCAGGCGCGCGGCCACCGCCTGGCCGATGCGGCCCAGCCCGAGGATGCCGGCGACCTTGCCGCGCAGCGCACGGCTGGGCGCCAGCGGCTGCTTCGCTTCCCAGCCGCCGGCGCGCACGTAGCGGTCGAGCATGGGCAGGCGCCGCGCGGCGGCCAGCAGCAGGGCCACGGCGAGGTCGGCGACGTCGTCGGTGAGCACGTCGGGCGTGTTCGTGACCGGGATGCCGCGTGGCGCCAGCGCCTTGAAGTCGACCGCGTCGACGCCGACGCCGTGGACCGCGACGACCTCGAGCGCGGGCAGGCGGGCCGCGAGCGCAGCGTCGATGCCGACGGTGCCGCTGGTGAAGACGCCGCGCACGCGGCCGGCGATGCCCGCGATAAAGGCGGGCCGCTCGTCCGGCGCCACCTGCGCCAGGTGGTGGCAGACAAAGCGCCGTTCGAGTTCTTCGCTCACCTCCGGCATCCAGCCCGAACCCAGTACCAGTATTTCCGGACGCATCCGCCCCTCCTCGTCAATGGTCATGGCACAAGTATACGGGACAGGCCGTTTACTCGACGCCGCGCCACCATGCACGGCCGGCCTGCGGCCCCTTCAGGTCGAGCGCTTCGCCCATCTCCGGCGTCGCCATGCTCACGCCACGCGCCGCCGCCAGCGCCGCGATCCGGTCGAAGGGTTCCTGCCAGCGGTGCAGGCCGAGGTCGAAGGTGCCGTTGTGCACCGGCACCAGCCACTTGCCGCGCACGTCGAGGAAGGCTTGCAGTGTCTGCTCGGGCTGCATGTGGACGTCGGGCCACTGCTTGTCGTAGGCGCCGGTTTCCATCAGGGCCACATCAAAAGGACCGTACTTCGCGCCGATCTCCTTGAAGCCGGCAAAGTAGCCCGTATCGCCGCTGAAGAACACGCGCAGGTCGCCATGCAGGACCACCCAGGATGCCCACAGCGTGCTGTTGCGGTCGCCCAGGCCGCGGCCGGAGAAATGCTGGGCCGGCGTGGCCACAAAGCGCACGCCATCGAGTTCGGTCTCCTGCCACCAGTCGTGCTCGCGCACCTTACCGGGGTCGACGCCCCAGTCGACCAGGCGCCGGCCGACACCGAGCGGCGTGAGGAACATGCCGGTCTTCGGCGCCAGCGCGCGCACGGCATCGTGGTCGAGGTGGTCGTAATGGTCGTGCGACAGGATCACGGCCTTGATCGGCGGCAAGTCCTCGATGGCGATCGGCGGCGCATGGAAGCGCGCCGGGCCGGCCCACTGCACCGGCGAGGCGCGTTTCGAAAACACCGGGTCGGTGAGATAGAACTCCCCCGCCAGCTTGATCAGCATGGTCGAGTGGCCCAGGCGGTACAGGGTATTGTCGGGCGCGGCCAGCAAGGCCTCGCGCGTCAGGCTGTGCACCGGCACCGGCTGGCGCGGCACGGTGCCCTTCGGCTTATCGAACAGGAAGGTCCACCACAGGCGCGCCATCTCGCCGACGCTGTGCGCGTGCATGGGCGCGGGATTGACGAAGCCCTTGTCGCGGAACTGGGGCGACAAAGTGTAATCCGGCGCGGCAATGGCACCAGAAGCGGTGGCGCAAGAGGAAATGCTCATGATGAGGACGACTCCAAGAAGGATGATGCCGAAGAGTAAGCGCATGGTGTCGGTTCGATAAAATTTACACTACACAGTGTAGTATCGATTCTTGAGGAAGTAAACTGGTGAGTGTAAAATCAGGGCATGACAGCTCCCCTGCGCCTTACCGACCGCAAGCGCCGCGCCATCCTCGACGCGGCGGCCGACCAGTTCCGTGCCCACGGCTATGAAGCAGCCAGCGTCGACGGCATCGCCGCCCTGGCCGGCGTATCGAAACGCACGGTCTACAACCATTTCCCCAGCAAGGAAGAACTGTTCGCGGCCACCCTGATGGGCATGTTCGAGCGCGATGCCGGACTGGTGGAACTCGACTACAGCCGCGCGCGCGGGCTGCGCGAACAGCTGGTCGAGCTGATGACGCAGAAAATGCGCACCCTGGCCGAGCGCGATTTCCTCGACCTGGCCCGGGTGGCCGTGGGCGAGGCGATCCACGCGCCGGAACGCGCCCTGCCCCTGCTGGCCCGCCTGGGCGAACGCGAGGAAGGCGTGACGGCATGGATACGCGCGGCGCAGGCCGACGGCCGCATCAAGCCGGGCGACCCGCTGTTCGCCTCGACCATGCTGCAAGGCCAGGTCAAGACCTTCGCCTTCTGGCCGCAGGTGGCCATGGGCGCGGCGCCGCTGGCGCCGGAACAGGCGGCGCGCGTGGTCGAGGCGGCGGTGTCGATGTTCCTGGCCTATTTCGCGGTGGATGCCGCGGCCTGATTAGAGTGGAAAGTGGAACAGTGTTATCCAATACACGGGCTTACCCGCGCCTGGCGCAACAGTTAAAGTGTCATGCTCATTCACACCCACGAAAGCCAGACGCATGAACCTCAAGCACATCGCCGCCGCCCTCGCCACGCTCGCCCTCACCAGCAGCGCCTTTGCCGCCGACACCTACACGATCGAGCCGAACCACACCTTCCCGAGCTTCGAAGCCGACCACATGGGCGGCCTGTCGGTCTGGCGCGGCAAGTTCACCAAGACGAGCGGCAGCATCACGCTCGACCGCGCCGCCAAGACCGGCAGCGTCGACATCGTCATCGATGCCAGCACCCTGGACTTCGGCCATGCCAAGATGAACGAGCACGCCAAGGGGCCTGACATGTTCGACGTCGCCAAGTTCCCGACCGCGACCTACAAGTCGAAGTCGATCACCTTCAAGGGCGACCAGCCGGCCGAAGTGAATGGCGAACTGACCCTGCACGGCGTGACCAAGCCGGTGAAGCTGACCATCAACCAGTTCAAGTGCATCCAGCACCCGATGCTCAAGCGCGAAGCCTGCGGCGCCGACGCCTCGGCCACCTTCAACCGCGCCGACTTCGGCATCGACTACGCGGTGCAGATGGGCTTCAACCCGACCGTGAAACTGGCGATCCAGGTCGAAGCAGTCAAGCAGTAAGCAGCAACAAGCAGCAATAAGCCGGCCCTGCGCCGGCAGCTGCCTCCCACTGGCTGGGCGATGCGATGCGAACACCGGTTTCGCTACGCGGCAGGGTAGAATTGCGCTAACTCAGCGGCGCCCCTTCGCCCCTACCCTCCTATCGCCCAGCCGCAACACCACATGCACACCCCTGCCCAGCTCATGAGCGGGCTGCTCGACTACCTGGTCGAGCAAGCCAAAGACATCGACCCCGCCGCCTTTACGCTGTCGCGGGTCACGGAATTCAAGAAAACCTGGTCCGACCTGGCCACCCTGCCCTGGGTCGATTTGAACGTCGACAGCCCCGAGGGCGACAGCGGCGATGATGCCTGGCTGCGCGTGCACCGGCTGGAAACGACGCGCGCACCAATCCTGTCCGAGCCCGACCTGGCCGCCTTCCTGGACATCGGCGACGATCCTGCAGGCCCTGCGCCCGCGCTGAAGGAAACGGTGCTGGCAGCGGCGCGCGCCGAGGACGCGCACATCGTGGCCGAGGACGAAGCCGAGCAGCGCGACCTCGAACGCCGCGCCCGCGTTGGCCATCTGCTGCAGGCCTACCTGCCGCACTGGCACAACTGGGCGGCGCGCGAGAAGCCGCGGCGCCAGGTGATCGCGCTGTATGCCGATCTGTTTGCGCTGAAGACGCGCCTGGAAGCGCAGGAAGCGGTGCGTCCGCTGGAACTGGTGTGGGGCGTGGGCGTGTCGTCCTGGCAGATCCCGCGCGCCGACGGCGCCGCCGTCGATTTTCACTACCCGCTGCTGACCCAGGCGCTCGACATCGAGATCGACGGCGACTCGCATGCGATCACGCTCGGCCCGCGCCCGATCGCCGCGCGCCTCGAACTCGACGCCTTTGCCGCCTGCGACGTGGCCGGCATCGGCGACGTCGAGCGCGCCGCGCGTGCGCTGCTGCAGGCCGACGGCGGCAGCGGCCTGTCGCCCTTCGAGCCGGCATCGTTCGAGCCTGTCCTGAAGAGCGTGGCCGGCACGGTTTCCGCCCACGCGCGCTACGAAGGCGCAGCCGCCAATGCCCCCGCACCAGGCCCGGACCTGGTCGTCACCGGCAGCTGGGTGATCTTTGCGCGCCCGCGCGCCACCCACTTCCTGACCGAGGACATCGCGCGCCTCAAGCAGCGTATCGACGAAGGCGATGGCGGCGGCGATGGCGGCGGCCTGCCCGAAGGGGCGGCCAGCATCGTCACCCGGCCCGGCGACGCGGTAATCGAGCACGCGCCGATCGCCTTTCGCGGCCTGTCGGGACGACCGAGCGTGCGCGGCGAGCCGCGCGAGCTGTATTTCCCGCTGCCCTACAACCGCGAGCAGGAAACCATCATCCAGCAGCTGGAACGCTCTTCCGGCGTGGCCGTGCAAGGGCCGCCCGGCACCGGCAAGACCCACACCATCGCCAACATCATCAGCCACTACCTGGCGCTGGGCAAGCGCATCCTGGTCACCTCGAAGGGCGAACCGGCCCTGAAGGTCTTGCAGGACAAGATACCGGAACCGGTGCGGCCGCTGACGGTGGCCCTGCTCTCGGGCGACAAGGAGGGCATGCGCCAGT
Source organism: Massilia brevitalea (assembly GCF_030711405.1). Taxonomy (GTDB): domain Bacteria; phylum Pseudomonadota; class Gammaproteobacteria; order Burkholderiales; family Burkholderiaceae_D; genus Telluria; species Telluria brevitalea. Next base: position 70,552 of record NZ_JAULSI010000016.1, read on the forward strand.
TCCAGGCCTCGATCGAAGCCATCATCCACACGCTCACCCACCTCGATACCGGGCTGGAAACCGAGCAGATCGCCGCCTGCCGCGCCGCGCTCGACCGCGCGCATGCCGAGATGGCGCAGATCGACGCCCGCATCGACGCCATCGCCCATACCCAATTGGCGGAAACCGAGGTCGACGGCGTGGCCATGCGCGCCCAGAAGATGGCCGAACTGGTGGTCGACGGCCAGGTGCAGTTCGGCTGGTTCGACGACGCCCTGACGCTGGCGCCCGAACACGCGCCGCCCTTCGACGACGAAGAGGGCATGCGCCTGCGCGCGCTGCGCCGCCGCCTCGGCGCCGACCTGGCGTATGGGCAGGCACGTCTGCCGGCGTCGCACAGCCTGCCGGCGCCTGGCGCCATCGGCCAGCTGCACACGCAGCTGCAGGCCCTGCGCGGCATCGAGCACGACGAGGCCAGCGGCGCGCTGGCGCCGCTGCGCCCGAGCACGCCCGAAGTATTGGACGCCGCGCGCCGCCTGCTCGCCGCGCTCGACGCGTCCCTGGCCCTGCTGCGCCAGCTCGACGAGTCCGGCCACGCATGGGCGGAAGCGCTGCGCGAAAAATTGCGCCATCCCCGGTACGCGACCGAACGCGGCGCCCTCGAAGCCCTGTTCCCGGAACTCGACGCCCTGCTCCAGGCGCGCGCCGAATTCATGCAAAAGCCGGTGAGCGCACCGCGCGAGGCGCTCGAATTGCCGAAGGTGCAGGAAGCGATCGCGCGCGCGGCCGAGACCGGCAAGCCCTTCGGCCTGCTGGCCTTTGGCGTGGGCGACATCAAGCCGCACATCGCGGCGATTCGCGTGGCCGGCCTGGCCCCGGCCGGCAGCGCCGACTGGGCCCACGTGGCGCGCTTCGCGGCCCTGCATGGGCGCCTGCTGTCGCTCACCGTGCGCTGGAACGCCTTTGCCGAACTGCTGTCGCTGCCGCCCCTGGAAGCCGATATCGGCCTGCTGCGCCAGATCGAAGCCATCGCCGGCACGGCGCGCGCCGCCCACACGCTGGCCAGCACCGCCGACGTCCGGTTGCCGCCGCTGGCGGAACAGGTATTCGAGCGGCTCCCAGGCGAAGCCCTGCTGGGCGGGACGGATGCGCTGTCCCAGGTGCGCGCGCAGCTGCGCCGCCACCTGGCGCGCGCCGAGCTGGCGCATGCCACGGCGGGCGCGGCGCAGCTGCGGCATGGGCTGGCGGGCGCCACCGGGCCGGTTGCGCTGCGCCTGCGCGCGCTGCTCGAGCGCGACCTCGGCAACCCCGCGCTGCCGGCCGACGCGCTGCTGGCCGACTATGCCGTCCTGGTCGGCGAGCTGGCCCGGGTCGAGGCGCTGGCGGACGAGCTGAAGGAAGTGTTGCAGTTCGCGGCGGCGATTGCCGCCCGCGGCGCCACGCGCCTGGCGGCGCGGGTGGCCAGCGTGGCCCAGGACGACAGCGGCGACGACCCGGTGTTCCCGGTGCGCTGGCGTGATGCCTGGACCTGGGCGCGCCTGCGCAGCCACCTCGACGGCATCGACGCTCGCGACGAGATGCGCGCCCTGGCCGCACGCCGGCGCGAACTGGAAAACGCGCTGGCGCGCCTGTACCAGGAACTGGTGTCGAAGTCGGCCTGGCTGGCCACCCGCAAGAACGCCGGCCCGAACGTGCTGAGCGCACTCGAAACCTACCGTACCGCGATCCGCAAGTTCGGCAAGGGCACCGGCGTGAATGCCGCACGCTACCGGCGCGATGCGCAGCAGGCCATGGTCGACGCCCAGGCCGCCGTACCGTGCTGGATCATGAGCCACGCGCGGGTGTCGGAAACCCTGCCGGCGACGCTCGGCGCCTTTGACCTGGTGATCGTCGACGAAGCCAGCCAGTCCGACCTGTGGGCGCTGCCGGCGATCCTGCGCGGCAAGCAGATTTTGGTGGTGGGCGACGACAAGCAGGTGTCGCCCGAAGCCGCGTTTGTGTCGAGCGCGAAGATCGGCGACCTGCGCCGCCGCTTCCTGGCCGGCCAGCCGTTCGAGGCCGTGCTGACGGCCGACATGTCGCTGTACGACATCGCCTCGACCGTGTTTGCGGCCTCGAAGGTCATGCTGCGCGAGCACTTCCGCTGCGTGCAGCCGATCATCGCCTACAGCAACCGCGTGTTCTATAAAAACTTCATCCAGCCGGTGCGGGTGCCGCGCGCCTCGGAGCGGCTCGATCCGCCCCTGGTCGACATCTACGTTCCCGGCGGCCACCGCTCGGCCAAGGGACACAACCCGTCCGAGGCCGATTGCATCGTGGCCGAGATCGAGGCCATCCTGCGCGACCCGAAGATGGCCGGGCGCACGCTCGGCGTGGTGTCGCTGCTCGGGCCGGAACAGGCGCTGCTGATCGACAAGCAGGTGCGCGCGCGTTGCGACGCGGTCGAGCTGGCGCGGCGCCAGTTCGCCTGCGGCGACGCCCGCATCTTCCAGGGCAGCGAACGCGACATCGTCTTCCTGAGCATGGTGGCCGACCGCGACAACCACCATGCACTGTCCGGCGCGATGTACGACCAGCGCTTCAACGTGGCCGCTTCGCGCGCGCGCGACCGCATGGTGCTGGTGCGCTCGGTACGGCTCGAGGAACTGTCGCAGCTCGATCTGCGCCGCACCCTGGTCGAGCACTTCGCCCGGCCGCTGGACGGCAACGAGGAAAGCGCCAGCCTGGCGGCCCTGTGCGAGTCCGGCTTCGAGCGCGACGTGTACGGCGAACTGTTCGCGCGCGGCTACCGGGTCGTGCCGCAGGTGCCGGCGGCCGGCTACCGGATCGACATGGTGGTCGAAGGCGCCGACGACCGCCGCCTGGCGATCGAACTCGATGGCGACGAATTCCATGGGCCGGACCGCTGGCAGGCCGACATGGCGCGCCAGCGCGTCCTCGAACGCGCCGGCTGGACCTTCTGGCGCTGCTTCGCCTCGACCTGGTCGCTGCGGCGCGAAGCCGTGCTGGCGGAGTTGCTGGGGCTGCTGGAGAAGATGGGGATTGCGCCGCTGGGCGCGATCGGAAGGATTCCGTCGCTGGTCGAGTACCGCGAATGGGAGCGGCTGCCGCCGGCGGCGCCGGCGCTGCAGGGAGCGGCGCAGGCCGCAACGGCGTCATGAGGCCTTAGCGCCTGGGACAGCGGCGGCGCACGGAACTCGACAAAAAGCGCAGCAAAGAAAAGCCGGTGGCGATGCGCCCCGGCTTTTTTTATTTCAGAAAGAACGGTCGGCGGTTTCCGGGTCGAACCGGTGCAGCCCCGTACGGGCGTTGCATCCAGGCCGCGCAGCGCGTGGAAGTTGCCAGCAATCAATAGTTCGCCAGATAGCGGCACTACAATGCACGGTGATGTTGCTGTCCGCCGCTTCCGATCGAAAGGCAACCGTATGCGCGTCTACCGGATCACAGAACAGGTCGCCAAACCGCGCCGCCGCGTGCGCGGCCTGCCGGCCCGGCGCCAGCGCGGGGCGTTCGCCGTGATGTTTGCAGGCACGCTGCTCCTGATGCTGGGCATCTGCGCCGTCGCCCTCGACCTCGGCCCCATCTACAACCGCAAGGCGGAGCTGCACGCGATGGCCAAGGCGACGGCGCTGGCGGCGGCGGGCCAGCTCGACGGCTCCGCAGCCGGCGTCAGCGCCGCATTGGCCCGGGCAGCGGCGACCGCCGAAACCTACAAATACAGCTACCGGTACAACTTCGTCTGGTCGGACGCCGCGATCCGTTTCAGTACCAGCTCCGCGCGCTCGGGCAACTGGATCGATGCCGAAACCGCGCGCGGCCGGCCCGCCGGACTGTACTACGTCGAAGTCGATACCAGCATGCTCACCGACGGTTCGGATAGCGGCGACACCATGCTGATGGGCGCCCTGTTTTCCGCGTCTCCGACGTTCACGGTCAGCGACCGCGCGGTGGCCGGGCGCTCGAACCTGCGCATCACGCCGTTCGCCGTCTGTGCGATGTCGCCGGACGCGGCGCAAGGGCGCCCGAAGGCGGCGCCGCTGGCGTCGCAGGAACTGGTGGAGTTCGGATTCCGCCGTGGCGTGAACTACGACCTGATGCAGCTGAGCCCCTCCGGCGCCACGCCGGAAAATTTCATCGTCGATCCGATCGCGGCGCCGGGCCAGGCGTATGCGAGCACGAACACGTCGCTGGAGAACGTCGGCCCCTTCGTCTGTTCCGGCAAGGTCTGGACGCCAAGCGTGATGGGCGGCAGCATCCACGTCACCCGCCCCTTCCCGCTCGCCGACCTGTACCGCCAGCTGAATTCGCGCTTCGACGAATACGAGGGCAATGTATGCGACCCGCATGGCGCACCGCCGGATTTCAACATCCTCCCGTTTGCGTTCGATACGCTCAAGTTCATGGACAAGCCTGGGTCCCAGTCTGCGGCGGTGTACACCAAGAACAGCCGGCTCGAGACCATCGCCGATCCGGACCCCAACCTGGCCACGAATACCGCCCCGATGTACGGCGTGCTGTGGAGCTATGCGAAAGCGGCCAAGTTTTCGGCCTACAAACCGAATGCCGCCGAGCCGGCCAACGGCTGGGCCACCTTTGCGACGGGCGACTGGGCCACGCTGTACCCGCCGAGCACCAAGCCGGCGTCCTACCCGGGAAGCGGGTCGACCACGCCCTATGGGGCGACCGCCGGCGACAATTACAAGGCCCCGTCCGACGCCAACCTGTTGCTGTCGCAGGCCGGGCGCCGGGTCCTGAACATTCCGCTGCTCGCATGCCCGGTCCCCACCGGCACGGACGTCCAGGCCACGGTCAGGGGCATCGGCCGCTTTTTCATGACTGTCCAGGCAAGCCAGACCAGCCTGCATGCCGAGTTTGCCGGCCTCGTACCCGAGTCCGCCCTGACTGGCCAAGTGGAGCTTTACCCATGATCCGATATTCCGGCTTTCCCCGGCGCAAACAAAACGGGGCCAGTGCAGTCGAACTGGCGCTGATCCTGCCGATCCTGGTTGCCATGACGAGCGCTCCCCTGTTCGTGGCAATCTTTTATTGGCACTACACCGCGGCCCAGAAAGCCGCCTACGATGCCGCGCGCTACCTGTCGACCATCTCGGAGGCCGAGATGCGCAGGCCGGTCCTGGCGCTGGCGGCGCGGGACACCGCTGCCGCAATCGTGAATGCGGAAATCGCCGAGCTCGGGTTTCGCAACGCCCCCGCGAAAATTACCTTCGTTTGCGGCGCGGCCAACTATTGCGATGGCATCGTAAGTCAGGCCTTGCCGCCGACGATCACGGTCGGTGTCCATCTGGTAGTCAGGGATACCCTGTTCAACCAGATCGACACCGGCGAATTTGGCTGGTCAATCACCGGCACCGCAACTGTGCGCTATACTGGGAAATAGGCATGCGCCCGCTTTTTTTCAACAACACCTCGCGGCGCCAGCGTGGCGTTGCCGCAGTCGAATTCGCGCTGCTGGTCGGCGTCTTCTTCAGCTTCCTCGTCGGCGTCATCGAACTCTCGCGCGCCATGTATGTCTACCAGACGCTGCAGGAGGTCACGCGCCGCGCCGCCAGCGCCGCCGCACATGCCGACTTCAACAATGCCGACCAGCTCGACCGGATTCGCCAGTATGCCGTCCTGCGCTCCACGCCCGGCGAATTGCCGCTCGGCGCCCCGGTGACCGACCAGCACGTCCGCATCGAATACCTGGCCCTGCTGCGCAATGCAGCCGGCCAACTGGCCATGACCCCGATCGCGCGCGATGCCTTGCCCGCCACTCCCGCACTGAACCGGCAGGTCTGCAACCTCAACCCGAACTCCCCGTCCTGCATCCGTTTCGTGCAGGTGCAGATTTGCGATCCCGACAGTACCGCCAACTGCGGCCGGGTCCCCTACCAGTTGATGCTGCCCCTGATCAGTTTCGACTTGTTCCTGCCGCGGGCGACGACGATCTCGGTCGCCGAGTCGCTCGGTTACGAGCCCGGGCAAGCGCCGAATCGGTGAGTTCCGCGTTGCCACCCGGCATCGATCGCTCATGAAAAAAGCCCATCAGGCCAGCCTGATGGGCTTTTTTTGCACCGGCTGCCGGCCGCGGCATGCGGCCACGCCAGCCGCCGTCAGCGCACCCCGGCCACGGCCAGCGCCGTCATGTTGACGATGCGGCGCACGGTCGCGCTCGGGCTCAGGATGTGCACGGCCTTGGCCGCACCCAGCAGGATCGGGCCGACGGTCACGCCCTTGCCGGCCGCTACCTTCAGCACGTTGAACAGGATGTTGGCCGCATCCAGCGACGGCATCACCAGCAGGTTGGCGCTGCCGGCAAATCCACCTGCGCCGCTCCCGGTTTCGCCAGCCGGCTGGTACAGGCGCCGGATCTCTTCCGACAGCGCGGCGTCGCCGTGCACTTCGCCGATCAGGGCCAGTTCCGGTGCGCTGTGCGCCAGCAGCTCGCGCGCTTCGCGCATCTTGCGCGCCGACGGCCGCTCGGACGAGCCGAAGATCGAATGCGACAGCAGCGCCGCCTTCGGCTCCAGCCCGAAGTGGCGTAGCTCGGTCGCAGCCAGGCGCGTGATGTCGGCCAGCTCCTGGGCCGACGGGTTGTCGTTGACGTAGGTGTCGGTGATGAACAGGGTCATCTTGTCGAGCACCAGGGCGTTCATCGCCGCCAGCGCGCCGGCGCCGGGTGCGGTGCCGATCTCGTTGCGCACGTGTTCCAGGTGGCTGTCGTAGCTGCCCTGCATGCCGCAGATCAGCGCGTCGACCACGCCCGATTTCAGCATCTGCGTACCCTGCAGCGTGGCGTCGCCGCTCGCATCGAGCTCGGCCAGCTCGTAGTCGACATCGCGCTGCAGGCGCAGGCCGGCAGCCTTGATGGCTTGCGCCACCGCGTCGGCGGCGCCGATCAGCACCGGCCGGCCCAGGCCCTCGTCGACCACGGTCTGCACGGCGCGCAGCACGCGGGGATCAAGACCCTCGGCATAGGCGACACGGCGCACGGCGGCCTTGGCCTTGGCGAACACCGGCTTCATGAAGAAACCGGTGTGGTAGATCATCTCGCCCAGGCGCGCGCGGTAGGCGTCCATGTCGTCGATCGGGCGCGCGGCCACGCCGGAGTCGGCCGCGGCTTGCGCAACCGCCGGCGCGATGGCGGCCATCAGGCGCGGATCGAAGGGTTTCGGGATGATGTAGTCGGGGCCGAACGTCAGGTCCTGGCCGGCATACGCTTCGGCCACGGTGTCGTTGGCTTCGGCCTCGGCCAGGCGCGCGATGGCGCCGACGCAGGCCAGCTTCATCTCGTCGGTGATGCGCGTGGCGCCGCAGTCGAGCGCACCGCGGAAAATATACGGGAAGCACAGCACGTTGTTCACCTGGTTCGGGTAGTCCGAACGGCCGGTGGCGACGATGCAGTCCGGGCGCACGGCCTTCGCCACTTCCGGACGGATTTCCGGTTCCGGATTCGCCAAGGCCAGGATCACCGGCTTCGGCGCCATGGTCTTGACCATCTCGGCGGTGAGCACGCCGGCGGTCGAGCAGCCGAGGAAGACGTCGGCGTCGACCATGATGTCGGCCAGGGTGCGGGCATCGGTCGCCTGCGCGTAGCGCGCCTTGTTGGCTTCCATGTTGGCTTCGCGGCCCTGCCAGATCACGCCCTTCGAGTCGGTGACCCAGATGTGTTCCTGCTTCACGCCCAGGCTCACCATCATGTCGAGGCAGGCAATCGCCGCGGCGCCGGCGCCCGAGGCCGCCAGCTTGATGGCGCCGATGTCCTTGCCGACCACCTTCAGGGCGTTCAGCAGGGCCGCGCTGGAGATGATCGCGGTGCCGTGCTGGTCGTCATGGAAGACCGGGATGTTCATGCGCTCGCGCAGCTTCTTCTCGATGTAGAAGCACTCGGGCGCCTTGATGTCCTCGAGGTTGATGCCGCCCACGGTCGGCTCGAGCATCGCGATGGCGTCGACCAGTTTATCCGGATCGTTTTCCGCCAGTTCCAGGTCGAACACGTCGACGCCGGCAAATTTCTTGAACAGGCAGCCTTTGCCTTCCATGACTGGCTTCGAGGCCAGCGGGCCGATGTTGCCCAGGCCGAGCACGGCGGTGCCGTTGGTGATGACGGCGACGAGGTTGCCGCGCGACGTGTAGTCGGCGGCCATGGCCGGGTCGGCGGCGATTTCCTCGCAGGCATAGGCCACGCCCGGCGAATACGCCAGGGACAGGTCGCGCTGGTTGGACAGGGGTTTGGTGGCGACCACCTCGATCTTGCCCCGCACCGGCGAGCGGTGGTATTCGAGCGCGTCGGCGCGCAACTGGGAATCGTCGGAGTCGCTGAAATTGCTGTTACTGCTCATGGTTCTTCCTAAAATAATGTGGCATTCCGATTTCGAATCTACCTGCTGGGCGCCACGCCAGCACCGGCGAACACATGCGCCGGTCGGACGGTCAGACAAGATGTTACCTCATGGGGCGATAATAGGCCGGCAAGACGCACATTTCGACCGCCAGCGTCGTGCGTTCGCGGTCACGGGAGCCCGCAAGCCGGGGCGGAAGCCATGGCGCCTTATCGGGCCGACGCCTGCAGGATGGCCTTGATGCGCTCCAGATGCTGCGCCGCGACTACGCGGCCATGCCTGGACGCCTGCATCGCCATGTGCCAGTGCGCCAGCGCCCGCTGCAATTGGTCCTTGCCTTCGGCAGCGTTTATCTAGCGCACGACATCGGCGGCCAGCAAGCCGAGAAAACGTTCGGCGGTAGCGATCATGGTGGCCCTGGCCTGGGCCAGATGGACTGGCGCGGCCGCCGCGAGCGCAGCATCGACGGATACGGCCGGGGCCGGGAGTGGTTCGGCCGGAGGCAAGGCCGCTGCCGGGGCTAGCTCCGCAGTCGCGGCTCCCCGGTCGGACGGCAACGTCAACGCACGAATCAACTCCAGCTTGTCGAGCCGCTCGAGAATCGGCGCCAGCACCGTCATCGGCAGCAATTCGGACAAGGCGGCGCAGGGTTTCTGTCCATCGAGGATGATCAGGATGCTGCGCTCGCGTGCGCCCAGCATGGCGCTGCGGTGCGCGACCTCCGCCCTGCCCTTGCCGGTCTTGGCATAGATGCGCTCTGGCGGCAGCAAGGAACTGAGAGATGCGTCGAACATGGACGACCTGCGAATTGCGATGTTAATAATTCTACAAAGCAATTATTACCAGATTGTTGCAGCTGCCTGGACGCGTAGCGGGATAGCCGGATGCAAAATGGTGGAAGCTGTTACACGCCATGCGCCGACTACCGCTGCATCGACAGGTGATCGATATGGCAAGACTGCGGTCGTCGACATCGTCTCACCGCGGATCGGCCCAGAAATGCAAAAAGCCCATCAACCGAAGCTGATGGGCTTTTCTTGAATTCTGGTGGGAAGTGCAAGTTTCGAACTTGCGACCCCTGCAGTGTGAATGCAGTGCTCTACCCCTGAGCTAACCTCCCTGACAACGAGGAGTATTATGCCAAAAACTTTCTCCAACGTCAAACTATCGGCGAATATTTTCTCCAAACACATTCGCCTTTCACACCTTTGTCGAGTCCGGCCAGCAGTTCCTCGTGATGCGCCATCTCGTCGGCGCTGGCCTGAACGACGATGATCTCGCCCAGCGGCACCGCGTCGAGCAGCATGCCGCCGCCGGTGTCCTCGACCTCGACATCCATCGACAGCGAATTCTGGCCGCGCGTCATCGACAGGTAGACGTCGGCCAGCAGTTCCGAGTCGAGCAGTGCGCCGTGCAGCTTGCGGTGCGCGTTCGAGACGCCGTAGCGGTCGCACAGCGCATCGAGCGAGTTGCGCTTGCCCGGATGCATTTCCTTGGCGAAGACCAGGGTATCGATCACCGGGCCGCAGTAGTCGACGAAGGGTTTCAGTCCGAGCCGCTGGAATTCGTGGTTCAGGAAGCCCAAATCGAAGGGCGCGTTGTGGATGATGATTTCCGCGCCCTCGATGTAGGCGCGCAGATCCTCGGCGATTTCATGGAACTTCGGCTTGTCGCTCAGGAACTCGGTGGTCAAGCCATGGACCGCGAGCGCGGCCTCGTCGGACTCGCGCTCGGGATTGATGTATTGGTGAAAATTGTTGCCGGTCAGGGTGCGGTTGACCAGCTCGACGCAGCCGATTTCAATGACGCGGTCGCCGGTGCGGGGGTTCAGGCCTGTGGTTTCGGTATCGAGGACGATCTGGCGCATGGGAGGACTAAATGATGAGTTGAAGCAAGGCGGCAGTATAACGCAAGCTGCCTCCCCGCCATGGCGCTCAACGCTTGACGGTCGCCGCGCCGCGGTTGGCCAGCACGTCGGCGCGCTCGTTGCCCGGATGGCCGTTGTGGCCGCGCACCCAGCGCCATTCGACGGTGTGCTGCTGCTGGGCCAGGTCGAGCGCCTTCCACAAATCGTCGTTCTTGACCGGCTCCTTGGCCGCGGTTTTCCAGCCGCGCGCCTTCCAGCCGTGGATCCATTCCGAGATGCCCTTTTGCACGTACTGGCTGTCGGTATGCAGCACCACGTCGCAGGGACGGTTCAGCGTGCTCAGCGCCTCGATCACCGCTTTTAATTCCATGCGGTTGTTGGTCGTGTTCGGCTCGCCGCCGAAGATTTCCTTTTCATGGCCATCGGCGGTCAGGAGCGCGCCCCAGCCACCGGTGCCGGGATTGCCCTTGCAGGCGCCATCGGTAAAAATTTCCACTTTCGTCATGCTGGCTTTCTTTATTTCCGGTTTATTTCCTGCTTATTTCCTGCTTATTTCCTGCTTATTTCCTGCTTATTTTCTGCTTATTTTCTGCTTATTTTCTGTTCGTTGCCGGCACCGCCTGCGGCGCCCGGCTCGACTTCTTGTTCCACGCCGGCCCGATCAGGTGCATGCCTTTCACGCGCTTGATGGCATGCACGATGTAGACGGCGCCGAGATAGGGCCACCAGCGCCCGCCTGCCCCTTCCATCATGGCGAAACGGTCGAGCCACTTGGCGGATCGGAACGGTGGCGCGTAGCAGCCGAAATGGCTGCCGCCCACGCTGAGATTCAACAATTTTAACCAGTCTTTCATGCGGGGCATAGAAATGAATTCCCCCGCCGCCGGCAGGTAGCCGTGGCTGCCCAGGCGCTGCAGGCCCTGGCGCATGCCCCACATGCTGGCCGGATTGAAGCCGCAGATGATCACCTGTCCTTCCGGGATCAGCACGCGCTCGACTTCGCGCAGCACCTGGTGCGGCTCGGCTGCGAACTCGAGCACGTGCGGCAGCACGACCAGGTCCAGGCTTTGCGAGGCGAATGGGAGCTCGGCGAAATCGAGAGCCACCGCGATCTGCTTGCCGCCGGCGGCGAACGCGAGTTCGTCGGCGGTCGAGGTGCGCGTCGCGGCCTGCCATTTGTTCGGCATGCGGCTGGCGGCCAGGGCGTCGATCTGCGGCACGCCGATCTGGACCGCGTTGTAGCCGAAGATGTCGGCGGTCAGCTCGTCGAGGCAGGCTTGCTCGAAGGCGCGCACGTAGGCGCCGGCCGGCGAAAGCAGCCATTCGTCGAGCGCTATAATGGATTTTTCGGAAGCAGCGCTATCCATGCCTACCCTCATCTGACACCATGCCCAATTTCCAAGCAAACGCCGCCAACGGCGCACCACGCGATGATTTGAGTGTCCTGACCGTGCCCGCGTTCCAGGATAATTATCTTTGGCTGATCCATGACGGCGCGCACGCGGCCGTGGTCGACCCGGGCGACGCCGCGCCCATCCTGGCGGCCCTGGCCGAACATGGCCTGGCCCTCACCGCCATTCTACTCACCCATCACCATGCTGACCATATCGGCGGCGTGCCGGCGCTGCTGGCGCGCTTTCCGGTTCCGGTGTACGGGCCGCGAAACGACGGCATTGCCGAAGTCACGCATCCGCTGGCGGAAGGCGACCGCGTCGCCTTGCCGGAACTCGGCCTGGAGCTCGTTGTGTTCGACGTGCCCGGCCATACACTGGGCCATATCGCCTATGTACGGAGCACGCCTGGCCTGCACTGGCTGTTCTGCGGCGACACCCTGTTTGCCGGCGGTTGCGGCCGTCTGTTCGAGGGCACGCCCGAGCAAATGGCCGCCTCGCTGGAGAAACTGGCCGACCTGCCCGAGGACACCGAGGTGTACTGCGCGCATGAGTACACGCTGTCGAACCTGCGTTTTGCGCAAGCGGTCGAACCCGGCAACGAAGCGCTGGCGCTGCGCATGAAGGACGAAAGCGCCAAGCGCGCGCTCGACTTGCCGACGGTGCCGACCAGCATCGGCCTGGAGCGCCGCACGAATCCTTTCCTGCGCTACCGCGAGGCCGAGATCGTGGGCGAACTGGTGAAAGCCGGCAAGCTGAGCGATGGCGCAAGCCCGGTGCAGGCCTTTGCCGCGCTGCGCGAGTGGAAGAACGTGTTCTGAGCTTGATGTAAAAAAGCCGCCTTGCGCACAGCGCCGGGCGGCTTTTCAGGCTTCAACGAAGGATCAGATTTCTTCGTACAGCGGCAGCGTCAGGAACTCCGCGAACTGTTCCGACGTCGACATTTCCTCGAAGATGACTGCCGCCCGTGCATAGCTCGGGTTGTCGCCGTTCGGCGCCGCCTGTTTCGCCTTGGCCAATTCCTCTGGAATCATGGCGCGCACCATCTCGGCGGTGACCTTGCGGCCGTCTTCCAGCACGCCCTTCGGCGAGCGGATCCACTGCCACACCTGGGAGCGGCTGATCTCGGCCGTGGCCGCGTCTTCCATCAGGTTGTGGATCGGCACGCAGCCATTGCCGGCCAGCCAGGCGCCCAGGTAGTGGATGCCGACATTGATGTTGTAGCGCAAGCCCTCTTCGGTGATCGGCGCTTCCGGCTTGAAGTCGAGCAGTTGCTCGGCCGTGACTTCGACGTCGGGACGCTGTTTGTCGATCTGGTTCGGCTTGTCGCCCAGCACCTTGGTGAATTCGGTCATGGCCAACTCGACCAGGCCCGGGTGGGCAACCCAGCCGCCGTCGTAGCCATCGGTGGCGTCACGCGCCTTGTCGTTGCGCACGCCGCCCATGGCGATGTCGTTCTTCGCCGGATCGTTCTTGATCGGGATCAGCGCCGCCATGCCGCCGATCGCCGGCGCACCGCGCTTGTGGCAAGTCTTCAGCAGCAGCAGCGCATAGGCGCGCATGAAGGGCGAGGTCATCGTCACCTTCGGACGGTCGGCCAGGCAGAAATCCTTGTCCAGCTTGAACTTCTTGATGCACGAGAAGATGTAGTCCCAGCGCCCCGCGTTCAGGCCGGCGCTGTGTTCGCGCAGTTCGTACAGGATTTCGTCCATCTCGAAGGCGGCCAGGATGGTCTCGATCAGCACGGTCGCCTTGACCGTACCGCGCGGCAGGCCCAGCGCTTCCTGGGTGGCGATGAAGATGTCGTTCCACAGGCGCGCCTCCAGGTGCGACTCCATCTTCGGCAGGTAGAAATAAGGCCCGGCGCCGTGCGCCAGCTGTTCCTTTGCATTGTGGAACATGAACAGGGCGAAGTCGAAGATGCCGCCGGAGATGCGCTTGCCGTCGACCAGCACGTGCTTTTCGTCGAGGTGCCAGCCGCGCGGGCGCACGACCAGGGTCGCCACCTTGTCGTTCAGCTTGTAGGATTTGCCGTTCTGCTCAAGCGAGATCGTGCGGCGCACGGCGTCACGCATGTTGATCTGGCCGGTGATCTGGTTGTCCCAGTTCGGCGCATTCGAATCCTCGAAATCGGTCATGTAGCTGTCGGCGCCCGAGTTCAGGGCGTTGATCACCATCTTGCGCTCGACCGGGCCGGTGATTTCCACGCGGCGGCATGCCAGTGCCTGCGGGATCGGGTCGATCTTCCAGTCGCCCTCGCGGATGTGCGCCGTTTCGGGCAGGAAGTCGGGGCGCTCGCCGGCGTCCAGGCGTTGCGCGCGTTCGACGCGGGCGGCCAGCAATTCCTGGCGGCGCGGCTCGAACTGGCGCGTCAGCCGGGCCACCAGTTCCAATGCCTCGGGCGTCAGGATCTGTTCGTAGCCAGGCCCGATGGTGGCGCGGATCTCCATGCCGGATGGGGTTGCGATCGTCATGCTCGTACTCCTCGATGTGATTGAATGCCGGTGCAGCCAGGCCGGCAGGATAGCGCGATCCCGGCCGGCTTGGCGTTTGTCATAGCATCAAGTATATTCAACTCGAAGTCATCAAACGATACATTTATTCATATCATCTGTGCGTTTTAGTCACAGATAAGGTCACGGGTAAAAGCGCGCGCATGGGAAAATTCAGGGAAATCAACACCTTCGCCGAAGTGGTGGCGCGCGGCAGTTTATCGGCGGCGGCGCGGGCCGAGGGCATTGCGCCGGCCATGATCGGGCGCCGGCTCGACGCACTCGAAGCGCGCCTGGGCGTGAAACTCCTGCAGCGCACCACGCGCCGCCTGGCCCTGACCGACGAGGGCGCCGCCTTCCTGGAAGACTGCCAGCGCATCCTGGCCGAGCTGGAAGAAGCGGAGAGCGCGGTATCGGAACGGAGCGCCCATGCCAAGGGCCACCTGCTGGTATCGGCCCCGGCCGGTTTCGGGCGCCAGCACGTGGCGCCGCTGCTGCCCTCCTTCCTGGCCGAGCACCGCGATCTCACCGTCAACCTGAACCTGAACGACCGCGTGGTCGACGTGGTCGGCGAAGGCGTCGACGTGGCGATCCGCATCGCCAGCCTGGGCGACTCCAGCCTGGTCGGGGTGAAACTGGCCGACAACCAGCGCGTGGTGGTGGCGGCGCCGGGCTACCTGAAGCGCCACGGCAAGCCGCAATCGCTGGCCGATTTGGCGCGCCACAATTGCCTGGCGATCAGCAGCGAAGGCAGCCAGCGCGGCTGGACCTTCCGTGAAGGCGGCAAGACGGTGACCCTGAAAGTGGCCGGCAACATGGTCTGCAACGATGGCGCCGTGCTGCACGAATGGGCGCTCGGCGGCCGGGGCCTGGCCTGGCGTTCGATGTGGGAAGTGGCCGCGCAGATCGAGGCGGGCCAGCTGGTGACGGTGCTCGACGACTTCGCCGCGCCGGGAAACGACATCCATGCCGTATTCGCCCAACGGCGGCACCTGCCGCTGCGCGTGCGCGTTTTCGTCGATTTTCTACGCCGGACTTATGCGCAGCCGGATTATTGGCGCCGCTGAGCGGATAAAACCGCCGGAAATAACGGAACAACTACCCAACGATAAACCATCAGGCGAAAAAAAATCCCCGGCACGCCGAGGATTTTTTCATCGTAAATCAGCGATTAGATCGGCTGAATGTTCGATGCTTGTTTGCCCTTAGGACCCGAGGTCACGTCGAACGAGACGCGCTGGTTCTCTTGCAGGGACTTGAAGCCTTGGCTCTGGATAGCCGAGAAGTGAGCGAACAGATCTTCGCCGCCTTCGTCAGGGGTGATGAAGCCGAAACCCTTGGAGTCATTGAACCATTTAACGATGCCAGTTGCCATTACAATTTCCTATTTCAGTTAAGTGGGCTTACGCCCGTTTATGATCGTTTGAAGTAGCAAGAAAGAAATGACAGACAGACTGCACTACTAGCTCGAACCCAACGATCCCGTATTATACCGAATAAAACACCGCTTACACATATTTCGCAAAATAAAAAAGAAATCGCGTAACAATGCCTGAAACCAACTTTCAGGCTGAGCGGTATTTGATTCGGCAGTAAAGAGAATATAGGACAACGAAGGGTAGCAAGTTTGCGGTGGATCAAACGACTCGGCGTAGCAATTTTGAATTACAGCAAGGGCGAAAAGGCGGCGTGATGGTAACGCGGCGATGGCGCCTGCAAACCTGCTGCGACGAAGCGGTCCAGCGTCCCCAGCCAGGCGCTCCAGTCGTCGGCGCCGACGGCATCAAAAGCGCACAGCACGCGCAGGCGCTGCTCGAGGGCGCGTGCGCCGTGCCCGAGTTCGCGGAAACCGAAAGTCACGGCCGCACCCGCCAGGGTGTGCAGCAGCGATTGCAGTTCCGCCACCAGCGCTGGGGCCGGGGCCTCGGGCAGCAATTCGCCGCGCGCGGCCGACAGCTGGGCCAGCGTGGCCGGCAGCCCGGCGCGGAAGCGCGCGTCCGCTGCCGTCAGGCGCGCGAAGAAGGCGGCGTCGACGAGCCCGGCCATGCCTTTACTTGGTGCCGAAGATGCGGTCGCCGGCGTCGCCCAGGCCCGGCACGATGTAGGCGTGCGCATCCAGGTGCGAGTCGAGCGAGGCCACGTAGACCTTGACGTTCGGGTGGGCGTCCTGCACCACCGTCACGCCTTCGGGCGCCGCCACCAGGGCCAGGAACAAAATCTGCTCATCGGCCACGCCGCGTTTCTTGAGGACGTCGATCGCGTGCACCGCCGAGTTGCCGGTCGCTACCATCGGGTCGCACAGGATGAAGGTGCGCTCGGTGGTGTCCGGCAGGCGCACCAGGTACTCGACCGGCTCGTGGGTTTCGGGGTCGCGGAACACGCCGATGTGGCCCACGCGCGCCGACGGCACCAGTTCCAGCAGGCCGTCGCTCATGCCGATGCCGGCGCGCAGGATCGGCACGATCGCCAGCTTCTTGCCGGCAATCACGGGTGCGTCGATCGTCACCAGCGGGGTTTGCACCGGACGCGTGGTCAGCGGCAGGTCGCGCGTAATCTCGTAGCCCATCAGCAGCGTGATTTCCTTGAGCAGCTCGCGGAAGGTGCGGGTCGAGGTGTCGTGCTCGCGCATGTGCGACAGCTTGTGCTGGATCAGCGGGTGATTCAGGATGTAGAGACTGGGGAAGCGCGGGTCTTGTTTCATTATCGACATATCTTTGTTCGGTGACGGGCCCGCCGGAAGTGCAGGCACGGCGGCCACAGGAGCGTATAAACCCGCCATTATCCCAGTGCGGCGCGAGTTTGTCCCGACTTGATGTAGAAATTTCTATTTAGCTAAGCAGCTTTAGTGGAGGAGCGCACGCGCCAGGATGGCCTCGAAGTCCAGCCCCGCAGGCAGGCGCCCGAAGGCGCCGCCGACATCCTGCGCGATGCGCGAGGCGACAAACGCCTCGGCCACGAACGGCGGCGCGTGTCGCAGCAGCAGCGCGCCCTGCACCGCGATCACCAGTTGCTCGGCGACCCGGCGCCCGTCCGCCTCGCCGGCGTTGGCCAGGGCCGCGAGCAGGCGCGCCACGTAGGCGGCGAAGCGCGGATCGAGCGCCGCAGCCGGCGCCAGCTCGCTTTCCAGCGCCGCGCGCGACTCCTGCGGATTCTTGCCGAGCGCGCGCAGCACGTCCAGGCACATCACGTTACCCGAGCCTTCCCAGATCGAATTCACCGGGAACTCGCGGTACAGGCGTGCCAGCGGACCATCTTCCACGTAGCCGTTGCCGCCCATGACCTCCATTGCCTCCGCACCCAGCATCGGGCCGCGCTTGCAGATCCAGTACTTGCCGGCCGGCGTCAGCAGGCGCCCGAGCGCACTTTCCAAGGGATCGTCCGGGTGGTCGAAGCAGCGCGCCAGGCGCAGCGCGAAAGCGGTGGCCGCTTCCGATTCGATGGCGAGATCGGCCAGCACGTTCTGCATCAGCGGCTGGCTCGCGAGCGATTTCCCGAAGGCGGCGCGCCCGCGTGCATGGTGCAGGGCGTGGCAGAGTGCGGCGCGCATGATGCCGGCGGTGCCGACCACGCAGTCCAGGCGCGTGTGGCTGCCCATTTCGAGGATGGTCGGGATGCCGCGTCCGATGGCGCCGACCAGCCAGCCGACGGCGTCGCAGAACTCGACTTCCGAGGACGCGTTCGAGCGGTTGCCGAGCTTGTCCTTCAGGCGCTGCACGCGGATCGCGTTGCGGCTGCCATCTGGCAGCCAGCGCGGCACGAAGAAGCAGGAGAGACCGGCGCTCCCGCCGTCGCCGGCCTGGGCCAGCACCAGGTGGGCGTCGCATTGCGGCGCCGAGAAGAACCATTTGTGGCCGACGATGCGCCAGGCGCCCTCGCCATCCTCTCCAAAGCGCTCGCGCGCTTCAAGCGGCGCCATCTCGACGGCGCGCGTGGTATTGGCGCGCACGTCGGTGCCGCCCTGCTTCTCGGTCATGCCCATACCAACCAGGGCGCCGCGCTTCTGCTCCACCGGCAGCGAACGCGGGTCGTATTCGCGCGACAGGATCTTCGGCAGCCATTTGGCCGCGATATGCGGGGCGCGGCGCAGCGCCGGCACCGAGGCATAGGTCATCGTCACCGGGCACTGGGCGCCGTTCTCGACCTGGCCGAACAGCAGGTAGGCCGCGGCGCGCGCCACCTGGGCGCCCGGGCGCGGGTCAAGCCAGGGCGCGCTGTGGGCGCCGGCGCCGATCAGCAGCGCCATCAATTCGTGCCAGGCCGGGTGGAATTCGACTTCGTCGATGCGGCGCCCGCCGCGGTCGAAGTTCACCAGGCGCGGACCGTTGGCGTTCGCCACCCGCGCCAGGTCGAGGATCTCGGCGCGGCCCAGGCGCGCGCCCAGTGCGTCGAGCTCGTCCGCGGCCCAGCCGGCGCCTTCGCGCGCCAGGGCTTCGCGCAGCGCCGGGTCGCAGCGCAGCAGGTTGACGTCGCCGAACGGCGGCGCCTGGTTGAACACCTCATGCGTATCGAATGAATTCATGCCATTCCCCTGCGTGCCGCGAAAAGCTGGTGTAAAGTGTTGCAGTGAAGCATCATTTTCGATGGCAATGCTGCCTCTGCGTGTCGGTAATCGGTGCCACTCCCCGCGCTTGCGGGTATGGTTAACGATTCGGCAAGAGGCTAGCGCAAAGTACACAATTCGGCAAGGCGCCCCTGCTGTAGCGCAAAGGGCGCGCAAACATCCCCCGGCAATTGTGAATTTTGATGCCTGTTGGAATGGTTCGGTGATAAAGTCTCCCGTGGTTTGATAAACTTGCACGCTTGCACCTGTTGCGGGTGCTGCTCATGTAAGCCGAGAATAAGGCAGAAATTCAACAATGCGCTCCAGTTCCTCCGCCTTGCCGTTCGATCCGCCGCGTCCGATCCAGGCGCGAAGCGGCTTCGACAGCCTGATGGAGGCGGCGGGCGACGTTGTGTTCCGGGTCGCGCCTTCGAGCCGGATCCGCCTCGCCAGCCGCCGCGCCCAGCGCCTCGTCGGCTCCGGCATTCCCCTCGAAGGCCAGCTGCTGACCGCCATCGTCTCTGAATTCGACCATGCCGCCCTGCGCACCGCCTTTGTCGACGTGCAGGCGGCGGCCGAACCGGTACTGGTGCGCACGCGCCTGCGCTGCGGCGAACCCGGCGCCGAGCGCGAGACCTGGTTCGAGCTGCGCATCGCCGTCTGCGAGGGCGAGGACCAGCGCGAGGACGAGGACGGCGGCGCAGCCCTGCTGGTGGTCGGGCGCGACATGAGCGCCCAGTACGCCACCGAGGAGCGGCTGCGCCACATGGCCACCCACGACGCCCTCACCGAACTGCCGAACCGCCTGCTGCTGGCCGACCGCATCCGCATGGTGGTGGCCAACGCGCGCCGCTCGGGCCAGGGCTTCGCGCTGGCGACCGTCGGCCTGGACGGCTTCAAGAAGGTCAACGACGGCGTCGGCCATCCGGTCGGCGACGCGGTGCTGCGCCAGGCCGGACTGCGCCTGCGCAAGGCCCTGCGCGACAGCGACACCCTGGCGCGCATCGGCGGCGACGAGTTCGTCGCGGTCCTGCCCGGCACTGCCAGCGCGGCCCAGATCAAGCTCGTCACCGGACGCCTGCTGGCCACCCTGCAGTCGCCGTTCGAGGCCAACGGCCACACCATCTATCTCGGCGCCTCGATCGGCGTGGCCCTGTATCCGCAGCACGCCGAGGACGACAACGGCCTGCTGGCCCTGGCCGACGCCGCCCTCTCGCGCGCCAAGGAAAGCGGCAAGGGCCGCGCCGTGGTCTACAGCGCGCGCGAACAGGGACCGCCGCAGCACGACATCTCGCTCGAAGCGGCGATGTTCAACGCCGTGCGCGAAGGCGAGTTCCTGCTCTACTACCAGCCCATCGTCGACGCCCGCACCCGCTGCATCGAGGGCTTCGAGACCCTGATGCGCTGGAAGCATCCGACCCTGGGCATGGTGCCGCCGGCGCGCTTCATCCCGATCGCCGAGACCAACGGCCTGATCACGCTGCTCGGGGCCTGGGCCCTGAAGGCGGCCTGCGCCCAGATCCGCCATTTCGAGGAAGCCGCCGGGCGCGATTTGTACATCTCGGTGAACATCAGCCCGCGCCAGTTCAGGAACGACAAGTTCCTCGACGTGCTCGACGAAGCGCTGGCGTTTTCCGGCACGCCCGGCGACAAGCTGGTGCTCGAGATCACCGAGGGCACGCTGATGGTCGACCCGCTGCACGCCGAGACCATCCTGACGCGCATGGCCGAACGGCGCGCGCGGATTGCCATCGACGACTTCGGCACCGGCTATTCCTCGCTGGCTTACCTGAAGCGCTTCCCGATCTCGGTATTGAAGGTGGACCGCGCTTTCGTGAAGGATTTGCCGGGCGCGCAGAAGGAAGCGGCGATCTGCAGCGCGGTGCTCGACATGGCGCGCCACCTCGATTTGTCGGTGGTGGCCGAAGGCGTCGAGACCGAGGAGCAGCTGGCCTGGCTCGAATCGCGCGACTGCCGCTACATCCAGGGCTACCTGACCGGCAAGCCGATGCCGGCCCACATCGCGATCGCCGCCCTGCAGGACAACCAGCTGACGGCGCCGGCGCCGTCCGAACCACAGGGAGGCAGGCAATGACCCTGACTACGCAAGCGCGCCCGGCCCCGATCAAGGCTCGTGGGCAGGCCACCCTGGACCTGCTCTGGGAACGCATCCGCCGCCAGGGCGACATGCCCGGCTTCACGCGCGCCATCAACGCCATCCTGGCCTCGATGCGCGGCGAGGACGAGCGCGAATTCTCGATGACGCAGACGGTGCTGTCGGACCCGGTCCTGACCCAGAAGGTGCTGCGCCTGGCGAACAGCGGCATGTACTCGGCCTTTGGCCAGCGCGTGAACACGGTCTCGAAAGCGGTGCTGGTGCTGGGCACGGAAGCCATCGGCCACCTGGCGCTGGGCCTGAAGCTGATCGAGGAGCTGGCGAAGAGCACCCCGGATTCGGCGGTCGCCCACGTCGAGATGGAAAAGGCGGTGCTGGCCGGAATGGTGGCCCAGCAGGTGGCCGCGCGCGCCGCCACCCGCGACCCGGAAGAAGCCGTGGTCTGCTCGATCCTGCATTCGCTGGGGCGGATGATGGTGACCTTCTACATGCCCGAGCGCTGGACCCAGCTGCAGGCGGCGGGCGGCGCAGGGGGCGAGGACAGCGCGGCGCCCGGCCTGCTCGGCCTGAGCCTGGAACAGATCGGCCGCGCCACCGCCGAGCACTGGGGCCTGCCGCGCAACCTGGTGGCCGGCATGCGCAGCGTCGAGCCGGGCGAGCGTGGCGACGCCTTCGGCCACGAGGACTGGCTGGCGGCGCTCGGCACCATGTCGACCCGCTGCGCCAACTCGTTGTGGAACGACGACGCCGCCGGCGCCGAGCAGGTGCGCGAACTGGCCGGCGCCTTTGCGCCGCTGCTGGGCGTGGACACCGAGCAGATCCTCGGCGCCGTCGACAAGGCCAGGCTGGAAGCGGCGAACGACCTGTCGATCGCGCCGCTGGCCAACGCCGCCGAGAAGCGCGCCAGGGTCGACGCCGTGCAACGCAAGCGCGAGGCCGGCAACCGCATCCTGATGAGCGGCGTGGCCGACATGCGCGACGCCGGCCCGAACGTCAGCGCCGGCCAGATGACGGCGATGGCGCTGGAAACCATGTTCAAGGGACTGTCGTTCACGCGTGCGTTTGCCTTCCTGCGCAACCGGCGCGAAGGCAAGTACCTGGCCAAGATGGGGCTGGGCGAAGGCGCCAGGGACCTGCTGCCGAACCTGGCCTTCGACGATGCCTACGAGGCCAACGTCTTCCACGCGGCCCTGGCCAGCGACCGCGTGATCTTCATCGAGAATGCGCGCGACCCGAAGTTCGCGGCCAAGCTGCCGCTCTGGTGGCGCGGTACGCTGGCGCAGGCGCGCTGCTTCGTGGTGGTCCCCCTGTGCATGCAGGGCCAGCCGGTCGGCTTCGTGTACGGCGACTGGGACGACACCTTCCCGTCGGTGCACCTGAGCCAGGGCGAGTTCGCGCTGCTGAACGATCTGCGCGCGCTGGTGGTGCGCACCGTCGAGCGGCGCGCGCATCCGGAAGTGGCCGCGGTCAGCGGCAGGGCGTAACCAAGCCGGCAATCACGACGCCAGCCATCAAATCCGCGGCGTCGCCACGCGCACGTCGCCGCACTGGGCGCGCCCCATCAGCGCGTGGTCGATCAGCACCAGCGCCAGCATCGCTTCGGCGATCGGGGTGGCGCGGATGCCGACGCAAGGATCGTGGCGGCCGAAGGTTTCCACGGTGGCCGGCTCGCCGGCCTTGTCGATCGAGCGGCGCGGGATGCGGATCGAGGAAGTCGGCTTGATCGCCAGCGACACCGTGATGTCCTGGCCGGTCGAGATCCCGCCCAGCACGCCGCCGGCATGGTTGCCGACGAAGCCCTCCGGCGTCAGTTCGTCGCCGTGCTCGGAGCCCTTTTGCGCCACCGAGGCGAAGCCGGCGCCGATCTCCACGCCCTTGACCGCATTAATCCCCATCATCGCGTAGGCGATGTCGGCGTCGAGCTTGTCGTAGATCGGCTGGCCCCAGCCGACCGGCACGCCGCGCGCCACCACGTCGATGCGCGCGCCGATCGAATCGCCGGCGCGGCGCAGCTCGTCCATCGCCGCTTCCATGCGCGCGATCAGGGCGGCGTCGCCGGTGGCGGCGAAGAAGGGATTGTTGGCCACGTGTTCCCAGCCCTCGAACGGCACCTCGATGTCGCCCAGGGCGCGCATGCAGCCCATGAACTCCACGCCATGGCGCTCGCGCAGCCACTTTTTGGCGATGGCGCCGGCGCCGACCACCGGCGCCGTCAGGCGCGCCGAGGAACGCCCGCCGCCGCGCGGATCGCGCACGCCGTACTTGTGCCAATAGGTGTAGTCGGCGTGGCCGGGACGGAAACTCTCGGCGATGTTGCCGTAGTCCTTGCTGCGCTGGTCCTCGTTCGGGATCAGCAGCGCGATCGGGGTGCCGGTGGTGACGCCTTCATACACGCCGGACAGGATCTGCACCCGGTCGCCTTCCTGGCGCTGGGTCACGTGGCGCGAAGTGCCGGGCTTGCGGCGGTCGAGCTCTGGCTGGATGTCGGCCTCGGACAGCGCCAGGCCCGGCGGACAGCCGTCGATGACGCAGCCGATCGCCGGACCGTGCGACTCGCCGAAGGTGGTAACGGAAAACAGCTTGCCGAAGGTATTGCCGGACATGGTATGCAAGATCGAGTGACGAGAAGACCATTCTACCAGTACCAGCGGTGCTGGAACGGCTTCCTGCCCCGCCGTCAAGACCGGTTTGCGTCCGAATACTGTTGCCTTGCAGAATTTATTTTTGTATCCACACAAGCAAGAGACGCCGATTCCAGACTTTTGCCGCTATACTTGGTCGCGATGAAATGCCGAGCCTAATCCTGGAGACGCAACAATAATGCCCGCATCGATTACGCCCGGAACCGGCTCCGACGCGCACGACGACCTGGTTTTTCTTGACGAAGCGCCGCTCGCGCCCCCTGCCGCGCAAGCTAGCCGCGCTACCTGGCGCATCCTGGTCGTGGACGACGACGCCGACGTGCATTCGACCACCATCTTTGCCCTGGCCAACCTCGAGGTCCAGGGCCGGCCGCTGGAATTCCTGCACGCCTATTCGGCGCACGAAGCACGCGCGCTGCTGGCGCGCGTGCCCGGCATCGCCGTGGTCCTGCTCGACGTGGTGATGGAGCAGCCCGACGCCGGCCTGCAGCTGGTACGCCACATCCGCGACACCCTCGGCCTGCAGGAAGTGCGCATCATCCTGCGCACCGGCCAGCCCGGCTACGCGCCCGAGATGGACGCCATCCGCGACCTCGACATCAACGACTACCGCACCAAGTCGGAACTCACCCGCACCAAGCTGTACACGGCGGTGGCGGCCGCGGTGCGCTGCTACCAACAATTACATACGCTTGCCGTAGGGCGCGTTGCGCTGGAGCGCATTGCGCGCGCCGGCGCCGAGCTGATGAACCTGCACGTGCCGCGCGATATCGCGCGTGCGGTGCTGAGCCACGCGGCGGCCGTGCTGCTGCAGGAGCCCGGCGGCGTGCTGTGCGTGAGCGACAACGGCGGCCTGCAGGTGCTGGGCGCGGCCGGCACCTGCATCGCATTCGAAGGCGGCGCCATGGGGCGTCACCCGGACCCTGAACTGCATGCCCTGGTGGCGCGCGCCCTGCGCGAACGCGCCAGCCAGCACACGCCCGAGCGCCTGGCGCTCTACTTCGCCGGCAAATCCGGACGCGACTTCGCCGCCGGCGTCTACCTGGCCGAACCGCTCACCGAGGGCCGCCGGCGCCTGCTCGACGTCTTCAGTAGCGTGGTGGCGGTCGGCGTCGACAACCTGGAACTGGTCGGGCGCCTGAACGACGCCGCCTTCTACGATGCCCTCACCGGCCTGCCGAACCGCGCCAGCCTGATCGAGCAGCTTGACGCCCGCCTGGCCGGCGCAAGAGGAGCGACAGCGGAAGCCCCGGGCGCGGCCGACGTTACGCTGGCCCTGGTCGATCTCGACCACTTCGCCGAAAGCAACGACGCCCTCGGCCACCAGTTCGGCGACATGCTGCTGATGGCCGTCGCCGGGCGCCTGCAGGCCAGCCTGGCCGGCCTGGCGCTGGCGCGCATCGGCGGCGACACCTTTGCCGTGCTGGGCGCAGATGAGGCCTGCACGCCGCAGGCCCTGCACGCGCTGTTCGCCCCGCCCTTCGCCATCGACGGCCAGGACGTGCGCGCCTCGGCCACCATGGGCCTGGTGCGCCTGCGCGAGCACGACGGCAGCGGCGCCGACGCCCTGAAGGACGCCGACATCGCCCTGAAGCGCGCCAAGACCCGCCAGCGCGGCGGCCACTTCTATTTTTCGCGCAGCATGGGCGTCGAGATCCGCGAACGGGTCGACCTGATGCACGCGCTGCGCAGCGGCTTCGGCCGCGGCGAACTGTTCCTCGATTACCAGCCGCAGATCGACCTGGCCAGCCGCCGCCCCTTCGGCGCCGAAGCCCTGCTGCGCTGGCGCACGGCCGACGGCCGCATGGTGCCGCCGGACCGCTTCATCCCGATTGCCGAAACCTCCGGCCTGATCGTCGAGATCGGCGCCTGGGTGCTGCGCGAAGCCTGCGCCGAACTGGTGCGCCTGCGCGCGGCCGGCCACCTGGCCTTCACGATGTCGGTGAACGTCTCGCAGGCGCAGTTCCGCCACCCGCAGTTCGTGGCGATGCTGCAGCGCGCCCTGGCCGAGACCGGCGCACCGCCCGCCTACGTGGAACTGGAGATCACCGAGTCGATGGCGATGGAAGACCCGCGCCACCTGGCCGAGATCCTGGGCGAGGTCAAGCGCACCGGGGTGTCGATCGCCATCGACGACTTCGGCACCGGCTTTTCCTCGCTCTCGCACCTGCAGCGCCTGCAGGTCGACCGCCTGAAGATCGACCGCGCCTTTGTCTCCGAGATCACCGGCTCGGCACGCGGCAGCAGCATTGCCGAGATGGTGATCCAGCTCGGGCGCAACCTGGGCCTGTCGGTGATCGCCGAAGGGGTCGAGGACGAGCGCCAGGCGCAGATCCTGTCCACGCTCGGCTGCCCGTTGGCGCAGGGCTTCCTGTTCTCGCGGCCGCTGTCGCCAGCGGCGCTGCGCGAATGGCTGGGCGCGCAGGTGCTGAACGACGCGGCTTGACGATAACCGGCGTTGGGCACGTCAGCGCATGGCGCGTGTGCCGGAGCCGATGGGCTCCGTAGGGCGGGCACTCGTGCCCACGCGGTACGCACGCTTCCGTAGTCCGCAGCAGCGAGGTATCGCCCGCAACGCCTGCAAACGGATACGAACGATGGCGTCACGGGCGTCGTTTGAATGTAGCGAGCGAACGATCACCGCCGCAGGTGCAAGGACGCGCACGTACCGCGTGGGCACGGAGTGCCCACCGTACGATCAAGGTTCCAGGCCGCAAGGGCAGTCCCGATATCCCTCTTGTGGGACTCAGTCCTCCGCCGCCTGCTCCGCCGGCCAATCCCGGATATACGCCTTCAGCATGCGGTTCTCGAAGCTCTGCGCTTCCAGCACCGCGCGCGCCACGTCGTAGAACGAGATCACGCCCAGCAGGGTCTTGGCGTTCATTACCGGCAGATAGCGCGCGTGCTTTTCGAGCATCATGCGCCGCACTTCGTTGACCTCGGTGTCCGGGGTGACGGTGATCGGGCTGTCGTCCATGTAGCGGCGCACGGTGCCGTTGCCGACCGAGCCGCCGTTTTCGTGCAGCACCTTGATGACTTCGCGGAAGGTCAGCATGCCGACCAGGTCGCCGTATTCCATCACCACCAGCGAGCCGATGTCCTTTTCCGACATCGTGTTCACCGCTTCGGCCAGCGGCATATCCGGCGTCACCGTGTACAGGATGTTGCCCTTGACCTGCAAAATCTCGGAGACTTTCATGCTAGCCACCCCCGCGTCAGATAAATTATTCACTGTAAATACTTTGATGAAAGACTGAGTTGAATGTAGCGCAAGCCTAGCAGAAAATCCAGTTTTCCGACAAAGACCGCTGCGGCGACGGCGGGGATGGGCACAGCTGGCCGATTCGATGCTAGGATTCTGCGCATAATTATTCGATCAACCAGACAAGAGACATCCATGAGCGGTCCACGATACCCCGGCTTCGACACGCTGTCGCTGCACGCCGGCGCGGCGCCCGACCCGGCCACCGGCGCGCGCGCCACCCCGATCCACTTCACCTCGTCCTTTGCCTTCCGCGATTCCGACCACGCCGCCTCGCTGTTCAACATGGAACGCAGCGGCCATGTGTACTCGCGCATCTCGAACCCGACCAACGCCGTGCTGGAAGAGCGCATCGCCGCGCTTGAGGGCGGCGTGGCCGGCCTCGCCACCGCCAGCGGCCAGGCCGCGATGCACCTGGGCCTGTCGACGATTGCCGGCGCCGGATCGCACATCGTGGCGTCAAGAGCGCTGTACGGCGGCTCGCACAATTTGCTGGCCTATACCCTGAAGCGCTTCGGCATCGAGACCACCTTCGTCGACCCGCGCAACCTCGACGCCTGGCGCGCCGCGATCCGCCCCGAGACCAAGATCCTGTTCGGCGAAACCCTGGGCAACCCGGGCCTGGACGTGCTCGACATCCCGCGCATCGCCGCCCTCGCCCACGAGCACGACTTGCCGCTGATGGTCGACGCCACCTTCACCACGCCCTGGCTGCTGCGCCCCTTCGATCTCGGCGCCGATCTGCTGTTCCACTCGGCCACCAAGTTCCTGTGCGGGCACGGCACCGCGATCGGCGGCCTGCTGGTCGATGGCGGCACCTTCGACTGGCAGGCCGCGCACGCGCGCAGCGGCCGCTACGCCGAACTGTGCGAGCCTTACGAGGGCTTCCACAGCATGGTGTTCGCCGAGGAGTCGACGGTCGGCGCCTTTGCCCTGCGCGCGCGGCGCGAAGGCCTGCGCGACTTCGGCGCGGTCATGAGTCCGCACAATGCCTTTGCCATCCTGCAGGGCATCGAGACCCTGGGCCTGCGCATGGAGCGCCACGTCGCCAACACGCGCCGCATCATCGCGTTTTTACTGGCGCATCCGATGGTCGAGTCGGTGTCGTATCCCGAGCTGGACACGCATCCGGATTACGAACTGGCCAAGACCTTGCTGCCGAAAGGCTGCGGCGCCGTCTTCACCTTCGCCTTGAGGGGCGACCGCGCCGCCGGCCGCCGCTTCGTCGACGGCCTGAAGGTGTTCTCGCACCTGGCCAACGTGGGCGACGCCAAGTCGCTGGTGATCCATCCTGCCTCGACCACCCACTTCCGCGTGCCCGCCGAGCAGCTGGCGGCCAGCGGCGTGAAGGAAGGCACGATGCGCCTGTCGGTCGGCCTGGAAGACCCGGACGATCTGATCGAGGACCTGGCGCGCGGCCTGAAGCTGGCCCAGAAAGGGGCCTGAGCATGCAAGTCGTCATCAACGGACAGCAAGTCTACGCCTACACCGGCGGCAAGGCTCTCGATTGCGCCCTGCCGACCGTCGTCTTCATCCACGGCGCCCAGAACGACCACTCGGTCTGGGGCCTGCAGTCGCGCTGGTTCGCCCACCACGGCTACGGCGTGCTGGCGGTCGATTTGCCCGGCCATGGCCGCAGCGGCGGGCCGGCGCTGGCCAGCGTCGAGGAGATGGCCGACTGGCTGCTGGCCCTGCTCGACGCGGCCGGCGTGCGCCGCGCCCTGCTCGCCGGGCACAGCATGGGCTCGCTGGTGGCGCTGGAAGCCAGCGCGCGCGCACCGGGGCGCGTACGCGGTCTGGCCATGCTCGGCACGACCTACCCGATGAAGGTGTCGGACCAGTTGCTCGCCACGGCGCGCGACGACGAGGACGCCGCCATCGACATGGTCAACATCTGGTCGCATTCGAGCATCGCGCACAAGCCGTCCAGTCCCGGTCCCGGCTTTTCGGTGATGGGCGGCGCGCGCCGCCTGATGCAGCGCATGTCGGCCATCAATCCGGACGCCCTGTTCTACACCGACTTCGCGGCATGCAATGCGTATGCGAACGGCGAAGCGGCGGCGCGTGCGGTGCAGTGCCCGGCCGTGTTCATCTTCGGCGCGAAGGACATGATGACGCCGCCGCGCTCGACCAAAACGCTGACCGGGGCCATCGCGCATGGCAAGGTGGTGACGGTGGATGCCGGGCATTCCCTGATGGCCGAGCAGCCGGATGCGGTGCTCGATGCCCTGATCGCCTTTGCCGCCACGCTTGAGAACGAGGAGACCACGCAGTGAAGGCCCGCTACAGCAGCTTTGGCGCGTTCTATCCGTATTACCTGTCCCAGCATGCCGACCGCCGCTGCCGCCGCGCTCACTTCATCGGCACCTCGGCCGCGATCCTGGCGCTGCTGGCGGCACTGATCAGCGGCAGCGGCCTGTGGGTCGTGGCGGCGCTGGTGCTCGGCTACGGCGGCGCCTGGGTCGGCCATTTTTATTACGAGAAGAACCGGCCCGCGACGTTTGACCAGCCCTGGCTGTCGTTCAAGGCGGACTGGGTGATGTACTGGCAGATGCTGACGGGGAAGTTGAGCTGGTAGGATGGCGCGGGCGCATTGCTATCATCCGCCGCGCCGTTGGCTGCGTCGTTGGCTGCGTCGTTGGCTGCAACCGTACGGTGGGCACTCCGTGCCCACGCGGAACGTGGCATGGTGATAACGCTGTTCCGGCCGTGACCGTTGATGATTGTTGACGCTTCCAGATGATCATTGGCACACGTTTCGAGCATCCGATGCCGCGTCATTAAACGGCGCCAACACGACGCCACCTTCCGCGTGGGCACGGGGTGCCCACCGTACGGTCATTATCCCGTCCTGAACGTTGTTACCTGGTCTCGAAATACTCATCCACGCTCTGGTCCAGCCCCGCCTCCACCGCTGCCTCGACACTGCGCGCCAGCCCCGCCGTATCCAGCGCCAGCGGCGAATCCGGCGCCGGCACCGCCGCCGTCAGGCCCGCCCCGGCGCCGCCGAACACGAACAGCCGGTACACGTCGGCCACCTTCAGCTTGCCCGGATCGGCCAGCAGCACCCAGTCGTCCTGCCCGGCGCGCGCGCTGCGCCCCCATTGCGTATGCGCCGGCACCTCGGACTGTACCCGCCCGACCCAGCCGGCCGTGACCATCTGCTCCAGCAGCAGCCCCAATTCGTCGTAGCCGATGCGCGTATGGGCCCGGATCGCCGCGCTCGACACCAGCGCCGAGCCGGTGGCGTGCGCGCCGCCATGCAACACCTTCAGCACCGCCATCGCATCGACGAAGGCCCCGCCCGGCGCCGGCACGTGCCACCAGCGCTCGTGCCTGACCACCGGCAGCGCGGCGGCGAGCACGGCGCCGACCAGGGTGATCAGCCAGGATAAATAAATCCAGACCAGGAACAGCGGCAGCGCCGCCAGCGCGCCGTAGATGATGGCGTAGGCCGGGAACTGGCGGATGAACAGGGCGAACAGGCGCTTGGCCAGCTCGAAGGCGAGCGCCGCCGCCAGCGCGCCCCACAGCGCGTCGCGCCAGTTGACGTAGCGGTTCGGCACGGCCACGTACAGCAGGGTATAGGCGCCGCTGGTCAGGGCCAGCGAGGCCATGGTCGACAGCAGGCTGGAAACGAAGCTGCCGACCAGCGGCACCGCGCGCGTGATGCCGTCGGTGGCGGTAAACAATTGCGAGGTCACCGTGATCGACAGCCCGAACAGCAGCGGACCGAGCGTGATCAGCGCCCAGTAGACCAGCATGCGCTGCATCAGCGGGCGCGGCTGGCGCACGCGCCAGATCTGGTTGAACACGCGCTCGATCATGGCGATCATCGCCGTCGAGGTGATCAACAGAGCCACGGCGCCGACCGCCGACAGGCCCTTGGCCTTGCTGGCGAACTGGGTCAGGTTCGAGATGATCGTGTTGGAAATTGCCTTCGGCATCAGGGCCTGGGCGAAGTAGGTTTCGATGGCCGTGCGGAGCTGACCGAAAATCGGAAACGTGGTAAAAATCGCCAGGACGATCGTCAGCAGCGGGACCAGGGCAAGCGTAGTCGTAAAGGTGAGGCTGCCTGCTACCTGGGGCAATTTTTCTTCGCGCAGGCGGCGCCGCGCAAAGCGCAGCAGGTCGCGCACCTCGGGCAGCGTGAGGGCGCGCACGCGCTCGGCGCCGACGTTGAACATGTCGCTGGTGGAACGCGAGATCGAGTGAACCGTTTTGGAAAGCATATTGTCGTTTTGATTCGCTCTGAAAGATTATCACTTGAGCAAAGCGTCCTATAATACCAACGATGAACCCACCGTCCCTGACTATTCTCGTTTTGTACTATTCGCGCCATGGCGCCACCCGTAAACTTGCCGAGCTCATCGCACAGGGGATCGAGTCCGTCCCCGGCGCCGAGGCGCGCCTGCGCACCGTGCCCGCGGTGTCGACAGTGGCCGAGGCGGTCGCGCCCGACATCCCGGCCGGCGGCGCGCCCTACGTCGAGCTGCAGGACCTGCACGAGTGCGCCGGGCTGGCCCTGGGTTCGCCTACCCGCTTCGGCAACATGGCGGCGGCCATGAAATACTTCCTCGACGGCACCGCAGCGGAATGGCTGGCCGGCACCCTGTCCGGCAAGCCGGCCGCCGTGTTCACCTCCACCGGCAGCCTGCACGGCGGCCAGGAAGCGACCCTGCTGTCGATGATGATTCCGCTGCTGCACCACGGCATGCTGATCATGGGTCTGCCTTACGCCCACCCGGAACTGATGAACACGGCCAGCGGCGGCAGCCCCTACGGCCCCACCCACTGGGCCGGGATCGACGGCGACAAACCCATCACGGAAGACGAGAAGCGCCTCGCCATCGCCCAGGGCCGCCGCCTGGCCGAAGCCGCCGCCCGCCTGCAATCGCCATTGCACACACCACTGCACGGACCACGCTGATGGAAACCCCAAAGATCTTTCATGCCGGCGCCATTGCCAGCCTGATCTGGCTGATCGGCTGGCTGGTAGCCTGGGAAATCTGGGTCGCCCCGCTGCATCCCGGCGGCTCATTGCTGGCGCTGAAGGCGCTGCCCCTGCTGGTGCCGCTGCGCGGCGTCATCAAGCGCGACCTCTACACCCTGCAATGGTCGTCGATGGTGATCCTGGTCTACTTTGCCGAGGGCGCGGTGCGCGCCTGGAGCGACGAGCTGGAAGCCTCGCGTTTCATGGCCATGGGCGAGATCGTCCTGGTCTGCGTGTATTTCGCCTGCGCCCTGCTCTACCTGCACCCGTATAAAAAGGCGGCGCAGCGCATGGCCAAGGAGTTGCTCGACAAGGTGAAAGTACCGCATGACTGATGCCTTCCTCGCGCGCTGCCGCGCAGTCTGCGGCGCGTCGCGGGTGCTGACCGGGGCGGCCGAGATGGCGCCCTTCCTCACCGACTGGCGCGGCCGCTTCACCGGCCGCGCCCGCGCCGTGCTGCTGCCCGGCAGCCGCGACGAAGTCGCGCAACTGGTGCAAGCCTGCGCCGAGCACCGCGTGCCCATCGTGCCGCAGGGCGGGCGGACCGGCCTGGTGCTGGGCAGCGTGCCCGACGCCAGCGGCGAGGCCGTGGTGATTTCGCTGCGCCGCCTCGACCAGATCCTGGACATCGACACCGTCAACCGCACGATGACCGTACAGGCCGGCTGCATCCTGCAGCAGATCCAGGACGCGGCGCAGGAAGCCGGCCTCCTGTTCCCGCTGTCGCTGGCGGCCGAGGGCAGCTGCACCATCGGCGGCAATCTGTCGACGAATGCCGGCGGCACCGCCGTTTTGCGCTACGGGAATACGCGCGACTTGTGCCTGGGCCTGGAAGTGGTCACGCCCCAGGGCCGCATCTGGGACGGCCTGCGCGGCCTGCGCAAGGACAACACCGGCTACGCCCTGCGCGATCTGTTCGTCGGCGCCGAAGGCACGCTCGGCATCGTCACCGCCGCGGTACTCAAACTGTATCCGCAGCCGAAGGCGTCGACCACGGCGCTGGTCGCCATGGCGTCGCCCGAGCGTGCGCTGGCCCTGCTGTCGCTGATGCAGGACGTGTGCGGCCCCAGCCTCACCGCCTACGAACTGATGTCGGACTTCTGCCTGCGCCTGGTCGGCGCGCATTTTCCACACCTGCCGCGCCCGTTCGTGCACAACCATGCGCAGTACGCGCTGCTGGAAGTGTCGAGCAGCGAGTCCGAAGCACATGCGGTGGGACTGCTGGAGTCCGGCATCGAGACCGCCCTCGAACAGGGCCTGGCCGACGATGCGGTGGTGGCCATGTCCGGCGCCCAGTCGGGCAGTCTGTGGCAGCTGCGCGAGCACATCCCGCTTGCCCAGGCCGTGGCCGGCAAGAACATCAAGCACGACGTCTCGCTGCCGATCTCGCGCATCGCCGAGTTCATCGCCAGCACCGACCGCCAATTGGCGGCCAGCTTCCCCGGCTGCCAGGTGGTCTGCTTCGGCCACCTCGGCGACGGCAATCTGCACTACAACGTGGCGCCGATGGAAGGCGTGGCGCACGAGGCTTTCCTGTCCAACCAGGACGCCATCAACCGCATCGTGCACGACAGCGTGGCCGCCTTCGACGGCTCGATCTCGGCCGAGCACGGCATCGGCGCCCTGAAGCGCGAGGAACTGGTGCGCTACAAGGATGCGGTCGAACTGGACATGATGCGTGCCATCAAAGCGGCCCTCGACCCGCTCGGCATTATGAACCCCGGCAAAATTCTGTGAACCCGGGAGCTCACCAATGATCAAGTTCGTGACGGCAATCATCGCCTGCATGGCGGCGCAAGGCGCGCTGGCAGGCAGCATCTATAAATGCACGGTCGCCGGCAAGGTGGCCTACGGCGACCAGCCCTGCGCCGACGGCGGCGGCCTCCAACTGGCCGTGCGCGCCGCGCCGCCGGTCGACCAGGCCGCCAGCGCGAAACTGGCGGGCGACCGCCTGCGCCTGCTGGCGCTGGAAAAGGAACGCGCCGCCGGCGAACTGCGCGAAGAACGCGAACGCCAGCGCGCCGCCAAAGCCTTCGCCGTGCAGCGCCAGAAATGCGAACGCCTGCGCCTGAAGCAGCGCTGGCTGGACGAAGACCTGGGCCGTGCCCGCGGCGAGGCCGTGGCCGGTGCGCGCCTGAAGGCGAAACGGCAGGCGGAGGCGCTGGCGGTGGAATGTCCGGCCTGAACGCGCTGCCGTCCTTGCTGTCGCGCTGGCTGCTGCTGGGCGAGTGGCGCGCGCATCCGGTGCGCGCCGTGCTGGCGATTGCCGCGATTGCGGTCGGCGTGGCCATGGGCTTCGCCATCCACCTGATCAACGCCGCCGCCTTTAACGAATTCTCGGCCGCGATCAAGAGCCTGTCCGGCCAGGCCGACATCCAGGTGCTGGGCCGCGAGGCCCTGTTCGACGAAGCCATCTACCCGCGCCTGGCCGAATACGAGGGCGTGGCGCTGGCGTCGCCGGTGCTCGACATCCAGGCCGCCGTGCCAAGCGCCAAAGGCGCATTGCGCATCGTCGGCATCGACCCGCTGCGCGCCGGCTACATCGCGCCCGACCTGCTCGGCGTGCCAGGCGAAGGGCGCGGGTCCGACGTGCTGGCCGACGACACCGTGTTTTTATCGCCCGCCGCGCAAAGCTGGTTAAATGTGCGCGATGGCGCAATGCTCACGCTGCGCACCGGCACCGCCGACTTCAGCCTGCGCGTGGCCGGCCCGGTGCAGGCCGCCCGCCCCGGCCAGCGCATCGGCGTGATGGACATCGGCGCCGTCCAGTGGCGCTTCAGGCAGCTCGGCAAACTCTCGCGCGTGGACCTGAAACTGCGCGACGGCGTCAACCGCGCCGAATTCGAGGCGCGCCTGGCGCGCGACCTCGAACGCGATTTTCCCGGGCGCTTCCGCATCGGGCAGCCGAACGACAGCGACCAGGAAAGCCGCAACAATAAGCTCAGCCGCGCCTACCGCGTGAACCTCACGGTGCTGGCCCTGGTGGCGCTGTTCACCGGCGCCTTCCTGGTGTTCTCGACCCAGGCCCTGTCGGTGATGCGGCGGCGCAGCCAGTTCGCGCTGCTGCGCGTGCTGGGTGTCGAACGGGGCCAGCTGCTGCGCCAGGTGCTGCTCGAAGGCGCCAGCCTGGGCGTGATCGGCGCCCTGCTCGGCGTGGCGGCCGGCTACGTGCTGGCGGCGCTGGCGCTGCGCTTTTTTGGGGGCGACCTCGGCGCCGGCTACTTCCCGGGCATGGAGCCGCAGGTGGTGTTCACACCGGTAGCCGCCTTTGTCTTCTTTGCGCTGGGCCTGGGCGTGGCCCTGCTCGGCTGCCTGGCGCCGGCCTGGGACGCGGCGCGCGCGCGGCCGGCCGTGGCCCTGAAGTCCGGCAACGACGAGGCGGCGCTGGCAAGGCTGGCGCGGGTCTGGCCTTCCTTGATTTGCCTGGCGCTGGCGGCAATGTTCGCCTTTGCGCCGCCGGTATTCGAGCTGCCGCTGTTCGGCTATCTCGCCATTGCCCTGCTCCTGATCGGCGGCATCGGCCTGATGCCGCGCCTGGCCGCCAGCGTGTTCCGCCTGTTGAACCGGCCGCTCTTGACCCGCCCTGACCCGCCGCCGGTGCTGGCCCTGACGATGTCGCGCCTGGCGAATGCCCCCGGCCAGGCCTCGATCGCGCTGGGCGGCGTGCTGGCCAGCTTCAGCCTGATGGTGGCGATGGGGATCATGGTCGCCAGTTTCCGCGTGTCGGTGGACGACTGGATGCGCCACATCCTGCCGGCCGACCTGTATGTACGCACCGCCGCCGGCGGCAGCAGCGGTGCGCTGGGTCCGGATGAACAGGCGGCGATCCAGGCCACGGCCGGTGCGCGCCAGGTGCAGTTCCTGCGCACGCGCCCGATTTCGCTGCAGGCCGATCGTCCGGACGTGGTGCTGATCGCGCGCGACATCGATGCGGCGGACCCGGGCCGCCTGCTGTTCCTGGTCGGCGCTTCCAGCCCGGTGCCGCAGGGTGCGCGCCCGGCCTGGGTGTCCGAAGCCATGCTCGATCTGTACGGCGCACGCGTCGGCGGGAACATCACCCTGCCGCTCGGCGGCAAGCCGGCGCCTTTCTTTGTGGCCGGCGTCTGGCGCGATTACGCCAACCAGTCCGGCTCCGTCGTGATCCGGCTGCTTGACTACCGCCTGCTGACCGGCGAAACCGCCGTCACCGACGCCGCCATCTACACCGGCGGCGAAGCGGCTACCGACCGCATCGAAAAGAACTTGCGCGCCCTGCCCTTCGGCCCCGCGCTGCAGCTGGCGCGGCCCGGCGACATCCGCGCCGCCAGCCTGCAGATCTTCGACCGCAGCTTCGCCGTCACCTACCTGCTCGAAGCGATTGCCATCGTGATCGGCCTGTCGGGCGTGGCCGCCACTTTCTCGGCCCAGACCCTGGCGCGGGCGCGCGAGTTCGGCATGCTGCGCCACGTGGGCGTGACGCGCGGCCAGGTGCTCGGCATCCTGGCCTGCGAAGGCGGCCTGCTGACCACCCTGGGCGTGGCCTGCGGCTTTGCCCTGGGCCTGGTGATCAGCCTGATTCTGGTGTTCGTCGTGAACCCGCAATCCTTCCACTGGACCATGCAGCTGCACCTGCCCTGGGGCTTGCTGGCCACCGTGGCGGCCGTACTGGTCGGCGCCTCGGTGGCCACGGCCCTGGTGTCGGGGCGCTACGCCTTGTCCGGCGGGCCGGTGCGGGCAGTCAGGGAGGATTGGTGATGCGTTATATCGTTCTGCTGTTTGTGCTGGCCAGCCAGTGGGCGTTCGCCGCGCCGCCGGTCTTCGCGCCGGTCACGCCCGGCCAGCTACTAAACTTCCCGCGCGACTACGGCGCCCACCCGGACTTTCGCACCGAGTGGTGGTACGTCACCGGCTGGCTGCAGCAGGCCGACGGCAAGCCGCTCGGCTTTCAGGTCACGTTCTTCCGCAGCCGCACCGAGCACGATACGGCCAACCCGAGCGCCTTTGCGCCGCATCAGCTGGTGATCGGGCATGCCGCGCTGTCCGACCCCGCCGTCGGGCGCCTGCTGCACGACCAGCGCAGCGCGCGCGCAGGCTTCGGCCTGGCCTGGGCAAAAACGGGCGATACCGACATCAAACTCGACGACTGGCGCATGACGCGCGCGCCCGACGGCAGCTACCGCGTGAGCGTGAAGTCCGGCGAGATGAGCATGGACCTCAGTTTGACGCCGACCCAGCCGGTACTGGTGCAGGGCGAAGGCGGCTATTCGCGCAAGGGCCCTGCGGCGCAGCACGCGAGTTACTACTACAGCCACCCGCAGCTGCGCGTGAGCGGCACGGCCGGGCGCCCCGGCGCGGCGGGCGCGGTCACGGGCAGCGCCTGGTTGGACCACGAATGGTCGAGCGAAGCCTTGCAGCCGGAGGCCAGCGGCTGGGACTGGGTCGCGGCCAACCTCGACGACGGCTCGGCGCTGATGGCTTTCCAGGTCAGGGCTAAGGGAGGTGGTAAACTATGGGCGCACGCCACCCTGCGCGACCGCGCCGGCAAGGTCACCCGCTACGCGCCGGACCAGGTGCGTTTTACGCCGCAGCAGCGCTGGAAGTCGCCGCGCACGAACGCCGAATACCCGGTTGCCACCACGGTCGCCACCGGCGCCACGCGCTGGCAGGTCACGCCCTTGCAGCCCGACCAGGAACTCGATTCGCGCCGCTCGACCGGCGCCGTGTACTGGGAAGGCGCGGTGACGATTGCGCGCGACGGCGTACCGGCCGGCCGCGGCTACCTGGAGCTGACCGGCTACCTGCGCGACATGAAGCTGTGAAGCGAACGGCGTGAAACTCTAAAAGATGACACGAGACAGAACAACAACAGGCACCACCTTGACAGAACCCGTGAACAAACCCGTGACCAAGCAATCCCCCGGCAACACCCGTACTGAATCCTCCGTGCCCGCGAAGGGCAGCCTCGCCGCCTTCAAGGGACTGTTCCCCTTCCTGCGTCCCTACCGCCGCCAGTTCATCCTGGCCGGCGTCGCCCTGCTGTTCGCCGCCGGCGCCACCCTCGCGATTCCGGCCGCCTTCAAGCAGATGATCGACCTCGGCTTCGGCGCGGCGGCCGGCGCGCACAGCATCAAGAACGTCGACGCCACCTTCCTGGCCCTGTTCGGCGTGGCCACCGTGCTGGGGATTGCCACCGCGGCGCGCTTCTACATGGTGTCGTGGCTGGGCGAGCGCGTGACGGCCGACATCCGCAGCGCCGTCTACGGCCACGTGGTGAACCAGAGCCCGGAGTTCTTCGAAACCACGCAGACCGGCGAAGTGCTGTCGCGCCTGACCACCGACACCACCCTGATCCAGGCCGTGGTCGGCACCAGCATCTCGGTCGCCCTGCGCAACGTGCTGCTGTTCATCGGCGGCCTGGTGATGCTGTTCGTGACCGACGCCAGGCTGACCGCCATCATCTTCGGCCTCCTGATCGCGGTGATCGTGCCGATCGTGCTGTTCGGGCGCCGCGTGCGCAAGCTCTCGCGCGATTCGCAAGACCGCATCGCCGACGCCTCGGCCCTGGCCGGCGAAATCCTGAACGCCATGCCGACCGTGCAGGCCTATACCCACGAGCACATCGAAGCACGCCGCTTCGGCGCCTCGGTGGAAGGCGCGTTCACGGCTGCCATGCAGCGCATCCGCGCGCGCTCGCTGCTGACGATGCTGGCCATCGTGCTGGTGTTCGGCACCATCGTCTTCGTGCTGTGGCTGGGCGCGCATGCGGTCCTGCGCGGCAGCATGACCGGGGGCGAACTCGGGCAGTTCATCCTGTACGCCTCGATCGTGGCCGGCTCGATCGGCGCGCTGTCCGAAGTGATGGGCGAAGCCCAGCGCGCCGCCGGCGCCACCGAACGCCTGCTGGAACTGCTGGCGGCACGGTCGAGCATCCGCAACCCGGCCCACCCGCAGCCGCTGCCGCAGCGCACCACCGGCGCGGATCGTGGTGCGGCGCTGGCCCTGCAGGACGTGACCTTCGCCTACCCGTCGCGCCAGGACAGCGCGGCGCTGTCGCACGTCTCGCTCGACATCCGCCCCGGCGAAACCGTGGCCGTGGTCGGTCCTTCGGGCGCCGGCAAGACCACCCTGTTCCAGCTGCTGCTGCGCTACTACGACCCGCAGGCCGGCGCGATCCGCCTCGATGGCGTCGATATCCGCGACCTCGATTTGCACACCCTGCGCGATGCGATCGGCATCGTGCCCCAGGATACGGTGATCTTCTCGGCCGACGCCATGGAAAACATCCGCTACGGCCGCCCGGACGCCAGCGACGAGGAAGTGATTGCGGTGGCCAGGCTGGCCGCGGCCCACGAATTCATCGAACGCCTGCCGCAGGGCTACCGCTCCTTCCTGGGCGAGCGCGGCGTGCGCCTGTCGGGCGGCCAGCGCCAGCGCATCGCCATCGCGCGCGCCCTGCTGAAGAACCCGCCGCTGCTGCTGCTCGACGAGGCCACCAGCGCCCTCGATGCCGAATCCGAGCGCCTGGTGCAGGGCGCACTGGAAGCGGCCATGGTCGGGCGCACCACGGTCATCATCGCGCACCGCCTGGCCACGGTGCAGCGGGCCGACCGCATCGTGGTGATGGAAGATGGGCAAGTGGTCGAAACCGGGACCCATGCCTCGCTGGTGGCCCAGGGTGGTATCTATGCCAACTTGGCTGCATTACAATTTCACCACATACATATACAAGCTTGATACAAAACGTTGTTGCGGAGCAGCATTTGTACTGACATAGGACAACTTTCGTTGCGATGAGGAATAACCCGCGGTTATGATCGGGACAGAAACCGATATTTTTCCTTATTTCTCTGACCATGTCTAACCGTACATTTCGTATTGCCAACTGGAGCGTCGGCTCCAAGATCAGCGCCTTCAGTTTCGCCCTGGTCGGTATCATCATCGGCGCCCTGGTGCTCACCATCAGCGCCACCACCTCAAGCCTGCTCGCCGAACGCGCCGAGCATAACGTCTCGACCGAGCTGAACGGCCTGGTGGCCACCGTCGAACTGTTCAACAAGACGGTGTCGAACGAGGCCGTCAGCTTCGGCAAGATCTTCGCCACCGGTTTCAAGGGCAGCTTCGCGCTGGACGCCGCCGAGACGGTCGACATCGGCGGCATGGCCGTGCCCAGCCTGCGCATCGACGGCCAGGTCCTGAACCTCGACTTCAGCGCACCCGACCGCTTCTCAAACGAGACCGGCGGCAACGCCACCATCTTCGCCGCCAGCGGCGACGACTTCGTGCGCATCAGCACCTCGGTGAAAAAGGAAAACGGCGAGCGCGCCGTCGGCACCGCGCTCGACCACGCTTCGCCCGCCTACGCCGCCCTGCGCGAGGGCAAGGTCTACGTCGGGCTGGCGACCCTGTTCGGCAAGCAGTTCATCACGCAATACGAACCGGTGCGCGACGCCGGCGGCAAGGTGGTCGGCGCGCTGTACGTCGGCATCGACATCAGCGCCCACCTGGCAGCCCTGAAGGAACGCATCCGCACCGCCAAGGTTGGCGAGACCGGCTACTTCTACGTGCTGAACGCGGCGCCGGGCAAGGCCTACGGCGAGCTGGTCGTGCACCCGACCAAGGAAGGCCAGAACATCCTCGACAACAAGAGCGCCAACGGCCGCGAGTTCGTGAAGGAAATCCTGCAAACGAAATCCGGGAAGATCAGCTATGACTGGCAGAACCCGGGCGACACCTCGGCGCGCGAGAAATTCGTCGTCTACACCCCGTTCAAGGACTGGAACTGGGTGATCGCCGGCGGCACCTATGCCGACGAGATCACGGCCGAGGCCACCACCCTGCGCAACCGCTACATCAGCTTTGGCCTGGTGGCGCTCGCTGCCTTTGCCGCGGTGCTGTACGCCTTTGTGCGCAAGGCCGTGACGCGTCCGCTGGCAGAAGTGCGCGACGCCGCCGTGCGCATCGCCGAGGGCGACCTGACGGTGCAGATCGCCAGCCGCGGCCAGGACGAGATCGGCCGCCTGACCGATGCCATCAACGGCATCGGCCGCAATCTCTCCAGCGTGGTCGGCAACGTGCGCGACGGCGCCGAGCAGATCGCCAACGCCTCGCAGGAAATCTCGACCGGCAACCTCGACCTGTGCTCGCGCACCGAGGAGCAAGCGGCCAGCCTGGCCACCACCGCCTCGTCGATGGGCGAGCTGACCGAAACCGTGCGCCAGAACGCCGGCCACGCGCGCCAGGCCAACGCGCTGGCCGTGAACGCGTCGAGCGTCGCGCAAAAGGGCGGCAGCATGGTGGCCCAGGTGATCGACACCATGGCGTCGATTGACCAGTCCTCGCGCAAGATCGGCGACATCACCGGCGTCATCGACGGCATCGCCTTCCAGACCAACATCCTGGCCCTGAACGCGGCCGTGGAAGCGGCGCGCGCCGGCGAACAGGGGCGCGGCTTCGCGGTCGTGGCCAGCGAGGTACGCAACCTGGCCCAGCGCAGCGCCGCCGCGGCCAAGGAGATCAAGGGTTTGATCGCCGCCTCCAGCAGCGAGGTCGCNGGCCGTGGAAGCGGCGCGCGCCGGCGAACAGGGGCGCGGCTTCGCGGTCGTGGCCAGCGAGGTACGCAACCTGGCCCAGCGCAGCGCCGCCGCGGCCAAGGAGATCAAGGGTTTGATCGCCGCCTCCAGCAGCGAGGTCGCCACCGGCAGCCGCCTGGTGAGCGAAGCCGGCGCCACCATGAACGAGGTACTGGCCAGCGTCGGCCGCGTGACCGACATCATGGCCGACATCAGCGCCGCCAGCGCCGAACAAAGCAGCGGCATCGAACAGGTGAACCTGGCGATCGGCGAGATGGACGAAGCGACCCAGCGCAACGCGGCGCTGGTCGAGGAAGCCAGTGCCGCCGCGCAGGCGATGCAGGACCAGGCCGCGCAACTGGCGCGGGCGGTGCGGGCGTTCAGGCTGGATGCGGCGGAGGCGAACGAGGCGTTGCCGGCGCCGGCCACCTACCCTGCGCTGACACGGGGTTGATCCTGCGGGGTCGATGATGCTGCGGGGTTGATTTGGCGGGGTTGCTTTTCGTAGGGTGGGCACTTGTGCCCACGCGGTATGGCACCGTTGCGCCATCGGCCGTTCCCGGCAGCCGGCAATGTCCGCGTTCCGTAATGGCAGACGATGAGACAGCGTGGGCACAAGTGCCCACGCTACGTACCGGCCGGTGTGAACGCGGCACCTGGTGATGCCGGTGGGGACAAGTCCCCGCCCCACGGTGTAAACTTGCGCTCCACCTGAACGGAGCCAGACCTTGACCGACGCCGACCTGATCCGCCGCTGCCACACCATCTTCCCTGGCCACCGCGCCCGCCGCCCGGCCGAGCTGTACGCCGCCATGGCCGCCTGGTGCGAGGCCAACGACGTCGAGCACGACGTCTACGGCAGCGGCGACCTGATCGACTCCTTCGAAAAGAAAATCGCCGCCCTGCTCGGCTTCCCCGCCGCCGTGTTCTGCATCAGCGGCACCATGGCCCAGGTCACGGCCCTGCGCCTGGCCAGCAGCGACCGCAACCGGGCGCCGGTCGCCTTGCACCCGACCTCGCACATCTTCGTGCACGAGCGCTCCAACTACCAGCTGCTCGACCACTTCGACGCCCTGCAGATCGGCGACCGCCACCGCCCCTTCACCGCCGCCGACCTCGACACCATCCCCGGCCGCCTCGGCGCCGTGGGCCTGGAACTGCCGATGCGCGAGATCGGCGGCCAGGTCCCATCGTGGGACGAACTCGACGCGATCAAGGCCCACTGCCAAACGCGCGGCGCCCACCTGCACATGGACGGCGCGCGCTTGTGGGAAACCGCCGCCGGCTACGGCAAACCGGTCGCCGAGATCGCGGCCGGCTTCGATTCGGTCTACGTGTCGCTGTACAAGGGCATCGGCGGCCTGGGCGGCGCCATGCTGGCCGGCAGCGAAGACTTCGTGGCGCGCGCTGCCGAATGGTTCCGGCGCCAGGGCGGCAACGTCATCCATCGCTCGCCCTACATCGTGGCGGCCGCGATGCAGTTCGACGAACGCGTGGCCGCGATGCCGGCCTACTTCGAACGCACCAAATTCCTGTTCGAGGCCCTGCGCGCGCATCCGGAGATCCGCGTGAATCCGGCGCGCCCGGCGGCCAACATGCTGCACCTGCACCTGCCGGTGGGCCGCGAGCGCGCACTGGCGATCCGCGCGCATCTCGCCGAGCGCCACGGTGTCTGGCTGTTCAACCGCATCAACCACGGCGTGCTGCCCGATACCAGTTACTTCGAGCTGTACGTCGGCGACAATCTGCTCGACGCGCAGGACGACAAGGTGGCCGATGCGCTGGCCCTGCTGGCGGCCGAACTGCGCACGCCTGCATAAGCTACAATGCCGGGTTTTCCCGTGAAGGACTGCGATGCGCCAATACCTCGACTTCATGCGCCATGTGAAAGAGCATGGCGCCCATAAAACCGACCGCACCGGCACCGGCACGCTGTCCGTGTTCGGGCACCAGATGCGCTTCGATTTGCAGGAAGGCTTCCCGCTGGTGACCACCAAGAAGGTGCACCTGAAGTCCATCATCCATGAACTGATCTGGTTCCTGCAGGGCTCGACCAACATCGCCTACCTGAAGGAAAACGGCGTCTCGATCTGGGACGAATGGGCCGACGCCAACGGCGACCTCGGCCCCATCTACGGCTACCAATGGCGCAACTGGCCCGCGCCAAACGGCGCGCACATCGACCAGATCGCCCAGGTGCTGGAACAGATCAAGACCACGCCGGACTCGCGCCGCATGATCGTCTCGGCCTGGAACGTGGCCGACATCCCGCAGATGAAGCTGCCGCCCTGCCACGCCTTCTTCCAGTTCTACGTCGCCGACGGCAAGCTGTCCTGCCAGCTGTACCAGCGCAGCGCCGACATCTTCCTGGGCGTGCCCTTCAACATCGCCTCGTACGCGCTGCTGACCCACATGATGGCCCAGCAGGCCGGCCTCGAAGTAGGCGATTTCATCTGGACCGGCGGCGACTGCCATTTGTATTCGAACCACCTGGAGCAGGCCGACCTGCAGCTCTCGCGCGAACCGCTGCCGCTGCCGAAGCTGGTCATCAAGCGCAAGCCGGACTCGCTGTTCGACTACCGCTTCGAGGACTTCGAGGTCGTCGATTACCAGTCGCATCCGGGCATCAAGGCGCCGGTCGCGGTCTGAGCATCGAGGGCGCGGTGCGCATCGGCCAGGTACGGTCCCTGTCGCTGCGTGCGGAGCGGCATGCGCCGCCGCTGGGCGTCGAACGCGCCGTGGCGCTGGCAGGCCAGGGCTTCGCCGGCGATGTCCATGCCGATCCGGTCTCGCCGCGCCAGCTGCTGCTGGCCAGTTCCGCTGTCTACGCATCGCTCGGCCTTCCCGCACACACGCTGCGCGAGAACCTGCTGGTCGATATCGATACGGCCCGTCTCACTTCCGGCACCATTCTCCAACTCGGCGCAGCGGTGCGCATCCGCCTCATGTTCCAGTGCGAAGCCTGCGGCCAGCTCGACTTGCAGCGGCCCGGCCTGGCGCGGGCGCTCGGCGAGCGGCGCGGCATGCTGGCGCGCGTAGTCGCCGGCGGCACCGTCGTTGCGGGCGACGCCATCGTGCAGCTGGACCAGCGCCTGCCGCCCTGGCTTGACGACTGGCGCGCGCGGGTGACGGCGGTACTCGATGCGGCACCCTCCGGCACCGTCGTCGAGTATGCCCAGCTGGCACGCCTGGCCGGCATCCAGTCCAGCTATTGCCGCGCCTTTCCGCGCTTGCTGGCCAAGCTGGGGCCGCAGTATGCGAACCGGGCGGCCGCAGCCAGGTCGGGCAGTAACGCGCCGCGTTGGAACGGCTCGGGACTGTTCGACCTGCCTTGAGAGGCGGGAGGGCCGGACAATACAGGAAGCAGGGCGGATTTTCGCCGCGATCTTGCCAACATCCTGCCAACATCTTGACAGACAGCCCAAGTCACGACACCATCTGCCGAATTCATTGCAATGCAACAAGGATTCGAACATGCGCGCCCTTTCCTCTTCTTCCGCAACGCCACAGGCGGTATCCCGATGACCCGCCTGACCATGGTCGTCGCCATCGACGCCCAGCGCGGCATCGGCGTCAACAACCAGCTGCCCTGGCACCTGCCGGAAGACCTGGCCCACTTCAAGCGCGTCACGCTCGGCCGCCCGATCATCATGGGCCGCAAGACCTTCGACTCGATCGGCCGCCCACTGCCTGGCCGGCAAAACATCGTCGTCACCCGCAACGCCGACTG
This sequence comes from Massilia brevitalea, assembly GCF_030711405.1. Lineage (GTDB taxonomy): Bacteria > Pseudomonadota > Gammaproteobacteria > Burkholderiales > Burkholderiaceae_D > Telluria > Telluria brevitalea. The sequence continues at coordinate 115,454 of NZ_JAULSI010000016.1, forward strand.
GCGCCACGAAGACGTCGACGCCGTGACCTCGCTGGCCGAAGCCATCGCGCTGGTCGAGGGCGATGAAGCCAGCATCATCGGCGGCGCCCAGATCTTCACGGCGGCTTTGGATGTGGCCGAGCGCATGATCGTCACCGAGATCGCCCACACCTTTGCCTGCGACACCTTCTTCCCGCCGATCGACCCGGCCGTGTGGCAAGAGACCGCGCGCGAAACGCACCACTCGGACAAGAACGGCTACGGCTACGCCTTTGTCACCTACGAACGCAAGGCGGCGGCATGAGCCTGCCCGCACCAAAGACCCCCGCTTCGCGCGGCGGCGACGGCTTTGCCGGCAAGGTGGCGGTGCTGATCGCCATCCTGGCCACCATCGGCACGCTGTTCGGCTTCATCGGCAACAGCAGCTACAACGAAGCGGCGCTGCTGAAGAACAGCGCCGCCATCGACAAGACCAGCGCGGCCAACGCCTGGAACCACTACCAGGCCAAGTCGAACAAGCAGAACCTGGCCGAGCTGGCGACCAACCTGCCCGGCGTCGACCACGTGCACTACCGCTCGGAAGTGCTGCGCTACCAGCGCGAGAAAGACGATATCCGGGTCGAGGCCGAGCGCTGGGAAGCGTCGTCGGCCGCCTTCAGCGCGCAGTCGGAGGAAGCGCTGCACCGCCACCGCCAGTGGTCGCTGGCGTCGGTGGCCCAGCAGATCGCGATCTCGCTGGCGGCCGTGGCCCTGCTGGCGCGCCGCACCTGGCTGCTCGGCGCGACGGTGACCGTGGCCGCCTTCGGCCTCGTGATCGGCGCCTTCGCCTGGTTCCATGCGGAGCCCTCGCCGCTGGTCGCTGCGCCCTTCGTGGCGGCCATCGTCGCGATGCTCGGGGTCGAACTGTTCAAGACGGTGGGCGGCCGCGCAGCGCAAAACCGGGGCTGAGCCGGGCCTGGGCCGCTAGAGTGCGCCGCCCTCTGGCGCATGTGGTTACCCTAACAAAAAAAGTTCACCGGACAGCGGGTTTTCTGCGAAAATCCGCTTCTTATTTTTCGGTGCCGTGTGAGCGGGCCGCGCCAGCCCGGCGTGGCTGCCCCCACGGCGCTTCGCATTGGAGCTGTCAATGAAATTTCGCTTCCCCATCGTCATCATCGACGAGGATTTCCGTTCCGAGAACACGTCCGGTCTCGGCATTCGCGCCCTCGCCGCGGCGATGGAAAAAGAAGGCATGGAGGTGCTGGGCCTGACCAGCTACGGCGACCTGTCGCAGTTCGCCCAGCAGCAGTCGCGCGCCTCGGCCTTCGTGCTGTCGATCGACGACGAGGAATTCGGCGGCGGCTCGTTCGAGGAAACCGACTTCGCCCTGACCCGCCTGCGCGCCTTCGTGCAGGAGATCCGTCACAAGAACTCGAACATCCCGATCTACATCTACGGCGAGACCCGCACCAGCCGCCACATCCCGAACGACATCCTGAAGGAGCTGCACGGCTTCATCCACATGTTCGAGGACACGCCGGAATTCGTCGCGCGCCACATCATCCGCGAAGCCAAGGCCTACCTCGATTCGCTGGCGCCGCCCTTCTTCCGCGCGCTGGTGAACTACGCCTATGATGGTTCGTACTCGTGGCACTGCCCGGGCCACTCGGGCGGCGTCGCCTTCCTGAAGTCGCCGGTCGGCCAGATGTTCCACCAGTTCTTCGGCGAGAACATGCTGCGCGCCGACGTCTGCAACGCGGTGGAAGAACTCGGCCAGTTATTGGATCATACGGGCCCGGTCGCCAAGTCCGAGCGCAATGCCGCGCGCATCTACGGCGCCGACCACTGCTACTTCGTCACGAACGGCACCTCGACCTCGAACAAGATGGTCTGGCACTCGACCGTCGCTCCCGGCGACATCGTGGTGGTCGACCGTAACTGCCACAAGTCGATCCTGCACTCGATCATCATGTGCGGCGCGATCCCCGTGTTCCTGATGCCGACCCGGAACAACCTCGGCATCATCGGCCCGATCCCGCTGGAAGAGTTCACGCCAGAGTCGATCGCCCGCAAGATCGAGGCGAACCCGTTCGCACGCGAAGCCAAGGACAAGAAGCCGCGCATCCTCACCATCACCCAGTCGACCTACGACGGCGTGGTCTACAACGTGGAAACCCTGCGCGAGATGCTCGACGGCCGCATCGACACCCTGCACTTCGACGAAGCCTGGCTGCCGCACGCGACCTTCCACGACTTCTACAAGAACATGCACGCCATCGGCAGCAACCGCCCGCGCGCCAAGCAGTCGATGATCTTCTCGACCCAGTCGACGCACAAGCTGCTGGCCGGCCTGTCGCAGGCCTCGCAGGTGCTGGTGCGCGAGTCCGAATCCGTGAAGCTCGACCAGGATGCCTTCAACGAAGCCTTCCTGATGCACACCTCGACCTCGCCGCAGTACTCGATCATCGCCTCGTGCGACGTCGCCGCCGCCATGATGGAAGCGCCGGGCGGCACCGCGCTGGTGGAAGAGTCGATCCTGGAAGCGCTGGACTTCCGCCGCGCCATGAAGAAGGTCGACGCCGAGTATGGCGAAGACTGGTGGTTCAAGGTCTGGGGCCCGGACGTGAAGGGCGAAGAAGGCATCGGCACCCAGCAGGACTGGATGATCCATGCCGACGACGACTGGCACGGCTTCGGCAACCTGGCCGAAGGCTTCAACATGCTCGACCCGATCAAGTCGACCGTCGTCACGCCTGGCCTGTCGCTGGACGGGCAGTTCGGCGAGACCGGCATCCCGGCCTCGATCGTCACCAAGTACCTGGCCGAGCACGGCGTCATCATCGAGAAGTGCGGCCTGTACTCGTTCTTCATCATGTTCACGATCGGGATCACCAAGGGCCGCTGGAACACGCTGGTAACGGCGCTGCAGCAGTTCAAGGACGACTACGACCGCAACAAGCCGATGTGGCAGGTGATGCCGCAGTTCGCCTCGGCAAATCCGCGCTACGAAGACCGCGGCCTGCGCGACCTGTGCACGCAGATCCACACCTTCTACAAGCAGTACGACGTGGCGCGCCTGACCACCGAGATGTATTTGTCGGACATGGTGCCGGCGATGAAGCCGTCGGACGCATTCGCCAAGATGGCGCGCCGCGACATCGAGCGCGTGGCCATCGAGGAACTGGAAGGCCGCACCACCGCGATCCTGCTGACGCCTTACCCGCCGGGCATTCCGCTCCTGATTCCGGGCGAGCGCTTCAACAAGACCATCGTCGACTACCTGCGCTTCGCACGCGACTTCAACGAACGCTTCCCGGGCTTCGAGACCGACGTGCACGGCCTGGTCAAGCGCGAGGTCGACGGCAAGCTGGGGTACTTCGTGGATTGCGTACGCCAGGACTGATCGCTGTAGCAGCTTGATGTGAAAAGAGGAGCCGTTGGCTCCTCTTTTTTTTTACGGCGCTTTTCGTAGGGTGGGCACTTGTGCCCACGCGGTATGGTACCGGTGCGTGCCGCACCGTCGGAAAACATTGATAATGCCGGCTTTGTGGTCCTCGTTACGTTCGCCTGCCTGCAAACGGTGAGACCGCGTGGGCACAAGTGCCCACCCTACCGCCTTAATTCGACGATTGCAGCCGGGTTTGCCGGCAAGCCGCTCCCGGCCTGCCACACGCCCAGCGCTGCCAGCAGCACGGCCACATTCCCGATCATGTCATTGCGCGTGCACATCCACACCGAGCGCATGTTCGCATCGCCATGCCGGAACGCGAACAGCAGCGCCGCCACCAGCCCGTTCGCCAGCAAGGCCACGGTCCCGATCACGCCCATGGCGTGCGCCACCGGCACCGTACCCGACGCCAGGTGCCACAGGGCCGAGCCGATGACAAAGGCGCCGTAGGCACCCATCGTCGCGCCCTTCACCAGCGCCGTGCGCGAACGCCAGACCGGCGCCAGCCCCAGAACGAACAGGGATATCCCGTAATTGGCCGCGTCGCCGAAAAAATCCACCGCATCCGCCAGCAGCGATACCGATCCCGCCGCCCGGCCGCCCGCCAGCTCGACGCCGAACATGCCCGCGTTGACCAGCAAGGCCATCCACAGCACGCGCCGGTAGCGCGCATCGACCGGCGGCGTATCGGCCGCGCAGCCGCCACTGCAGCAATCGCCCATTCTCCAGCCTCGTCACAATATGATACAGATCCGGCAGGCAAGCCTCGAAAACCGTATCAGGTTTTCGGCAAGGTCACGCCATGCTGGCCCTGGTACTTGCCGCCACGGTCCTTATAGGACGTCTCGCAGACTTCGTCGGATTCGAAGAACAGCACCTGCGCGCAGCCTTCGCCCGCGTAGATCTTGGCCGGCAGCGGCGTCGTGTTCGAGAACTCCAGGGTCACGTAGCCTTCCCACTCCGGCTCGAACGGCGTGACGTTGACGATGATGCCGCAGCGCGCGTAGGTCGACTTGCCCAGGCAAACCGTCAGCACATTGCGCGGGATGCGGAAGTATTCCATGGTGCGCGCCAGCGCGAACGAGTTCGGCGGAATGATGCAGACATCGCTCTTGATGTCGACAAACGACTTCTCGTCGAAGTTCTTCGGATCGACGATCGTGCTGTTAATGTTGGTGAAGATCTTGAACTCGTCGGCGCAGCGAATATCGTAGCCGTACGACGAGGTGCCGTAGGAAATGATGCGGCGGCCATCGGCCTCGCGGACCTGGCCCGGCGCGAAGGGTTCGATCATGCCGGTTTCCTGCGCCATGCGGCGGATCCATTTATCGCTTTTAATTGCCATGCTGCTCTTTCAGGGTATGCGGAAAATCCCGCGATTTTACGCGAAAAGACCGCGCCGGTCGCCCTGCGCCGTGTCATTCTGTCCAGCCCGCTGGGCCAGCAGGCGCTGAATCATTTCATGGGTCAATTGCGCCGCGCGGGCCGGATGCTCCATCGGATACAGGTGGCTGCCCTCGGTCATGACGAAGTTGGCGCCGACCAGCCTGCGCGTCGACGCCAGGCCGGCCTGGCGCAGTTCCTCGGAACGGTCGGCGCCGATGAAGCCGACCGGCACCGGAAAGTCGTGGCGGATCACCTCGCCCATGTGGTGCGGCAGCGAGTTGTAGATCTCCGTTTCGACGGCGCGGTCGAAGCGCAGCTGGACGCCCTGCGGATGCGGCTTCAGGCCGACGTCGAGGTAATCGTCGAGCACGCCCGGCGCCCAGGCGGCGAAGATGTCCTTCGAGATGAAATGCTGGTAGACCGCAGCGCGGTCGGGCCAGACATTGCGGCGGCGTTCGGAAAAACGTGCCGGCGAAAACTTGGTGCCCTTGCCCAGTGCTTTCACGATGCGCCAGAGGAATGCGCGCCAGCCTGCCACCACCGGCGAATCGAGCATCACCACGCATTGCGCCAGCTCCGGACGGCGCGCCGCCGCCATGGTACTCAGCATGCCGCCCAGCGAGTGGCCGACCAGGATCACCGGCTGGCCATATCCTTCCAGCTCGGCGATCAGCTCGTCCACCAGCCCGCTCCAGCCATCGCCCACCGGGTAGCGCGGATCGTGCCCGACCATGTCGGTGCTGTGCACGGCGTAATGCGCGCTCAGGCCTTCGAGCAATTGACGATAGGTACCGGATGGGAAGCTATTACCGTGGCAAAAATGCAGCAAAGGTTTGGTCATGGAGCACGGGACGCAGGAAACGGATGAGGTTTCGATTGTAAGACGACAAGCTCCCGTGCGTTCTCCGTTTAGAGGGAAACCCCTACAGTCAGCTCGGCGACATAGCCGTTGACGACGTCGCCGCTCATCGCCGCCATCTGCAGCGCGGTGCCGTCGCTGAAGACGTTGTCGCTGGCATAGCTGATGCGCGCCAGGTTCTGCACGCTGGTGGCGTAGCCCGTCGCCGTGTACACCGTGTTCAGCGTGGCCAGCGGGAAGGTGAACTGCGAGGTCTTGATGCGGTTCGACGCCGTGGTCGATGTGGCCAGGTTCGGATAGACCTCGAAATGCACGTGCGGCATGCGCCCGTCGTAGCAGCCGGGGAAGATGGTGAGGAAGGTCACGTAGCCGTCCGCATCCGCGGCCTGCACGCCGCGCAGGTAGTTCTCGGCGCTGATGCTGCTGGAATACATCGAGTAATTGCCGTTGCGGTCGCAGTGCCAGAGGTAGACAGTGGCGCCGGTGACCGTGGCGCAGCTGCCGGCGACATTGACGATCTTCAGGCGGATCGTCAGCGGCACGCCCTGGGCCACGCCGCTTGCACCGGCAATGCTGGCGCGGATGTCGCTGCGCACGATGCCCGACAGGACCAGGGCGTTGGCGACCTTGCCGTTGCTGCTGTTGGTGCCGTCGGCCGGATACGGGCCGCCGGTTTCCTCGGGGATGAGGGCGCAGCTGGCGTTTGTACCGCCGGTGGTGGCGCCCGAGCTGCTGCCGGACGAGACCGTGCTGCCGGCCGTGCTGGCGCCGCTGTCGCCGCCACCGCCGCAACCGGCCAGCGGTACCGAGGCGGCGCCGGCCAGCAGCCAGCGCAGGGTCTGGCGGCGGCTCGCGGCCGCACCGAGCAGTTTGTCGACGTCGGCAGCCAGGCCGCCGTGATGGTGTTCGCTCATGGCTGCCTCCTTAGTTACGCGGCGCGTGCGGGCGCTCGATCGCTTCCTTCTGCTGCGGCGTGAGCAGCGCCATCACCTGGGCGGCGGTGCGCACGTGCAGCAGCTCCTGGGCGGCGATGGCCTGGCCCAGCGCCCTGGCCTGTGCGGTCGCCTGGGCATCGTCGACGCGGCCGGATGCGCGCATGGCATCCAGCGCATCGAGGGCCTTGATCTCAAGCTTTTCCTGTTCGCGCAGTTGCGGCGCCTGGGCGTGCAGGATGGCGAACAGGCGGTCTTCCTGGGCTTCGCTGAGGTCTATCCCGCGCAGGAAGGGCAAGCCGGGGCCACCCATGTGCGGACCGGCATGCGGACCGGGGCCAGGGCCGCGCGGACCGGGACCACGGTTGAAGTCGGGTCCCGCGCCATCATCGGCTGCCACGGGCGCGCCCGGCGGCGGTGCATCCGGTGCGGCCAAGGCAGGTCCGGCAAAGGTGGCGGCGGCGAAGGTCGCGGCCAAGGCGGCGGTGATGCGGATCAGGGTCATGTGTGGCTCCATTGCGTGTCGAATGGCGCCCATTCTGGTGAGCTGCCTTGTAAAGCGCTGTAAAGCCGGCGTAAATCCGGGTAAGGATGGCGCGATGTAAAGCTGGGTAAAGCGGGACCGCCGAAAAGGCAGGCGTCCGCCCCCTTTGCTATCATCTCCAGGATGAACCATGTACTGTTGATCGACGACGACGCCGAGCTGGTCGGCATGTTTACCGAATACCTCGAGCAGGAGGGCTTCGCGGTCGCCTGCGCCCACGACGGGGAGAACGGCGCGCGCGAAGCCCTGAGCGGGCGCTATGCGATCGCCATCCTCGACGTCATGATGCCGGCGCTGAACGGCATCGACACCCTGCGCCGCATCCGCGCGCAAAGCCGCATCCCGGTGCTGATGCTGACCGGGCGCGGCGACGACGCCGACCGCATCCTCGGCCTGGAACTCGGCGCCGACGACTACGTCACCAAGCCCTGCACCCCGCGCGAACTGACGGCCCGCGTGCGCGCCATCCTGCGCCGCACCCAGGACACCCAGCCGGGCGCCGGCGCCGGCGTCGTGCTCGCAGTCGGCAAGCTGCTCATGATGCCCGAGCAGCGCCGCGCCACCTGGGATGGCAAGGCGCTGGAACTGACCAGCACCGAATTCAACCTGCTGGAGGTACTGGCGCGCCATGCCGGGCGCCCGGTCAGCAAGAACGAGCTGTCCGAGCAGGGCCTGGGCCGGCCGCTGGCGCGCTTCGACCGCAACATCGACGTCCACCTGAGCAGCCTGCGCCACAAGCTCGGCACGCTCGACGACGGCCGCTCGCCGCTGCAGACGGTCTACCGTCTCGGCTACCAGCTGATCCGAGACTGAAGGCAGGGGACGCGATGAAACGGCGCAGTGGACGCCCTGCGGGACGCCCTACGGGACGCCTGTTCTGGAAGTTCTTCCTGTCGATCCTGCTGGCCCAGGTGGCGGCGGCCATCGGCATCGGCAGCGTGTTCTGGCTGCGCGAGCAGGCGCGCCTCTCGAACAGCATCACCCTGATCGAAACCGGTCCGCCGGCCGGCTTCATGCTCGACTCGGCCGCCATCGCCCTGAAATACGGCGGCGTGCCGGCGCTGCGCGAGATCGTCTCGCAGAAGGGCCGGCACTCGGTGTACGCGGTGTTCAACAATGGCCGCGAACTGCTGGGGCGCGACGTCACCCCCAGCATGCGCGAGCAGGCGCGCCGTGAACTGTCCACCGACCGTCCCTATCGCCCCGTGCGCCAGTTGAAGGCGCCGGACGGCCAGCAATTGCTGCTGTTCGTGCCGCGCATGTACCGCAACGCCGCCGGCGACACGCTCACCGCCGCGCAGGTGGGCGGGCCGGGTGCAGGCCCGGGCCGCGACCAGGGCTTCGCGGCACCGGACGGCGCACGTGCCGGCGGGCCGGGTCCTGACGGTCCGGGTCTCACTGGACCAGGCGGACGTCCGGGCTTCGGCGACGGTCCGCGCGGCCCCTTCGGGCCCTTCTCGCCGATGAGCAGGCCGATCCCGCTGCTGGCGGCGATCATCGTCAGCCTGCTGTTCGCCGCCCTCCTCGCCTGGTACTTTTCGCGTCCGATCCGCGCGCTGCGCAGCGCCTTCGAGGCGGCGGCGGCCGGCGATTTGTCGCCGCGCTTCACGCGCGGCCACCGGCTCGGCGGCGACGAACTGAACGACCTCGGACGCGACTTCGACCGCATGAGCGGCCAGCTGCGCGCCCTGATGGATGGCCAGCGCCGCCTGCTGCACGACGTCTCGCACGAACTGCGCTCGCCGCTGGCGCGCCTGCAGGCGGCGATCGGCCTGGCGCACCAGCAGCCCGACAAGGTCGCCGCCTCGCTCGAACGCATCGAACGCGAGAGCGTGCGCATGGACAAGCTGGTCGGCGAGTTGCTGACGCTGTCGCGCCTGGAAGCCAATCCGGATCTGCCGAAGGACGAGCTGGTCGACATGCAGGAGCTGGTCGACGGCATCGCCTTTGACGCGCGCTTCGAGGCCGGCGACAATGGCCCGGCCATCGAGGTCGAGATCGAAGGCGAACTGCAGGCGACCGTGCGCGGCGCACCCGACCTGCTGTGGCGCGCGGTCGAGAACGTGGTGCGCAACGCCGTCAAGCATGGCGGCGCGGGCGGCCGGGTCGACATCCGCCTGTATGCGCGCGGGCCGCTGGTGCACGTGGACGTGCTGGACCGCGGACCGGGCATCCTGGATGCCGACCTGCCGGCCGTGTTCGAACCCTTCTTCCGCTCGAACCGGGGCAAGAACAACATCGATGGCCACGGCCTCGGGCTGGCGATTGCGCAGCGCGTGGTGCATGCCTACGGCGGCACCATCGTCGCGCGCAACCGCGACGGCGGCGGGCTGCAAGTGGCGATCGCGCTGCCAGTGGCGACGTAGACCCGTCAGCGCCCGTGCCAGTAGCGGGCCTGTTCGCGCCGGTATTCGCTGACCGCGATGCCGCCGATACTCTCGCCGAAATCGAACACCAGCGCGCCGGATTGGTCGGTGCGCAGGCGGCGGATGCCCAGTGCGCCGTAACGTTCGAAGACCTGTTTTTTCGGGTGCTTATAACGATTCCTGTGGCCTACCTGGAACACCCCGATCGACGGCTGCACCGCTGCCAGGAAGGCCGGCGTCGACGAGGTGCCGCTGCCGTGGTGCGGCGCCAGCAGCACGTCGGCGCGCAGTTGGTCCGGCGCCGATGCCAGCAGCTGCGCTTCCTGCGCCGCCTCGATGTCGGCGGCCAGCAACATGGCGCGCCCCTGCGCCGAGATACGCAGGGTGCAGCTGCGCGCGTTCGCCTTCAGGCCCGGATCGGCGTAACTCGCCTCGCCCGGCTGCAGCATCTCGAAGGCGACGCCATCCCACTCCCAGCGCTGGCCGGCCACGCAGCGCCTGTGACTTGATTGCGCCTTGCGCACCACCGGATGGCCGGGGGCGAGCGAACTGGCCATCCACTCCACCTGCAGCGCGTCGAGCAGCGTCAGCGCACCGCCCGCGTGGTCGACGTCGCTGTGGCTGACGATCATGCCGTCGAGGTGGTGGATACCGCGCGCCCGCAAGTACGGCAGCAGCACGCGCGTGGCGCCGTTCTGGGTAGCGGCGTATTGCGGGCCGGTGTCGTACAACAGGCGGTGGCCTTCGGTTTCCACCAGCAGCGCCATGCCCTGGCCGACGTCGAAGGCGGTCACGCGGAACTGGCCGGGCGGCGGATGCGCGGGCAGCAGCGCGAACAGCGGCAGCCAGGAGACGGCGCCGACCCACCTGTGCGGCCAGCCGCGCGGCGCCAGCATCCACACCGTGCCCGCTAGCGCCAGCAGGAACAGCCAGGGCGGCGGGCTGGGCGCACTCCATACGGCGTGCGGCAGCGCCGCCAGCCAGCCCAGCACGGCGGCCAGGGCCTCGATGGCCAGGTGCGCCAGCAGCAGCACCGGCGCCGACAAGGGCGCCGGCAGCAGGCTGCCCGCCAGCGCTAGAGGGGTCACCACGAAGCTTACCACCGGGATCGCCACCGCATTCGCCAGCGGCCCGATCAGCGACACCTGGGCGAACAGCAGCAGCGTGACCGGCACCAGGCCGAGGGTCACCGCGTACTGGGTGCGCGCGGCCAGGCGCAGCGTGCCGCGCCATCCCGTTTCTTGACGTGCAATCCGCCCGACGCCAGCGAACAGGATCACGCCCACCGCGCCGAACGAGAGCCAGAACCCGGGCCACAGCAGGCACCACGGGTCGAGCACCACCACCAGGCCCAGCGCCAGGCAGAGCACATGCGAGACGCTGGCCAGGCGCCCGCACCATAACGCCAGCGCCACCACCGACAGCATGTACAAGGTGCGCTGGGCCGGCACGCCGAAGCCGGCCAGCAGCACGTACAGCAGCGCGGCCATGGCGCCGGCCAGGGCCGCCACCTTTCGCGTGGGCAGCAGCAGCGGCAGCTGCGCACGCGTGAAGAACGAGCGGCGCCACAGGCTGGCGGCGGCCCATGCGGCCAGCCCGGCGATCATCGTGATGTGCAAACCGGAGATGGCAACCAGGTGACTGACGCCGGTGCGGTTGAAGATGTCCCAGTCGGCCTGCTCGATGCCGCGCTGGTCGCCGATCACCAGCGCCACGATCACGGGGGCGTACGGCTTGCCGTCCAGGGCTGCCATGATGCGTGCGCGCAGCGCGTCGCGACTGCGTTCGACGAGGTTCGATGGCGTGGGGACAAAGGCGTCGAGGCGGCGGTTGTCGGCCTTCGGCCGCACGTAGCCGGTGGCGCGCACGCCCTGCCCCAGCAGCCAGGCTTCGTAGTCGAAGCCGTGCGGATTCGCGTTGCCGTGGGGGCGCTGCAGGCGCACCGTCAGGCGCCAGCGCGCGCCGGGGCGGACGGGGTCTGCCGCGCCGCCGTACCAGGACAGGGCCAGCTTAGGCGGGACTTGCGCGGCAGCGGTCAGCACGGTCTCGACGTCGAACTGGAAGCGCACGCCCTCGCCGAAGTCATGCGGCAGGTTGGCGACGGTGCCGACCAGCGCGATGTCGCGGCCTTCGTCGGCCTTGCCGAGCTCCTGCGACAAGGCAGCGTGCGCGAGCAAGGCGGCCCAACAGAAGCCGAGCAGGCCACCGGCGCAGGCAGCGCGCGCCGGGCCGCGCAGGGCCAGCAGCAGCACGAGCGCGGCGAGCGCACAGGCCAGCAGGTGCCAGGGGTCGGGCAGCGCGGCGCGCGTTTGCAGGAAGGCGGCGCCTGCGACGAAACCGAGGATGGCGCAGCGCATGGTGATTTATTAGCGATACATTTCAGTGCTCGCCTTGCTCTGACGCCGAGACCAGGCGCCTGGGGGTATCGAGCTGGACTTTCATCGGAGTGCGCGGTGGGACTTCGGCACGTCGCAGCCGTATGCTTGACGAAATCTTGTCCCATAACCGAAGTACGGCTTCCTCATCGAGACTGGACTGCACTGGCTCTCCACCTGAACGGGGATTAACACCCGTATCAAATTCAAGCGATAAGCGTGGACGCTGGAAGTCATCTTCGCTACCGTTAGTTTCCCAAGCAAAGCTAAAATTCGTTGAGAAATTCAGTTCGGTGGTTCTTACCCCAACCTCTTCACCAGATAACCCGGCAATCGTACGCGCCTGTGAACGTAATACTCGCGAACGTGCGCGCGTTACCATATCCGTGGCGGCCATGTCGCGCTCAATCAGCCCTGGTCCCCGATGCCTACCCGTGTTCATCGATAACGCCAATACGATATCGGGATAACCCGGCAAGGTCCCACTGATCATCGCACTTTCATGGCGTTTGCTGTCGGCTGGGTCAGCAATTATTGCGCCATCAAGGCAGAAGCCTGCTACGTTCGGCAAGCTAGTCCCACGCGTGTTGACAAGTTGCCTCATCAGCGACCTTACAACAACAACGCGTTCGGGCCCGTCACCTTCGCTGTTGAAACTGTATGTGACGCCATTCTTGTTGATATGCGCTTCGATTGTCACGGTCTCGAAGTAGACGCGCTGTTCGCCCCGGATCTCGTAGCCCCGGTAACGGCCGTGTACGAACACCTTCCCCAAAATGTTTGATTCCTGGATTGTCTCGTTGCTTTCGATATTGTTCTGACCAAGCATGTTGAGGCCGGACCCAAGTTTCGACTCGCGCTCATTCACGAAATGGCCGAACTGCTCGGCTGTCTCTTCCTGCCAGGCCACGTCAAAGCCGTCGAGATTCGCTGCTTTTAAATTGAAATTTGCGTTTGCAGGAACATCAATAAGGAATCGGCCAATGCATACCGTTCGCATTTTTTCCGTCATTGATGCAGCTGCCCGTATATCCTGTTCGCTTTGCACTGCCTTGGAGCGAATGAAGAGGATCGCGAAGACAGCGCCGAGCACGAGAAGCCATTTTCCTGGCTTGATCAGTAGCCTCATCAGTTGCTCCTATGCGAATCGATTTTTTTTCACCGATTTTTATCGCCTGGAATGACCTTGTCACAAACACCGGGTACCAACGCCTCGAGTACACGCCTTGAGGTGTACTGTCAATAGCGGACACGCTTGTCTCAAGCCGCCTG
>NZ_JAULSI010000135.1 GCF_030711405.1 Massilia brevitalea
CTGCGCGATCTCGGTTACGCGCATGCCGGCCGTCAAGCCCAGCAGCAGGACCAAACAGTCTCGTTCTGGATGCCTGCTCGTAGCGGAAGTCACGCGGAGAAGGTGTTTTGGAGCCCAATAACTGTTACCCTAAAATCCTTTGAAGATCATGTTTCTATGAAAAGGGTTTGAGTGCATCTGATTGTCGCTAACGAGGATTTCAAGCTTGCCGGCCAGCCGCGCGTCGGATTCCGATCGTGCTGTGGGAGGACATGAGCAGTTGCCAGCAGGCCAACGAATTTCTGCGCCTCCTACGCGGTGCGATCGGTTCCAGTAAGTCGTGGGAACCTACCGGCAGGGCCATGTACGACTATTTCGGGTTTCTTGAAGCACACGACCTGTCG
>NZ_JAULSI010000136.1 GCF_030711405.1 Massilia brevitalea
CGTATCTATGGACTCCACCCGTTTTGCAAGAAGAAGATTGAATTTTTGCCTTAGGAAGAGTTGCGTGTATCTATTCGGCCTTTATGGTGAGCGCTCTTCGTGCTCTGGCCCTGATGTGATACGCGCGTCAGGATCCTTATAGGGTGCCGGCCTTGAAGGCCCGTACGGTCAACGGATTCACCTGACGCCGGTCCGACCTGTTGGCATCATTCGTTCTTCATCATCGCAAACTTGGCGGTGTTACTCCTTCAATCGATTACAGTGCATCGTTACTTCAAGCCGGTCTGGTCGTGCTGTTCGACCAGATCGGAACATAGCTGCGGCCGTGAGCCAGTATTGCCCAGATCACCCTGGCCATCTTGTTGGCCAGTCCCACC
>NZ_JAULSI010000017.1 GCF_030711405.1 Massilia brevitalea
GGTGGAGTCCATCACATTAGGGTGGGCACTCCGTGCCCACGCGGTGCGCACATATCCGCATTCGCTTGCCGTGATGATCCGCTCGAAACGCCTATGACGGACATCCACGGATGAGGGACCACGCCTGGCTCCACGTTACGAGCGACATTTCACCGTCAACGCAAAACGCATGCGCACGAAACCGCGTGGGCACGGAGTGCCCACCCTACGTCAGCGCCGACGCAGCGAACACGTGAGCGTCGGCTCGAACAGTCGAGTTATCCCCATTCCCTCCCCGCCCTCTTCCGCTATGCAACAAGCCGATACCGTATAATCAGACTTTCACCCCGGATTCACGGGCGAGCATGGCACTCTGGAACCAATGAAGGTATTTCGCGGACTTCCCAATGACCAGGCGCGCGCACCCTGCGCCCTCACGATCGGCAACTTCGACGGTGTCCACCGCGGACACCAGGCGTTGCTCGCGCGCGTGCGGGCGGCTGCCGACGCGCTCGGCCTGGAAGCGGCCGTGATGACCTTCGAGCCGCATCCGCGCGAATACTTCGCGCGCCGCAGCGGCGACCTGAGCCGCGCCCCGGCGCGCATCGCCAACCTGCGCGACAAGCTCGAAGCGCTGGAACACGGCGGCATCGACCGCGTCATCGTCGAGCACTTCAACGAACATTTCGCCGCCATGTCGCCGCAGGAATTCACCGAGCGCGTGCTGGTCGAAGGGCTGCACGTGAAATGGCTGATGGTCGGCGACGACTTTTGCTATGGCGCCAGGCGCGCCGGGAATGTGGCGATGCTGGTCGAAGCGGGCAAACGCTACGGCTTCCAGGTCGAGACCCTGCCCACCGTGCTCGAGGGCGAACAGCGCATCTCGTCCTCGGCGGTGCGCACGACCCTGGCTGCCGGCGACCTCGTGGCAACCGGCGGCCTGCTCGGTCACCCCTACTCGATCTCGGGCCACGTGATCCATGGCGCCAAGCTTGGCCGCACGCTGGGCTTCCCGACCCTGAATTTGCGCGTGATGCACCGCCCGGCCCTGCAAGGCATCTTCGTGGTGCAGGTGCATGGACTGACCGATGCACCGCTGCCTGCGGTCGCCAGCCTGGGCGTGCGCCCGACCGTCGAGGACGCCGGCCGCATGCTGCTGGAAGTGCACATTTTCGACTACGCCCAGTCCTGCTACGGCAAGCTGGTGCGCGTGGAATTCCTGCACAAGCTGCGCGACGAAGAAAAATACGTCGACCTGCCGACCCTCACCGCCGCCATCGACCGCGACGCCGAACAGGCGCGCGCCTGGTTCGCGCGCCGCGCTGCGCGAGGCCAGCAGCTTGGCGGCAGCGAAGCGGCGCGCGCCGGCGCCCTCACCGCCACCGACCGAATTTGACGCGCAAGCTTCCGCTTTGCGCGGCGCGCCGCCAGCCATAACAGCAGCGGCGCAGCCAACACGAATACTCCCTCTGAAAAAGCATATGTCCGAAAACAGCAAACCCGTCCAGAAGCCAGCCCAGGCCGCGCCCGCCCAAAAAGGCGGCAAGAAGCCTGAGAGCAAATACCCGGTCAACATGACCGACACCCCCTTCCCGATGCGCGGCGACCTTGCCAAGCGCGAACCGGGCTGGGTGCAGCAATGGCAAGAGAAAAAGCTCTATCACCGCATCCGCAAGGCGGCCGCCGGCCGTCCGAAGTTCATCCTGCACGACGGTCCGCCGTATGCCAACGGCGACATCCACCTCGGCCACGCCGTGAACAAGATCCTGAAGGACATGGTCGTCAAATCGCGCACCATGGCCGGCTTCGACGCGCCCTATGTGCCGGGCTGGGATTGCCACGGCATGCCGATCGAGATCCAGATCGAAAAGCTGTACGGCAAGAACCTGCCGACCGCCGAAGTCCTGCAAAAGGCCCGTGCCTATGCGCTCGAACAGATCGACCGCCAGCGCGCCGGCTTCATCCGCCTGGGCGTGCTCGGCGAATGGGAAAATCCCTACATGACCATGGCTTACGGTAACGAGGCCGACGAACTGCGCGCCCTCGGCAAGCTGCTGGATAAAGGCTATGTGTACCGCGGCCTGAAGCCGGTCAACTGGTGCTTCGATTGCGGCTCGGCCCTGGCCGAAGCGGAAGTCGAATACCAGGACAAGCGCGACCCGGCGATCGACGTCGGCTTCCCGTTCGCGCAAGGCGACAAACTCGCCGCTGCCTTCGGCCTGCCGCAACTGCCGACCATGAACGGCTTCATCGTGATCTGGACCACGACGCCCTGGACCATCCCGTCGAACCAGGCGCTGAACGTGAACCCGGAAGTCACCTACGCGCTGGTGCAAAGCGAGCGTGACGGCCAGCCGCTGCTGCTGATCCTGGCGCAAGACCTGGTCGCTTCGAACCTGGAGCGCTACAAGCTCGAAGGCACCGTGATTGCCACGACCACGGGCGACAAGCTGGAAGGCATCCGCTTCAAGCACCCGCTGCACGCGCAAGACGCCTTCTACGACCGTACTTCGCCGGTCTACCTGGCCGACTACGTGACGACCGACAGCGGCACCGGCGTGGTCCACTCGGCGCCTGCCTATGGCCTGGAAGACTTTATCTCGTGCAAAGCGCACGGCATGAAGGACGACGAGATCCTGACCCCGGTGATGGGCGACGGCCGCTTCGCCAGCAGCCTGCCGCTGTTCGGCGGCATGACCATCTGGGAAGCCAGTAAACCGATCTGCGACGCCCTGCGCGGCGCCGGCGCCCTGTTCGAACTGAAAATGTTCGACCACAGCTACATGCACTGCTGGCGCCATAAGACCCCGATCGTCTACCGCGCCACCAACCAGTGGTTCGCCGGCATGGACATCACGCCGAAAGACGGCGGCGCTACCTTGCGCGAAACCGCGCTGGCCGGCATCGAGCAAACCCGGTTCTTCCCGGACTGGGGCCAGGCGCGCCTGCACGGCATGATCGAGAACCGTCCGGACTGGACCCTGTCGCGCCAGCGCCAGTGGGGCGTGCCGATGGCGTTCTTCATCCATAAGGAAACCGGCGCCCTGCATCCGCGCACACCGGAACTGCTGGAGCAGGTCGCCAAGCTGATCGAACAGAACGGCATCGACGCCTGGCAGGCGCTGGATGCGCGCGAACTGCTGGGCGATGACGCCGACCTCTACGAGAAGAACAAGGACACGCTGGACGTCTGGTTCGACTCCGGCGCCACCCACCAGACCGTGCTGCGCGGCTCGCACCAGGAGCAGTCCGCCTTCCCGGCCGATTTGTACCTGGAAGGCTCGGACCAGCACCGCGGCTGGTTCCACTCGTCGCTGCTGACTTCGTCGATGCTGAACGGTGTGCCGCCCTACAAGGCGCTGCTGACCCACGGCTTCACGGTCGACGAAAACGGCAAGAAGATGTCCAAGTCGCTGGGCAACACCATGGCGCCGCAAAAAATCTCGGATACCCTCGGCGCCGACATCCTGCGCCTGTGGGTGGCCTCGACCGACTACACCGGCGAACTGTCGATCGGCGAAGAAATCCTCAAGCGCGTGACGGAATCCTACCGCCGCATCCGCAACACCCTGCGCTTCCTGCTGGCGAATACCTCGGACTTCGACCCGGCGGTGAATGCCGTGCCGGTGGCCGAGCTGTTCGAGATCGACCGCTACGCGATTGCCTCGATGGCCCAGCTGCAGGCGGATATCGCCGCCCACTTCGAGCGCTACGAATTCCACCCGGTCGTGTCTCGCCTGCAGAACTACTGCTCGGAAGACCTGGGCGGCTTCTACCTCGACATCCTGAAGGACCGCCTGTACACCACCGGCGTGGATTCGGTCGCGCGCCGCTCGGCCCAGACCGCGCTGTGGCACATCGCCCATTCGCTCTTACGCGTGATGGCGCCGATCCTCTCCTTCACCGCCGAGGAAGCCTGGGCCGTGTTCGCCGGCCAGCAAGCGTTTGCCGAGAGCGACGAGACCATCTTTACGCAGACGCTGTGGACCTTCCCGGAACAGGCGGACGCCGAGGCATTGCTGGTCAAGTATGCGCAACTGCGCGCCGTGCGTGCCGACGTGACCAAGCAGCTGGAAGAACTGCGTGCTTCGGGCGCCATCGGTTCCTCGCTGCAGGCCGAGCTGACCATCAAGGCCGCCGGCGAGAAGCACGACTTGCTGGCCAGCCTGGACGACGACCTGAAGTTCGTCTTCATCACCTCGCAGGCGACCGTCGAACAGGCCGCGAACGAGGAAGAGGAAAGCGTGCAGGTCACGCCATCGGACGCGCAGAAGTGCGAGCGCTGCTGGCACTACCGCCGCGACGTCGGCGTCGACCACGCCCATACCGGCCTGTGCGGCCGCTGTGTGGCGAACCTGTTCGGCAACGGCGAAGCACGCCGTTTCGCGTAAGCTGTCGTCAAGCAACCGCCATGTCATACCCGGCATGGCGGTTTTTTTACATCTGATTCGTTAATCTTTGGCAAACAAGCCCATGGCAACCAAGAAGAAACCAGGCATTTCCACGATCCACAAATCCGGCGCCGGCATGACCCCATGGCTGGGCATCGCTTTCCTCGTCGTGCTGGTCGACCAGCTGACCAAGATCACGATTTCGAAACTCTTCGTCTACGGCGAGACCCTGCCGGTGACGAGCTTCTTCAACCTGGTGCTGGTGTATAACCCGGGTGCGGCGTTTTCCTTCCTGGGCGACCAGGGCGGCTGGCAGCGCTGGTTCTTCACCGCGATTGCGATTGGCGCCATCGGCTTCATCTTGTATCTGCTCAAGCGCAACGCCGGCCAGCGCCTGTTCTGCTGGTCGCTGGCCCTGATCCTGGGCGGCGCCGTGGGCAACGTGATCGACCGCGTCGCATATGGCCACGTGATCGACTTCCTGGATTTCTACTGGCGCGGCTGGGGCCACTTCCCGGCCTTTAACGTCGCCGACATCGGTATCTCGATCGGCGCCGCCCTGTTCATCCTGGACGAACTGCGCCGCGTGAATAAAAACTGATTCAACACAGAAGGAGGCTGACATGAGCATGGACTTGCAAGGCAAGAAAATCGTCCTCGGCCTGTCCGGAGGCGTGGCCTGCTACAAGGCGGCCGAACTGTGCCGCGCACTGGTCAAGCAAGGTGCGAAGGTCCAGGTCGTGATGACCGAGGCCGCGACCCACTTCATCGGCACCGTCACCATGCAGGCGCTCTCGGGCGCCACGGTCTGGACCGACCAATGGGACCCGCGCATGCCGAACAACATGGCGCACATCGACCTCACGCGCGGCGCCGACGCCGTGCTGATCGCGCCCTGCTCGGCCGACTTCATCCGCAAGCTCGCCCACGGCGCCTGCGACGATCTGCTCTCCACCCTGTGCCTGGCGCGTCCACACGGCGTGCCTTTGCTGGTGGCGCCGGCGATGAACGTCGAGATGTGGCAGAACCCGGCAACGCAGCGGAATGTCGCCACCCTGCAAGACGATGGCGTCTGCATCTTCGGCCCGGCCGCCGGCGAGCAGGCCTGCGGTGAAGTCGGCCTTGGCCGCATGCTGGAACCCGAGCAATTGCTTGAAGAATTGGTCGCTTCTTTCCAGCAGAAAGTCCTGGCCGGCAAGCGCGTGCTGATCACGGCTGGACCGACCTTCGAGGCCATCGACCCGGTGCGCGGCATCACCAACCTGTCCTCGGGCAAGATGGGCTATGCCATCGCCCGCGCGGCGCGCGAAGCCGGCGCCGAAGTGACCCTGGTGTCGGGTCCGACGGCACTGGCCACCCCGCATGGCGTGCGCCGCATCGACGTGCTGTCGGCTGCGCAGATGCACGACGCGGTGATGGCGGGCGTGGAAGGCCAGCATGTGTTCATCGGCGTGGCGGCGGTGGCCGACTGGCGCGTGGTGAATGCCAGCGAACAGAAGCTGAAAAAGCAGGAAGGCGGCGCCCCGCCCCAGCTCGAATTCGCGCAGAACCCGGATATCCTGGCCGCGGTCGCTGCGACCACCTCGCTGTCGGGCTGGCCCTACTGCGTCGGCTTTGCCGCGGAGTCGGAAAACCTGGTTGCCTACGGCGCCGCCAAGCGCGAAAAGAAGGGGATTCCCCTGCTGGTCGGCAACATCGGCCACCATACCTTCGGGCAGGATGACAACGCCATCGTCCTGTTCGACGACAGCGGCCACACCGTGCTGCCGCGTGCCGACAAGCTGACGCTGGCGCGCCAGCTCATTTCCGAAATCGGCAAGCGCCTCGAACAGCGCTCGCTGCTGACCTGATCCACCCTGATCCACGAAGTAGAAGAATGAAAACCATCGACGTCAAAATCCTCGACCCGCGCATGCAGGAACTGCTGCCGGCCTATGCAACCCCCGGCAGCGCCGGCCTCGACCTGCGCGCCTGCATCGATGCGCCGCTCGTCATCGAGCCGGGCCAGACCGTGTTGATCCCGACCGGCCTGGCAATCCATGTCGCCGATCCGGGCTATGCGGCAATGATCCTGCCGCGCAGTGGGCTCGGCCATAAGAACGGCATTGTTCTGGGCAATCTGGTAGGCTTGATCGACTCCGACTACCAGGGCCAGCTCATGGTGTCGACCTGGAACCGCGGCAATGCCAGCTTCACGCTGCAGCCGCTCGACCGTCTGGCCCAGCTGGTGATCGTGCCTGTCCTGCAGGTTGGCTTCAACGTGGTAGAGGAGTTCGCATCCAGCGAACGGGGCGCCGGCGGGTTCGGCAGCACCGGAAAACAATAACCCGAGGAGGACCATGATCCGCATCCATCGCCTGCGCCCTGCGGCGCTGGCCGTTACCGTCGCCGCGCTATTGAGCGCTTGCGCCACGCCAGGCCCCGGTGGCCAGACCGGCGGCTTCCCGAACGCCGCCACCGAATCTCCGCAGGCCCAGCCGCTCACCCCACAAATGGCCGCCGCAGCCGACACGCTGACCAAGATGGCGGCGCTGCAGGACCGCCTGTACCGCGTGGCCGCGCCGCTGCTCATCGACAATGCCGAACTGTGCACCCGCCACGCGCGCAACCTGCTCGGCTTCACGGCCAAGAACCGCTACTCCTACCCGGGCGAATACAACGAGGCCGCGCACGTGGCCTTCGGTATGGATGAACGCCTGCAGGTAACCGGCGTGCTGGCCGGCAGCGGCGCGGCGAAAGCCGGCCTGCGCCTGGGCGACGGCCTGGTGTCGGCCGGCGGCAAGCCGCTGCCGACCGGGCCGACCGCGCCGAGCACCGTCGGCGCCGTGTTCGGCCCGCTGGTGGCGGCGCAGACGAACCTGCCGTTCACGATCGAGCGCGACGGCCGTACGCGCGACCTGACCATCCCGGTCACGCGCGCCTGCAGCTTCGCCATCGAACTGGGCAATGCCGACAACGTGAATGCCTACGCCGACGGCGGCCGCGTGATGGTCACGCGCGGCATGATCGCCGTGGCGAAAAGCGACGACGAACTGGCCTACGTGCTGGCGCGCACCATGGCGCACAACATGCTGGGCCATCCAGCGGCGCAGCGCAATTCGGCGACCATCGACAGCGTGATCACGAATCTCACGCGGGTGACGCCGGACCTGTCGATGCTGAACGGTTCCGCCGGCATCAAGGCCATGCCGGCCGGATCGGACGCGGCGGCGGACCGCCTGGCGATTTACCTGCTGGCGCGCGCCGGCTACAACATCGAGGGTGTATCGGCGTTCTGGAAGCGTTTCGCAGCGGCCTACCCGGCGGGCGTGGCGAACGGGCATACCGCCAACCATCCGGGCATGGCGGCGCGTCTTGCAGCGATCGATGCGGCGGTGGCGGATGTGAAGGCGAAACGGGCGGCGAAGAGGACGATTGCGCCTTGATGTGAAGGCCGCGTGGCCTTCTATTGGATGCTGCCGGGTCTTCATCTGGCAGCGTCCAAACGCCGCCAACATGACGCATCGTTCCGCGTGGGCACCCCGTGCCCACGCGGACATCCGCATCACGTTGGCCCCATTCCGGCCGCAAAATAATCGGCCCGCCAGCGTCTCCAGATGCACACCCGCAACGCCCATCCTCCCCGCCGACATCCCATCCGCTTTTTTTGTATGATTGTCATCCATACCCCACCAGCGCCAGCACCCTGAACCATGGACAGCCTCGACCTCGACGTACTGAAAACCGCCGCCAGCTGGATCGCCGCGGGCCACCGCTGCGAACTGGTCACGGTGATCAAGACCTGGGGCTCGAGCCCGCGCCCGATCGGCGCGACGCTGGCCGTGCGCGACGATGGCCGCGTGATCGGTTCGGTCTCCGGCGGCTGCATCGAGGACGACCTGATCGAGAACGTGCGCGCGAAAGGCATCTCGCCCGACCTCAAACCGCACATCGTCAGCTACGGCATCAGCGCCGACGACGCCCACCGCTTCGGCCTGCCCTGCGGCGGCACGATCGAACTGGCCATCGAACCCTTGACGGTTGCCAGCGGCATCGGCGAGCTGCTGCACCGTCTCGAAGGCGGCGAACTGCTGGAACGCCGCATCGACCTGAACAGCGGCGTGGTCACGCTGAGTCAGGCCGCCCCGAATGCCGTCCTGCGCGTCGAGCACGAAGCCCTGGTCACCGTGCACGGCCCGCGCTGGCGCCTGTTCATCATCGGCGCCGGTCCCTTGTCGCGCTTCCTGGCGCAAGTGGCCAGCGGCATGGATTACCGCGTCATCGTGTGCGACCCGCGCGAGGAATACCGCGCCGACTGGAACGTGCCCGGCGTGGAACTGGTGCACGCCATGCCCGACGACCTGGTCATCGAATCGCGCCTCGATGCCCGCTGCGCCGTGGTGGCGCTGACCCACGACCCGAAACTCGACGACCTGGCCCTGATGGAAGCGCTGAAGTCCGACGCCTTTTATGTCGGCGCGATCGGCTCGCGCCTGAACAATGCGCGCCGCCGCGAGCGCCTGAAGCTGTTCGACCTCGACGACGAACAGCTCGACCGACTGCACGGCCCGATCGGCCTCTACATCGGCAGCAAGACACCGGCCGAGATCGCGATTGCCATCCTCGCCGAAATGACCGCCATCAAGAACGGCGTGCCACAGGCGATGCTGGTGCCGCACGCGGCCGCGCCGCAACCAGCCAGCACCGACATCTGCGTCAGCTAATTCAAGCAGCTACAATTCGAGAGCAATAACAGGGATGCGCGGCCACGGCAACGCGCGTCACGATGCGCCTTTGCCCTCGCCTTTGCCGACAAGAAGAACATGAACACCTCGAATTTCCTGCGTCTCCTGCTGCTCGCCGCCATCTGGGGCGGCTCCTTCCTCTTCTTGCGTATCGGCGCTCCTGTGCTCGGGCCCGCCGTGCTGATCGAATACCGGGTGCTGTTCGCCGCCCTGTTCCTGGCCCTGGTCGGCCTGGTCTTGCGCAAGCGCCTCGACATCCGCGCCAACTGGAAGCATTACCTGATGCTGGGCTTCTTCAATTCGGCCCTGCCCTTCCTGCTGTTCGCCTGGGGCGCGCGCACCCTGAGCGCCTCGGTACTGTCGGTGCTGAACGCCACCGCGCCGATGTGGGGCGCCCTGCTCGGCGCGCTCTGGGGACGTGGTGCCATCACGGCGCGCACCGGCCTCGGCCTGGTGCTGGGCACGGCGGGGGTGGCCCTGCTGGTCGGCTTCGACGATGTATCGAGCCGACCTGGCGCGGCGCTGGCCGTCGCGGCGGCGCTGGCGGCGGCGCTGTGCTACGGCATCGCCAGCCTGTATGCCAAGTCGGCCAGGAGCGTCGATCCGTTCGCGAATGCCCATGGGACCATGTGGGCCGCGGCCCTGTTCGTGCTGCCGGCGCTGCCCTTCTTTCCGGCGCCGGCCACGCCCACGCCGGGTGTCTGGGCGGCAGTGCTGGCGCTGGGTGTCGTGTGCAGCGGCATCGCCTACCTGATCTATTTCAAGCTGATCGAGGATGTCGGGCCGACCTCGGCGCTGACGGTGACTTTCCTGAACCCGGTGTTCGGCATCCTGTGGGGCGCGCTGTTCCTGGGTGAAACTGTGGGCTGGCATACGCTGGCCGGGTCCGGCATCGTGCTGGTGGGGACGGCCCTGGTGACCGGCTTCGTACCGCGCCTGGGGCGAGCCGCAGTCGCCGGCGCGGGCAAGTAATGACTGCGCAGACCTTGCTCTTGAGGCTGCCGCCAGGGTACCGGGTGGACGAGGTACTGGCATTCCATGCGCGCGATGCCGAAGGTGTGGCGGAACAGGTGAATGGTCAAACGCTGCGCAAGGCGGTGCTGCTGGGTGGGGTGCCGGTCCTGTTCGCCGTGGACTTTGTGGATGGCGAGGCGCGCTGCAGTGTCGAAGCGGATGGCGAGCTCGATGCAGCCACGCGCGCCCTGGCCGACGAGGCGCTGCGCAGCATGCTGGCCCTGCGCATCGATCCGGCGCCGTTTGCCGATTTCGTGCGCGGCGATGCCTTTTTCGGTCCGCTGGTCGCGCGCCTGCCGGGCTTGCGCATCGTGCAGTCGGCCACGGTGTTCGAGGCGCTGACCTGGGCCATCATCGGCCAGCAGATCAACCTGCCGTTTGCCATCAGCCTGCGCCGCAGCTTCATCGGGCAGGCGGGGCGGCCGCACAGCAGCGGGCTGTGGTGCTATCCGGAAGCTGCGGACGTTGCCCGGCTTGAGCTCGATACGCTTACCAGCCGCAAGTTTTCGCGCGCGAAGGCGGAGACGCTGTTGCGGGTGGCGCGGATGGCGAACGATGGCGAACTCGACCTGCGCTTGAATGACGATCCGCAAAGGAGCGCGGCGCAATTGCTGGCGATCAAGGGTGTCGGGCCCTGGACCGTGAACTACACGCTGCTGCGTGGCTATGGCTATGCGGACTGCTCGCTCGAAGGCGATGTGGCGGTGCGCAGCGCCATCGGACGGGCGCTGGGCATGGCGGAGAAGCCGTCGATTGCGCAGGCGCAGGGCTGGCTGGCGGCGTATGCGCCGCAGCGGACCATGGCGGCGGCGTATTTGTGGGCGAGTTTGTAGGGTGGATGTGTTCGCCGTGCATACGCAGGCCAATTCCAGCACCTATCCGCGGGGACGAGTCCCCACACCACACCAGCCGCATCGTTGTTCAACCGATGAGACCGCGTGGGCACAAGGGCCTTACGCGGCCCGGCCCACCCTACAGCAAAAGCCGACAGACACCTCAGTTCCTCAGCACCAGCGCGGCAGGCCTTCGAGGTGCTGGGCGCCTTCTCCCGAGAACCGGATCAATTGCGACAAGGGTACCGTGGCCAGGTTTTCGCGGCCGTAGTGCCCGCCGAGCGCGCTGGGGATCTTGAGGCAGTAGGTGCGGTCTTCGGTGAGCGGGCCGAGCGTGGACTCGGCGAGGTCCACCAGTTCCGGCATGTACCAGTCGTTCAGGAAATCCTGGTTATAGGACAGGGCGTCGAACGCGGCGCGGTCTTCGGCTACCGGTTCGCAGCACAGGTCTTGCGGGCGCAGGCGCCAGTAGCTGCCGTCGGCGTCGCGGATGATCAAATTGCCGAAGGCGTTGGCGCCCAGCACTTCGACGGCGGTCAGCCCCACCCAGCCCCAGGCCTCGTTGATGTCGTCAACAGTAATCATGGTCGAGTCCGTTGTTTGCTCCAATTAGCATGGAATCACCGGCACGCGCTGCGCTTCTACAGCCGAGCCAGTCTCCAGTTCGACAGTACCGGGCTCGGCAAGTGCCGTGGAAACGCAGGGGGTTTGATCTACATCGAGTGTTTTCCGGCCGGAAAACGAAAAAGCCGCTGATTCCAAGGAATCAACGGCTTCGAATTTGGTTGCGGGGACAGGATTTGAACCTGTGACCTTCGGGTTATGAGCCCGACGAGCTGCCAGACTGCTCCACCCCGCGTCTGTTGGAATGAATTATACGCGGCTCCGGCCGTTTAGGCAAATCCAATGCTGCGCCAATGTGCGATTGCAGCACACAGCGCGTGTTCCATGGCCGGATGCCCCGCCGCTGCCGGGGTGCGCACGCGGCACAGCCGGGCGATTCGGGTGTAAAGTAGGCGCACGTTCATTTTCGTCACTATCTATGAAATTCTGTTCCGAGTGCGCCCACCCGGTCGCGCTGGCCATCCCCGAGGGCGACAACCGGCCGCGCCATGTGTGCTCGCAGTGCGGCACCATCCATTACCAGAACCCGAAGAACGTGATCGGCACCATTCCCGTCTGGGAGCATGAGGGGCAACTCCAGCTCCTGCTGTGCCGGCGCGCCATCGAGCCGCGCTATGGCTACTGGACGCTGCCGGCCGGCTTCATGGAAAACGGCGAAACCACCGGCGAAGCCGCCGCGCGCGAAACCGAGGAAGAAGCCGGCGCCAACATCGAGCTCGGCCCGCTGTTCGCCCTGCTGAACGTGGCGCATGTGCACCAGGTCCATATGTTCTATCTGGCGCGCCTGGTCGACCTCGATTTCCATCCCGGCGAGGAAAGCCTGGAAGTGCAATTGTTCACCGAAGCCGAGATCCCCTGGGACGACCTGGCCTTCCCGACGATCCGCAAGACGCTGGAACTGTTCTTTGCCGACCGCGTCAAAATGCGCGAGGGCGGGGAGAAAGTGGGCCATGGCGTCCACACGCACGACATCGTTCGCCCGATGATCGCACCACGCGAACCCGACTGAGCAGCGAGGCCGCATGATTCCCTGGCTCGAGGCGCATACGCCCTTCCCCGATGTGTCCGAGGCGCTCACCATCGATGCGCCCGGCCTGCTCGCGGCCGGCGCCGACTTGTCTCCGCAGCGCCTGCTGCAAGCCTACCGCAACGGCATCTTTCCCTGGTTTTCCGAAGGCCAGCCCATCCTCTGGTGGAGCACCGATCCGCGCATGGTGCTCTACACCGACCACTTCAAGGTCAGCGACAGCCTGAAGAAAACCCTGCGCCGCGTCGAGCGCAGCCGCACGGGCGGCGGCCCCTGGCAGGTGCGCTTCGACAGCGACTTCGAGGCCGTGATGCGCGCCTGCGCCGCCCCGCGCAAGGACGGGCCCGGCACCTGGATTTCCGAGGACATCATCGCCGGCTATGGCGGCCTGCACGAGATGGGCCATGCGCACTCGGCGGAAGTCTGGCTCGATGGCGAACTGGTCGGCGGCGCGTATGGCGTGTGCATCGGCCGCATGTTCTATGGCGAATCGATGTTCGCGCGCGTCACCGACGCCTCGAAGGTCGCGCTGGCCTACCTGGTGGCCTTCCTGCGCGCGCACGGCGTGCGCATGATCGACTGCCAGCAGGAGACCGGCCACCTGGCCTCGCTGGGCGCGGCGCCGATCGCGCGCAGCGCCTTCTTGCAGCACCTGCGTTCGGCAATCCGCGAACCGGCGATCGAACACTGGGACGTGGCGCCACCGCTGGGCGCATGAGCGCACGGTTGACTGCTTAACCGTGCGCGCCTGCGCTTTCGTTAGAATAGGTCCATCACGCCGTTCCGAGAGTCTTGCATGACGCACCTAAACGACCTGCCCTTCTCCACGCTGCAGTTCTACACGACCGCACCCTATCCGTGCAGCTACCTCGACGCACGCCAGGCGCGCTCGCAAGTGGCCACGCCTTCGCACCTGATCAATGCCGACGTGTACTCCGAACTCGTGAAGAACGGCTTTCGCCGCAGCGGCATCTTCACCTACCGCCCCTACTGCGACGGCTGCCAGGCCTGCATCCCGGTGCGCGTGCGCTGCGCCGAGTTCGCCCCCAGCCGCACCCAACGCCGCGCCTGGAAGCGCCATGGCGACCTGAGCGCGATGGTCGCGAATCTCGCCTTCTCCGACGAGCACTACGCGCTCTACCTGCGCTACCAGACCACGCGCCACGTCGGCGGCGGCATGGATCAGGACAGCCGCGACCAGTACGCCCAGTTCCTGCTGCAAAGCCGGGTCAACACGCGCCTGGTGGAATTCCGCGAGCCCGACGGCACCTTGCGCATGGTGTCGATCATCGATGTGCTGTCTGATGGGCTGTCGTCGGTGTACACCTTCTTCGACCCGGACGTCGTGGGCGCGTCCTTTGGCACCTACAACGTGATGTGGCAGGTCGGCCAGGCGCGCGAGCTGGGACTGCCCTTCGTCTATCTCGGCTACTGGATCGAGCAGAGTCCGAAGATGGCCTACAAGACCAACTTCCGGCCGCTGGAAGCGCGCATCGGCGGTAAATGGGGCTTATTGGAACGTTAAAACATGGTGTTGGCCGATGATATCGTAGGGTGGGCGCCCCGTGCCCACGCGTGAACGGTGAACGGACGCGGCGCCAATCAAGGCCAACACGGCGCATGCTTCACTACGTACGCAACTGCCGCGTGGCGTAATGCAGCCATGTCCGTTCATCGCCTGTAACGCCCTACGATTGTCGGTACGCCCACGGTACAATGCTTGCGACCCTTTCTACGAGCGTTCCATGTCCGACAAACTCCTGTACACCCTCGCCCGTCCCCTGCTGTTCACGCTGCCAGCTGAAACTGCCCACAACCTGACCCTGCCGGCCCTGCGCCGCGCGGCCGAGCGCGGCATGACGGGGATGTTCAAGAAACCCGCGCCCGATCCGCGCACCGTCATGGGGATCGCCTTCCCGAACCCGGTCGGCCTGGCCGCCGGCCTGGACAAGGATGGCGCCTACATCGACGGCCTGGCCGCCCTCGGCTTCGGCTCGATCGAGATCGGCACCGTGACGCCACGCGCCCAGGCCGGCAACCCGAAGCCGCGCATGTTCCGCCTGCCGGCCGCGCAAGGCATCATCAACCGCATGGGGTTCAATAACGGCGGCGTCGACGCCTTCGTGGCCAATGTCCAGGCCTCGAAGTTCCACCAGGAGAAACAGGGCGTGCTCGGCCTGAACATCGGCAAGAACGCCGACACGCCGATCGAGCGCGCGGCCGAGGATTACCTGCACTGCCTGCGCAAGGTCTACCCGTACGCGAGCTATGTCACGGTGAACATCTCCTCGCCGAACACCAAGAACCTGCGCCAGCTGCAGGGTGCTTCCGAACTCGACGATTTGCTGGCCCAGCTGAAGGCCGAGCAGACGCGCCTGGCCGACGAGACTGGCCGCTACGTGCCGCTGGCCCTGAAAATCGCCCCGGACATCGACGCCGACCAGATCCAGAACATCGCCGGCGCCCTCTTGCGCCACAAGATAGACGGCGTGATCGCCACCAACACCACGCTCAGCCGCAACCATGTGGTCGGCCTGCGCCATGGCCAGGAGACCGGCGGCTTGTCGGGCATGCCGGTGTTCGATTTGTCGAACATCGTGGTGCGCGCGATGAAGAAGGAACTGGGCGACGCCATTCCCATCATCGGCGTGGGCGGCATCCTGTCGGGCGCGGACGCCAGGGCGAAGATGGACGCCGGCGCCCAGCTGGTGCAGCTGTACAGCGGCCTGATCTACCGCGGCCCTGCGCTGGTGCGCGAGTGCGCGGATGCCTTGAGGGGATAAACAATGGAACGCAACCGGCTGGGACGCAGCGATCTGAACGTATCGAAGGTCTGCCTGGGCACGATGACCTTCGGCGAACAGAATACCGAGCGCGATGCGCACGCGCAGCTTGACTATGCGGTGGAGCGTGGGATCAACTTCATCGATACCGCGGAGATGTATCCGGTCATGGGCCGCGCGGAAACGCAGGGCTCCACCGAGCGCTTCATCGGCAGCTGGCTGAAGGGGCGCGGGCGGCGCGACGACGTGGTCATCGCCTCGAAGATCGCCGGGCCGAATGCGAACATGGCGTGGATCCGCGGCGCCTCGCACGACCTCGATGCGGCCAACGTGCGCGCGGCGGTGGAGACCAGCTTGCAGCGCCTGCAAACGGATTACATCGACCTCTACCAGGTGCACTGGCCAAGCCGGAACGTGCCGATCTTCGGCTCGAACAGTTTCAACCCGAAGCGCGAACGGCGCAGCGTGCCGATCGAAGAAACCCTGGGTGCGCTGGACGATCTGGTCAAGGCCGGCAAGATCCGCCACATCGGCGTGTCGAACGAAAGCCCTTGGGGTGTGAGCGAGTGGATCAAGCAGGCGGAGATGAAGGGTCTGCCGCGCATCGCCACGATCCAGAATCTGTACAACCTGACGGCGCGTGCTTTCGAGACCACGCTGCTGGACGAGACCTGCTTCCGCGAAGAGGTGAGTTTGCTGGCCTACAGCCCGCTGGCGTTCGGGCAGCTGACCGCCAAGTACATCGACGATCCGAAGGCGCACGGGCGGCTGACGATTTTCCCGCCGAACTGGAGCCCGCGCTATGTGCGGCCCGCCGTGCTGGAAGCGACGCGCGCGTATGCGGCGCTGGCGCGGGCGAATGGCTTGACCCCGGCGCAGATGGCGCTGGCGTGGTGTTATTCGAGGTGGTTCGTGGGAGCGACCATCATCGGGGCGACCAATCTGGCGCAGCTGAAGGAAAACATCGATGCAGCTGAAACCACCTTGTCGCGCGAGGTAACGGACGCCATCGATGCGATCCACGCGAGTATCACGAATCCCGGGCAGTGATCAGGTAGGGTGGGCTCTCGAGCCCACGCGGTACAACACACGCATCCCGACATGCAACCGTACGACCGCGTGGGCACAAGTGCCCACCCTACGAACTCCGCCGCTAACGTAATCAGCTTGCTTCGACTTCCACCTGCAAGGTCCGCTCGATATCCGAGCGCGTAAACCCCGGCGCAAAGCGCTCGATGAAGTGGTAGGCATACGCCCGCAAATAGGCCCCGCGCCGCACGGCGAGGCGCGTCACGTTCGGCGCAAACAGGTGCGATGACTCCACCGCCCGCAGTCCCTTGTCGCGCCCATGGTCGAACGCCATCGAGGCGATGATGCCGACGCCCATCCCCAGCGACACGTACTGCTTGATGACGTCCGAATCCATGGCCGTCAGCACGATGTCCGGCGACAGTCCGGCCGTGCGGAAGGCTTCGTCGATATGGCTGCGCCCCGTGTAGCCGACGTCGTAGGTAATCAAGGGATAATTCGCCAAATCTTCCAGCCGCAATGGGGTACTCGACAGCAGCGGATGCCCATCCGGCGCCACCACCACGTGGCTCCAGCGGTAGCACGGAAAAGACACCAGGTCGGGAAACGCCGACAAGCCCTCGGTGGCGATGCCGATATCGGCCCGCCCCGACAGCACGTATTCGGCGATGTGCTCCGGCGCGCTTTGCTGCAGGGCGATGCGCACGTTCGGGAAGGCGCTGCGGAAGGACTGCACCACCTGCGGCAGCGCATAGCGCGCCTGGGTGTGGGTGACGGCAATCGTCAGCGTGCCGCTGTCTTTTTCCGCATATTCCTGGCTGGCCTGCGCCAGGTTTTCCGCCTCCACCAGCAGGCGCTCGACGATCTTCAGAATTCCCTTGCCCGGTGCGGTGAGCCCGGTCAGGCGCTTGCCGTTGCGCTCGAAGATGACGACGCCGAGTTCTTCCTCGAGTTCGCGGATCTGGCGCGACACGCCCGGCTGCGACGTGAACAGGGCATTGGCCACGTCGGTGAGGTTGAAGTTGCGGCGCGCCGCTTCGCGCACCGAGCGCAGCTGCTGGAAGTTCATATGCCGCCTCCCTGGTCGACGAATACCTCGATGCGGCGCGGACGCACGACCAGGGTCTCGCCTTCCTTCAGGCCCAGGCGCGCAAAGCGCTCGTTCGGAATCACGGCTTCGATCAGCTGGGCATTGTCTTCGCGTTCCAGGTCGAGCTGGGCCAGCGGGCCGATGGCGTGCGCGCGGCGCAGCTTGACCACGATGCCTTCCTGGCCCGGCGTGTAGCGCTCGACGTCCAGGTCGTGCGGACGCACGTAGCCGATGCCGTCGGCATTGCTCACGCCATTCAGTTGCGGCGCGTCGAACAGGGCGTCGCCGCTGGCCAGCACGCCGTCGTGCACGCGGCCATGGAACAGGTTCACATTGCCCAGGAAGCTGTAGACAAAGGGCGAGCTTGGGGCGTTGTACACGCTTTCCGGCGTGCCGAGCTGCTCGATGCGGCCCTTGTTCATGACCACCACCTGGTCGGCCACTTCCAGCGCTTCTTCCTGGTCGTGGGTGACGAAAATCGAGGTCACGTGCAGCTCGTCGTGCAGGCGGCGCAGCCAGCGGCGCAGTTCCTTGCGCACCTTGGCATCCAATGCGCCAAAGGGTTCGTCGAGCAGCAGCACGCGCGGTTCCACGGCCAGCGCGCGCGCCAGGGCGATGCGCTGGCGCTGCCCGCCCGACAGCTGCGGCGGATAGCGGTCGGCGATCCAGTCGAGCTGCACCAGTTCCAGCAGCTTCTTCACCTTGTCGCGGATCTGCGCTTCGCTCGGGCGCTCCTTGCGCGGCTTGACACGCAGGCCGAAGGCCACGTTCTCGAACACGGTCATGTGCTTGAACAGCGCGTAGTGCTGGAACACGAAACCGACCTGGCGCTCGCGCACATGGCGGTGCGAGGCATCCTGGCCGTCGAGCAGCACCGAACCCGAATCCGGATGTTCGAGGCCGGCGATGCAGCGCAGGAGCGTGGTCTTGCCGCAGCCCGAAGGGCCGAGCAAGGCGGTCAATTGGCCGTCGGGGAATTGCAGCGAAACGTCGTCGAGCGCCGTGAACTGGCCGAACTGCTTGCGGATGTGTTGGACTTCGATCGTCATTGCGTGCGCTCCGTGGTGCCGGTGTCTGCACTGCGGGACTGGTGCAGACGCCATTCGATAAAGGACTTGACGGCCAGCGTCACCAGCGCGAGCAGCGCCAGCAAGGATGCGATCGCAAAGGCGGCCGTGAAGTTGTATTCGTTGTAGAGGATTTCGACCTGCAGCGGCATGGTGTTGGTCTCGCCGCGGATGTGGCCCGACACGACGGACACCGCGCCGAACTCGCCCATCGCGCGGGCGTTACACAGGATCACGCCGTACAGCAGGCCCCACTTGATGTTCGGCAGCGTCACACGCCAGAAGGTTTGCCAGCCCGAGGCGCCCAGCACCAGCGCCGCCTCTTCTTCCTCGGTGCCCTGCTGCTGCATCAGCGGAATCAGCTCGCGCGCGACAAACGGGAAGGTAATGAACACGGTCGCCAGCACGATGCCCGGCGCCGCGAACAAAATCTTGATGTCGTGTTCGGCGAGCCATTCGCCGAACCAGCCCTGGGCGCCGAACAGCAGCACGTAGATCAAACCGGCGATCACCGGCGACACCGAGAACGGCAAATCGATCAGGGTCAGCAGCACGCTCTTGCCGCGGAAATCGAACTTGGCGATCGCCCACGACGCCGCCACGCCGAACACCAGGTTCAGCGGCACGGCGATACCGGCCGCGATCAGGGTCAGCTTGATGGCGGAAATCGCATCCGGGTCGATAATGGCTTCGATGTAGGTGTCCCAGCCGCGTTTCAGGGCTTCGGTGAACACGGCCACCAGCGGCACGAACAGGAACAGGGTCAGGAAGGCGAGCGCGATGGCGATCAGCGTCCAGCGCACCCAGCGCGGCTCGAAGGTATTCGTTTGCGGGGCACGCGCGAGACTGCGCGGCGCGACCACGGTTGGCTTGTCCAAGGTGGACGTATCGAATGCGGCGCTCATTTCTTCCCTGCCCGTTTGCGCGTCCATGCCTGGAGCAGATTGATGGTGAGGAGCAGGATGAACGAGAAGATCAGCATCACGACCGCAATCGCAGTGGCGCCGGCGTAATCGTACTGCTCCAGTTTGGTGATGATGAAGAGTGGCGTGATCTCGGACACCATCGGCAGGTTACCGGCGATGAAGATCACCGAGCCGTATTCGCCGGTGGCGCGCGCAAAGGCCAGCGCAAAGCCGGTCAGCAGCGCCGGCACGATGCCCGGCAATACCACGCGAATGAAGGTTTGCAGCGGGCTGGCGCCCAGGCTGGCCGAGGCTTCCTCGAGCTCGCGCTCGGCTTCTTCCAGCACCGGCTGCACCGTGCGCACCACGAAAGGCAGGCCGATGAAGGTCAGCGCTACCACCACGCCCAGCGGCGTAAAGGCCACCTTGATGCCGACTTTATCGAGATACTGGCCGATCCAGCCGTTGGCCGAATACAGGGACGTCAAGGTAATGCCGGCCACGGCGGTCGGCAGCGCGAACGGCAGATCGACCAGGGCGTCGACGAATCGCTTGCCCGGAAAGCGGTAGCGCACCAGCACCCAGGCCACGATGCCGCCGAAGACGACGTTGAAGCTGGCCGCGATCAGCGAGGCGCCGAAGCTGAGTTTGTAGGAAGCGATCACGCGTTCTGAGGTGACGGCGCGCCAGAACGCTTCCCAGCTCATGGTGAAGGTGTTCAGGAACACGGCGGACAGCGGGATCAGCACGATCAATGCGAGATAAAAGATCGTGAACCCGAGCGAGAGCCCGAAGCCGGGAATGACCCGGCCAGGTGCGCGTGTCTGCGAGAAAGTCATGGATGCCTTATTACATTTTCTTCTAATAGGCGTCCATATTCGCACTTGCTACTCATAAAACAAACGAAAGAAACGTCATTTGCATAGATGAATACGCTATTAACCGGGCGCCAACGATTGGGCGCTACCTCGCAAATGTGCTTGCTCTTTGATTATCCAACCAGAAAAATGCCACATGGAAATTAACTTTTTACAACAGAATCAGATTACCCACTTTACTTAATAACAATTTCTTGTATACTTATAGTAAGTGGGAAAACTATCCCACAGTAACAATCCAAAACGCCCTTACTGCGCCTTTGCCGGCACGGGATCGGCTCACGCGCCATTCGGGAGAGACGCATCCATGTCGGAACTGTTGTTTGCAAGGCACTTGCGCGAAGGTGGCGTCGCGCCTGCTATTGTTACCGATACCGGCGTGCGCCTGAGCTACC
This sequence comes from Massilia brevitalea, assembly GCF_030711405.1. Lineage (GTDB taxonomy): Bacteria > Pseudomonadota > Gammaproteobacteria > Burkholderiales > Burkholderiaceae_D > Telluria > Telluria brevitalea. Next base: position 20,740 of record NZ_JAULSI010000017.1, read on the forward strand.
TGCAACTGGCCGAGGCCGTCGAGGCACAGGCCGCGCGCCTGCCGGCGCCAGCACGCCTGGTCATCCTCGAAGCCGCCAACACCGTCGACTGCGTTGTCGCCTACCTCGCCTGCCTGCATGCGGGCTACCCGGTAGTGCTGGCCGAACCAGGCTCGACCGCCGCCGACCCGCGTACCAGCCTCACCTATGGCGCGGCGCTGGTCTATCGCGAAGGCGAACATGGCTGGGGCTTCGAAGCCTTGCCGGCGGCGCATGCGCCCGCGCTGCACCCTGAGCTGTGTATCCTGCTCTCGACCTCGGGCACGACCGGCAGCCCGAAGCTGGTGCGCCTGTCGCGCGCGAACATCGGGTCGAATGCCGCCGCCATCGCCGACTACCTCGGCATCGATGCGGGCGACCGCGCCATCACCAGCCTGCCGCTGTACTACTCCTACGGCATGTCGGTCCTGAATTCGCATCTGCACGCCGGCGCCACCATCCTGCTCACCGCGCGCTCGGTCGCCGACCCGCAGTTCTGGACCTTTTTCGAGGAAGAAGCGGCAACCAGCCTGTCCGGCGTGCCGTTTACCTTCGACCTGCTGGAGCGCATCGGCTTTCGCGGACAGCATTATCCGTCGCTGCGCTACCTGGCCCAGGCCGGCGGACGCCTGCCGGCCGAGCGCGTGCGCCTGTACGCGCAGTGGGCGGCGGCGGCGCGCAAGCAGGTGTTCGTCATGTACGGCCAGACCGAGGCCAGCCCGCGCATGGCCTATGTGCCGCCGGACCAGCTACTGGACAACATCGATGCCATCGGCATCCCGATCCCCGGCGGCAGCTTCGAGCTGATCGGCGAGGATGGTGAATTGGTGCTGGCCGCCGGCACCCCGGGCGAGTTGGTCTACCGCGGCCCGAACGTGATGATGGGCTATGCCGAATCGGCCGCCGACCTGGCGCTGGGCTGCGGCCCGGACGTCCTGCGTACCGGCGACCTGGCCTGCCGCAAGGAAAACGGCTGCTATGCCATCGTCGGGCGCAAGAGCCGCTTCTCGAAGATCGTCGGCCTGCGCATCAGCCTGGACGAAATCGAACGCTGGGTCCATGCGCGCGGCCTGCAGGGCATCGTCAGCGGCGACGACGCCCTGGTGGTGGTGGCGCTGACCGGCGCCGCCGATCCGGCCAATGTGAAGCAGGCGCTCAGGCAGGAGCTGGCGCAACGCTTCGGCCTGCCGCTGTCGGCGCTGGCCGTGCTGCACCTGGACGCGCTGCCGGTCCTTCCTTCGAACAAGTTCGATTACCGCGCCGTGTTGCGCCTGGGCCATGAAGCCGCGGCGCAGGCACAGGCCCAGCCAGGACAGCAGCGCCTGATCGATGCCTACCGTGAAATCCTCGGCAATCCCGACGTGCGTCCGCAGGACAGTTTCCTCGACCTGGGCGGCGATTCGATCAACCTGGTCGAGCTGTCACTGGCGCTGGAACAGTACCTGGGCGCGGTGCCGGACAACTGGGAAGCGCAGTCGATTGCCTCGCTCGAAGCGCTGAGGGACAAGCCGGTAGCGGCGCCGGGCGGCGCGGCCAACGACGCCGGCTGGCGTTCCAGCGGCCTGCTGCGCGCCGGCCTGGTGGCGCTGGCCCTGCTGGTGGGCGGCGAAGTCTTGCTGCAGGGGCGCGCCTACCTGAAGACCGGGCGCAGCGCGCTCGACCTGGCCACCGGCCAGAGCCGGGTGGCGATGAACGAGCACTACGGCGTCAAGACCTACCGCCCGAATTTGCGCGAGGTCTCGCAAAAAGAGGGCCGCGAATTCAGCACCAACTCGCTGGGCTTTCGCAGCGCCGAGATCACGCCCGAACCAGTCCCCGGCGAATTCCGGCTGGTCGTCGTCGGCGCTTCCACCGTCGCCGGCGCCTATGCCAAGACCAACGACAGCACCTTCCCGGCCCTGCTCGAGCGCCGCCTGCGCCAGGCCATGCCGGGCCGCACGGTGAACGTCATCAATGCCGGCGTCGAGGGCTACACCCTGCGCGAAATCGAGATCCTGGTCGAACGCGGCGTGATTCCGCTGCGCCCGACCGCGGTGCTGGTGTATGCCGGCTTCAACGACATGGCCTATATCTGCCGCAACAGCGCCGGCGTCTCGTCGCCGCTGCAGCCGCTGCCGGCGCCCTCGCTGCCAAGCTGGACCCTGAGCGGCACCATGATTTCCAAGAATACCGTGACGCTGCGCGATTCCCCGGCGCGCGCCGGCATCGTCGACCCCACCGACCGCATCCCCGACTCCTACCGCCAGGGGCTGGACAGCATCATCACCAAGCTCGAGGGCGCCGGCATCGCGCCGGTCCTGCTGACGGTGGCGCGCGGCTTCCGGCCTGAAGACGGCGCGGCCGGCCGCAAGCTGGCCACCAGCGCCCTGTACTACAACCATTGCCTCGACTACGACGGGCTGAACAAGGCCGGCAACCTGTTCAACGGGGTGATCGCCGACGTTGCCCGCAGCCGCAAGGTGCCGCTGGTCGACCTCGGCCAGGCCATGCCGGGCGGGCCCAAGTATTTCGTCGATGCCGCCCACTTCACTGCCGCCGGCGAGGAAGCGGCGTCCGGGCTGATCTACCAGGCGCTGATCAACGACACGCCACTGGTTCGCCCTGCCGGGGTCGTCGCCCAGAATCAAGCTCAACCTCAGGCACAAGCTCAGTTACAACCCGCCGCAGCACACTGAAACCGGAAACGAGACTTCACGCAATGGATATTACCGGCTTCGGCTACCTGGTCTTTCTCACGGCAGTGCTCGCCGTCCACCGCCTGCTGCGGGGGCGGCACGGCGCGCAAAAGCTGCTGCTGACGGCGGCCAGCTATTACTTTTATGCGAGCATCGACTGGCGCTTCTGCGGATTGCTGCTGGCCCTGACTGCCATCAACTACGTGGCCGGCAACGCCGTGGCCCACAACACCGACCGCGGCGCCCAGAAGCGCGCGATCACCGGCGCCGTCGTGCTCAGCCTGAGCCTGCTGGGCTATTTCAAGTACCTGAATTTCTTCGGGACCATGGTCAATTCCCTGTCCGACTGGCTCGGCATGGGCAGCCTGGTGCCCTTCGTGCAGATCCTGCTGCCGGTCGGCATCTCCTTCCTGACCTTCCAGGCGCTCACCTACCCGGTCGCGCTGTATGCCGGCCGCATCGAACGCCCCAGCAGCCTGCTCGATTTCTCGCTGTTCATGGCCTTCTTCCCGCGCCTGCTGTCGGGGCCCATCGTCACGGCCGAATACTTCCTGCCGCAACTGGCGACCCCGCGCGTGGCGACCCAGGCCCAGCAATTCGAAGGGCTGGCGCTGATCATGCGCGGCATCGTCAAGAAGGTACTGATCGCCGACACCCTGGGCGCCTGCCTGGTCGACCCCGCCTTTGCTCGGCCGGGCGACTTTTCCACCGGCTTCCTGTGGCTGGCCCTGTTCGGCTACAGCTTCCAGGTCTACCTCGACCTGAGCGGCTACACCGACATGGCGCGCGGCGCCGCGTCCCTGTTCGGCTACCGCCTGCCTGTGAACTTCAACCGGCCCTACCTGGCCACCAGCATCGCGAACTTCTGGCAGCGCTGGCACATCACCATGTCTTCGTTCTTCCGCAACTACCTGTACGAGCCGCTGTCGAAGTGGCACGTGGTGCCGACCTACGTGAACTTGCTGATCGTGTTCGTGGCGATTGGCCTGTGGCATGGCGCCGGCTGGAAGTTCGTGGTCTACGGCCTGCTGCACGGCTCGATGGTGGCGATCGGCCACCACCGCGACATGGCGCGCGCCCGGCGCGGCGCCCCGCTGGTCTACCGCGGCCGGCGCCTGGCGCTGCAGGTCGCCTTCATCTTCGTGGTGGTGGTGCTGACGCGCCTGCTGTTCCGCAGTACCGACCTGGACGCGGCCGGCGCCTACATGCTGCGCCTGGTGCAGCCGGCGGCCGGCCAGTTCCCGCTGTCGGTGGCCGGCTTCCTGGCCCTGGCCGCCGCCGCCGGCCTGCATTTCACGCCGGTACACTGGCGCGACCGCTTCATGGCCTATGTGACGGCGCAGCCGGCCTGGCTGTTCGGCGTCGGCCTGGTCGCTACCCTGTACATGGTGGCCGCCATGACGCGCGGCCAGAGCGGCTTCATTTATTTTCAGTTCTGATTCAGAAAACCAGCTTGGCGGCGACACCGGTCAGCGTGACCGCCAGCAGCGCGCGCAGGAAGCGTTCCGGCACCTTGCGCGCCAGCATCGAACCCAGGGTGATGCCCGGCAGCGAGCCGATTAGCAGGGTCAGCAGCAACATCCAGTCGATCGAACCCAGCCACCAGTGACCAAGCGCGGCAATCGCCGTCAGCGGCACGGCGTAGGCGATGTCGGTGCCGGCCACCTCGGCCGGGGTCAGCTTCGGATACAGCAGCACCAGCAGGGTCGCGCCGATGGCGCCGGCGCCGATCGAGGACACCGTCACCAGCACGCCGAGGATGGCGCCGGAGACCACAGTGGCCGTTGTCAGTGCCTTGCCCTGCAGCTGGCGTTCGGGATGGGCGCTCATCCAGGCGATCATGCGGCGCCGGAACAGCAATGCGACCACGGTCAGCATCACCGAACCGGCAATCGAGTAGCGAATCACCTGGCCGATATGGGCGTCGAGCGCGCCGAAATGGCGCAGCGCCAGCGTCGACACCAGGGCCGCCGGCAACGCACCCAGGCACAGGCGGCGCACGATGGTCCAGTCGACAGTGTTGTTGAAGCGGTGGGTGATGGTGCCGGCGCCCTTCGTGATCGAGGCAAAGGCCAGGTCGGTGCCCACGGCAACGGTGGGCGAGACGCCGAACAGCAGCGTGAGCAGCGGCGTCATCAGCGAACCGCCGCCAACGCCCGTCATGCCCACCAGCAGGCCAACCGCGAAGCCGGCGGTGATATAGGTGATTAACATGCATGGTCCCTAAGGTGAACCCAAGAGTAAGCGGGGTCAGCCGTGGGACAAACGACAGCTTCCTTATTTGCTTATGCGGAGGCTGTGTTTGGGGTGGGGATTTTGTAGGGTGGGCTCTTGAGCCCACGCGGTCTCATCGTTTGATACCACGCGGCGCAACCAGGACGCCAACGTACGCGACCCTACCGGGATGGGTTTCGACATATTGCCGTGGTACCGCGTGGGCACGAGTGCCCACCCTACGGGTTTCGACCGTTCAACGGCCGAGGATGCCGGCGAACTTACTTGTTCGGCTGCGGCGTCAAACGCAGATACGGCTTCGGCGACGTGAAGCCTTTCGGATATTTTTCAGCCAGCACGGCCGGATCCTGCACCGTCAGCGGAATGATCACGTCGTCGCCATCCTTCCAGTTGCCCGGCGTGGCGACCGTATAGCCGTCGGTCAGCTGCAGGGCGTCGATCACGCGCAGGACTTCGTCGAAGTTGCGGCCGGTGCTCATCGGGTAGGTGATGGTCAGGCGCACTTTTTTCTTCGGATCGATGACGAACAGCGAGCGCACGGTAGCCGTCGCCGATTGTTCCGGGTGGATCATGTCGTACAGCGTGGAGACCGACTTGTCGGCATCGGCGATGATCGGGAAGCCGACCACGGTCTGCTGGGTTTCCTCGATGTCCTTGATCCAGCTCTTGTGCTGTTCGGCAGCGTCGACCGACAGCGCGATCGCCTTGACGTTGCGCTTGTCGAATTCCGGCTTCAGCTTGGCGGTCAGGCCGAGTTCGGTGGTGCAGACCGGGGTGAAGTCGGCAGGGTGCGAGAACAGCACCACCCAGGAGTCGCCTGCCCATTCGTGGAAGCGGATGCGGCCGATGCTGGAATCTTGTTCAAAGTCAGGTGCGGTGTCGCCGAGGCGTAAGCTCATGTTCATCTCCGTGTCAGGACAGTGTTGAGGCGGCGCCACCATGACGCCGCCGAAAGACATCGTGCCTATTGTGGAGCATTTTATATAAGCTTGTCGAGTTATCACCCAAACCGGTTATAAAGAATCGTCGCCCAGGTGATCGCCGCCAATACAACCGTCAGGCCGACGGCCGCGCTGCCGAAGTCCTTGGCGTTCTTCGACAAAGGATGGCGCTCGAGGGAAATGCGGTCGACCACCGCCTCGAAGGCCGAGTTGATGAGTTCGACGATCAGCACCAGCAGCAGTACGCCGATCAGCACCAGCTTCTGGAAGCTCGACACCGGCAGCACGAAGGCGAAGACCACGCCCAGCACGAACACCAGCAATTCCTGGCGGAAGGCGTGCTCGCTGCGCCAGGCCGTGACCAGGCCCTGGATCGAATAATTGGAGGCGTTGATGATGCGCCGGAATCCGCTTTTGCTCTTGAACTCGCTGACTGGCTCTTCCATTTTATTTCCGTCATGACATGCAGAACTGTCATTATGCATTAGACGCCGGGCACTAGCGAATCGGTCGCCGTTTTTCGCATTATGGTATAAAGTAAAGCGATACTGCACTGCACCAACCACATCATGAAAATCGACACCCTTGAACCGGCCAAGACTTCGATCCAGGTGATTGAACGCATGGTCGCGCTGCTCGACGCCCTGGCCACCTATCCGGACCCCGTCAGTTTGAAGGAATTGTCCCGGGTTTCGGGCCTGCATCCGTCGACCGCGCACCGCATCCTGAACGACATGGTGGTCACACGCTTCGTCGACCGCGTCGAGCCCGGCACCTACCGCCTTGGCATGCGCCTGCTGGAACTGGGCAATGTGGTGAAGAGCCGGCTCTCGGTACGCGAGGCGGCGCTCGACTTCATGCGCGCCCTGCACAAGAAAACCCAGCAGACCGTGAATTTGTCGGTGCGCCAGGGCGACGAGATCGTCTACATCGACCGCGCGTTTTCCGAGCGCTCGGGCATGCAGGTGGTGCGCGCCATCGGCGGACGCGGTCCGCTGCACCTGACCTCCACCGGGAAACTTTTCCTGTCGGTGGACGAAGCGAAAGCCATCCGCGCCTATGCCACCCGCACCGGGCTGGCCGGCCACAACAAGAATTCGATCACGGATCTCAGCAAGCTCGAACGCGAGCTGGGCCTGGTGCGCGCGCGCGGCTATGCGCGCGACAACGAGGAGCTGGAACTGGGCGTGCGCTGCATGGCCGCCGGCATCTACGACGACGGCGGCAAGCTGGTGGCGGGCTTGTCGATCTCGGCCCCGGCCGACCGCCTGCAGGAAGACTGGCTCGACGACCTGGTGCAGACCGCCGGGCAGATTTCGTCCACACTCGGCTTCCGCCCCGCATCAGCAGCCTGAGCTTTGCACAGAGCTCCGATAAAAATTTCTTAACGCTTCTGCAGCACCGTCGCCGCCGACACCGTCGAGAACGAGGTCGGATTACCGGCTGCCGGCGCGGCGGCATGCACGGGCGGCACGATGCTGTCCGGCGTCAGCGCTTCCAGCCAGCGGCGCATGCGGCCGGCGTCGGCGGTACGCGACATCTTGCCCTTCGAATCCAGGAACACCATGATCACGTTGCGGCCCTGGATCATGGCCTGCATCACCAGGCAGCGCCCCGCTTCGTTGATGAAGCCGGTCTTTTGCAGGCCGATGTTCCAGTCCGGCAGCGCCACCAGGTAATTCGTGTTCGAGTAGCGCATCGGCCGGCCGCTCGCTTCCACCACCCAGTTCGGGTCGGTCGAATACTGGCGCAGCAGCGGCTTCTGGTGGGCAAAGGCCACCAGCTTGGCCAGGTCGCGCGCGCTCGACACGTTCTGGCTCGACAGGCCGCTGGAATCGACGTAGCGCGTATCGTTCATGCCCAGCTCTTTTGCCTTGGCATTCATCGCGGCGACAAAGGCCTGGGTGCCGCCCGGGTAGTTACGCCCCAGCGCGGCGGCGGCGCGGTTCTCGGAACTCATCAGGGCGATGTGCAGCAGGTTGTTGCGGGTCATGCGTGCGCCGACCGGCAGGCGCGAGCTGCTGTACTTCAGGCGGTCGACGTCGGCGGTGGTGACGGTCAGGGTTTCGTCCAGGCTCTGGCCGGCTTCGACCACGACCAGGCCGGTCATCAGCTTGGTGATCGAGGCGATCGGCAGCGCCACGTTGGCGTTCTTTTCGAACAGCACCTCGGAACTGTTCTGGTCGAGCACGAAGGCGACGTTCGAGCGCAGCGACAGCGGATCGTCGGTCTTGTGCAGGCCGGCGATATCGCCGGCGGTGCGCAGCGCAGCCACGGCCGGGGCCGCCTTGCGTACGCCCTGGTAAGTCACACGGCGCTTGCCGTTGACCACCTCGACGCGGCGCACCAGGCGCCCGCGCTTGTTCTCGGCCACCGCCACATCCTTGCGCGCGCGCTGGGACCTGGCCACCGCCTTTTTCTTTGCCGGTTTCTTGGCAGCCTGGCGCTTTTGCTTGGCCTGCCTGGCTTTCGACCCGGCTTGCGACCCGGCCTGCGCTCCTGCGCCCGCTCCCGCCGCGGAGACCGGCTCCACCATCAGGAACAGCGATACGAGCATCGCCAATGCAAGCTTGATCATTTCGACTTTACCTTTCAACCGCTGACCGGACTGCCCCCAGCAGTACGCTGCGTATTGCTGAGGTACGACTCAAGTGTAGCCTGCCCAGCCCGCGGCACAAGCAGAATTCACGTTTTCGTGACCATTTTGCCGCACTTCAACGCAAAACGGCGCACGCACACGTAACAAAAGCGCCTTTTGATTCAAGTATTTACACGAAATGTGTCATTCCAGGAAATGCACGAAGCCGGCCAGCGGCTCGCGTTCGGTGACCAGCGAGTTTTCAATCTTGCCAGGGTCGGCCCAGCCCAGCGCCATGCCGCAGACCACGGTTTCGTTGGCGGGCAATTGCAGCTGCTCGGCAATGATGCGGTGGTACTGGGTGAACGCGGCCTGCGGGCAGGTGTCGAGCCCGCGTCCGCGCGCCGCAACCATGATGTTCTGCAAGAACATGCCATAGTCGAGCCAGGAGCCCTGCTCCATCACGCGGTCGATGGTGAAGATCAGGCCGACCGGGGCGTCGAAGAAAGCAAAGTTGCGCGCATGCTGGGCCGCCATGCCGGCCTTGTTCTCGCGCGTCAGGCCGAGCAGGCTGTACAGGTCCCAGCCGACCTTGCGCCGGCGGTCGATAAAGGGAGACACCCACTCGCGCGGGTAATAGGCGTATTCCTCGGTATGCTGGCGCGATTGTTCCGGGTCCGTGTGCACGGCCAGGATGGCGTCGGACAAGTCCTGGCGCGCCTGGCCGGTCAGCACATACACCTTCCAGGGCTGGGTATTCGTGCCGGAGGGCGCGCGCGCCGCCACTTCCAGGATCCGTTCCAGGTCCTCGCGCGCGACCGGCTTGTCGAGGAAGGCGCGGATCGAACGGCGCGAGGTGATGGCGGCATCGACGGCTTCCTGCGCCGCTTTTTTTACTTCTGCTTGCTTGGGCTGGGACATCATGGTTTCTCCTTCTTGACGACGAATGCGACGCCGGCCACCGCCACCGCCATGCCTGCCAGCCCAAGTGGGCCGAGGGCCTCGCCGAACAGCAGCCAGGCCATGATGGCGGTGGTGGGCGGGGTCAGGTAGAGCAGGCTCGTGACTTCGGTGGCGGCGCTGCGGCTGATCAGGCGAAATAGCAGGAAGATGGCGCCGATCGACAGCGCGAATACCGACCACAGCAAGGCGCCGACGAACTGCGCGGTCCAGCTGACCGTCGACAGGGCCAGGTCGAAGTCTTCGAGCAGCAGCGCCAGCGGCAGCAGGGCCGCCACCGTGGCGCCGAACTGGATCACGGTGCCGGTGCGCAGATCGAACTGCGGACAAAACCGCTTCTGGTACATGGTGCCGGCCGTGATCGACAGCAAGGCCAGCACACAATACACGATCGGCAGGGCCGACAGATGGGCCATGTCCAGCTTGGCATATACGACCAGGGCCACGCCGGCCAGGCCCAGCGCCAGGCCCAGCCACTGGCGCGGACGCACCCGTTCGCCGATCAGCGGCGCGGCCACGGCGGTGAGGATGGGCTGCATGCCGACGATCAGGGCCGACAACCCGGCCGGCATGCCGATCTTGATCGCGCTCCAGACGCCGCCCAGGTAGCCCGCCTGCAGCAGCAGCCCGGCCACGGCCACGTGCGCGATGCGCCCCGTGGGCCAGGGCGCGCGCCAGATCAGTACGATGGGCACCAGCACCAGCAATACGCCCAGGCAGCGCAGGATCAGGAAAGTGAGCGGCGGCGCGAACGGCAAGCCGTATTTGGCGACGATGAAACCGGTGCTCCACAAGACCACGAAAAACAGCGGCAACGGCGCCAGCCAGCGCTGGGCTTGGGGCGGAGCGCCCGGATTGGCGGTAGTCTCGTGCATGGGAAGCGCCGCAAATGGCTGGATGGCATGAATGGCAAGTCTAGCATGAGTGCCTGTGCATGTTTGCATGACGGCAAAAATGCAGCACGCATGGAAAGGGATGGCAGAGCCATACCTTTTCTTGTTGAGAAGTATTTCATTCGATGCAAGGACACAACAAACCCGACCATGATGGTGCGTCGCACCAAAAACGCTTGACCTGATCGCCAAAGTGAGGAAAACTTCGCTCTGTTGCGGTGCACAATCATTCAGATGCACCGGCCAGCTTTCTGCGTCACCGGTCCAGTAGCATTCCTAGCAGCATTCTTAAGCAGCATTCAATCCTATAACGTCTTGTTTGGAGAACCCCATGTTTGCAATCCCAGAGCAGTTCTCGAATGCCACCAAAGCAAACCTCGAATCGCAATTCGCCCTGCTGTCGTCGCTGACTTCGAAAACCTTCGAAAGCATGGAGAAGCTGGTTGAACTGAACATCAACACGGCACGCGCCACCCTGTCGGACAGCTCGAGCGCCGCCCGCCAGCTGCTGTCGGCCAAGGACCCGCAGGAATTCTTCCAGCTGTCCGCCGCCCAGGCCCAGCCGAGCGCCGAAAAGGCCCTGACCTACAGCCGCCAGCTGGCCTCGATCGCCAGCGGCACCGGCGCCGAGTTCTCGAAAGCCGCCGAAGGCCAGATCGTCGAAGCCAACCGCAAGGTCATCGCCCTGGTCGACGAAGTGAGCAAGAACGCCCCTGCCGGTTCGGAAACCTTCGTCGCCGCCGTCAAGACCGCGATCAGCAACGCCAACGCCGGCTACGAGCAGTTCAGCAAGACCACCAAGCAAGCCGTGGAAGCGATCGAAAGCAACATGAACGCCGCCATCTCGCAGTACTCGAACGTGGCCGCCAAGGCGCCAGCCGCCGCTGCCAACACCGCAGCCGCTGCCGCAGCGTAAGCATCAGGCCGCAGTAAAAAGCGGGGCCGGTTCGACGATGTCGACCGGCCCCGTTCTTGTTTACCGTCGATCTACCGTACCGTGGCCAAGGTTGTTGGCGTGTCCCGTACGGTGGGCACCTGTGCCCACGCGAATGCGTGCCCCTCGTTGGCGTCGAAACGCGGCGTTAACGCATGCGACCCAAAACCAGCGTTCGCGGCATGCCCCGGGACGCATTTGCGACACGCAGCCTTTCGGGTTTGAACGCAGCCAACACGACGCCACATTCCGCGTGGGCACAGCGTGCCCACCGTACGGTCCAAGCCGCAGGCCATCATCATCGGCCGCAGTGCATCATCACCAGCCGCAGGCCATATCCCCCCGCACCCCATGTCCATCAGCCGCGGGTCGAAATTATTCGCCCAGATACGCCGCCTGCACGCGCGGGTCGTGCAGCATGTCCTGCGCATTCCCCGTCATCGTGATCGATCCCGACTCCATCACATACCCCCGGTGCGCCGCCTGCAGCGCCAGCTTGGCGTTCTGCTCGACCAGCAACATCGTGATCCCCTGCCGAGACACGTCGCGGATCACCTCGAAGATCTTCTCGACCATGATCGGCGCCAGCCCCATCGAGGGCTCGTCCAGCAGCAGCAGGGTCGGGTGGCACATCAGCGCGCGCGCCATGGCCAGCATCTGCTGCTCGCCGCCCGACAAGGTCCCGGCCAGCTGTGCCGAGCGCTCCTTCAGGCGCGGAAACACCGTGTACCACTTCTCGATATCCGCCTCGATCCCCGCCTTGTCGTTGCGCGTATACGCGCCCATCAGCAAGTTCTCGTGGATCGTCATGCGCGTGAACACGCCGCGCCCTTCCGGTACCATGGCCAGCTTGCGCTGCACCAGGCGGAAGGACTGGCTGCCGCTCAATGGCTCACCGAGGTAGGAAATCCGACCCTCGACCTTGGCCGTCGGCAGCGTGCCGGTGATGGCTTTGAGGGTCGTGGTCTTGCCGGCGCCGTTCGCGCCAATCAGGGTCACCAGTTCGCCCTTGCCTACTTCCAGGTCGACGCCCTTGACCGCCTTGATGCCGCCATAGGCCACCTGCAGGCCCTCGATTTTCAGGATGCTGCCGCTCATCAGTGCGCCCCTCCCAGGTAGGCCGCGATCACCGCCGGATTCTTCTGGATCTCGGCCGGCAAGCCTTCGGCGATGCGCTTGCCATACTCGAGCACGGTAATCCGGTCGCACAGGCCCATCATCAGTTTCACGTCGTGCTCGATCAGGAGCACGGTCTTGCCTTCGTTCTTGATCTTCACCAGCAGCTCGCGCAGGGCCAGCTTTTCGGTGGCGTTCATGCCGGCCGCCGGTTCGTCCAGCGCGAGCAGTTGCGGATCGGTGGCCAGGGCGCGCGCGATTTCCAGGCGGCGCTGGTCCCCGTACGACAGGAACCTCGCCGTGCGATGCGCAAAGCGGCCGATGCCGACGAAATCGAGCAGTTCCTGGGCCCGGGCCCGGATCGCCGCTTCTTCCGCGCGCGCCGCCTTGTGGCGGAAGATGGCGCCGAACACGCCCTGTTTTGTCCGCACGTGGCGCCCCACCATTACGTTTTCCAGCGCGCTCATTTCGCCGAACAGGCGGATGTTCTGGAAGGTGCGCGCGATCCCCGCCCTGGCCACCGCATGCGGCGCCGATGGCGAGTAGGGCTTGCCGCCCAGCTCGAAGGTGCCGCTGTCCGGCTGGTACAGCCCGGTGATGACGTTGAAGAAGGTGGTCTTGCCGGCGCCGTTCGGGCCGATCAGGCCGACGATCTGGCCGCGTTCGATGCGGATCGCCACGTCGGTCAACGCCTGCAGGCCGCCGAAGCGCTTGTTCACGCCGGAGATATTCAGCAGGATCTCGCTCATGCCTTGGCCTCTTGTTCTTCGTCGCGCGCCAGGGCAGCGTTCGGGCGTTCTTCCTTGTTCGGCGAGGGCCACAGGCCGGCCGGGCGGACCAGCATGATCAGCACCAGGGCCAGGCCGTACAACGCCTGGCGCAATACCTCGGCCTCGACCAGCTTTTCGCCGAACAGGGCAATCTGCGCCGGTTCCACCACGTGGCGCAGGATTTCCGGCAAGGCCGCCAGCAGCACGCCGCCCAGCACCACGCCCGGGATGTGGCCGATACCGCCCAGCACCACCATCGCCAGCACGGCGATCGACTCGGTCAGCGAGAACGATTCCGGCGACACAAAGCCCTGGAAGGCGGCGAACATGGCGCCGGCCACGCCGCCGAACGAGGCGCCCATCGAGAACGCCAGCAACTTCACGTTGCGGGTATTGATGCCCATTGCCTTGGCCGCGATCTCGTCTTCGCGGATCGCCACCCAGGCCCGCCCCAGGCGCGAATGCTGCAGGCGGCTGGTGATGAAGATGGTGGCGATGCACAAGCCGAGGAACAGGAAATAGTAGGCGTTCACCGAAGGCATGCCGTAACCGCCGATGAACACCGTCGATTGCGAACCGGCCTCCCCCGCCAGCGACACGCCGAAGATACGGATCGGATCGACCATGTTGATGCCCTGCGGGCCGTTGGTGAAATTGATCGGGTCGATCAGGTTATTCATGAAGATACGGATGATCTCGCCGAAGCCGAGCGTCACGATGGCGAGATAGTCGCCGCGCAATTTCAGCGTCGGCGCGCCGAGCAGTGCGCCGAAGAAAGCCGCCACCAGGGCCGCCAGCGGCACGATCGCCCACACCGACAAATGGATGCCGTTCTGCCGGATCTCTTCGCCGAACAGTGTCACCAGCCATTCGCCCAGTACCGGGTAGTTATAGACCAGCGATTCGAGCAGGGCCGCGAACTGCGGCGAGGCGAACAGCCCGGTGAGATAGGCGCCGACGGCAAAGAAGGCGATGTAGCCGAGGTCGAGCAGGCCGGCAAAGCCGACCACGATGTTCAGGCCCAGGGCCAGCATGATGTAGAGCAGCGCCAGGTCGATGATGCGGACCCAGGAATTGCCGTACTGCGAGGCAAAGAAGGGGAAGGCGATCATCAGGGCCAGCAGTAGGGCCATGTTGATGCGCGCCTTGTGCGGCTGGTGCTGGAGGTCGAACGTGATCAGGGACATGGTCGGCTCCTTAAGCGCGGTCGGCAACGCGCTCGCCCATGATCCCGGACGGACGCACGGTGAGCACCAGGATCAGCACCACGAAGGCGAAGATGTCCTGGTAATGGCTGCCCAGCAAGCCGCCGGTGAGGTCGCCGATGTAGCCGGCGCCCAGCGCTTCGATGATGCCGAGCAGCAGGCCGCCGATCATGGCGCCGTAGATGTTGCCGATGCCGCCCAGCACGGCGGCGCAGAAGGCCTTCAGGCCCGGCAGCACGCCCATGGTGAAGGAAATCGTGGCGTAGTTCGCGCCCCACATCACGCCGGCCACGGCGGCCAGTGCCGCGCCGATGGCGAAGGTGGCGACGATCACGCGGTTCGAGTCCACGCCCATCAGCCCGGCCACGCGCGGGTTTTCCGCCACGGCGCGCATTGCACGCCCCATCTTGGTGCGCTCGATCAGCAGCACGAGTGCAAACATGGCAATGGCCGCCAGCGCCAGCAGCAGCACCTGGGTCTGCGAAATCATGGCGCCGCCGATCATGATCGGTTCCGACGGCAGCACTTGCGGGAAAGGCAGCGGGTTGCGGCCCCAGAACGGCATGGCCATCACGAAGGTCTGGAGCAGGATCGAGACGCCGATGGCGGTGATCAGCGGCGCCAGGCGCGGTGCATTGCGCAGGCGGCGGTAAGCTACGCGCTCGATCAGCACGTTGACCAGGATCGCCACCGGGATCGCGCCGAGGATGGCGATGGCCAGCTGCAAGTAGCCGGGCAAGCCAGGGAAATAACTTTCCAGGGCATGCAGGATCGACAGGCCGACCATGGCGCCGATCATCAACACGTCGCCGTGGGCGAAGTTAATCAGGTTCAGTACCCCGTAGACCATCGTGTACCCGAGCGCGACCAGTGCGTACATGCTGCCTAGCACCAGTCCGTTGAGTATCTGCTGGACAAAAGTCTCCATCGTTTCGCTGTCTCTTTCTTGGATAACAAAAACGGCACTTCGGAATCCCGAAGTGCCGCTCCATGGCTTGACGTCGTTTCACTGGCAAAGACACTGCAATCTTTATGCCAGCAGGGTCAAACAGTTGCCACGACAAAAATTCCGAGCGTCGCCATCATAGCCAGCTTTTTGAAAAACCAACAACGGAAAATTGTCGTGCTGCGTTTGTTATCGAAAGAAAGCTTATGCCACCTCGGCGCGCACGCCGTCCAGGCCCTTCGGCAGCGGGAAGGTGACGTTCTCTTCCACGCCTTCCAGCGCGCGCACGCTGGCCGCGCCCAGCGCCTTCAGGCGGTCGATGACGGCCTGCACCAGCACCTCGGGCGCCGAGGCGCCGGCCGTGACGCCGATGCGCTTCTTGCCTTCGATCCAGGATGGCTCGATCTTGGTGGCGTCGTCGACCATGTAGGCCGGCGTGCCCATCTTCTCGGCCACTTCGCGCAGGCGGTTCGAGTTCGAGCTGTTCGGGCTGCCGACCACGACCACCACTTCTACCTGCGGCGCCATGAACTTCACCGCTTCCTGGCGGTTGGTGGTGGCGTAGCAGATGTCGCCCTTCTTCGGCTCGATGATGTTCGGGAAGCGGCGCTTCAGGGCGGCGATGATTTCCAGGGTGTCGTCGACCGACAGCGTGGTTTGCGACACGTACGCCAGCGACTCGGGATTGGCCACCTGCAGCTTGTCCACGTCCTCGACGGTCTCGACCAGGTGCATGCCCTCTTCCGCCTGGCCCATGGTGCCTTCGACTTCCGGATGGCCGTCGTGGCCGATCATGATGATCTCGGCGCCCTGCTTGCGCATTTTCGACACTTCCACGTGCACCTTGGTCACCAGTGGGCAGGTGGCATCGAAAATCTTCAGGCCGCGCACCTCGGCTTCGGCGCGCACGGCTTTCGACACGCCATGGGCCGAGAACACCAGGGTGTTGCCGGCCGGGACGTCATCGAGCTCCTCGATGAAGATCGCGCCCTTGTTGCGCAAATCGGCCACCACATAGGCGTTGTGGACGATTTCGTGGCGCACATAGATGGGCGCGCCGAACTGCGCCAGGGCGCGTTCGACGATCTCGATGGCACGGTCGACGCCGGCGCAAAAGCCGCGCGGCTGGGCAAGCAGAATCTCGTTTTCCATAACTTTCCTTTTACAGGACCGACAGCAGTTTCACTTCGAATTGCAGGGACTGGCCAGCCAGCGGGTGGTTGAAGTCGAACAGCGCGGCATCCTCGCCCATCTCGCGCAGCATGCCGGCAAAGCGGCCGCCGCCGGGCGCGGCGAAGTCGACCAGGTCGCCCGCCTTGTAGTCGGCGTCGGGCACCGAGTTTTCGTCTAGCGTGGCTTTCGAGACCCACTGGATCAGTTCCGGGTTGCGCTCGCCGAACCCATCCGCGGCGCTGAGGGTGAAGGTCTTGTGCTCGCCTTCCGCCATGCCGAGCAGGCGTTCTTCGAGGAAGGGCGCCAGCTGGTTCTGGCCCAGCATCAGGGTCGCGGGATTGGTGCCGAAGGTGGTGACGATGTCGGTGCCATCGGCGCTGGAAAGACGGTAGTGCAGGGTCAGGTAAGCCGATTCGGTAACGACGGCCGGGGAAGCGTTGGACATGTTCTTGGAAGTGACGGACACGATGACGGACAAGGCGCTATTGTAAGGCACTGCCGCCCTTCCCGCCGCCGGGCGCTGCTTTTTTCGGCAGCAAGACCGGTGCATGACGTCGTTTTGATCCTGCGTGCCGCTCCTGCGCATCGACATGATGACGCACAAACATTCAAATTTTCATGCGCTCGAATAGGGATGCCAAGGTGCTGTCGCTGCTATCGTCGAATCCATTTCTAAGAGGCAATTTTATTATGGAGGAAGCGTCATGGCATCGAATGAATCGGATCTGGTATATGCGGGATTTTGGCAGCGCTTTGGCGCCTTGTTTCTGGACAGTTTACTCATTTACATTTTGTTGTTCGTGATCCTGTTGATTTTCTTCGACATTGGCGACATCGCCAATCCGGAAGCCAGCCCCGGCCTTGCCGGCGTGCTGGTCCTGTATGCGCTTCCGCCGGCGTTGATCATGACGTTCTGGATCAAGAAATCGGCGACACCGGGCAAGATGGCCATTGCTGCCGTCATCGTCGACGCAAGAACAGGCGGCAAGCCCACCACGAAACAATTTCTCATCCGTTATCTCGGTTATGGACTATCCACGCTGCCCTGTTTTCTTGGCTACCTCTGGATTGTGTTCGACGCCCGTAAGCAAAGCTGGCACGACAAACTTGCCGATACCGTAGTGGTAAGGCGCAAGGCCGGCATGTCGGAACAAGTCCGTTTCGACAAGCCGCTGAATGAACCAGCCAGCTGAGGGCGCAGCGACATCGGCAGGGCGCTATGCGTTGTATTGCGTCTTGCCGATCATGATGCTACCGTTGCTCCGCACGGCCACCCGGCCGCTTTCCATGGAGCCAGCTGGTGCTTGATGAAACGCAATATGAATACGCCGGCTTCTGGATTCGCGTTGCCGCCGCCGTGATCGATTCCATCCTGGTGATGTTCATCGCCATTCCCTTGCTGATGGCCGTGTACGGCAGCGACTACTGGATGAGCGACCGCCTGATCCAGGGACCGGCCGACTTTCTCATTTCCTATGTACTACCGGCGATCGCGGTGATCGCCTTCTGGATCGCACGCGGCGCCACGCCGGGCAAGATGCTGCTCTCGACCCAGGTGGTCGATGCGAAAACCGGGCTGAAACCGACGCCCGGCCAGTCGATCGGCCGCTACTTCGGCTATTACGTGTCGACGATCCCGCTTGGGCTGGGCCTGCTGTGGGTGGCCCTCGATCCGAAAAAGCAAGGATGGCACGACAAGCTGGCGGGTACGGTCGTGATCCGGCGCAAGCAAATAACGCAGCCGGTGTCGTTTACACGCCAGTCCTGACGCGCGCTGCGCCCCGCACACATCAGCGCCAGATCAGCACCGCCTTTTCCATGCTGCCCATAATCCTTGGCGGCGAGCCGTTCCGTGCCGTGCGCTGCAGCGCCGGGCGCCGGCCGCCTCCCCTTCCTTCATGATCCAAGGAGCAACATGGGTATCAACGACTGGCCGGAACAGGACCGGCCGCGCGAACGGCTGGCGCGCGAAGGCGCGGTGGCATTGTCGAATGCGGAACTGCTGGCGATCTTCCTGCGCGTGGGCGTGCGTGGACGTAACGCGGTGGAACTTGGCCAGCACATGCTGGAACACTTCGGCTCGCTGCAGCGCCTGCTGCACGCCACGCCGCAGGAATTTTCAGAAGTAAATGGCCTGGGCATGGCCAAGTACGCGCAATTGCAGGCGGTAATGGAACTGTCGCGCCGGGCCATCGCCGAACAATTCTTCCGCCAGGCCCTGTGCTCGCCCGATGTGGTGAAGAACTATCTGCGCGGCAAGTTCGGATTGCAGGCCTACGAATCGTTCGTGGTGCTGTTTGTCGACGTCAAGAACCGCCTCATCGATGCACAGGAAATGTTTCGCGGCACACTGACGCATACCAGCGTGTATCCACGCGAAGTGGTCAAGGCGGCGCTACGCCGGAATGCCGCCGGCGTGATGCTGGCCCATAACCACCCGTCCGGCGAATGCGCACCCAGCGAGGCCGACCTCAGCCTGACCCATGCCCTGAGCCAGGCGCTGGCCCTGATCGACGTGCGCGTGCTCGACCATTTCGTAGTGGCAGGCACCCAGGTCCATTCGTTTGCCGAACACGGGCAGCTGTAACGGCGCGGCGCGGCTCAGACCGGCTTACTTACGCAGCAGGGCTTCGAACTTCCCCTGATCGAGGAACTTCGTGTAGCCACTGATCGTGGCGGACACCTCGGCGTTGGACATCAGTTCCATCATCGCCACTTCGCCCAGCGAGCGGAAGGCCGACAGCATGCCCTGGCCGCCTTCGGCCTGCATGACCGCGCGCGATTGTTCGGCACAATTGTCGATCAGCAGGCGGGTCACCAGTTGGGCCATGCCCCTGTCGGCCTCGGTGCGGATGGCCGGGGTGATCGTGGTCAGCTTGCTCATTTCCGGATGGGCCGACATCGAAATGAAGATCCAGCGCGCCAGGTCGGTACGGTCCTTGCCGTTAGTGTTGCTTTTGAGGCATTCACCAAGTTGGTTAGTTACAGGATTAGCCATGGCAGCTTGGGAAGTGATGAGTGCCAGACCCAGGAACAGACTTGGAAGGATGCGCATATGCCGCTTTCTTTATCAAAAAGGAATTTAAAAGTGGCATTACTTTAACATTTTGCGTTTTGGAAATACAAGCCGTGTTGCTTGTCGTTGACAACAGGCGATGCTGGCAATTGTCTGTTAACTGTTCAGTTAACCGCGTGAAAACAAGGCGCTAGCCCTGTTTTCACAATTGTTAAATTTAAGTCGGACCGCAAGACACCATTGTTTTTCGCAAGTGATTGATTCCGCGATGGTTTTCACGCTATACTCTCGTTTTTCCGAATTCGGAAGTTTATTCTTAAGGAGTGCGCTATGGCACGTGTCTGCCAAGTTACTGGCAAGGGAGTTATGGTTGGCAACAACGTCTCCCACGCAAACAACAAAACGAAACGCCGTTTCCTGCCTAACCTGCAGAACCGTCGCATCTACGTCGAATCCGAAAACCGTTGGGTCTCGCTGCGTTTGTCGAACGCCGGCCTGCGCGTTATCGACAAGCTGGGCATCGACGCCGTTCTGGCCGACATGCGCGCTCGTGGCGAAAAAGTCTAATTAGGGAGCTATCATGGCAAAAACTGGCCGCGACAAAATCAAGCTGGAATCGACCGCAGGTACCGGTCACTTCTACACCACCACCAAGAACAAGCGCACGATGCCGGCGAAGATGGAAATCATCAAATTCGACCCGAAAGCACGCAAGCACGTTCCGTACAAGGAAACCAAGATCAAGTAATTGGTCCTGTTTCAGTACACGAAAAGCCGTCCACGCAAATGGGCGGCTTTTTTATTGCCTGTTCCAGCCGCTACAACGGGCAGGGACGAAAAAAAAGCGGGCAATGCCCGCTCTTCTGTTGACCGCTTGCGCAGCGTTTATGCCTTGTTGGCACGCTTGCGTGCCGCGACGCCGGCGCCCAGCATGGCGATGCCGAACAGGGCCAGCGAACCCGGCTCCGGCACTTCGGTTGCCAGCTTGAACTGGCCATTGTTTGAGAACAGGAAGTATTGGCCCGACTTGTTCGCGTAGGTCGTGTTCTTCTTGCAGCCATTGCCTTTGAAGCCGGAGAACTCGCACACCAGCTCATTGACCAGGGTCTGGGTCGGCTTGCCGATGTTGTTGGCGTTGGTAAAGGCAAACGACAGGATGGATTCCGTCGACAGATCCTTCCCTTTGCTGTTGAAGAAATAACCTTCTTTCAATGCGCCGACTTCGGCCGACGCCAGCACGCTGACCTGGCCATTCGAGGTCGGCTTGCCGCTTGCATCCACCAGGCCGCCGCCGCCGGCGAGCACGTTGAACTTGGCGATCGCCGTACCCTGGTCGGCGCCATAGATGCCCACGGTCGAGGCGTATTGCTTGACCGGATTCTGGTACATGGTAATGGTGCCGCCCGTGAACGTGAAGGCGCCATTGAAGGTGCCGGTGCCGGTAGCCTGAAAGACCGCGCTGATGTTGCCGCCGGCATAGTTTGACGCAAACGAAGAGCCATTGCTGTCGGCCTGCATCAGGTTGAAGACGGCGTGTTCGACGAACGAGAAGGAATTCGTACCGGTCGGGGTCAGCTGGATGAAGGCGTTGCCGTTGACGTCCAGGTATTCATTGATGGTCTGGCCCTTGGCAAAGCCGCCGCCATTAGGATTGAAGACCCAATCATTCATGACTGCGCTGTTTGCGGCAGCGTTGGCGTTGGCGAACGAAAAGGCCAGGGCGGCAACACAGGTCAGCTTGCTCAGGAGTTTCATCATTAGCTCTTTATTAGTGGAAAACGATTTTGCGGATACGAAACTATAAGCAATTCCTGTGCCTAAAAATTATTTATCATTGGAATCAGTTACTTAAAGGAATCTCGGATGTATTGACATCAGGTGGTGTAAGAAAACTCGACAGTACCCATGCAGCTCGCATGACTTACCTGCCTGCTAATAAAAAAACGGCTCCCGAAGGAGCCGCTTTCTCAACGTGAAGCGCGCTTATGCGTAGCTGCGCAGACGCAACGAGAACTCCTGCAGCGACTTAATGCCCGAGGCTTCGGCACGGGCGCACCAGTCCTGCAATTGCTGCAGCAGCTGGTCGCGGGTCGAGTGCGAACGCTCCCAGATGGCGCCGAGTTCCACGCGCATCTGGTGCATGGTCTCCAGTGCCTTGCTGTGCTTGAACAGTTCGATCAGTTGGGCTTTTTGCGACAGTTCCAGCTTGCCCGGCTCGCGTTGCAACAGCTTGCGCGAGGATTTCAGGAAGCGCGCTTCGAGTTCGGCCTTGTGCTTCAGGTGCTCGAATTCCTCGTGGAAGGCGTGCTTGACCGACTTGGCATACTTGGCCATCACGTCGTAGCGGTTGGTGATCACCGACTGCAGGGTTTCCAGGTCGGCTACCGCTTTGTCCTTGGCCAGCCTCGGCTTTGGCGCAACTTTCTTCACTTTTGCCAGTCCAACCATTTCCATGGCGCGGATATAGGCCCAGCCAAGGTCGATTTCGTACCACTTGCTCGACAGCTTGGCCGAGGTGGCATAGGTGTGGTGGTTGTTGTGCAGCTCTTCGCCGCCGATCAGGATGCCCCACGGGAAGATGTTGGTGGCCGCATCGTTGCAATCGTAGTTGCGGTAACCCCACCAGTGGCCCAGGCCATTGATGATGCCGGCCGCGGTAATCGGGATCCACAGCATCTGGATGGCCCAGATGCTGATGCCGATCACGCCGAACAGGATGAAATTAATCACCAGCAGAGCCGAGACGCCGGCCCAGCTGTAGCGGGTGTACACATTGCGCTCCATCCAGTCGTCCGGCGTGCCGTGACCGTACTTCTCCATCGTTTCCTTGTTCTTGCTCTCGACGCGATACAGCTCGGCGCCTTCCAGCAGCACTTTCTTGATGCCGCGGGTTTGCGGGCTGTGCGGATCTTCCTCGGTATCGCACTTGGCGTGGTGCTTGCGGTGGATGGCAGCCCATTCCTTGGTCACCTGGCCCGTGGTCAGCCACAGCCAGAAGCGGAAGAAGTGGCTCGGAATCGCATGCAGTTCCAGCGCGCGGTGCGCCTGGTGACGGTGCAGGTAGATGGTGACGCCGGCGATGGTGATATGGGTCACCACCAGCGTGTAGATCACGACTTCCCAGGCGCTCAGGCCGACGAGGCCGGTCGTCATGAATTCCAGCACCGAATGCAGGATATTGCTAAAGGTCATTACTGCTCCAAGTTAAGGTCAGACTGTACTGCGCGCCGATCTTTCTGTGAGGCAGTCGCGCGAGGCAGCGCGCACGCGCCGGCCAAACAACCCCGCATTCTACGCACTTCTCATGACGCACGGCACGAACGGCGCACATAAATGCGCTTCTGTGCGAAACGTGCGCCATCTCGTTAATGAATATGCACTAGGTTGATTGCGGTGCAGGCGGATTCTGCGGTGGCAGTCCGAGACGGATGGCGCCGGCATGTACCAGCGCATAGATGTTCCGGTTCACGGCCGAGATCACGCCGCCGCTGCCCTTCTCCGGATCGACGATCGAAAAGCCCAGTTCGAGCTCATAGCCATGCGGTCCGAAGGCGTTCAGCTGTACCGAAGGCGCCGGCTCGGCCACCACGCGCTCGACCTCGTCGGCCTGGCGCGCCAGCAGCGCCATCACCTCGTTCAGGTCGCTGTCGTAGGCCACCGTGATCCTGGTGTTCAGGCGCACCGCCTTATTCGTTCCCGACTGGTTTGTTACGACCCCGGTGATCAGCATCTCGTTCGGCAGCAGGGTCTGCGTACCGTCAAGCGCCTGCAGCACGGTGTAGCGGGTATTGATGCGCGCTACCCGGCCCGCATACTTGTCGACGGCGATCGGATCGCCGATCGACAAACTGCGCTCGAACAGGATGATGAAGCCGGACACATAGTTACTGGCAATACGTTGCATGCCGAGACCAAGGCCGACACCGAGCGCACCGCCGAAGACCGACAACACCGTCAGGTCGAGCCCGACCAGGCCCAGGCTGACCAGCACCGATACCAGGATCAATATCGCCCGCCCCATGCGCGCCAGCACCACGCGCAGCGAGCTGTGCATGCCATCGAGGCGCATCAGGCGCTCCTCCAGCGTGGCGCCGGCCCACAGCGCCAGCATCATCAGGACGACGACGGAGGCGACTGCCTGTAGGATCGCCAGCAAGGACGCATGGTTCTTGCCAAGCGGGATTTGCCGGTATTCGAGGAAATGCAGGATGTCGGGCCATTGCCCTGTGAGATACAGCGCAACGCCGACCCAGACCACCAGCGCCAGCACCTTCTCGAAGGTCTGCAGCGCGGTGCCGAGCGGGCCACGCCGCGCAAACACGCGCCGCAGCAGGTAGAACACCATGCGGATCAGGGCCATCGACGCAAACAGCGGCAAGGCCACGGCCAGCAGGTGCACGTTCTGGTACTGGGACAGGATGCCCTTGGCCAGCCACACGCCGCCGGTAATCAGGAGCGGCGCCAGTACGCGGCCGAAGCCTTCCACGCCGATACGGCGGATGGCCCCGGCGTTGTCGTCCTCGTGCAGCCAGTTGCGCCGGATCAGGCGCGCCAGCAGCAGGCCGACCAGCACCGCGGCAACAATCGCCAGCGCCTGCCACAGGATGCGCGGGTTACTGATGTCCTCGAGCAGGTCCTGCAGCAGGTCGGTCAGCGGCATGTTGCGCACGGTGGGGCTTACTCCGCTTCAGCTTCTGATTCGGCCTTCGGCGCTTTCGCAGCCATCGGCTTGCGCTCCAGCACGGCAGCGAAGAAACCATCGGTTTGATGCTTGTGCGGCAACAGCTTCAGGTAATCGCCCATCTCGAGGTCGATCTTTTGCTCGGCCAAGACCTTGTTCATCGGCACCAGCTCGAAGTCCGGATGCGAGGCCAGGAATTGCTCGACGATGAAGTCGTTCTCTTCGTTCAGCAGCGAGCAGGTGGCGTACACCAGGCGGCCGCCGCCCTTCAGCAGGCGCGCGGCGCCGTCCAGGATCGCCGCCTGCTTTTCCTGCATCTCGGCCACGGCGCCCTCCGGCTGGCGCCATTTCACGTCCGGGTTGCGGCGCAGCGTACCCAGGCCCGAGCACGGGGCGTCCACCAGCACGCGGTCGATCTTGCCGGCCAGGCGCTTGATCTTGGCATCGCGCTCGTGCGCGATCAGCACCGGGTGCACGTTCGACAGGCCGCTGCGCGCCAGGCGCGGCTTCAGCTTCGACAGGCGCTTTTCCGACACGTCAAACGCGTACAGGCGGCCGGTGTTGCGCATGGTCGCGCCCAGGGCCAGGGTCTTGCCGCCGGCGCCGGCGCAGAAGTCGACCACCATCTCGCCCCGGCGCGCGGCCAGGATCTGGGCCAGCACCTGGCTGCCCTCATCCTGCACCTCGATCGCGCCATCCTTGAACAGCGGCAGGCTTTGCAGGTTCGGCTTTTTCTGGACGCGCAGGCCCAGCGGCGAATACGGCGTCGGCTCGGCCACGATCGGCGCTTCGGCCAGCTTGGCAATCACCTCGTCGCGATTGGCCTTGATGGCGTTCACGCGCAGGTCGAGCGGGGCCGGGGTGTTCAGCACGGCGGCCAGTTCCTGGGCATCGGCTTCGCCATACTGGGCGACCAGCTTGTCGAACAGCCACTTCGGCATGTTGGCGCGCGCCAGCGGCGGCAGCAGGCTACGGTCGATTTCCTTGATGCGGGTCAGGAAGGCGGTTTCGTCTTCGTGCAGGCCGCCGAGAGCGTCGATGCCGACGGTTTCCGACAGGCCCAGCAGGGCCAGGCGGCGCATCGACGGCGTGCCGCCGGTGCCGCCGAACTCGGTAAAGAAGGTTTTATTGCGCAGTACGGCGTACACCGCTTCGGCAACCACGCCGCGTTCGCGCGGGCCGAGACGCTGATGGTCCTTGAAGTAACGCGACAGGGTAACGTCGGCCGGGGCCGTAAAGCGCAAGATCTCGCGCAGCACCTCTTCGGTGTTGCCGAGAATTGCTGGTGGCAATCTCATGGAATTCCTTGAATCAGATACGTATAAAAATCAGGCGGGCTGTGCGATGCGCACGTCGCCTTGTTCGATGCTCAGCCTGTCCTCGATGAACAGGCGAACGGCGTAGGGGTACAGCTTGTGTTCTTCCAGCAGCACGCGCGCTGCCAGGCTGGCTTCGGTGTCGCCGGGCAGCACGGGTACGCGCGCCTGGGCCACCACCGGACCGTGATCGAGCTCGGCGGTGACGAAATGCACCGTCGCGCCATGCTCGCGCTCGCCGGCTTCCAGACACTTGCGGTGCGTGTCGAGCCCGGGATGGGCCGGCAACAGCGAAGGATGGATGTTCAGCATGCGCCCTTCGTAATGGGCCACGAAAGGCGCGGTCAGGATGCGCATGAAGCCGGCCAGCACCACCAGGTCGGGGGCAAAGCGGTCGATTTCATGCTGCAGGGCGGCGTCGAAGCTGGCGCGGTCCGGATAATTCTTGCTGGGCACCACGGCAGTCGGGATACCGTGGGCCTGGGCAAACGCGAGACCGCCTGCGTCGGCCCGGTTGCTGATCACTGCCGCCACCCGCGCCGGCCAGCCTTCCGACCGGGCCGTCCGCACGACCGCTTCCATGTTGCTTCCGCGGCCAGAGATGAGGATGACGATGTTTTTCATAGCGCGCATTGTACCGTATGCGCGTGGCGCAACTGTGGTATGGAAAAGCCGAAATCCGCCTTGACCGGCTGACTAGAGGCTGGCTACAGGCTGGATGAGGGGCCGGATTCGAGGCCGGCCGCGTCGATTTCGAAGGAATAGAAAACGCGGAAGGGAACCCGCTTCTCGGCCCAGAATTCGGCCGCGTCGCGGAACACGTCGAGCAGGGTCTCGCGTGCTTCCTTGTCGAACTTTTGCGTATTGGGCAATTGCTCCAGCACGACGAGGAAGCCGGGCTGGGGACCCGCGCCGTGGATCGTCTCGGTCAGCGTGGTACGTAAAGCGTCGAAATTCTTGCTGGAGGGTTTAGGGAAGTAAAATTGTTCGCCGATGCGGGCGCACACTTGCTGCTTGGTCAACGCGTTGGCGCAATGCGCATACAGGAAATGGTGGCCCATGCGCGCCGCCTCTTCCTGCAGTTCCGGCACCCGATAGGCCCGAATGGACTGCACAAGATTGGACGGCACTCTCATCAACAAACTCATTTTTCCCTCAAGTCGACCTGGTGTAGTGGTTCGAATCGCCGGGGACTGCTCACCATGCACGCCCGGGCGGCAACGCTGCTCTCCTAAATCGTTTCCACGCGCCAATAAACCCTAATTTGTGTAAGGGTAACGTTTTGTACCTAGCGAAGCAACCCGAATGTGACTTTGCAGCAGAAAATTGCATAAAACTGGTGCATGACGGTCGGAATCCGCGTAATTTGGCGTGTTTTGTCATTCTGGCTCGCCACGGTTGCGCTGCCGCTGGCTGTTACATTTTGTTGCCACGTAGATTGGTTTTACGCGGCCAGCGGGATTAACATACATCCGTGGATGAAAAAAAATCCGCTCTTACCAACAGCACCGGACGAACGAGGTTCAGCATGAACATGACAAGCAAACTGATGATTTCCGCCCTGGGCCTGTGCGCGCTGCCGCTCGCCCAGGCTGCCGACTTCGAGGATTTCGGCCGCGTGGTGCGGGTACAACCGCGCGTCGAACAGATCCGCCAGCCGCGCCAGGAATGCCGCACCGAATACGTGCAGGTGCCGGTACAGCAGCAGCGCGGCGCCGGCGGCTCAGTGGTCGGCGGCATTGCCGGCGCCCTGCTGGGCAGCCAGGTCGGCAGCGGCAACGGTAAAGTCGCGGCCGCCGCAGCCGGTGCGATTGCCGGCGCCATGGTCGGCGACCGTGTGGAAAACAACGGCCGTAACTATGACCAGGGCGTGCAGGAACAGGCCGTGCGCCAGTGCCGCAACGTCGATTCCTTCGAATCGCGCACCACTGGCTACGACGTGACCTACGAATACCGCGGCCAGAACCACACCGCCTTCATGAGCCGCGACCCGGGCAACCGTATCCGCCTGCGCGTGTCGGTGGAGCCGGACCAGCAGTATTAATCAGGCCCACTTGCCTGGTGTAGTCTAGTTGTTACGGCTCGGAGGACGCCCCCTCCTTCTCCGCGCCGCCTCTTCAATCCCGTTGCGCTTGCGCAGCGGGAACCCCTCCCCCGATAATAGGCCGATTCAACAGGTCGTCCTATGCTCATCAAACGTAAATCCATCGAACTCGCCGAATCCTCGCGCCGCCCCGCGCGCAAACCGAAATTCGCGCCCGTGACGCTGTCCGAACAGGACGGCGTACGCTATCTCCACTTCGGCACCGAATGGGTGCAGGGCGCCATGCGCATCCGCAAGCCCGATTGGCCGGAACTCGAATACGCCCAGCAAATGATGGCCTGGATGCTGTTCATCGAAACGCCGCGCCGCATCGCCCAACTGGGCCTGGGCGCCGCCACGCTGACCAAAGCCTGCTATCGCCAGTTCCCGCAAGCGCAGGTCACCGCTGTCGAACTCAATCCATCGGTCATCGCCATTTGTCACACCATGTTCAAATTGCCGCCCGAGGACGAGCGTTTCAACGTGCTGGAAATGGATGCGCTGGATTTCGTCGAAGACCCGGAAAACCACGGCGCCTTCGACGTGCTGCAATGCGATCTGTACGACGCCACCGCCAAGGGCCCGGTACTCGACACGCCCGAGTTCTACCGCGCCTGCAACGATTGCCTGGCGCCGGGCGGCATCATGACGGTGAATCTGTTCGGCGACCATCCAAGCTATAACAAGAACCTGAAGGCGATGAAATTCGCTTTCGACCAGGTGATCTGCCTGCCCGAAGTCCACGATGGCAATGTGGTGGCGCTGTGCTTCAAGACGGCGCCGCAACTCGACAGCGCGGCACTGGCTGTGCGCGCGGCGCAGATCGTGGCCGCCACCAAGCTGCCGGCCAAATCATGGGTCAAGGGTATCGAAGCATCGCGCTGACAGCGCAATCCATAGAGGGATCGATGAACGCCAACGCACCGCCAACCGCTTCCCTCCCCCGCCCGTCCCAGCGGCCGCGGCGCCTGGACCTGCAGGCGATCTTTTCCTGGCTGCTGGCCGATGGCATCGTCGAAAAAGACAAGGTCAAGGCCCATTTCGCCCAGGCCCAGGGCATACTGAAAAACGCGGCCGGCTCGATGCATCCGCTGACCGCCGTCGCGCAATGCAAGCTGCTGTCGCACCAGCCACCGCACCGCCTGCTTACCCTCGACATTCTCAGCGAATGGTGCGCGGCCAAGGTCGGCCTGCCCTTCATTCGCATCGACCCCCTGAAAATCGATTTCACCCGCGTGGCGGACGTGATGTCGGCCAGCTACGCGGCGCGCTTCAATATCTTGCCGGTCGACATGAGCGCCACGACCCTGACCGTGGCCACGGCCGATCCGTTTGCCATCGAATGGGAAAACGAGATCGCCAGGATTTCGCGCCGGCGCATCGAACTGGTACTGGCCAATCCCCTGGATATTGCCCAGTACATTTCCCAGTTCTTCAGCCTGGCCAAGTCGATCCGGGACGCGAGCAAGACGAATGCCCAGGATGTCGCACTGCGCAACAATTTCGAGCAACTGGTCGAACTGGGCAAGGCAAATAAACAGTTCGATGCCAACGACCAGCACATCGTCAACATCGTCGACTGGCTGTGGGGCTATGCCTTCGAGCAGCGTGCTTCCGATATTCACCTGGAACCGAAACGCGAATTCGCCGCGGTCCGTTTCCGCATCGATGGGGTGCTGCACCAGGTATACCAGGTGCCGGCTGCCGTGATGCTGGCCATGACCGCGCGCATCAAGCTGCTGGGCCGCATGGATGTGATCGAAAAGCGCCGCCCGCAGGATGGCCGCATCAAGACCCGCACCCATGCCGGCCAGGAAGTCGAGCTGCGCCTGTCGACCATGCCGACCGCGTTTGGCGAAAAACTGGTAATGCGGATTTTCGATCCGGAAGTGGTGGTCAAAACCTTGCCCGAACTCGGTTTTCCGCCCGCCGATGCCCAGCGCTGGGATGCGCTGACCAATCGTCCGCACGGCATCATTCTCGTGACCGGTCCGACCGGCTCAGGCAAGACCACCACGCTGTACACGACCCTGAAAGCGCTGGCGACCAACGAGGTGAACGTGTGCACGGTGGAAGACCCCATCGAAATGGTCGAGGCTTCGTTCAACCAGATGCAGGTGCAGCCGGGCATCGATCTGTCGTTTGCCGACGGCGTGCGCGCGCTGATGCGGCAAGATCCCGACATCATCATGGTTGGCGAGATCCGCGACCTGGCCACCGCCGAGATGGCGATCCAGGCCGCGCTGACCGGGCACCTGGTGCTGTCGACCCTGCATACCAACGACGCGCCCTCGGCCATCATGCGCTTGCTGGAACTGGGCGTGCCGGATTATCTGCTGGAAGCGACCATGATCGGCGTGATGGCGCAGCGCCTGGTGCGCACGCTCTGTTCGGCGTGCAAGGCGCCAGATGGCGAGCTGAGCGACGACGTCTGGCAAAGTATCGGCGGCACGTGGAACTTGCCGAAGCCGGAAACGGTCTATCGGCCTATAGGCTGCCCGGAATGCCGGCAGACGGGGTATCGCGGGCGGACTGGCCTGTACGAATTGCTGACGGTAACGGAAGCATTCACGCAGCGGATCGGCGCATCGGCGGATCTGGCGGCCTTGCGCCAGCAGAGTGTGGCCGACGGCATGAAGCCGCTGCGCATTGCCGGGGCGATGAAGATCATGGAGGGTGTGACCACGGCGGAGGAAGTGCTGAAGGTGACGTCGGCCCTGTCTGGCGGGTGACGCAACTTACCTCTGGCGCAAATCCGAATCGCCGGCTATAATACTGCCTCTTTCGGGTCGTTAGCTCAGCTGGTAGAGCAGCGGACTTTTAATCCGTTGGTCGCAGGTTCGAATCCCGCACGGCCTACCACGAATTTAGCAGCAGCATTGAAGGCGTCATGAGTGATCATGACGCCTTTTTTGTTTTTCTTCACTCGCCGTTATGCAACGTTGGAGTCGCTGTCCATAACTGATCCACCCGAATCCAGTTTTGCGTACAGGAGTTTGGTATCGCCGCCTACAAAGACAGCTCGCGGATCGGACGGAAGCGTAGCGTCTTTGGCAAACCCTGCCAGTGAGTTATGCACGTAGTGATCAAAAAATCGAATAATTTCCTCGTCCTTCAATCCCTTATTGTGTTCGAATTCATCTTCCCAGGCCTCGATTAAGGCCCTGTATTGAGGACGCAAGTCTCTCCTATTCTGCAGCCATTCTGCTCTTCTTCCAACCGGCTGCATTTCTTTCTGAATCGCCGCCACATCCGCCATTAATTGATTATCATACAGATCGACGAATGTCTGGAGTCTTGTCATATCCGGGATTGTGTTCTGTTTTGCCTCGGCTTTGATTCTCTCCCAACGTGCAACATTATATTTTCGGCGCGCAAGGGCTATATCGTTATCACTAACGCCTCCCACTTTCCTATTTAGTTCATCCAAAGGCAACGAAATCTCCTCTCGATCTTCTAACTCGCGTGTATTGATCAAATGATTTAAAGAAGAATTCTCTTGAATTTCTTTTTTCCGAGCCTCCATTACCTCTGAAGACATGGCATTTCTACGCTGCGCAAAACGAACATCATGATGCCGAATCGCCTCCGCTTCAGTTGTATCGCCTGCCAGTTTCTTTTTAATAGCTCTGAATCGCCATGCGAAATATAGCCGCCGGTGATGATTCATCAGGTCGCCAATACTACTTGCACCTGCTATGGATTTCATGTAATGATTATACGAATTTACTAACGCCGGATGTATGCTGAAGTCTTCGACGTTAGCTGTCGAGTCCCGTTTGATCATAAACGCGTTTAACGAATAATTCTGGCCGTTTCTGCTGCCATTCCTTGAGCGCCAGGATCGGCGTTTTTGCGTCGAGTGCGCGCTGCGGAATGTGGTGGTTGTACAGCTTCAGATAGTTCATCAATGTGGCCTGCAGATCGGCACGGCTGTCGAAGCGGGTCTGCTGCAGCAATTCGTTGATGCGGCCGTTGAAACGCTCGGCCATGCCATTCGTTTGCGGGTGCCGCGGTGGCGCCAGGCGGTGCTCGGCAGGCAGTGCGGCGCAAGCCACGTCGAAGGCGTGCTGGCCGCTCGGCTTCTTGTCCTTGGTTGCAAAACGGTCGGTAAATTGCGAGCCGTTGTCGGTCAGGATCTTGCTGATCCTGATGGGCGAGGCCAGCTTCAGGCGGCGCAGGAAATCGACGCTGCTTTTCTCGGTCATGTCGCCGTAGATGTGCATAAAGACCCAGCGGGTAGCGCGGTCGATGGCGACGAACAAGTAGCGACGTGAGGTCTCGTCCGGCATCTGCGGCAGGTACTTGATATCGATGTGAACAAAGCCTGGCTCGTAGTCCTTGAAGGTCTTCTTGGGTTGAACCGTTTCGCCTTCGGCCTTCGGGATCACGTCTTCCAGACGCGACATGCCTTCGCGCTTGAGCAGACGTGCGATGCCTGAGCGGGATACGTCGGGATTGATGTGCTGCCGTGTGACGAACAACAGGTCGTCAAGGGGAAGATAGAGTGACTGGCGAAGTGCCAGGACGATGGCTTCCTGCGCTGCGCTCAAGGTCGTATGCAGCGTGTGGGCACGATGGGAACGGTCCTGTACGTCCTCGCGCTTGAGCCATTTGCGCGCGGTGGCGCGGCTGATGTTGAAGACCTTGGCGGCCTGCCTATCCGAGAGGCCCGAATCCTTGATTTCCTGCCGGATTTTCGGGGTGGTACGCGCTTGCGGGTGAATGCGTGAACTCATGCTGCCAACTGCTCCTGGTGCGATTGAATGCCGGGACTGCTGAACCCAGCAATCAAGTCGCCCAGCATAGCCTTTGCACGGAACAAAGGCCAGCTACGGCGAGGCAAATGATCGCACGAAACTAAACAGTTAGCTTCCTTGAACTCTGCAACCATAGGAACGCCACTACGAACAGCGCACTTATACATGAAGTTCAGCGGAATCAGGCAAAAGTTTTGCGATGGAAGTAATGCACGGCCACCTTCCCCTGGCGTATATCCACCACCTACATCAGAGTGTACGCCTGGGTAGATGGTTTCGTAAAAGTGCGATGGCTTGACAAATCTTCCCTTGTCAAAAAAGCTGATGCTATCGACTGGGAACGAATTTCGAATTTCATGTCCAGCAATAAAATGCCTAACGTGCTCGACTGTTTCATGGATCCTCATTTTTGCTCCCCAGCTATCGTGTCCAGTATAGCTCCCCGTGGCTGGATCTGCGCCCGGAGTACCGCTTCTAGAGAAAGCCAGTTCTATCGGGCGCGTGCGAGGATAATCCTTATGTCTTTCATTAATCATTCCTTTAACATCCGAGATCGCAGGATTATAATAGTCCATATTATTCCTGCTCATGGTATTACCAACAGAAGCAACGGTGTCAAACAATCCCATGAACCGGAACCGGACATGGGAGCTACTGCTTTTTAATTTCCACTTCCCTTCGCGCAATTCGCAGCGCTCGCGCATGAGGTTATTACTGAACGCGCGAGCCAGCGCTGCGCCACGACTGAAACCGAAAATTGCTATATTTATTTCTAGTACAGCATTTGTTGGTGCCATTCCGTTTGCTAAAGATTTCGCAAGAAGCCTGTCGAATTCTTGAAGTGCAAATGCAAGCCGTGCATCTCCCCCAGCCCCGGAAATGAGATCCAGCATCTTTCCCTCGTCTCCAATTGCAGGAAAGTTTGTTCCCAAGCCAGGAATATAAACCCGCCAAATTCCAGCGATCGGATCTTCTTCTACATGCGCACGATAGAGTCGCGCCACGCTGCTGTGCTTACCCAGGCCAAGATCCGCTTCCATATTATTGCCAGTACCGTCGAAAAAGTAGGAAATCCAAAGGTTTCGTCTACAGCTTCCCATCACACCTTTTTGAAGGCTGGCATTTTTGAATCCCGATGCTGTCCCAGAGAAACTCACGGGCTGGCACTTTCGCGGAGTTTCATCGACTGGAACACTTTCAGACTGTATAACAGCGGCTCGAAGCGCGTTTTCGGCAGGTTTGAACGAAGGAGAGATCGAATCTCCCACACTTTTATCATTCTGGCTGCTGGTCATCTTTACACCTCGGAAAGAGCGAACGATCTGGTCGTTTCTTGTCCAGCGCGAGTGCAGGCAGGGATGAATATTCGGTTAGGCGAACTTGAGGTCGACCATTCGGATAAAAATGCGTTTCCAAATACGCAATAGTTTTGCCAGGGGGTATAGTGACGCTTACTTCTTCCTCTCGATAGAAAAAGTGTCTCGCCGCCTCAGAATTTCCATCGAGGTCCTTGATCAGATATCGACATCCATCCACTTGCCAACGTACCTTGACCTGGACCGTTCCGTTAAGTTCTTTTAACAAGCGCACACAACATGTGGTTCCACCTCCTCCACTAGTAGGTGAACTCTTTCGTATCTGTCCCCCGCCAACACCGTCAATACTATAATCTTCAATTTCACGATCGGTATAATTGTACCCAACCAGACCTAACAGCCACTCGCTATTTTCCCGGCTTTCTGGATTTTGCGCGGCGCTTGATACTGACGACACCCAACACCAAAAAATCAGAATACAAATTTTCCTGAGCAGAAATGGCTTGCAGTGATGAATATTATTTTTCATACAAGCTCCAAAAATAAATCCTCAATCAAATCATCGAGTCTTGTCATATCTCCTGCTCCGCTTTTCAGTTCTTTCATGACGTCGATCCATAATGGTGAATCCAAAACGTTGGAGCCACCTCGCAAGAAAATGCTGCAAAAAATCGAATAACCTAAAATAGACTCAACTCCTTCAAATTTTGCTTTGGACACCAAATCCTTTACTAAGAAAAATTGCTCAGGGACAGAAAACTCCCTCATTTTTCGAGGAATGACTGTACGAAGCAAGTCCAAGACTTGATCTACCTCAGAAGCTTCTAAGAACGCGAATTCTTGATTTGCATGAAGCTTTAACGGCGCGACGAATTTATCATCAAGATTGAACACTGTTCTGATTGTCTCCAGCTGACCCGACCGATCTGGATAGATCCAGGCACTTCCCAAGCCAAAGAACGCCGCTCGTTCAACCTCGTCGAAAATACTTGTGAGAGCCATTAAAATCCTCGAGTCGTAATATCGAAATATCGCGCTCATCTTCTCCGACAACTCAGCCTCCAGTCGCAAACTCAGCCTTATTTTCATTGCCTCTATAGGAAGTGGTGAGATTATGAAAATAGTTGAAAAGGTGTCGCTGGCATATTTGGAAAGCCAGTGATAAAGACGTTTTTTCGCTATTAGCATGCCGTGCTCTGCAGCCAGAATCAAAACTGGCGCAATGGCCAAGGCAGACTTTTCTGTTGTGTCTTCAAACAAGGCGATCCGAGGTACAGAATGTTTTTGCAGTTCCTGGTAAACGCCAGGCAAGCCCGCCTGATCCAGCAGCAGATAGACGTTTTGCTCCGGACTATCCACTGCAGCAATCTGAATAGCTTTGTAGAAATCGATAGAAGACATATTGTTCATCTGAGAATAAATGGTGATCCCGCCGCCTGTGCTTTTAACAGGCACTCAACGCAGATACTTGTCGGCAAAGCTGGAAGTGGAAAATCTAATTTGGCTGGCCCGCTGAAATTCTTCTTCCCCGCACGCACCACAATCTTCCCCGGACACTGCACCGTAATATTTCCGCCCTCGATCGTGATATTCGCCCCGCCCGCCGTCGATAAACTGATCCTCTTCGCCGCCGCCCAGTCGATATGCCCATTCGCACTGACCACATTCACATCGTCTCGCGCCTGCACCTTCAGCTCATCACCCTGGGCCTGAATGTCGATATCGTCCTTCGCCGTAATCAGTTGTAGCCCAACACCGCCCTCGCCCGCCTTCACCGCCCCGCCCAGCACGCCAATCGCCTGCCCGGTATGCATGCGCATCTGTCCTCCCGTCACGAACTGCGTGTCCTGTCCACTGATCAGGGAAACGGTCTCGCCATTCGACAGTTGCAGGCTTTGCCCGGCACTCGCCCCGAAGCCATCCTTGGCTGCAATCGCAATCACTGCGCCGGTCGAATGCGGCACCTTGTCCATACCCGCCGCGGTATTACGTGCACTGACATCCGCCAGCGCCGCCTCCAGCGACTCGGTGCCCACCATGCCCGACATCGCCGCCAGCAAGGCCTTCAAGGGCGCCGACTGCGCATCGAGCAAGCTTGCATTGCCCTTGTCGACGCCAAGATGCGCCGCCAAGCCGACCGTTTGATGCGTCGTCGCAGCGGCGCTGAAGCTCTCGGCCAGCATGGCCGCTTGCTGCAGCAGCCCAAGCAGCGCAGCGTTCTCGCCTGCCGGATCGCGTGATGTGTCCGCATGCGCGATTCGATAGCTCGACACCAGCAAGCCCGCCCCCGCCCGTACCGCGCCATACGCATCGGTCCGCAGTTCCGCCCCCAGCCCGCGGAAGCTGCCGCGATAGTTGTCCGCGGTATGGATCAGGTGCCCGAGATTCAGCTCGGTCGCGCCATGCGTGCATTTCAGTTGCACCCGTCCCTGGCCGTCGGTATCGTCGAACAGCAACTGGCTGTACCCACTGCCGCCGAATTCCTTGCTGCGGATGCCCCATTGCGCGGCGCCGTTGCGGTGGCCGGCGTCGTCGGTTGACGCGCCGTGCCACACCGGACTGTTGCCGCCGGCGAGATTGCCCTGCGCCGAAGTGTTGTGATCGTGTGCGAAGGTGAAGACCTTCGAGCGGTCGCCGGTATCGCGCCGTCCGCCCGGCGTTGGCGTAATGCCGCCTTCGCCCTGGCCGTTGTAGAGCGCGCCGACGATGATCGGGCGGTCGATGTCGTTCTCGATAAATTGCACCAGCACTTCCTGGCCAATGCGCGGCAGGAACTGGCTGCCCATGCCGCCGCCGGCCAGGCGCTGTGCCACGCGCACCCAGCAGCCGGCGTTGCGTTCGTCCTGCCAGTGGAAGTGGATCCGCACGCGCCCCAGGCGGTCGCAATACAGTTCGTTGGCGCCGTTCGGCTGGTCGCTGCCATCGGGGCCGATCACGATGGCGCTCTGGGAACCGTGGGCCGTCGGCTTGGCCTTGCTGCGGCCGTCGCTGCCCGGCAGTTGCGGACGCCACGGCAGGTCGGCGGGGATGGCGTCGAAACAGTTGGCGTAGCCGGTCGCGCGGGCCTGCGCGATGGCCAGCGCGACGCCCTGCGGCCAGTCGCGCTGCGGCCAGTCGCGCTGCGCGCATTCTTCGAGCAGCTCGGGAATCGGCCCGAACAGTTCGGCCAGGGCATGCTGCGCAGGCGGCGGCATGTCGTTGACGCCCACGCTGAGCACGCGCGTCAGGGCAAACGCCGCGTTATTGCCACGTGCGCGCACAGGCAGCCCGGCAAGCTTCCACCGCGTTCCGGCCCGTAAGGTACGCACCGTGGAACGGCCCTGCCAGAGTTCGGCGCGCGCCTCCTTCCCTTCCATCTGCAGGTCGGTGTAGTGCCGCGCCTGCGCAAGCGTCGCAAACGTCTCCTGCCCCGGCGCGTCGAAGGCCTCGAGCACGGGAAGATGACGTGGATGCGCAAGACGCGATGGCGAACCCCTTGCGACGATCTGCTTGGCCTTGTAATCGTAGCTCAACATCGTGGCGAGCGAGGCATGCAGGCGGCGCTGGGCGGTCAGCGCCTGCACCGTATCGTCCTGCTCGACAGAGCGCGCCGCGTGGTAACGAACGGCGCCGCTTGCAGCGCTCGACAGGTCCTCGGGTAATGCGCGCGGATGGCTGCTGTCGCCGAACAGCACTAGCATCGGACCTTCCGCGTCCTGCTCGATGCGCCAGCCCAGTCCTTCCTCGGCCAGGATGCGGCGCACGAAATCGAGGTCGGATTCGCGGTACTGGCAGCAATACGTGCGTGGCAGGGTATCGCGCAGGAAGGGGCCGGTGTCCACGCTCCAGCGCCAGCGCGCCAGCGCGCCAGCGGCCGGTAGCTGGCAAAGACGGCGTCGACGATCTCGGTCACGCGCTTGTCTTGCCAAACGCGGCTGTTGCGCACCTGACCCAGGCGCCAGATCCAGGGCGACAGCCGGATCCGGTAGCGCGCCAGGCCGCCGTCGCTGCCGAGCATGGCCACTTCGCAGATCTCGCCGCCGTAGCGTTCACGCTTGCCATCGGCGAGGCAGACTTCCAGCGCGGCCGGTTCGCCCAGCAAGGCATCGAGATCGATGTGGATGCTGGTCGACAGCACGATGATGTCGCGCACACCTACTTCCTGCAGGCCATCGGACGCGACGAAAGCCTCCACCAGCAGGCTGCCCGTTGGCGGGCCGGAGCGGCCATCGCCGATGACGAGTTCGTAGAGGCGGCGCGTGCTTGAAAACCCGGACAATGCGGCAGCGATCCGCTGGGTCAATGCCATGCTCATGACCAGATGCACTCCTCGGTAATCGGTATAGACAAAATGACGTCGTGCAAAAGTGCAGAAAAGCATCTGTCATCATGCCGCCCGATCCCGGCATTACTTTGACTCAGATCATTGTTGAGCAAAATCATAGTTTGCTGTGACAGCAAACCGACAAACAAGCCGCACTGCAGCACACCCCCGGAGCTGCACCGCCAACATCGCAGTCGGAGTCATTTATTTGTCGAAACTTTTTACATTCAGGCAAAATATCACTGGCGTACATACAAGCGCTTGATTCCATTAAGAATGGTTTACCTGGTTCGATTTTTGCTGATTAACAAATAAGCGCCTGCTCAAGAGCTGCGTGAGTCACTCAAACCCAAACTAGGAAAACTCATGAAAACGCCTAACATCGCGCGCAGCCTGCTCGCTGGCGCTGTTGCCATGCTGTTCCTTGCACCCGCAGCCCATGCCGCCATCATCTCGGTCAATTTTGGCGCTGCGCCTGTCAATGTTCCTAACAACATCGACGGCGTGTATTTCAATTTCGTCACGGGCTTCTACGGCCCCACCGAATTTGCCGGCTACGACTTCAATCCTTACAATAACAACTCCGGCCTGACCTTCTATGGCGCCCCTGGACCATCGGGCATCCTTGCCACCGGCACGCCTGGCACCACGGCGCAAGCGCGCGTGCTGCAGTTCGGCGACCTGATCTCCTCGACCGGCCAGTTCAACCAGTACCAGACCCGAGGCGACTCGTTCCAGGCCGGCCGCTCGGAATATGTCGGCTTGCGCTTCCTCAACGAAACCACGGGCATCCTGAATTACGGTTGGGCGCTCATCAACACGACCGCAGGCAATGGTTTCCCTGCATCGGTGGCCGCTTACGGCTACGAAAATACGGGCTTGTCGATCACGGCCGGCGAAACCGCAGTGGTTGCAGACGTTCCTGAACCCACCTCCATCGCCCTCGTCGGCCTTGCCCTGGGTGCATTGGGCGTTTCGCGCCGCCGCAAATCCGCCTGATCGATTTGTCAGGCAGGAAGCAACAACGCCAACCCGCAGGTTGGCGTTGTCGTTTCCGCTACTGCCGGCGTTACCATATAAGCAGCGCGTAGCGAAACGCGTGGCTCGTTGCAATGATGCTAAAGTGTTCACAAATTCGAACACAAGGCATCCTCCATGAAAGCACTCCATAAACTCAGCACCGTCGGCTACGTTCTTGCCGCCCTGCTCTTCTTTACCTGCGGTTTCGCACTCATCGTGCTGGCCGGAATCGAAATCTGGACCGCCATCGGCCCCGGCCAGGAGCACGCCGTCAAGGAACGCTTCCAGGTCATCCTCGAATGCGTCGGCCTGGTCACCATCGCGGTCGCCGCCCTCGAACTGGGCCAGACCGTGCTCGAAGAGGAAGTCCAGCGTACCGTGCATACCAGCGCGCCGACCCGCGTGCGCCGTTTCCTGTCGCGCTTCCTGATCGTGGTGGTGGTGTCGCTGGCGGTCGAGTGCCTGATCGGCGTGTTCCAGTTCCTGCACACCAAACCGGAGTTGCTGCCCGAGGTCGCTTCGATCGGCGTGGCCGCCGGGGTCTTGCTGGCAAGCTGGGGCATATTTATCCGCCTGAACGTCGATGCCGAGAAGCTGGAACCGGAAGCGATGCACGAAGCCCAGGAAGAAGACAAGGAAGTCGAAACCTGAGCAAGCAGACTGTTTCGGCGCGCAGCAGCCTGGAAATGCAGCGGCATCAGGCACCGCAACGCTGCGCCAGCCAACTGGTCCGCACGTTGCGTACTACCAAAATCCGTACCTGATCTTGCGATTTCGCATGATTTGCATGAAACCCTTGGCGTCTCGCCAGAGTCCGGCTATAATCTTGCCTTCTTCGGGTCGTTAGCTCAGCTGGTAGAGCAGCGGACTTTTAATCCGTTGGTCGCAGGTTCGAATCCCGCACGGCCTACCAAAGAATTTCAGTAGTAAAGCATCGACAAAAACGCCAACCAGCACGGTTGGCGTTTTTGTTTCTGCTTTCCGTTTCGCTTCCGGCACCAGGCACCATGCCCCAGACCATCCTCACCCCCGTCCACCACGAACTGCTCATCAAGAAGAGCCGCTTCATCGCCTGCGTGCAGCCGATGGCGGACCGGGCCGGCGCCCAGCAGGTCGTCGCCGGCCTGCGCGCCCGGCATCCGGGTGCGGCCCACGTGTGCTGGGCGCTGCTGGCGGGCGGCCAATCGGCGGCAGTCGACGATGGCGAGCCGAGCGGCACCGCGGGCCGCCCCATGCTCGACGTGCTGCGCCACCAGGACCTGGAAGGCGTACTCGCCACCGTGGTGCGCTACTTCGGCGGCGTGAAGCTGGGCGCCGGCGGCCTGGTGCGGGCGTATACGGACAGCGTAGCCCAGGCGCTGCTGCAGGCCGAAAAGATCGCCATCATCCGCAAGACGGTCCTGCGCTGCAGCGCTCCCTACCCGCTCGAAGGCCTGGTGCGGCGCGAGATCGACGGCGCCGGCGCGACGCTGCTGGACGTCGCGCACGGCAATGACGTCGTGTTTGCCTTCAGCTTGCCCGAGGCGGCGGCGGGCGCCTTTGCCGCGCGCCTGAACGAGGCCGGGCATGGCCGCATTGCCTGGCTGCGCGACGACGACTAGCGTTCGCCGGCACTATCAGTGCACGGAATACCAGACATCACGACACGAAAGCTGACTGTGCGCCAGCCAGCCGCTATAGTGGCCGACCACCTTCGACCGCATCTGGCGTGTCGCGGGCAACCTAGAAGAAAAGATCCCGTATTTTGATGAAGAAAAGCTTGTTTCCCCTGGCCCTGGGCGGGTTCGGTATTGGCATGACCGAATTCGTGATGATGGGCATCCTTCCCGACATCGCTACCGGCCTAGATATCACCATTCCCCAGGCCGGCTATCTGATTTCCGCCTACGCGCTGGGCGTGGTGGTCGGTGCGCCGACCCTGGTGGCGCTGGTGGCCGGCCGTCCGCCGCGCAGCGTGCTGGTCTGGTTCATGCTGATGTTCGCCGTGTTCAATGGCCTGTCGGCGCTGGCGCCGAACTTCGGGCTGATGATGGCCTCGCGTTTCCTGGCCGGCTTGCCGCATGGCGCCTTCTTCGGCGTTGGCGCCGTGGTGGCCAGCCGCCTGGCCGATCCGGGCAAGGTGGCCGCCGCGCTGGCGACCATGTTCACCGGCCTGACCCTGGCCAACGTGCTCGGCGTGCCCTTCGGTACCTGGCTCGGGCACAACGTCAGCTGGCGCCTGGTGTTCCTGGTCGTGGCCGCCATCGGCCTGGCCACCGCCCTCAGCCTGAAGCAATGGGTGCCCTACTTCGAGGCCACGCCCGGCGCCGGCCTGAGGAAGGACCTGAAGATCTTCCGCAAGCCGGGCCTGTGGCTGGCGCTGGCGATCACCTCGATCGGCACCGGCGGCTTCTTTGCCTGGTTCAGCTATATCGCGCCGCTGCTGACCGACATGGCGCAGTTTGCCCCAGGCCAGATCCCGCTGATCATGACGGTGGTCGGCGTGGGCATGACCGTGGGCGTCACGCTTGGCGGGCGCCTGGCCGACCGCTTCGCGCCGCTGCGCGCGGTGGCCCTGCTGCTCGCCAGCATGACGGTCCTGCTGCTGTTGAACGGCTTGCTCGCTAGCTCGCAACCGGCGATGCTGATGCTGGCCTTTGCCACCGGCGCGAACGCGCTGGCGCTGGGCCCGCCAATCCAGATGCTGCTGATCGGCCATTCGCGCGAAGCAGAGATGCTTGGCTCGTCGCTCGGCCAGTCGGGCTTCAATATCGGTAACGCCACCGGCGCCTTCCTTGGCGGGATTCCGCTGACGCTGGGCTATTCGTACGCTTCGCCGCAGTGGGTGGCGGCCGGCATGGCCGTGGCCGGCGTAGGCCTGGCGCTGTGGATGCTTGCCATGGAACGCAAGCCTCTGCCTCAGGCCGCCTTGCGCCAGCGATAAGCGGCGCCTGCCGCGCACAGGCCGCCAAGGACCAGGGCCAGCGAACCTGGCTCCGGTATCTCGCCATGCGGATCCCCGGCGCCCGGCGGCAGGTTGAAACCGGGCACGTCGACGGCCTGGAAATAATGGTTGGCATTCACCTGGATCGTCGAGTTCCAGGAGTCGACGATCACGTTGCCGTTGATGACGCCCGAGTTGGCATTCACCGCGGCATACGGCGCCAGCACGCTGCCGATCACGCCCTTCACGTTGACGTTCTTTGCTTCGTAAAAATTGAACAGCACGTTATAAGCGCTCAGCGGCTCGAAGCTGATGCCGCCTTCGTTGAAGGTGCCAAGGTCGCCGCTGATGTTGAAGATCAGGGTCTGGCCGGGCGTCAGCTGTTCCAGCGTCCAGCTGCTCGAGGTGCGAAACAGGTCGGACGAGACATTGAAAATATCCACGCCGCCCTTGCCGCTGCCCGTTACCCTTACCCCGCTCCATAAAGGATTCACTGCGCCGGTTGCATCCATCCCGGCAACCGTTTGGGTCAGGGTCTTGTAGTACTGCTCGGTAGCGGCGAAGTCGACCGGGTTGGTCGGCAAGGCTGTCGGCGTGGCGGCCGACTGCATGGTCGTGGCGCCGCCCACGTAGACGCCGCCATGGTTGATCGAGCCGCCGGTCAACGTCAGGTTGCCGCCCACGATTGCTGCATACTCCCCGAACGCCGGGCGCTTCTTGTCGTTGATCGAATAGCTCGACACGGTTACATTTCCACCCGCCACCAGCGCCCCCTCGACGTCGCTCGACGGCGCCGTGAAGTCGTGGATGGCGTACAGGTTGGCCCCGCCGATGATGCTGGTCAGGTCGATGACACCGGCGTGGGCACTCGCCCCGACGCTAAAAGCAAGAACACTGGCGACAAGCCTGGCGATGCGCATGGTGATTCCCAGTGGAAATTTATATTTCCAAATATTATCACTAGAAGTTTGCGAAATATCACATGCTTCGGTCTGCGCGTCGAGCACTTGCTGGATGTCGATGAGAACGGCTGGCCTCGGCCTTGGTTCCTGAAAAACGCGCCGTTAAGCTGGCCCCGATCAGACCAGCAGCGGCCCGCCCATGATCGCCTGGGTCTCGGCCGCCTCGGCGCGGATCTCGGCCAGCATCTCTTCATCGAGCACGAAGTCGAGCGCGCTGTCGCCGTGGGCCGGCAGTTCGGCCGGCGGCGCCCCCAGCGGCGACGGCACCGGCGCATACTGGTTCGCCAGCAGCAGGGTGTCGAGCAGGTTCGAGGGCGGCATGTTGATCCAGCCGCGGCGCAGTTCGCCAATGGCGTCGGCCACCAGCGCCGGCACCGACAGCTTCTTCAGCACCTCGAGGCTGACCACGTCCTCGCACAGCTCGCCCCACTTCTCGGTGTCGTCATCGAGCAGGCCGGGAAATTCGTCGGCGCGCGAGAGCAGGTAGAAGCCGCCGACCTCGTGGATGATGCCGGCGAACAGGGCCGTGTCGGGATTGACGAAGGTGACGCGCCGCGCCAGCGCCCCGGCCAGCGCCGCCACGTGCACCGTGTGCTCCCACAGCTGCTCGGCCTTGCTGCGCAGGCCGCGGTCCTTGATGCGGCTGCCGAACTGGCGCACCACCAGGCTGGCCACCAAGGCCTGCAGGCGGCGGTAGCCGATGCGGATCACGGCCGCGCGCACATTGGTGACGGGCGGGCCGCCGCCGCCGGAAAACGCGGCCGAATTGGCCAGCGCCACGGTGCGCGCGGCCAGTTGCGGCTCGGCCAGCACCAGGCGGATGGCTTCGTCGAGCGGACAGTCGGGAT
This sequence comes from Massilia brevitalea, assembly GCF_030711405.1. Classification (GTDB taxonomy): domain Bacteria; phylum Pseudomonadota; class Gammaproteobacteria; order Burkholderiales; family Burkholderiaceae_D; genus Telluria; species Telluria brevitalea. The sequence goes on from NZ_JAULSI010000017.1 coordinate 64,412, forward strand.
CGTCGAGCGCCTGCTGCAGGCGCAGCACGGCGTTCACGCTGGTAGGAAAGGTAATGTCACCGCGGGCGGCCTGGGCCACGATGAATCCAAAGGCTTCGAGTTTATTCACCCGAAAATTATACCGCGCCACCCCCGGTTGGGTAGGAGCCCGGGCTGCCGCCGCCGTCCGGATTGCCTCCGGGCGACGGTAAAAAACGACAGCGACGGAAACACAGCAGTCGCTTACTTGACCTTGATCGCGCTCTTCACGCTGGCCACGCCATCGACTTCCTTGGCCACCTTCACGGCCTTGTCGGCCTCGGCCTTCGATTCGACGAAACCGCTCAGCATCACCACGCCCTTCTCGGTTTCGACATGGATCGCCATCGATTTCAGCTCCGGCTCCTTGAAGATGTTCGCCTTGACCTTGGTCGTGATCGCCGTGTCGGAAGCGGCCACGGCAGTGCCGCGGGTGGCGTCGCGGGTTGCTTCGCGCGTGTTGTCGGCGGCCTTGTCGGTCGCGCGGTCGGTGCGGTCGGCCACGGCGGCGGCGGTGTCGCGCGTCTTCTCGCCGGCGGTCTGCATGGCTTCCTGCGTGTTTTCCTTCGCGCTCGACGCAGCCTGGCGGGTCTTGTCGCCGAGGTTGTCGACCGCGCTCTCGGTCTTCTGGGCGATGGTCGAACCGGCCGCGCGCAGGCGTTCGCCGGCGCCGTCCAGGCCGGTCTTCTCGGCCACGGTCGAGGCAGCGGCCTTGGTCTTGTCGACGGCGGTAGCGGCTACTTCCTTGGTCCTGTCGACGGCGGTCGAGGCGGCGGCGCGGGTCTTGTCGGCGGCGCGGTCGGTGGCGTTCTCGGCGCGGTTGGCCATGGTGGTCACGTTGCCTTTGCTGTCGACCAGGCAGCCGGCCGCCGAGCCGCCGGTCGCCTGTTCGCACTTGGCAACGGCCGCGGCCTTGGCCGGGTCCTTCGTGTCGGTACTGGCGATCAGGCCGGTGCTGCCGCTGGAACCGAGCGCGGTGGAACCGTCGCGTCCGGCCTTGGCATCGGCCAGGGCGGCGGTGTGCACCGACTTGGCATTGTCCATGCAGCTGTCCTTGTCGGCGCCGTTCCTGGCGTCGCATTTTTCCTTGGCGAGGTCATAGTCGGCGTCCGCGACTTTTTCGCGGGCGTGCGAGCGGGCCGATTCGCTGTTTTCATATTTGGCCACGGCCTGCGATTCGCCGCGTGCACGGGCCACCTTGGCCTCGGCCATGCAGACGTCCTTGTCGTTGCCCTTCATGGCGTCGCACTTGGCGCTGGCCGTCTTGTAGTCGGCCGACACTTTTTGCACGGCATCGCGGTAACCGGCGGCGTCCTTTGTCTGGGCCTGGGCAGGCGCAATGGCAAGGCTGGCGCCGGCCGCGGTGGCGAGCAGGGTTGCAAGCAAGGAGTTCATGGCAGTGTCCCTCATGTCGGTTGTTGTGATGGCGTCATTAAACGCCGCACCCCTCCCAACTTCTGTGCGACAGCGTACCGTTGCCGGAAAAACCATGAACGCTCTGCGGCGGCGCATGCGGCCGCCATCGGGAGGAATTCACTCGGCCTGCAGCAGGCCCTCGCGCCAGAGCGGCGCCGCATCGTCGAACGGGGCGCCGGTATTGCCCAGGCGGCTGGCGTCGCGCGCCAGTTCCACCCAGAGGCGGGTGTCGTGCCCGCTGCGCGCCACCGGCTGCGCCTTGCGCACGGACTCGAACCAGGCATGCACGCGGCCATAGGCGTCGGGATTGCGCTGGCGGGTCCAGGCCAGGGCGGCCAGGTCGGCGTAGGCTTCCTCGCGGCGCGACTCGCGCATCGCTTTCGAGGCGGCCAGCAGTTCGCCGCTGGCGGCGCGCTCCTCGCCTACCTCGACGAAGCCGGCCGGCAAGGCCTTCCAGGCGCCGCGCACGTGGCGCCAGCAATGCGCCACCTCGTGCGCCGTCATCGCCTCGATCAGTTCGCCGCGCTGCGCATCGGGCACACCGTCGAGGATGGTCTCGGCCTGAGGATTGCCGCGCAGGGTCAGCACCAGCTTGCAGCGCCCGTTATCGAAACCCATGGCCAGCGGCACGTCGTTGGCGCGTGGCTGGGGCTGCACGACGATGTCGATCGGCAGCGCCAGCTTCTGGGAATAGGACAGGACCGGCGCCGCCGCCTGCAGCCAGCGCCCCTCGAGGGCGGTCAGGTCGGCGCAATGAGCGGACTGGATGGACGCGCAGGCGAGCAGCGCGGCAACGGCAGGATACTTGGACATGGAAGACTTCCGGTCTGGATGAAATGCTCTAAGGCAATTCTAGAACCGAGAATATCTTCCCAATCAGAAATATTTTTGTCCGTGTTCAAACCGGCAACGCCAGGCGCCGCGCTTGAGGCGGCGATGCAACAGTCGGGCTGTCGGACTGTGCCATTTTGAAGACACTCACTACCTGCGCCAGCGCCGCCGCCTGGTCCTGCAGCGACAGCGAGGCAGCGCCAGCCTGCTCGACCAGCGCCGCATTCTGACGCGTGGCCTCGTCCATGCGGCCGATGGCCGTGTTCACCTGCTCGATGCCGGCGCGCTGCTCGGCGCTGGCGGCGCTGATCTCGGCCATGATGCCGGTCACGTGCTTCACGCTGGCGACGATCTCGTCCATGGTATTCCCGGCCGCGTCCACCAGGCGGGCGCCGGCATCGACGCGCTCGACCGAGCTCTTGATCAGGGCCTTGATCTCTTGCGCTGCCTTGGCCGAGCGCTGCGCCAGGTTGCGCACCTCGCTGGCGACGACCGCAAAGCCGCGCCCCTGCTCGCCGGCGCGGGCTGCTTCCACGGCCGCGTTCAGGGCCAGGATATTCGTCTGGAAGGCGATGCTGTCGATCACGCCGATGATGTCGGCAATCTGCTTCGAGGAATCGTTGATCGAGGCCATGGTCTGCACCACCTGCGCCACCACCTCGCCACCGCGCGTGGCCACGCCCGACGCCGATTCCGCCAGCACGTTCGCCTGGCGCGCATTGTCGGCATTCTGGCGCACGGTGGCGGTCAGTTCTTCCATCGAGGCGGCGGTGTCCATCAGGGTATCGGCCTGGCGTTCGGTACGGCGCGACAGGTCTTCGTTGCCGGCCGCGATCTCGGTCGAGGCGGTCGCGATGGTCAGGGTGCCGGCGCGCACCTGCGACACGATCCCGACCAGGCTGTCGCGCATGCCCTTCATGGCGTACAGCAGGCTGGAGCGGTCGCCGGGCGCGGTGTGAATCTGCACGCCGAGTTCGCCGGCGGCGATGCGGCCGGCAATCTGCACGGCGTAGTCCGGCTGGCCACCGAGCTGGCGCAGCAGGCCGCGGGTGATGGTCCAGGCGCCGAGCGCGCCAATGGCCACCGCAATTGCGCACAGCACGCCCATCCAGGCAAAGAAGCTGCTCGACAGCGAACGCGCTTCCGCGGTCGAGATCTTGTTGCGCGTTTCCTCGAGGTCGATCAGGCGGTTTACGCTGGCCAGCCAGGCGGTAAAGGCCGGGCCGGCTTCCTGGGCCAGCAGGGTGCGCGCGCCTTCGGCGTCGCCATTCAGGCGCAGCGCGCTCACTTGCGCAACCAGCGGCTGGGCCTTGCGCTCTTCTTCCTTGATGGCGGCCAGCGCATCGCGCTCCTCGGGCAGCACTTCGCGGCCGGCGCCAAACAGGGCATCGAGCTCGGTTGCGGCATGTTCGTAGTTGGCGGCCAGGGTGCTTATGCGCGCCAGCGCCGGCCCGGCGGCGGCATTGTCGGCGGCCAGCACCACGTCGCGCAGGGCGATGGCGCGGTCGTGCACGCTGCCACGGAAATTGATGGCGTGGCGCTGCTTGACGTTGTTGACGTCGTTGATGTGGTTCAGGGTGGCATCGATCTGGCCGACGCGGCTGACCGCCAGCGCGGTCAACAGCATCATCAGCACCAGCACGGCGCCGAAACCCAGCGCAAGGCGTGCGCCGATGGTGAGTTTGGATAAGGACATGGTTTGCTCGCTACATTCATGCGGAGCAGGTGCTCCGGTCGCTTCATACGACGGTAATTTCCACATGGAAACAACTATGAATATAACAGAAACCGCGCGAATCATTTGTTCGCGCTATCCATTCAATAAAGTCGATAGATAATAGCTATTTTCTAGTTCGGCGTTCTCTATCGACTGTCTCGATTAACGCGCCGGCGCCCCGCTCAGCGATGCAGCCGTCACGAAGGCCGGACGGATATCGTTCGGCACCGCCTTCATCTTGTCGAGCGCCTTCTGCACGTCCGGGCGGATCACCACGTAGTGCGCCATCATCGCCTTGGCGCGCGCGTAGTCGCCGGTCGCTTCGATGGTGAGGAATTCGCGGTCGAGGTCGATCACGGCTTGCCTGATCTTCTTGAAGTCGACCGAGAAGGTGCTGTCGCCATGCGAGACGAACGCGCCTTTATCGAGCAGGTAGTTCACCTGGATCGCCATGCCGCGCGCGTGCGAATCGGTCAGGCCGAAGTGCAGCGTGCGGAAGCAGGAGGCCAGGAAGGTGTTGTACAGCTTGCGCTCGGCTGCTTCGCCCTGCCCCAGCGTGTCCTTCAACTGGCCCTTCTCCATCATGTAGGCCAGCGCCCAGAGGCCGGTGACGTCGGCTTTCGCTTCCTCGATGGTCGAGTACGCCTCTTTCAAGTCCTGGCGCGGCGTCGATTCCTTGCCGCCCTGGCGGGTCACATGCGGTCCCAGGCCATGGGTAATTTCGTGGGCCAGGATGTGGGTGAAGAAGGAATTGAAGTCGAGGTCCTTCTGGTCTTGCAGGCGCAGGACGAGTTTGGTGATCGGCTTCAGGGTCGATTCGAACTTCGCTTCCTGGATGTTCTTCAGCATCACGCGCTTGGAACCGCGCTCGCGGATGATGCGCTCGTCGTTCGGCAAATTATAGGCGGCGGTCTGCACGCCCATGTTGCCGTCGCCTGCGCCATAGACCTGGTTCACCACCACCATCGGCGCCATGGCGCCCACCTTGGGGTTGCGGTACTGCTTGTCGATCGGCAGGTTGTCTTCCAGCTCCTGCATGTGCTTGCCGAAGAAGTTCAGCTTCTGCGTTTCCTCGGGATCGCGCACGCTCACATACGCTTCGAAGGCGGCCTTGTAGCCGAACAGCTCGTCGTTATAGGTTTCGTAGGGTCCGATGGTGATGTCGACCGGGCTGTCGAGGTCCATCCAGGCGAAGTCCGAGGCCAGGTAATCGTTCGACAGGAAGGCGTCGGCGCGCAGGGTCAGGAATTTCTTCAGCGAGGCGTTGTCGGTGTGGGCGGCGGCTTCGCGCAGCAGCCTGGCCAGCTGCTCCAGTTCCGGCTTGTATTCCTCGGAATATTTCACGGTGCGGAACTTGCCGGCCTTGTCGCTGCGGATGACGGTGAAGTACCACTGGGCGGCTTCCTTGTCTTTCGCCGGCAGCGCGTTCATCCAGGCTTCCAGGGCTTCCTTGGTGGCGCCTGGCGGATAGAAGTTGGCGGCATCGGGCTTGTGCGCGGGGATGGCGATGCCGGCGTACTCGGCGGGCATGAAGGAGCGGTTGACGTCGATGATGGACCAGGGGCCCTTGTTCAGCCAAAAGTATTCCTGGCGCGCCTTGCCGAGCGGGGTGGTGTCTTTTTTCAGGGCCGCCCACAGCGCTTCGTTGCTGGCCCAGCGCTGGCGCAATTGCAGGGTGTCGACGATTTTTGCTGCTTCGACCAGCTTGGCGATGGCGGCGCGGTCGCCTTGCGAGAGCTTGGCGGTGTCGGCACGCAGTTCGACGGGGGCGAAGCGCTTGGCCATGGTGCTCAGCTGGGTGACGCTGGCGGGGGCTTGTTTGGTGGCGGGTGTGTCGGCGGCAGTGACGGCGCCGGCAGCGGTCATGGCCAGCACGAGTGGAGCGATGAGTGGAGCAAGCGCGTGTTTCATGTGTCCCCTGTTGGTGTGAATGCAAGCGGGGGATTGTAATCCTGTTAGGTGAGGAGGGGACTGTGCGTGATCTTGCTGATCACTTCAACCGTACGGTGGGCACCCCGTGCCCACGCGGTTACGTGCCTCTGCCTGCACCGCTAACGGTGATGATTCGCTCGCGAAAATGGAAAACGGCCAAAACGCATGCATAGCGTTTTGGCCGTTGATGATGTCGCGGGCGAAGATTCACGGCCACAGGTGCAAGCATACGCACGTAACCGCGTGGGCACGGGGTGCCCACCGTACGGAAAATGGCGCCGCCCCAGGAAGCGGCGCAGGCCAAGCAGACCGCGCCAGAACCAGCGAACTGCTTACCGCACCGTCACCAGCGCCGGCGCCTGTTCCCACCCACCACCCAGCGCGCGCGCCACGGCCACCGACGCCAGCAAGCGCTGGGTCCGGATCTGCGCCGCCGCGCGGTCGGCTGCCAGCGTGCTGCGCTGGGCGTCGATCACGTCCAGGTAGGTCGACACGCCACGCTCGTAGCGCGCCTGCGCCACCAGCAGCGCACGCGCCGCCGCCTCTTGTGCCTGGGCCTGCACGTCGCCCTGCTTCTGGCGCCCCTGCACGTCGGACAATGCATCTTCCACTTCGCGCAGGGCCGTCAGCAAACGGTTCTCATGGTTCGCCACTGCTTCGTCATAGCGCGCCTGGTACAGCGCCAGGTTGGCGCGGTTGCGGCCGCCGTCGAAGACCGGCAGCGACAGGGCCAGCGGCCCCACCGAGAACTGGCGCGCGCTGCCGCCCGCCAGATCGCGCAGCGATTCCGACGCGTAGCCGAAGTTGCTGGTCAGCGTCAGCGACGGATAGAACAAGCCCTCGGCCACGCCCACCTGCGCATTCGCCGCCTTCAGGTTCGCCACGCTGGCGGCCAGGTCCGGCCGCTGGCTCAGCAAACTGGCCGGCAGGCCGACCGGAATGGCGGGGGGCAGCGGCAGCGCGGTCCTGGCGGCACTGGCCACCAGCGGCGTGCTCGGCGAGACACCCACCAGCACCGCCAGCGCATGCTCGACCGCGTTGCGCTGGCGCTGCACCTCGTGCAAGTCGGCTTCGGCATTCGCACGCTCGATGCGGGCACGCGATACGTCCAGCTCGTTCGACAGGCCGGCATTGAAGCGCGCCTCGATCAGTTCCTGCGCTTCGCGCCGCGCAGCCAGGGCATCGACCAGGATCGCCTGCTCGGCATCGAGCCCGCGCAGCTGCCAGTAGCTTTGCGCCACCTGGCCGGTCAGCATCAGCAGCACGGCGTCGCGGTCGTCCTGGGCCGCCAGCGCGCCGGCATCGGCGGCTTCGACGATGCGGCGCACGCGGCCCCAGATATCGAGCTCGTACGAGAGCGAGGCGCCGACCGTGTAGTTGTTACCTTCGATCGAACGGCCGCCCAGCGCCAGGCCCTGCGCCGTTTCAGCCGAGGTGCGCGAGTTCGAGATGCCGGCGTTGACCGACACGTTCGGCGCCTGGCCGGCGCGCACCACGCCGAGCTGGGCTTGCGCCTGCAGCAGGCGCTGGGCCGCGGCTTTCGCGCCCGGGCTGTCGCGCAGGGCGCGCGCTTCCAGTTCGCTCAGGGTGGCGTCGTTGAAGACGGTCCACCAGTTGGCCGGCAGGCGGGCATTGTCCGCAGGGGCCGTTTCAGAAGAAACGGTGGCATGACGGAAGGCCGCGCCTTCGACAGGCTTCGGCGCCACGAAGTCGGGACCGATCGTCGAGCAGCCGGACACCAGCACGGCGGCCGCCACGGCAAGCGCCGCGCGGCGCGGGAGGTTCTGGGCAAAGGATTCGAACATCGTTTTTCTCTTCAATCGAATAGGGTTCAATGGCCACCGCCGCCGGCGCCGCCGGGGGACTTGACCTTGTCGGCGAGCCAGACCACGGCGATGCACGAGATCAGGATCAGGCCGACGATCCAGAAACCGTCGTTGTAGGCCATCACATACGATTCGCGCCGCACGATGCGGTCGAGCGCGGCGAGCGCCTGGTTGGCCGCCGTGGCCGGGTCGATGCCACTGGCCATGAAGGCCTGCGTCATCTGGTCCAGGCGTTCCTGGGTCGCCGGCGCATAGGTCGACACCGATTCGCCGATGCGCGCCGAGTGGAAGTGCTCGCGGTTGGTGAGCGAGGTCGCCAGCAGCGCGATACCGACCGAACCGCCCAGGTTACGCGTCATGTTGAACAGGCTCGAGGCCGACGGCATGTCCTTCGGCGCGATGCCCTGCATCGCAAAATTCGACAGCGTCAGCATCACGAAAGGCTGGCCGATGGCGCGGATGATCTGGGTCACCATCAGCTGGTCGTAGCCGGTGCTGGCGTCCATGAAGGCGTTCATCAGGCAGGAGCCGCCGAACAGCAGCAAGCCGAAGCTGCACATGATGCGGTTGTCGACCTTCGACGACAGGGCCGCCGCGAACGGCATCACGATCAGCTGCGGCAGCCCGACCCAGGCAATCACTTCGCCGATCTGCATCGGCGTGTAGCCGGCGATCTGGCCCAGGTACAGCGGCAGCAGGTACGACGAACCGTATAAACCCATGCCGGTGACGGCCGACAGCACGGTCGCCACCAGGAAGTTACGCTGGCCGTAGAGGCGCAGATTCACGAACGACTGCTGGCGGACAAAACTGTTCGCTACCCAGCCGAGGATGCCGATCAGGGACAGCGCGGCAAAGCTGATGATGAAGCTGGAATCGAACCAGTCCTTCGAATTACCCTCTTCCAGGAAGATGGTCAAACACCCCAGGCCCATCGCCATCAGGAAGATGCCGAGCCAGTCGGCGTGCACCAGCTGGCCGACCTGCGCCTTTTCCTTGTCCAGGCCCCACATGATGCCGGCGATCAGCAGCACGCCCGGCACCCAGTTGATATAGAAGATCGACGGCCAGCTGTACAGCTCGGACAGGTAGCCACCCAGGGTCGGGCCCATGGCCGGCGCCAGCGTGGCGGTGAGGCCGAAGATGGCCATGCCGGTCGCGCGCTTCGAGGCGGGCAGGCGCGTCATCACGAGGGTCATCGCCATCGGGATCAGGGCGCCGCCGGTGAAGCCTTGCATCATGCGGAAAGCGATCATGCTTTCCAGGTTCCAGGCCGCGCCGCACAGGGTCGAGAAGACCAGGAACAGCGCGGTGGTGCCGATCATGTAGTTGCGCACCCCGAAGGCGCGCGCGAACAGCGCCGTCATCGGGATCACGACGATCTCGGCGCACAGGTAGGCGGTGGAAATCCAGGAACCCTCTTCCTGGGTCGCCGACAACGTGCCCAGGATGTCGCGCAGCGACGAGTTGGTGATCTGGATGTCGAGCACCGCCATGAAGGCGCCGAGCATGCCGGCGGCGACCGCGATCCAGGTGCGCAGCCCGATGGCGGCGCCGGCAGCCGGCGCGCCCGGGAAGGCGCCGGGGGCAGCCTTGGTCGTAGTGCTCATGGGTGGTCCTTGGCGTGTTGGCTCAAGCGATTAGGCTCAGGCGATTACTTGGCCGCAGTGCGGGTCGCTTCCGCCTTCTGGCGCAAGTCGATCTCGGCCACCACCGACATGCCCGGCACCAGGCGGCCGGACAGGCGCTGCACGTCCTTCTGGTCGAACACGATCTTCACCGGCACGCGCTGCACGATCTTGGTGAAGTTGCCGGTCGCGTTATCGGCCGGCAGCAGCGCGAACTGGTTGCCCGAGGCCGGCGAGAAGCTTTCCACGCGGCCGACCAGGTGCTCGTCCGGCAGCGCATCGACGGCCAGTTCCACTTCCTGGCCCTGCTTCAAACCGGCCAGCTGGGTTTCCTTGAAGTTGGCGGTGACCCAGACCTTGTCCTCGACCACGGCCACCAGTTGCTGGCCCGGCTGCACGCGCGCGCCGACTTCCACGCTGCGGCGGCCGATGCGGCCATCGACCGGGGCCACGATGCGGCTGTAGCCGACCTGCTGCTGCGCATCCTTCAATTGCGCCTGCAGCACCTTGATCTGCGCATTCAGCACGTCGCGCGCCGAGCTGGCGGCGGCGATGCTGGCCTTGGCGGCGTTCGCGGTGTCGCGGCGCGCAGCCACGTCGGCGGTGGCGGCGGCGCGCGCGGCGTTCGCGGCGTCGACTTCGGCCTTCGAGACGGCTTTCATGGTGGTGTTGTACAGCTGGCCGAAACGCTCGGCGTCCTGGCGCGCACGCACCAGCAGGGCCTGCGACTGGCCGACCTGGGCGCCGGCCGCTTCGGCCTGCGCCTTGACCTGCGCCACTTGGGCGTCGGCCTGCAGCACCTGCTGCCGGGCGCTGGCGATCTGCGCCTCGATCTGCTCGACGCGCACGTGCTGGTCGGCTGGATCGAGTTCGGCGATCGGGTCGCCCGCTTTCACATGCTGGTTGTCTTCCACCAGCACGCGCGTGACCACGCCGGCGATGCGCGCCGAGACCGGGTGCACGTGACCGGCGACGTAGGCGTTTTCGGTCTCGACGAAGTTATGGCTGCGGTACCACATGCGGCCGCCGGCGACGATGGCAGCCAGGGCGATCAGGCCGACCACGACCAGCACGCGCTTGTTGGGCGGGGTCTTGCCCGGTGCGGCAGGTGCGCCGGCTGGTGCAGCGGATGGGGTAGCGCCGAGCGGGGCTTGCGGGCCCGAAGTCTGCGGTTGGGACATGAAGGCAACTCCGAAAAGGGAATAAGTGTTGTCCTACATTATTCGGCATTCGCCTGGGTTCGTCAAGAAATGAAACGGTTGCATTTCATTTGTTGGTGATTTACAGTGACGGCATGAGCAAACCATCGCAAGCACTCGCAGCGCCGGAAGGCCAGGCGCCCGCCTGCCCTCGCAGCGCCGGCCGTCCAAAGGCGGGCGACGTCGAAGCACGCACCCAGGACCTGATCGACGCCGCCGCCCGCCTGTTCCTGGCCAACGGCTATACCCGCACCAGCCTGGAAGCCATTGCCCGCGCCGCGCGCGTTGCGGTGCGCACCATCTACGTGAAGTTCGGCGGCAAGGCCGGCCTGCTGAATGCGGTGCTGGTGGCGCGCCGCGATCAGTTCTTCCGCATGCGCGACATGGACACGGACATGCGGCCCCTCCGTGAGGTGGTCGGCGACTTCGCGCACCAGTTCTTCGATCTGCTATACAAGGACCAGTTGATTGCGATGCAGCGCGTGGTGATCGCCGAGGCGCCCGGCAACCCTGAACTGGCGGATACGTTCTACGGCGCCGGCCCGCGCCTGACGCGCGAAATGATCGACCGCTACTTCGCCCGCGCCGACGTGCGCGCCCAGCTGCGCGACGATTTACCCTTCGGCCAGCTGACGGCTTTCCTGATCAGCATCATCTCCGGCGACAGCGTGCAGCGCTTCGTATTTCCCGACGCCCAACCATCGAGCGCCGAAGCGCATCGCCTGCTCGATGAACGGCTGGCCATGTTCTATCGCGCCGTGTTGCGATAGGTCTTTTTCCGCTGGATACTGCTGAGCAAATGTGCGTCAGCGCACCGATCCCGTGCACGCTTGTGTGAGAACCTGACTCCCTTATCAAGGAGGATGTCATGGATCTCAACAAGAACATCACTGTGTTCAATTGCAAGGGGGCAGCATGAGCAAGACTTCCCGTTATGAATGGCGCGACCAGCAAGCCGCGCTGCACGAACGCATGAAGGGGTTCCTGCAGAACCCGGGTAACGAACAGCTGGAAGCCGTCGTCGCCGAAATGCGCGCCTACGCCAACGCCGCCAAGACCGGCCAGATCGATATTCCGCAGACCTGGACTGCCTACAGTTGACCAGGACCAGCTAGCGCATACGCGCATGCCGCCCACGCAAGTCGGGCGGCATTTTTTTTGCCGCTCTATCGCCAAAAAACAACTGGGGTCAAGTCTGACATTCGGACACGAACTCAGGCGTACCAGGAGCCTGCCGAGGTTTAATGCAGAGCTCGTGTCTCGATGTCAGACTTGACCCCGGCTGCGCCGCTCTATCGCCAAAAAACAACTGGGGTCAAGTCTGACATTCGGACACGAACTCAGGCGTACCAGGAGCCTGCCGAGGTTTAATGCAGAGCTCGTGTCTCGATGTCAGACTTGACCCCGGCTGCGCCGCTCTATCGCCAAAAAACAACTGGGGTCAAGTCTGACATTCGGACACGAACTCAGGCGTACCAGGAGCCTGCCGAGGTTTAATGCAGAGCTCGTGTCTCGATGTCAGACTTGACCCCGGCTGTGCGGCGTCTGGAACTGTTTGCGTTGCGTCTCTCGACGCCTGAGGCGCCAATCATGGCCGGACCATGGAATAGTTGCCGTCAGCAGTACCGATGCATACAAACGACGGCGCCAGGGCATAAGTGCCAAACTTGTCTATACCGCACACCGTTGAACTTGTTGATTATTATTCAGTCAAGTTTCCGGTATGATTGGCTCCGAATTCATCAATTTCACATCCACTTTGGCGGAGGAGCGCGTATGGGTACGCAAGCAGAAAGATTCGCCAAGCGCGAGATAGACGCCCCGAAGGAGTTCACCGGGGCGGAACTCGACATGGTGCGCCGGGAAGTGGAAGACCGCCTCGCCGCCCTGCTCGCCGACAGCGGCCCGAACTCCGACCGCCTGGCCGCCGCCATGCGCGCCGCCGCCCTCGGTTCCGGCAAGCGCATGCGCCCGCTGCTGCTGATGCTGGTCGCGCGCGACCTCGGCTGCGATTCGCCGGCCCTGATCGACGTCGCCTGCGCCGTCGAACTGGTACATGCTGCCTCGCTGGTGCTCGACGACATGCCCTGCATGGACGACGCCCGGCTGCGCCGCGGCAAACCCACGATCCACGTGCAGTATGGCGAAGACGTCGCCATCCTCGCCTCGATCGCCCTGCTCAGCCGCGCCTTCGGCATCCTCGGCGCGGCCCAGGATATTCCGCCGCCGGTACGCACGCGGCTGGTGGCGCGGCTGTCGGAAACCATCGGCGCACAAGGCCTGGTGCGCGGCCAGTTCCTCGATTTGCAGGCCACTGCCCGCTCGGCCGAGGACATCGCCACCACCAACGAACTGAAAACCGGCGTGCTGCTCGGCGCCGCGGTCGACATGGCCGCCATCATTGCCGAAACTGACGACTGCGTGGCCCGCTCGCTGCGCGCCTTTGCACTGGCCGCCGGCCACGCCTTCCAGCTGCGCGACGACTTCCAGGACGGCCCCGGCATGGACCCGACCATCACCGGCAAGGACACGGGCAAGGACGTCAACAAGGCCACCTTCATCAACACGCTCGGCTTCGACGAAGCGCGCCGGCGCCTGATGGACCACCTGCACGAAGCCGACCGCTGCCTGACCGACGCCATCGGCAGCAAGCAGGGCACGCGCCGCTTCGTCGGCAGTTTGTTCGGCGGCGGCGCGGGGCACTACTTTGCCGGCCAGCAGGCCGACTACGCGGTGCGCCATTGAGCATGGCTCCAGCTGCCCCGTCGAATCAACCCGTGTAATCCAAGGAATCAGCGCATGGCCCACTTCGGCGTGGTCGCACCGGCGTTCTACAGCCACTACAGCGCAATGGCGGCGCTCGGCCTCGAACTGGCCGCGCGCGGCCACCGCATCACCTTCCTGCATCAGGTCGATGCCGGCGCCTACCTGAAGGACCCACGCCTCGGCTTCCACGCGCTCGGCCGCGACACCCACCCGGCCGGCACGCTGGCCGCTTCCATCGAGCGCGCCGCCAATCCCGGCGGGCCGCTGGGCCTGCGCCGCGTGATCCAGGACATGGCGCGCACCACCGGGATGCTGTGCCGCGAATTGCCGCCCGCCATCGAGGCGCTCGGCATCGACGCCCTGCTGTGCGACCAGATGGAAGCGGCCGGCGGCCTGGTGGCCGAGGGCATGGGCCTGCCCTTCGCCTCGGTGGCGAACGCGCTGCCGGTGAACCGCGAGCCCGGCATCCCGCTGCCGGTCATGCCCTTCGACTTCGAGGACAGCGAGCGCGCGCGCCACATGGTCGAGGGCAGCACGCGCGTCTACGACTGGCTGATGTCGCCGCATGCCGAGGTGATCGCGGCGCAGGCGCGCAATCTGGGCCTGGCGCCGCGCAGCGCCCTGCACGAATGCCTGTCGCCGCTGGTCGAGGTGAGCCAGACCGTCGAGACCTTCGACTTCCCGCGCAAGGCGCTGCCGCCGCACTTCCATCATGTCGGCCCGCTGCGCTCCACGCAGGCCGACCAAATCCACGACGACGGCCGCCGCATGCCGGATGTCGATCCCGGCCGTCCCTTCGTCTTCGCTTCGCTCGGCACCCTGCAGGGCGGGCGCTTCGGCCTGTTCAAGCGCATCGTGCAGGCTTGCCGCAAGCAGGACGTGCAGCTGCTGGTTGCCCACTGCGGCGGTCTCGACGAACGCCAGGCCCAGGCCCTGCGCGAGCTGGGCGCCGACTGGGTGGTGGCCTTTGCACCGCAACAGGAAGTCCTGGCGCGCGCCGACGTCGTGATCTCGCACGCCGGCTCGAACACGGTGATGGATGCGATTGCCGCCAGCACGCCGATCCTGGCGCTGCCGATCGCCTTCGACCAGCCCGGCGCGGCGGCGCGCATCCGCCATGCCGGCATCGGCCTGTCGGCGTCGCCGCGCTTCGCCAGCCCGGCGCAGATCGGCCGCCTGCTGCGCCGCCTGCTCGACGATGCCGGCTTCGCCAGACGCATGGCGCCTCTGGCCCAGGACCTGGCGCGCGCCGGCGGCGCCGCGCGCGCGGCCAGCCTGGTCGAAGACGCCCTGGGCCAGCGGCTCGCCTTGCGCCAGCCCGTCCAGGCGCAGGTGCAAGCAGGGCCGCCGGCAACGGCCGAGACGGGTGTGGCCAGCCTTGGATAAACCCGTCATGGCAAGCGACACGCAATACGATGTGATCCTGGCCGGCGGCGGCCTGGCGAATGGCCTGATCGCCTGGCGCCTGCACGCCCAGCGCCCCGGGCTGCGCATCCTGCTGCTGGAAGCAGAGGAACGCATCGGCGGCAACCACACCTGGTCCTTCCACGACGGCGACCTGACGCCGGAGCAGCATGCCTGGATCGCGCCTGTCGTCGCCAAACGCTGGCCGCGCTACGACGTGGTCTTTCCTGATTACGCCCGCACGCTGGGCAGCGGCTATGCCAGCGTCACCTCGGACGCCTTTGCGCGCGTCGTTAGTGCGGCGCTCGGCCCCGCCTTGCGCACCGGCGTGCGGATCGATGCGCTGACCCCGACCACGGTCACGCTGGCCGGCGGCGACGTCCTGCATGCAAGCGCCGTGATCGACGGCCGCGGCGTACGCGCGTCGGACCGCCTGGCGCTCGGCTACCAGACCTTCCTCGGCCAGGAAGTGCGCCTGGCCGCGCCGCACGGACTCACCGCCCCGATCATCATGGACGCCAGCGTCGAGCAGCAGGGTGGCTACCGCTTCGTGTATACCCTGCCCTTCGATGAACACACGCTGCTGATCGAAGACACGCATTACGTCGACACCGGCGCCTGGGAGCCGGAGCGCCTGCGCGCGAATATCGCCGAGTATGCGCAGGCGCGCGGCTGGCAGATCGAGGAAGTGCTGCGCGAAGAACACGGCTCGCTGCCCATCGTGCTGGCCGGCGACTTCGACGCCTACTGGCGCGAGCTCGATGGCCAGCCTTGCGCCGGCCTGCGCGCCGGCCTGTTCCACTCGACCACCGGCTACTCGCTGCCGCATGCGGTGCGCCTGGCCGAGCGCATCGCCGGCCTCATTGACAACGGCGCCGACTTCAGCGCCCCGCGCCTGTTCGCGGCGATCCGCGACGAAGCGCAACAGGAATGGCGCGCCCAGCGCTTCTTCCGCCTGCTGAACCGCATGCTGTTCCTGGCCGGCAGCCCCGACAAACGCTGGCGCGTGATGGGGCGCTTCTACCGCCTGTCGCCGCGCCTGATCGCCCATTTCTACGCCGGCCGCCTGCGCCTGCGCGACAAGGCGCGCATCCTCAGCGGCAAACCGCCCGTGCCCCTGGTGGCCGCCTTTGCCGCGGCCCGCAAGATCCACCCTCGTCAGATCAGGAACCCCGAATGAACCAACAACAAACCGCCGTGGTCATCGGCGCCGGCTTCGGCGGCCTGGCGCTGGCCATCCGCCTGCAAGCGCGCGGCATCCAGACCACCCTGCTCGAAAAACGCGACAAGCCGGGCGGCCGCGCCTACGTCTACGAAGACCAGGGCTTCGTCTTCGACGCCGGCCCCACCGTGATTACCGATCCGTCCTGCATCGAGGAGCTGTTCACGCTGGCCGGCAAGCGCATCGAAGATTACGTCGAGATGCTGCCGGTCGAGCCCTTCTACCGCCTGTGCTGGGAAGACGGCAGCCATTTCGATTACCTGAACAACCAGGAAGCGCTGGACCGCCAGATCCACGCGCGCAACCCGGCCGACGTCGAGGGTTATAAACGCTTCCTCGCGTATTCGAAGGCCGTGTTCGAGGAAGGCTACATCAAGCTCGGCACCGTGCCCTTCCTGTCGTTCCGCGACATGATCCAGGCCGGCCCGCAGCTGGCGCGTTTGCAGGCCTGGCGCAGCGTGTACGGCATGGTGTCGCGCTTCATCCAGGACGAGCATTTGCGCCAGGCCTTCTCCTTCCACTCGCTGCTGGTCGGCGGCAACCCCTTCGCCACCTCCTCGATCTACACCCTCATCCATGCTTTGGAACGGCGCTGGGGCGTGTGGTTCCCGCGCGGCGGCACCGGCGCGCTGGTCAAGGGACTGGTCAAGCTGTTCCAGGACATCGGCGGGCGCTTCGAGCTGAACGCGCCGGTGGCGCGCATCGAAACGAGGGACGGCCGCGCCACCGGCGTGCGCCTCGAAGACGGCCGCCTGTTCCAGGCCGACGCCGTGGCCTCGAATGCCGACGTGGTCCACACCTACGCCAAGCTGCTCGGCCACGATGCCCGCGGCGCGGCCGAAGCGGAATCGCTGAAGAAGAAACGCTTCTCGAATTCCCTGTTCGTGCTCTACTTCGGACTCGACCACTACCATTCGCAGCTGCAGCACCACACCGTGTGCTTCGGCCCGCGCTACCGCGAGCTGATCAAGGACATCTTCAACGGCGAATCGCTGGCCGACGATTTTTCGCTCTACCTGCACGCGCCCTGCGTCACCGACCCCTCGCTGGCGCCGCCCGGCTGCGGCAGCCATTACGTGCTGGCGCCGGTGCCGCACCTGGGCAATGCGCCGATCGACTGGGAAGTCGAAGGCCCGCTGTACCGCGACCGCATCTTCGAGTACCTGGAAAAACGCTATATGCCGGGCCTGCGTAGCCAACTGGTCACCAGCCGCATCTTCACGCCGCACGACTTCCGCGACCAGCTCAACGCCCACCACGGCTCGGCCTTCTCGCTGGAACCGATCCTGACCCAAAGCGCCTGGTTCCGCCCGCACAACCGCGACGCCGAGCTGGCCAACGTTTACCTGGTCGGCGCCGGCACCCACCCCGGCGCCGGTGTGCCGGGCGTGATCGGCTCGGCCAAGGCCACTGCCGGCCTGATGCTGGGCGAGGTGGCGGCATGAGCGAAGCGCTGATGCAGCATGCCACCCAGACCATAGCGGTCGGGTCGAAGAGCTTTGCGGCGGCGGCGAAACTGTTCGATGCCGAGACCCGGCGCGGGGTGCTGATGCTGTATGCCTGGTGCCGCCATTGCGACGACGTGGTCGACGGCCAGGAGCTGGGGTTCGCCCCCGCCGCCGTAGCGGCGGCGCCGCACGCGGCCGGCCACGACCCCGTCAAGGAACTGGCCCTGCTGCGCGACCAGACCCGCCGCGCCTACGCCGGCGAACGCATGCACGATCCGGCCTTTGCCGCCTTCCAGGAAGTCGCGCTCAAGCACGGCATCGAGCCGCGCCATGCCTACGACCACCTGGCCGGCTTCGCCATGGACGTCGAGGAAGCGCGTTACGAGACCATCGACGACACCCTGCGTTACTGCTACCACGTGGCCGGCGTGGTTGGCCTGATGATGGCCTCGATCATGGGTGCGCGCGACCCGGCCGTGCTGGACCGCGCCTGCGACCTGGGCCTGGCCTTCCAGCTGACGAACATCGCACGCGACATCGTCGACGATGCGCAGATCGGGCGCTGCTATTTGCCGGCAGCCTGGCTGCGCGAAGCCGGCATCCCCCAGGACGAGATCGCGCTGCCGCGCCACCGCGAGGCGCTGGCGAACATCGCCGCACGCCTGGTCGACCATGCCGAGCCGTATTACGAATCGGCCTACGCCGGACTGGCTGCGCTGCCCGTGCGCTCGGCCTGGGCAATTGCCACCGCACGCCTGGTGTACCGCCAGATCGGCATCGTGGTGAAGCGGCGCGGGCCGCGCGCCTGGGACACGCGCGCCGGCACGAGCAAGCTCACCAAGTTGTGGCTGCTGCTGCGCGGCGGGTTCGACGCGCTCAGTTCACGGATTCGGACGACGAATTCGCCGCGCCCTGCCCGGCTGTGGACGCGCCCTGCTGCTGAGTCGGCTGCTGGTTCGGCTGGCGCCGCTGCAGGCGGCCTCCATGCAGCGCCTGCAACTGCTGCTTGAGGCTGTCGGCCGAAGGGGCATACAGGAAGCCAAAGGAGACCGCGCCATCCTTGCCGTCCACCGCGTGGTGCATGCGGTGGGCCTGGTAGAGGCGCTTGAGGTAGCCCTGCCTGGGCACGTAGCGGAAAGGCCAGCGCCCGTGCACCAGGCCGTCGTGGGCGACGAAGTAGAGGAAGCCGTAGGCCGTCATGCCGGCGCCGATCCATTCCAGCGGATGGTAGCCGCGCGTGCCGGCGTAGATGAGGGCGATGGCGACGCCGGCGAAGACCACCGCGTACAGGTCGTTCTTTTCGAACCAGCCGGTGCGCGGCTCGTGGTGCGACTTGTGCCAGCCCCAGCCGAAGCCATGCATGACGTACTTGTGCGCGACGATGGAGAAGACTTCCATGAACACGACGGTGAGCACGACGATGAGCGTATTGAGCAGCATGGTTTGACGAATTAACAAGAAGCCGGGATACCAACAGCCTACCATGGCGCGCAGTGCGCACGGCTGGGGAATCGGCGTTTCCTCCCATGAATAAAGGACGACACATGTTTTTCAAGATGGTTTTCGGTTGCACCCTCTTTGTCACCCTATCCTGCGCGCTGACGGCAGGCGCATCGGCCGCCACGGTCGAGGTCCGCGTGTCGGGCGTCACCCCCGGCAAGGGCAAGGTGAACGTCGCCCTGTGCGACAAGGAACGCTTCCTGAAGCAATGCAGCTACAGCGGCTCGGCGCCGGCCAGGGCGGCGGAGACGGTGGTGACGCTGAAGGATATCCCGGCCGGCAACTGGGCCGTGCTGGCCTACCAGGACGAGAACGAGAACAATGAGCTCGACCGCAGCTTCATCGGCGTACCAAAGGAAAACTACGGTTTCAGCCGCGATGCGCGCGGCAAGTTCGGTCCGCCGGGCTTCGAGGACGCAGCGATCGAGGTCAAGGATGGGACGACGGTGGCGCCGGTGAAGTTGAAGTAAGCGTCGGGTGGCGCGCGCGTGCGGCAGTGACAATTGAAGAGATTGCGGCGACGCTTGCAATGCTAGAGTTTGCAGTCGCAGGCGTTTTGCCTGTCCACACTTCGAAGGAGCAAGGATGAAGAAGCTGTTTCTGCTGGCTGGCGTAATGCTGTCGCTGGCCGGATGTGCCGCTACTGCCGATACCAGTGCAGGCCAGTCATCGCGCAAGGAACGCATGGCCGACTCGAACACGCCGACCGGCACCCTCATTCCGCGCAAGAAGGCCGAGCGTGGCGCGGTGAATAGCGGCGAGATCGACAAGCAGGCCTTCGAAAACGAGCGGATGAACAGCGGCGGCACCAACAACGGGCTGGGCCGCTAGGCCTGCCTGGCAGCCCGCCTAGGCGCCGTCGATCACCCGCATCAGGAAATGCATCTTGCGCGGCGCCCGGTGACGCTCGTGAATCTCGCGCGTCAGCACTTCTACCCGGCGCGGCTGCAGCGCCAGCTGGCGCACGTCGATCGGCGCCCCGGCCGCCAGGTTGCCCGCGAACTGGGCCGCCAGATGCTGCGACACCGTTCCTGTCAGCGTAACCGGAACCCCGTGCAGCGTCGTCTTCAGCTCGAAACTGCGCGACTCGGGCAGGACGAACACCGTCCCGACGAATTCGTTGCCGTGCTCTTCCATGGTTGTCTCCATCGATGACCGGTGCCTCTTCATCATAGCAAGCCGGCGGCACAGTTCAACATCGGCACGCTTGCAACTCGCGCCGCCGGCATGCATCTGGCGCCGGCGCCGCTCTCCTTCGTCGCATTGCCGCACCGCGCGGCAAGCGCCTCGCTACAGTGGCCTCACCCTACAACGCCACTGGAGAACGCCATGAAACTGCAACGCCTCACCGCCTGCCTCGCCCTCGTCCTCGCCACCGCCACTGCCGCAAGCGCCCACGCCGGCGACCTGAGCATCACCGTCGAGGGCGTGAAAAACGACCAGGGCCAGATCATGGTCGCGCTCTACGATTCGGCCGACGGCTTCCTGAAGCGCACGGTGAAAGCCGGCGCGGCCCCGGCCGCGAATGGCAGCACCAAGGTCGTCGTCAAGGACGTCCCGGCCGGCGCCTACGGCTTTGCCCTGTTCCACGACGCCAACGGCAACGGCAAGATGGACAAGAACATGATGGGCATCCCGTCCGAGGACTATGCCTTCAGCAACAACGCCCTCGGCAACATGGGGCCGCCGTCTTTCGAGCAGGCGCGCTTCAGCGTGCCGGCCGCCGGCGCCGCCGTCACCGTTTCGCTGCGCTGAGGGCATCATGGAACGCCGCCATTTCCTCACGGCTAGCCTGGGCCTGGGCGCCCTTGCCCTCACCGGCAACGCCCGCGCCGATGCCGCCACCTACGGGCGCTTCCACGCCGCCCTGGCGCGCGACAAATCGCTCGCCGTGTATGCCGACCAGGTCGGCGAGCAATCCGGCCTGGCCGTGGTCGAAGGCCGCCTGCCAAAGGACCTGCAGGGCAGCGTCTACCGGAACGGGCCCGGACGATTCGAGCTCGGCGGCGAGCGCTACCACCACTGGTTCGACGGCGACGGCTTCGTCCAGCGCTGGACCATCGACGGCGGCAAGGTGCGCCACCAGGGGCGCTTCGTCGAAACCCGGCGCTTCCGCGACGAGTCCGATGCCGGCCAGTTCCTGTATCCCGCCTTCGGCACCATGGTCGCGCGCCGCGGTTTTCGCGACAACGACACCCTGAACGCCGCCAATACCAACCTGCTGCCGTTCGCTGGCCGCCTGTACGCGCTGTGGGAAGGCGGCTCGGCCACCGAGGTCGACCCGGAATCGCTGGCCACGCTCGGCATCAAGACCTGGCGCGACGATGTGAAGACGATGCCCTTCTCGGCGCATCCGAAGGTCGATCCGCAAGGCGGCATGTGGAACTTCGGCGCCCTGCCCGGCGCCAACCGCCTGGCGCTGTACCAGATCGATGCCCAAGGTACGCTGTTGCGGACGAACGTGCTGGAGGTGCCGCAGCTGGCGATGGTGCACGACTTCGCCGTCAGCGCGAAGCACCTGGTCTTCGTGGTGCCGCCTTATGACTTCAGCGGTGATCCGGCACTGAGCTTTGCCGAGCGCCACACGTGGGCCGGCAGCGGCGCCAGGGCGCGGCCGACGCGCATCGTCGTGGTGGCGAAAGACACGCTGGCCTTGCGCCAGGTCTTCGCGCTGCCGCCGCAGATGGTCTTCCACCTCGGGAACGCCTGGGACGATGGCGACTGCACCCGCTTCGACGTGGTGCTGCACGCGGGCGACGCCCTCGCCGGCCTGGGCAGCCTGATGAGCGGCACGCGCGTCGACAACGCGCCGGGACGCAGCCAGGCCGTGCAGGTCTGCCTCGACTATGCCAGCGGCCGGGCCACGACCCAGCGCCTGCTCGGCCCCAGCGAATTCCCGCGCGTGATGCCGCAGGTGGTCGGCACGCGCCATCGGCGCCTGGCCCTGCTCAGCAGCGACCGCTCCAACCGCGAACTGGTACTGGACACGGTGAACGTGGTCGACACCGACAGCGGCAAGGCGGACAGCTACCGCTTCGGCGCCGGCTGGCAGGTCGAGGAACACGTGCTGGTCCCGCGTCGCGGCGCCCGCAACGAACGCGACGGCTACCTGGTCGGCGTGGCCCAGGACACCCGCCGTGGCGTGGGCGTACTGAGCGTGTTCGACGCGGCGCGCATCAGCGACGGACCGCTGGCCCTGGCCAGCTTGCCCTATCGCACACCGCACTGCTTTCATGGTAATTTCCTGACTACTTGAACGCCCCCATGACCATGTCTTCCAACCCGCCTGAATCCGCGCCGCGCGGCGTGCATCCGCTCGAAGTGCTGGCGCCGTTCCGCCGCATCCGCGCTTCGCCGTTGCGCAACCTGATCTACACCTTCGTCTGGAACTGCCTGATCGGCCTGGTGCTCGCCGTCGCCGAAGAGTGGCTGTTCCATCGCTCCGGGCCTTTTGGGCCGAGGCTGGTGGCGATGCTGATCGGCGCCAACGTGGTCGGCTTCCTGATCCATGGCGCCCTGTACAGCCTGCGCCGCTTTGCGCCACTGGCAGTGTCGGGCAAGGGCTGGCGCCCGCGCCTGGCGCAGATGGCGGTATCGTGCCTAGGCGCCCTGCTCGGCATCGGGCTGATGCGCGTGGTGCTGTCGAACGCCCATCCGCTCGACGTGCTGCGCTCGGGGCCGATGATCACCATCGCCGTGTACGCCGTCGGCACCGCCATCATCATCCGCCTGGTGCTGTTCGCCGGCGAGCGCCGCATCGAACGCGAAGTTGAGCTTACTACGCAGGCCGCGCGCCAGCAGGAGCAGATTGCCGCCGCCGGACGCATGCTGGCCGAAGCGCGATTGCGCGCGCTGCAGGCGCAGATAGAACCGCACTTCCTGTACAACACCCTGGCGAATGTGGTCAGCCTGATCGACACCCAGCCGGCCCAGGCGCGGCGCATGCTGGAGCGCTTCATCGACTACCTGCGCGCCAGCCTCGCCGCCAGCCGCGGCGACTCTGCCACGCTCGGTGGAGAGCTCGACCTGGTGCGCGCCTACCTCGACGTGCTGGGCGTGCGCATGGGTGCGCGGCTGCGCTACCGCATCGAGGCGGATGCCGATACGCGCGCATTGCCGATCGCGCCCATGCTGCTGCAGCCGCTGGTCGAGAACGCGATCATGCACGGCATCGAGCCGAAGATGGAAGGCGGCGAGGTGCTGGTGCGGGCGCGGCTGGTCGAGGATGCGCTGTGCGTCGAGGTGAGCGACTCGGGCATGGGACTTGGCCATGCCCCGCCGCGTCCCGGCGGCGGCGTCGGCCTGTCGAACCTGCGCGAGCGGGTGCGCCAGCTGCACGGTCCGGCAGCTCAGCTACAATTAATCGAAAACCAGCCCTGCGGCGTGACCTCGCGCCTGCTGCTTCCCTTACCTGAGGTGCCACCATCGACTCCCCCCGCGCCCTGATCGCCGACGACGAACCGCATTTGCTGGACTACCTCGCCTTTCAACTGGCCCAGGCCTGGCCCGAATTGCGCGTAACGCGCGCCGCCAACGGCATCCAGGCGCTGGAATTGATCGACGAGCTGGCGCCCGACGTCGTCTTCCTCGACATCCAGATGCCGGGCCTGACCGGGCTCGATGTGGCCGCGCGCCTGTTCGGCGGCGGCCGTGCACCGCGCGTGGTGTTCACGACGGCGCACGAGCAGTATGCGGTGCACGCGTTCGAGCACGCGGCGTTTGATTATTTGTTGAAGCCGATCGGGCTGGAGCGTTTGCAGCGCACCGTGGACAGGTTGCGCGAGGCCTTGCGTTCGTCGGCCCCTGCGCCGGCGGTGGCGCCGGATGCCTTGCAGGCGCTGCTGCGCCAGCTGGGAGTGGCGGCGCCTGCCGCTGCCGCCGCGCCGGCGCCGCTGCAGTGGATACGCGCGGCGCAAGGGACGGAGACACGGCTGATTGCGGTCGACGAGGTGATTTACTTCCAGAGCAACGACAAGTACACCAGCGTGTTCTTGGCCGATGGCGAGAGCTTGATCCGCACACCCTTGTCGAAGCTGAAGGAGCAGCTCGATCCGCAGCAGTTCTGGCAGATTCATCGCGGGGCGATCGTGGCGGCGAAGCATGTCGCGGGGACGCGCACGGATTTTCGCGGGCGGCTGTACGTGAAGCTGAAGGGGCGCGAGGAGCAGCTGGTGGTGAGCCGGAATTACGTGGACTTGTTCCGACAGATGTGAGACAGCGTGTCCAGCATCCTGCGGCGTATCCCGTAGGGTGGGCCGGGCCGCGCTAGGCACTCCGTGCCCACGCGGTTACGTGCGTGTCCTTTCACCCATGGCCTTCGCCGGTCGATGGTTGCGATGTGGTTTAAGCCGGCGAGCGACACCTCACCGTCAACGTAAGAAGGATACGCACGTACCGCGTGGGCACGGAGTGCCCACCCTACGATTGACGTCTCGTTTCCATGCACACGTAACGGATGATCAATAAAAAACGGGACCTTGCGGTCCCGTTCCATTTTGCGGCTACGTCAAGGCTCAACGCTTGCGCGGCGGCGGCAAGTCGGTGCAGACGCCTTCGTAGGCCTCTGCCGCCATGCCGATCGACTCGCCCAGCGTCGGGTGCGGGTGGATGGTCTTGCCGATGTCGATGCCATCCGCGCCCATCTCGATGGCCAGCGCGATCTCGCCGATCATGTCGCCGGCATTCGTGCCGACGATGGTGCCGCCGATGATGCGGTGGGTCTCGGCGTCGAACAGCAGCTTGGTGAAGCCTTCCGAACGGCCGTTGGCGACGGCGCGGCCCGAGGCGGCCCATGGGAAGTGGCCCTTCTCGACCTGGATGCCCTTCTGCCTGGCTTCGTCTTCGGTGATGCCGGCCCATGCCACTTCCGGATCGGTGTAGGCCACCGATGGAATGACCTTCGCATCGAAGTAAGCCTTTTCGCCGTGCGCCGCTTCCGCAGCCACGTGGGCTTCGTGCACCGCCTTGTGCGCCAGCATAGGCTGGCCCACGAGGTCGCCGATGGCGAAGATGTGCGGCACGTTGGTGCGCATCTGGCCGTCCACGCCGATGAAGCCGCGGTCGGTTACGGCCACGCCGGCCTTGTCGGCGGCGATCTTCTTGCCGTTCGGGCTACGGCCGACGGCCACCAGCACCATGTCGTACAGCTGCGGTTCCGGTGCGGTGGCGCCGGCTTCGGCGGCTTCGAAGCTGACCTTGATCCCTTCCGGCAGCGCTTCCACGCCGACGGTCTTGGTCTTCAACATGATGTTGTCGAAGCGGTGGGCGTTGAACTTCTGCCAGACCTTGACGGCCTCGCGGTCCGCCCCCTGCATCAGGCCGTCCATCATCTCGACCACGTCGATGCGCGCACCGAGGGTCGAGTAGACGGTGGCCATTTCCAGGCCGATGATGCCGCCGCCGATGACCAGCATCTTCTTCGGCACCTGGCGCAGTTCCAGCGCGCCGGTCGAATCCACGATGCGCGGATCTTCCGGCACGAACGGCAGCTTCACGACCGCGGAGCCGGCGGCGATGATCGCTTTCGCGAACTTCACCACTTTTTTCGCGCCGTCGGGACCGCTGACTTCGATGTGGTTCGGGCTGAGGAACTGGCCCACGCCCTGCACCACATTCACCTTGCGCGCCTTGGCCATGCCGGCCAGGCCGCCGGTCATGGTCTTGATGACCTTGTCCTTGTGAGCGCGCAGCTTGTCGATGTCGACTTCCGGGCGGGCGAAGGAGACGCCGAGGTCGGCCATGTGCGCGGTCTCGTCCATGATGTGCGCCACATGCAGCAGCGCCTTCGACGGGATGCAGCCCACGTTCAGGCAGACGCCGCCCAGGGTGGCGTACTTCTCGACCAGCACCGTGTTCATGCCCAGGTCGGCCGAACGGAAGGCGGCCGAGTAGCCGCCAGGGCCGGCGCCCAGCACCATCATCTCGCACTCGATGTCGACCTGGCCGCTGTAGCTGGCCGCGTCCGGCGCAGGCACGGCGTCCGGGGCGGCGGCATCAAGCTTGTGGGCCGGCGCGTACGAGTCCGTTGGGCTGGGCGGCACTCCGCCAGCGGCGGCGGTCGGCGCAACGGCTTGCGCGCCGATCTGCGCATCCGGTTTCGACGACTCGGCAGGCTTCTCGGCTGGAGCCGATTCGGCCGCAGGCGCGGCAGCGCCGGCGCCCTCTTCGATCATCAGCAGCAGCGAACCTTCGTTCACCTTGTCGCCGACCTTGACCTTCAGTTCCTGCACCACGCCGGCGTGGGTCGATGGAATCTCCATCGACGCCTTGTCCGATTCCACGGTGACCAGCGACTGGTCGACCTTGATCGTGTCGCCGACCTTGATCATCAGCTCGATGATCTCGACGTCCTTGAAATCGCCGATATTCGGGACTTTTACTTCAACAGTACTCATGCTCGGCGCTCCTTACAGAAGGGTCTTGCGCAGGTCGGCCAGCACTTCGGCCAGGTAGGCGGCGAAGCGTGCGGCGCCGGCGCCATCGATGACGCGGTGGTCGTAGGACAGCGACAGCGGCAGCATCAGGCGCGGCTGGAAGGTAGAACCATCCCATACCGGTTTCATCGCCGACTTCGACAGGCCGAGGATCGCCAGTTCCGGTGCGTTGATGATCGGCGTGAAGGCGGTGCCGCCAATGCCGCCCAGCGACGAAATGGTGAAGGTCGCGCCCTGCATGTTCGCCGGGCTCAATTTGCCTTCGCGCGCTTGTGCGGACAGCTCGCCCATCTCGGTGGCGATCTGCGACACGGTCTTCTTGTCGGCATCCTTCACGACCGGGACCACCAGGCCGTTCGGGGTGTCGGCAGCGAAGCCGATGTTGTAGTACTGCTTGAGGATCAGGTTGGCGCCGTCTTCGCTCAGCGAGGCGTTAAATTGCGGGAACTTCTTCAGCGCGGCGACCGATGCCTTGATCACGAAGGCCAGCATGGTCAGCTTCACTGCCGACTTCTGCTTGGCCAGCGCCGCGTTGGAATCGACGCGGAACTGTTCCAGGTCCGTGACGTCCGCTTCGTCGAAGGTCGTCACGTGCGGGATCATGACCCAGTTGCGGTGCAGGTTCGGACCGCTGATCTTCTTGATGCGCGACAGCGGCAGCAGTTCGGTCGGGCCGAACTTCGAGAAGTCGAGCGACGGCCATGGCAGCAGATCGAGGCCGACGCCGGAACCGCCGGCTTTCGTTGGTGCGGCGGCAGGTGCGGCCATCACGCCCTTGACGAAGTTCTGCACGTCGGTCTGGGTGATGCGGTTCTTCGGACCGGTGCCCGGCACGCGCGACAGATCGACGCCGAGTTCGCGCGCAAACTTGCGGATCGATGGGGAGGCGTGGGCTTTGCTTGCGTCGCCGGCTGGGGCGGCGGCAGGTGCAGGCGCAGCGGCAGGCGCCGGTGCAGCAGCAGGTGCTGGCGCAGCAGGTGCTGGAGCAGCAGGGGCTGGAGCAGCAGGGGCCGCAGCAGCAGGAGCCGGCGCAGCAGCAGGCGCAGCTTCAGCAGCCGGTGCCGCAGGCGCAGCAGCGCCACCCTCGGCTTCCTCCAGCATCAGCACGAGCGAACCTTCGGCCACTTTGTCGCCGACCTTGACTTTGATTTCCTTGACCACCCCCGCATGGCTCGACGGGATCTCCATCGACGCCTTGTCGGATTCGACGGTCAGCAGCGACTGGTCGACCTTGATCGTGTCGCCCGGCTTGACCATCAGTTCGATGACTTCGACTTCCTTGAAGTCGCCGATGTCCGGGACTTTGACTTCCACAATGCTCATAGTGTTAGCTCCGTTCTTATTTATCTGGCTGGATCGGCAAGACGCCGGCCACGAAGGGCCGGCGCAACACCATTCACATTATTGGGTGACAGGATTCGGCTTGTTCGCATCGATGCCGTACTTGGCGATCGCCTGGGCCACGACCGACTTGTCGATCTTGCCTTCGTCGGCCAGCGCGCGCAGGGCGGCAACCACGACGTAGTAGCGGTTCACCTCGAAGAACTCGCGCAGCTTGACGCGCGAATCCGAGCGGCCGAAGCCGTCGGTGCCCAGCACCTTGTAGGTGCGGTCTTTCGGCATGTAGGCGCGGATCTGTTCGGCGAACATGCGCATGTAGTCGGTGGTCGCGACGATCGGGCCGCTGGTTTCCTGCATCAGCGAGGTCACGTACGGCACGCGTTGTTCGGCTTCCGGATTGACCATGTTCCAGCGCTCGCAGTCCTGGCCGTCTCTAGCCAGCAGCGTCAGCGACGGAGCGGACCAGATGTCGGCGGCGATGCCCCAGTCGGCGGACAGCAGCTCGGCGGCGAAGATCGATTCGCGCAGGATGGTGCCGCAGCCGATCAGCTGGACGCGGTGCTCGGTCTCGCCACCCTTCTTGAACAGGTACATGCCCTTCAGGATGCCCTCTTCGGTGCCGGCGGTGAGACCTGGCTGCTCGTAGTTCTCGTTCATGATGGTGATGTAGTAGAACACGTCTTCCTGTTCTTCCACCATGCGGCGCAGGCCGTCACGGATGATCACCGCCACTTCGTGCCCAAAAGTAGGGTCGTACGGCAGGCAGTTCGGCACGGTCGCTGCGATGATGTGGCTATGGCCGTCCTCGTGCTGCAGGCCTTCGCCGTTCAGCGTGGTGCGGCCGGCGGTGCCGCCCATCAGGAAGCCGCGCGCACGGATGTCTCCGGCCAGCCAGACCAGGTCGCCCACGCGCTGCATGCCGAACATCGAGTAGAAGGTGTAGAACGGCACCATGGTGCGGTTGTTCGACGAGTACGAAGTCGCTGCCGCGATCCACGAGCTCATGCCGCCCGCTTCGTTGATCCCCTCTTGCAGGATCTGGCCGGCCTTGTCTTCGCGGTAGTACATGACCTGGTCTTTATCCACCGGCTCGTACAACTGGCCCTGCTGGTTGAAGATGCCGATCTGGCGGAACAGGCCTTCCATGCCGAAGGTACGCGATTCGTCGACCAGGATCGGGACGATGCGCTGGCCCAGGCTCGGGTCCTTCAGCAGGCTGGTGATCACGCGCACATATGCCGAGGTGGTCGAGATTTCGCGGCCAGGGGCGGTTGGTTCCAGCACGGCCTTGAACGATTCGAGCGGCGGTACCACCAGCTGCTCGTCGGACTTCGAACGGCGCTGCGGCAGGTAGCCGCCCAGGGCCGCACGGCGCTCGTGCAGGTACTTCATTTCCGGCGCGTCGTCGGCCGGCTTGAAGAACGGGATCTCGGCCAGCTTGTCGTCCGGGATCGGGATCGCGAAGCGGTCGCGCATTTCGCGGATCGCTTCATCGTCCAGCTTCTTGGTCTGGTGCGCGGTGTTGCGCGCCTCGCCCGACTTGCCCATGCCGAAGCCCTTGACGGTCTTCACCAGCAGCACGGTTGGCGTGCCTTTGTTTTCCTGCGCGTTCTTGAACGCGGCGTAGATCTTGTGCGGGTCGTGGCCGCCGCGGGTCAGGCGCCAGATGTCGTCGTCGCTCATGTTGGCGACCATCTTCAGCAGCTCGGGGTGCTTGCCGAAGAAGTGCTTGCGCACGTAGGCGCCGTCTTTCGCCTTGTAGTTCTGGTATTCGCCGTCGACGGTTTCCATCATCACGCGCTGCAGGATGCCGTCCTTGTCTTTCGACAGCAGGGCGTCCCACTGCGAGCCCCAGATGACCTTGACGACGTTCCAGCCGGCGCCGCGAAAGTCGGCTTCGAGTTCCTGGATGATCTTGCCGTTGCCGCGCACAGGGCCGTCCAGGCGCTGCAGGTTGCAGTTGACGACCATGACCAGGTTGTCGAGACGCTCGCGCGCGGCCATGCCGATCGCGCCCATCGATTCCGGCTCGTCCATCTCGCCATCGCCGCAGAAGACCCATACCTTGCGGTTGGCGGTGTCGGCGATGCCGCGCGCGTGCAGGTACTTCAGGAAGCGCGCCTGGTAGATCGCCATCAGCGGGCCCAGGCCCATCGACACGGTCGGGAACTGCCAGAAGTCCGGCATCAGTTTCGGGTGCGGGTACGAGGACAGGCCCTTGCCGTCGACTTCGCGGCGGAAGTTCAGCAGCTGGTCTTCGCTGATGCGGCCTTCGAGGAAGGCGCGCGCGTAGATGCCTGGCGAGGAGTGGCCCTGGATGTACAGCAGGTCGCCGCCGTGGGTATCGGTCGGGGCGTGCCAGAAGTGGTTGAAGCCGATGCCCAGCATGTTGGCCAGCGAAGCGAACGACGAGATGTGGCCGCCCAGGTCGCCGTCGGCGCGGTTGGCCTTGACGACCATCGCCATCGCGTTCCAGCGCATCCACGAGCGCAGGCGCTCTTCGTATTCGAGATTGCCCGGGCTGTTGACGTTCAGGTGCGCCGGGATGGTGTTGACGTAGGCGGTGTTGCTGGAGAACGGGATATGGGCGCCACGGCGGCGCGCCAGGTCGACCAGGCGCTCCATCAGGTAGTGGGCGCGTTCGGTACCTTCGTTTTCGATGACCGCTTCCAGCGCCTCGAGCCATTCCTTGGTTTCGAGGGCGTCCGGGTCATTGGCGGACTGGGCCGTCAATTGGTCGAGTTGAGCTGACATGGTAATGCGTCTCCTTTTGTGGCCCCACCCCGATCCCCAGATCGCCGGCGGCGGATTTGATGAACAGTTAACGTAGATTAAGCCATCGGATTTTACCAGTGAAGACTGCCTTTTTCAAAATACGATATAGCATTTCATATTGTGGAATTACGTAGGGTGGGCACTTGTGCCCACGCGGTATGGCACGTATGCCGGCCGAAAAATATTTATCGATACCGGCCCCGTCGCACCGCGTGGGCACAAGTGCCCACCCTACACCCCACCATCCTGCTTCTCATCCTTGGTTACTCTGTAAATATGACAACGAAGCGCGTCACGCGGCGCGCGATACCCTGGCGGCCTTATAATTTCATCTTTGTCCAGTGATGAGCCCCACCATGCCAGCCCAACTGATCGATGGAGTACAACTTTCCCAGCAACTGCGTGCCGAAATCGCCGAGCGCGCCGCCAGACTCACTGCCGCCGGCCAGCAGCCGGGCCTGGCCGTGATCCTGGTCGGCGAAGACCAGGCCAGCCAGGTCTACGTACGCAACAAGGTCAAGGCCTGCGGCGATGTGGGCTTCGAGTCAAGGCTGGAAAAATACGATGCCGACCTCAGCGAAGCCGATTTGCTGGCGCGCATTGCCGCGCTGAACGAAGACCCGGCCATCCACGGCATCCTGGTGCAAATGCCCCTGCCCAAGCACATCAGCCCGAACAAGGTCATCGAAGCCATTGCCACCAGCAAGGACGTGGACGGCTACTCGGTGCTGTCGGCCGGCGAACTGGTGGCCAACCTGCCCGGCTTCCGCCCCTGCACCCCTTACGGCTGCATGAAGCTGATCGAATCCACCGGCTACGATTTGCGCGGCAAGCATGCCGTCGTCATCGGCCGCTCGAACACGGTCGGCAAGCCAATGGCGCTGCTGCTCTTGCAAGCGAATGCCACTGTCACCATCTGCCATAGCGCGACGCCGGACCTGGGCTACCACACCCGCCAGGCCGACGTGATCGTGGCCGCCGTCGGCCGCCGCAACACGGTGACCGCCGACATGGTGAAGCCGGGCGCGATCGTGATCGACGTCGGCATGAACCGCGACGACAACGGCAAGCTGTGCGGCGACGTCGATACCGCCGCCGTGGCCGAGGTCGCCTCGCACATCACGCCGGTGCCGGGCGGCGTTGGCCCGATGACGATCACGATGCTCTTGATGAACACCGTCGAGTCCGCCGAACGCGTGCTCGGCAAGCAGCAGGAACGGCTGGCCCCGGCCGCGGGGATGGTCCCCGCGCCGGGCATCGCATAACAGGAAGGAACCCTATGAACACCAGCAATCCCCTCCTCGATTTCTCTGGCCTGCCGCGTTTCGATTTGTTCCGTCCGGAACACGTCACGCCTGCCATCGAACAATTGATCGCAGAAGCCACCGAGGTGGTCAACAAGCTCGAAGCGCCATCAAGTGACGTCACCTGGGACAACTTCGTGATCCCGCTCGAGGAAGCGACCGAACGCCTGGGCCGCGCCTGGGGCATCGTGAACCACCTGAACCACGTGGCCGACACGCCGGAACTGCGCGCCGTCTACAACGAAAACCAGCCGAAGATCACCGAGTTCTTCACCATCCTCGGCCAGAACGAAGCGCTGTTCGACAAGTACAAGGCGATCCGCGCGGGCGCCGAGTACGCGAACCTGACGCCGGCGAGAAAACGCATCGTCGAGAACGCCCTGCGCGACTTCCGCCTGGGCGGCGCCGAACTGCCCGAAGACAAGAAAGAACGTTTCGCCGCCATCCAGGAACAGCACGCCGCCATCTCGACGCGCTTCTCGGAAAACGTGCTGGATGCCACCAACGACTACAAATACGTGGTTGAAAACGAGGCGGACCTGGCCGGCATTCCGGACGACGCCAAGGCCGCCGCACGCGCCGCCGCCGAGGCCGAAGGCAAGGCCGGCTGGCAGTTTACCCTGCACTTCCCGTCCTACTTTCCGGTCCTGCAATTCGCCAGCAACCGCGCCTTGCGCGAAACGATCTACCGCGCCAGCGCCACCAAAGCGTCGGATGCCGGCATCGTGTTCTCGGAACTGGAGAAATGGGACAACACCTCGAACATCGCCCAACTCTTGAGGTTGCGCGACGAGGAAGCGAAACTGCTGGATTACCGTAACTTCGCCGAAGTGTCGCTGGTGCCGAAGATGGCCGAGAGCCCGGACCACGTGATCAGCTTCCTGGAAGACCTGGCGCGCCGCGCGCGTCCGTTCGCCGAGAACGACCTGGCCGAACTGCGCGCCTTTGCCAAGGACGAGCTCGGCATCGAGGACATGCATGCCTGGGACGTGGCCTATGCCTCGGAAAAACTGCGCGAGAAGCGTTATGCCTTCTCGGCCCAGGAAGTGAAGGAATACTTCCCTGAGCCCAAGGTTATCGAGGGCCTGTTCAAGGTGGTGCAAAGCCTGTTCTCGGTGCAGATCAAGCTGGACGAGGCGCCGGTGTGGCACCCGGACGTGCGCTTCTACCGCATCGAGCGCGATGGCCAGTTGGTTGGCCAGTTCTACTTCGATTTGTACGCACGCGCCGGCAAGGGCCAGGGCGCCTGGATGGACGATGCGCGCGGCCGCCGCATGACGACCGGCGGCATCCTGCAAACGCCGGTGGCTTACCTCACCTGCAACTTCACGCCGCCGGCAACCGTGGACGGCAAGCTGCAGCCATCGCTGTTCACGCACGATGAAGTGACGACCCTGTTCCACGAATTCGGCCACGGCCTGCACCACATGCTGACCGAAGTCGAGGAACTGTCGGTGTCGGGCATCTCGGGCGTGGAATGGGATGCGGTCGAGCTGCCGTCGCAGTTCATGGAAAACTTCTGCTGGGAGTGGGACGTGCTGCAAGGCATGACCGCCCACGTGAAGACCGGCGAACCGCTGCCGCGCGCGCTGTACGACAAGATGCTGGCCGCGAAAAACTTCCAGTCGGGTATGCAGACGCTGCGCCAGGTGGAGTTCTCGCTGATCGACATGCATTTGCACTACGACTTCGATCCGAACAGCCAGCAGACCGTGCAGCAGTTGATCGACGATGTACGCCAAAAATTCTCGGTGATGATTCCGCCTTCATTCAACCGCTTCCAGCACTCGTTCGGGCATATCTTTGCGGGTGGCTATGCGGCTGGATACTACAGCTACAAGTGGGCCGAGGTGCTGTCGGCCGATGCGTACGCGGCGTTCGAGGAAGCGGTCGAAGCGGGTGGTGGCGAGATTTCGGCCGAGACCGGCCGCCGCTTCCAGCGCGAGATCCTGGCGATGGGCGGCTCGCGTCCGGCGCTGGAATCGTTCAAGGCTTTCCGTGGCCGCGAACCATCGATTGACGCGTTGCTGCGCCATAACGGCATGAACGCGTAAAGGCAACGCCGGCAAAAGACCGCCGGCGCTGACCGTACGGTGGGCACCCCGTGCCCACGCGAATGCGTGCATGGTGTTAACGTTAATTGATCATGCGCCGATGAATTATCACCAGCGTATCGAATGATCATTTGGAAGCACCTGCTGTTGGCGGGATGTTCGATTCGAACCTTGCCAACACCGCGCACCATTCCGCGTGGGCACAGCGTGCCCACCGTACGGGAAACACCGCGTCTACGCAAACTCACCATCTTCGTTCCCTCCGGTTTACAATCCCATCCATGACCCGGATCGACTTCCACACCAACATCCCCGACAAGCTCAGCTACGCCTGCCGCCTCGCGCGCAAGGCATGGGCGACGCGCGCCAAGGTCGTGCTGCTGGCCGAAGACGCGGCCCAGGCCGCCGCCCTGAACGAGGCGCTGTGGACGCTGTCCGACACCGATTTCATCCCCCACGTGATGGCCGGCGACCCGCTCGCTGCCGAGACCCCGATCATCGTCACCGACCGCGAAGACGTCGACCTGCCGCACCACGAGATGCTGGTCAACCTCACGCGCCGCACGCCGTCCACGTTTGCCGAGTTCGCGCGCGTGTTCGAGATCATCTCGACCGACGAGCTTGATGCCGCCGCCGGCCGCCAGCGCTACGTCGCCTACAAGAAGCAGTCCTACCCGCTGACCCACTTCGTCGCCAACCAATCATGAACAAGAATCCAGCCTTCGATAGCAGCATTCCCGTGTTGACCGAAGTCGTGCTGGAGCCGTTTGTATTGGACCCTGTACCGCCAGCCCAGCCTGAAGCCGTGCCCGAGGAACCGGCCGTCGAGGCGGCGCCGATTCCTGCGCTGGAGCCGGCAGCCGAAGCCGCGCCGGCGGAAACGGAAGCAGTCTTCGAACCGGAGGTGGGCGCAGTGCCCGAACCGGTCGAGCAAACCATCGCGCCGGCACCAGCCGAGCTGGCCGAAGCTGCGCCGCCCCCTGTTGTCGAGCCCGACTGGGACGAACTCGAACGCCGCATCGCCGAGCGCGTGGTGCAGCAGCTGCAAACGCAGATTGACGCCATCGTCCGCAGTGCCTTATCGTCGGCCAACGAACAGATCCAGCAAGGCGTGCGCCAGGCCGTCGAACAGGTCGTCGCCCAGCAGGTCGCGTCCGTCCAGTTCGGCCGTTCGTAGGGTGGGTACTCGTACCCACCAGCACGATTCGGACAGGTAGGCACGCTGCCGGTGGGTTCGAGAACCCACCCTACCTGCCCCGCCATGGGGCAGGCGCCACCTCTTCCTGCCCTGCCCGCGTGCACGGCGCCCCGTCCCCGCTCCAGCACCGATCACCCGCGCTTTATCGCTTTCCCAAGCCTGTAAATTGTTGTACCTTTTGCTCTGCATAAATCATAACCGGCGTACGCTGGCGGTCTTGCGCGCTGTCGCCTATCACCTTTCTGGAGACTGTATGACCCTCAAGTTCATCCCGCTTGCCGTTGCGTTGCTGGTTGCCGGGAGCGCCAGCGCCCAGCAGGTCGTCAAGATCGGCCATGTCAGCCCGACCTCGGGCCCGGTGTCCCACCTCGGCAAGGACATGGAAAACGCCGCGCGCATGGCAGTCGAGGAACTCAATGCCAAGGGCATCGTCATCAACGGCCAGAAGATCACCTTCCAGCTGGTGGCCGAGGACGACGCTTCCGATCCGAAGCAAGGCACGGCCGTGGCCCAGAAGCTGGTCGATGCGAAAGTAAAAGGCGTGATCGGGCACCTGGCCTCGGGCACCTCGATCCCGGCCTCGAAGATCTACAACGACGCCGGCATCCCGCAGATTTCGCCGGCCTCTACTTCACCGCTGTACACGCGCCAGCGCTATGCCGGCACCTTCCGCGTGGTGGCCGACGACGCCAAGCTGGGCGGCACGCTGGCCAGGTACGCGGTCGACTCGCTGAAGGCGAGGAACATCGCCGTCATCGACGACCGCACCACCTATGGCCAGGGCGTGGCCTCGGAGTTCGCGA
Organism: Massilia brevitalea; assembly: GCF_030711405.1. Classification (GTDB taxonomy): domain Bacteria; phylum Pseudomonadota; class Gammaproteobacteria; order Burkholderiales; family Burkholderiaceae_D; genus Telluria; species Telluria brevitalea. Next base: position 100,227 of record NZ_JAULSI010000017.1, read on the forward strand.
AAGCCGCCAAGGGGCCGGGCGTCAAAGTCGTCGGCAAGGAATTCACCAGCGCCACCGCCACCGACTACACGGCGATCCTGACCTCGCTGCGCGCGAAGAAGCCGGACCTGATTTTCTTCGGCGGCATGGACGCGGTGGCCGGCCCGATGCTCAAGCAGATGAAGAACCTGGGCATCACGGCCAAATTCATGGGCGGCGACGGCATCTGCACCGACTCCCTGGGCCGCCTGGCCGGGGATGCGGTCGGCGCCGAAGGCAAGGTGATCTGCGCCGAGGCCGGCGGCGTGACCGGCGCCGCGCAGGAAAAGGCCATGACCAACTTCCGCGCCCGCTTCAAGCAGAAGACGGGGCAGGACGTGCAGCTGTATGCGCCGTATGTGTATGACGCGGTGATGGTGATGGCAGCCGCCATGCAGAATGCGAAATCGGTCGAACCGATGAAATACCTGCCGGAGCTGAAAAAGATCCGCTACACGGGCGTGACGGGGGATATCCGGTTCGATGCCAAGGGCGATATCGAGAATGGGGCGCTGACCTTGTTCACGTACAAGGATGGGAAGAAGAGCAAGCTGGATGTGATTCGGTAAGCAGCCGCGCACCTCGATTGAATCGATATGCGTCACTGTAGGGTGGGCACTCCGTGCCCACGCGGTACGCACGGCCCCGCCAGTCCGCTACGGTGAGGTGTCGCCCGCCAGCTTCAAGCAAGGCCAGGCGCGATGCCGGAGGTTTCGTCCATCGCCGGTTTTGCGGGCGAGACGTTACCGTTATCGGTGCAAGGACACGCACGTAACCGCGTGGGCACGGAGTGCCTTGCGCGGCCCGGCCCACCCTACGGGCGAGGCCAACGATCCCCCACACGTTTCGATAACGCGAACAATAAAAAAGCGCGCCACTCCGGCGCGCTTCTCGACATCGAGCGAGGTGGATTACTTAGTCTCCAGCACCCACTTCNCTACGGGCGAGGCCAACGATCCCCCACACGTTTCGATAACGCGAACAATAAAAAAGCGCGCCACTCCGGCGCGCTTCTCGACATCGAGCGAGGTGGATTACTTAGTCTCCAGCACCCACTTCACCAGGCTGCGCGCTTCGGCTTCGCTCACCTGCGGATTGGCCGGCATCGGCACCGGACCCCAGGCGCCCGAGCCGCCCTTCATGACCTTGGCCACCAGCTTGTCTTCGGCGCCCTTCTGGCCGGCGTATTTCGCGGCCACGTCCTTGTAGGCCGGACCCACCAGCTTGGTTGCCGCGGCGTGGCAAGCCATGCAGTTCTTCGCTTTCGCCAGGTCGGCCTGCGCAAATGCGCTGGAAGAAGCAAGCGCCGACAACACTACGCACAACATCAGGGACCGTTTCATCTAAGACTCTCCATGGTTAATGCCCGCATTCTACCGCGTTTCCCAGCAGGGATAAGCCGCCGTCACACTCTGTAACGACGCTTACGTTTTGCAGGCGAGGCGTTTCCGCCACAGCGCGTTATTTTGCCACAGAGCATCGGAAATCTTTTGTAAGATGGCCGGACTCCGGAGAAACCCGCCATGCCCCTGATCCTGCTGATTGCCGCCCTCGTCGTCCTGCGCTTCCTTGAAGTCTGGCGTTTTGCCAACCTGTCCTGGTGGTGGATCGTCGGCCTGATGGTGCTCGCCTTTATCTGGTTCGAATACATCGAAAAGATGCTCGGCTGGGACAAGAAGAAAGCCCATGACGAAGACGAAAAACGCCGCAAGGCGCGCGTGAACAAGACTTTCGACAAGCGCAAGTAAACCGGGGACCTGCCCCGGTCGCGTTCCATATCAACCGGTCACGGCGCCCTTGCTCGCGCTCGAGGCCAGCTTGGCGAACTTGGCCAGCACGCCACGCGTATACCGCGGCGCCGGCTGGGTCCATTCGGCGCGGCGGCGCGCAATCTCTTCCTCAGGCACGTTCAGCTGGATCAGCAACGCGTTGGCGTCGATGGTTACCGAATCGCCTTCCCGCACCAGCGCGATGGTCCCGCCCTCGAACGCCTCCGGTGACACGTGCCCGACCACCATGCCCCAGGTGCCGCCCGAGAAGCGGCCGTCGGTAATCAGGCCCACCGATTCGCCCAGGCCCTTGCCGATCAGCGCACCGGTCGGCGCCAGCATTTCCGGCATGCCCGGGCCGCCTTTCGGGCCGAGGTAGCGCAGCACCAGCACGTCGCCGGCCTGGATCTGGTCGCCGAGGATGGCGTCCATCGCCGAATACTCGTCGTCGAACACGCGCGCCGGGCCGGTGATGGCCGGGTTCTTCAGGCCGGTAATCTTGGCCACCGCCCCTTCCGGCGACAGATTGCCCTTCAAGATCGCCAGGTGGCCCTGGGCGTACAGCGCCTTGTCGATGGTGCGGATCACGTCCTGGCCGGCACGTGGTGCAGATGGCACGTCGGCCAGCTCCTCGGCCAGGGTGCGGCCGGTGATGGTGATGCAGTCGCCGTGCAGCAGGCCGGCATCCAACAACAGCTTCATCACCTGCGGCACGCCGCCCGCCTTGTGCAAATCGGTCGCCACGTACTGGCCCGATGGCTTCAGGTTGCAGATCACCGGCACCTTGCGCCGCACGCGCTCGAAGTCGTCCAGCGCCCATTCGACGTCGGCCGCGTGGGCAATGGCGAGGTAGTGCAGCACGGCGTTGGTCGAGCCGCCGGTGGCCATGATCAGCGACACCGCGTTCTCGATCGATTTGCGGGTGATGATGTCGCGCGGCTTCAGGTCGCGCTTCACCGCTTCCACCAGCACGCGCGCCGATTCCGCGGCGGAGCCGGTCTTTTCGTCGTCGGGATTGGCCATCGTCGACGAATACAGCAGCGACATGCCCAGCGCCTCGAACGAGGACGACATGGTGTTGGCCGTGTACATGCCGCCGCAGGAGCCGGACGAGGGACAGGCGTTGGTCTCGATGCCTTCGAAGTCTTCCTGCTGCATGCGCCCGGCCGTGAATTCGCCCACCGCCTCGAACACCGACACGATGGTCAGGTCCTTGCCCTTCCAGTTGCCCGGCTTGATGGTGCCGCCATACACATAGATGCCGGGCACGTTGGCGCGGGCCAGGGCGATCATCCCGCCGGGCATGTTCTTGTCGCAGCCGCCGATGACGACCACGCCGTCCATCCACTGGCCATTCACGCAGGTTTCGATACAGTCGGCAATCACCTCGCGCGAGATCAGCGAAAACTTCATGCCTTCGGTGCCCATCGACATGCCGTCGGAAATGGTGGGGGTGCCGAACACCTGCGGGTTGGCGCCGGCTTCCTTGACTGCGCCGATGGCCACGTCGGCCAGCTTTTGCAGGCCGGAGTTGCAGGGCGTGATAGTGGAGTGGCCGTTGGCGATGCCGATCATCGGCTTGTCGAAATCGTCTTTTTGATAGCCCATCGCGTAGTACATCGAGCGGTTCGGGGCACGGGCCACGCCTTCGGTGATGTTGCGGGATCGGCGGTTGTAGCGCGGCGGGTTGGCCATGGCAAGACTCCTTGAAGACAGTCTTGCGAGAATGCCTTGTGCAACAGGGGGCGTCAAATATAAGATTTGCCGGGCTGTGATACGCAAAACATATCGATCCTTTCAATAACCATGGCAACGCATATCGATGAACCTTGAAGTGCGCCAATTGCGCTATTTCGTCACCGTCGCCGAAGAGCTGCATTTCGGCCGCGCCGCCGCACGCCTGCACATGACCCAGCCGCCTTTATCGCAGACCATTGCAGCGCTGGAGGAAACCTTGGGTGCGCCATTGTTCCTGCGCACGCGCCGGCAAGTCGAACTGACGCCGGCCGGCGCCGCCCTGCTGCCCGAGGCGCGCCGCGTGCTGGAGCAGGCCGCCGCCATGCCGGAGCTGGTGCGCCGCGCCGCCGCCGGCGAATCCGGGCGCCTGGCCCTGTCGTTCGTCACCCCAGCCGACTACAGCGTGCTGCCGCCGCTGCTGCGCGACTTCACGGCGGCGTTTCCGAACGTCGAGCTGGTGCTGCAGGAAGCGACCACCGATCTGCAGACCGACGACCTGCTGCACGGCCGCATCGATGCCGGCCTGCTGATCCCGCCGCTGCCCGACAAGGCGCAAGCCGTGCTCGACTATGCGAGCCTGCTGGAAGAGCCGCTGGTGCTGTGTGCGCCCGAAGGCGTGCTGGCGGCGGATGGACAGCCGGTCGAGTTAATCGCCCTGCCGCATTTGCCTCTGATTATTTTCCCGCGCAAGAGTGCGCCGGCGCTGTACGACGCCATCCTCAGCTGCTTCCACGACGCCGGCATCACGCCCGTCATTGGCCAGGAAGCGATCCAGATGCAGACCATCGTCAGCCTGGTGTCGGCGGGCATGGGCTTGGCACTTGTGCCACAATCCGTGTCGAACCTGCAGCGTCCCGGCGTAGAATACCGTGCCCTTGCCAATCCGACACCGCTGGTGGAACTCGGGCTGGCCTGGCGCCGCGACAATGCCTCGCCGGTCTTGCAGGGCTTTTTGGAATTACTGAGGAAAGAATAATATGCTGGTACACCCGAATCCGGACCCGGTCGCGTTTTCGATCGGCCCCGTGGACATCCACTGGTATGGCCTGATGTACGTGCTCGCGTTTGCGATGTTCATCATCCTGGGACGCGTGCGCATCAGGCAGCCGCACATCGCCGCGCAGGGCTGGAAACCGGAAGACCTGGACGACATGCTGTTCTACGGCATGCTCGGCGTCGTGCTCGGCGGGCGCCTGGGCGAGGTGCTGTTCTACCAGCCGGGCTATTTCTTTGCCAATCCGCTCGAGATCCTGAAGGTGTGGAAGGGCGGCATGTCCTTCCACGGCGGCTTCCTGGGCGTGCTGATCGCCATGGCGCTGTGGGCGCGCAAATCGAAGCGCAACATCCTCGACGTGTACGACTTCATCGCGCCGATGGTGCCGCTGGGCTATGCCGCGGGCCGCCTGGGCAACTTCATCAACCATGAACTGCCGGGCCGCCTTGCCGACCCGAGCCTGCCGTGGGCGATGCTGTGGCCGAACCCGAACGGCATCGGCTTCCTGGATACGCCGCGCCACCCGTCGCCGCTGTACCAGATGCTGATCGACGGCATCCTGGTGTTCCTGATCTTGTGGCCATTTGCGCGCAAGGCGCGTCCGCGTTTGGCAGTGGGGGCGATGTTCACGCTGCTGTACGGCTGCGCGCGCTTCTTCACCGAATGGTTCCGCGTGCCGGACTGGGAGACCACGGTGGCCGGGCTGCCGATCACCTCGGGGCAGGTGCTGTCGCTGCCGATGATCGTGGCGGCGCTGGCCATGTTGGCATGGGCGTATTCGCGGGACGGCAAGCAGCCGGTCCGGGCATAAAACAAAGTCGGCGTCTACGGACGCCGATTTTCATTGTTGGCGTATCTCGTACGGTGGGCGCTCCGTGCCCACCGTACGGTTGATGCCGACGGCTCCGGTTACGTTGCAGCTTTCCAGAACATGTACGCCGCCAGCGTGTACAGGATCACCGCAAACACCCGCTGCAGCTGCCGCACCGGCATCCTGTGCGCCGTCCGCGCCCCAATCGGCGCCATGATCACGCTGGCCGCCACGATGATCAGCAGCGCCGGCACATAGATGAACCCGAGCGAGTACGCCGGCAAGCCCGGCTCGCCCCAGCCATACACGATATTCGCCAGCGTCCCGGCCAGCGCAATCGGAAACCCGAGCGCCGCGCTGGTGGCCACCGCCTGGTGAATGCGTATCCCGCACCAGGTCATGAAGGGCACCGAAACAAAGCCGCCGCCCGCCCCCACCAGCCCCGCCAGCACGCCGATCACGCCGCCCGCCGCAAACATGCCCGGCGCCTTCGGCAAGTCGCGCGCGGCCGCGGGCTTTTTGTTGATCAGCATTTGCGTGGCCGAAAACGCGACGAACACGCCAAAGAACACCGACAGCGTCGCCGTATTCATCTGCTTGCCGATCCACGGCCCGACCGTCGAGCCGATCAGGATGCCCGGCGCCAGCAATTTCACGATGCGCCACACCACCGCCCCATGCTTGTGGTGCGCGCGCACCGAAGACAGCGAGGTGAACATGATGGTGCCGAGCGAGGTGGCGATCGCCATGTGCACCACGAGTTCGTCGGGCACGCCGCGCGCGGTCAGGACCATGGTGATGAAGGGCACCAGGATCATGCCGCCGCCGATGCCCAGCAGGCCGGCGGCAAAACCGCCGAAGCAGCCCATGGCCAGCAGGGCCAGGATCATCAACGGGTCCATGCGGCCTCCACTCGATGGGTGGAAAGGAAAGAAAGAAGCTGCATCGTCGCCATCCTCATGAACCGTAACATTTCGCCGCGATCGCCGCCTCGCGGCCATCCTTGCCGTCCGCGCGCAGGCGATACCAGATGCTGCCCATCCATTCATACAAGGCATAGCGCGAGCGGCGCATGCCCTCGGCGCCCGGCACCCAGGAACTGCTGCCTTGCGCCTGTTTGCTGAAGAACATGGTCGGCGCATTCACGACATCGAGCCCGGCGCGCTCGAAGGCGGCGCAGGAGCGCGGCATGTGCATGGCGTCGGTCACGAGCAGGATGCGCTGAACGCCGGCGGCGCGCAGCAGCACCGCACTGTCGCTCGCGTTCTCGTTCGTATCGCGCGAGTGGCGCTCGACCCATTGCACGGCCACGCCGAAGTCTTCGCGCAAGGCAGTCGCCATGGCGTCGGCCTTGACGTAGGCGCGGTCGTTGACGGCAGGATCGACCCCGCTGGCGCCATTCCCGCCGCTTACCAGCAGCGGCAGCCCGGTGCGCCGCTGCAGATGGGCGCCATAGCGCACACGCGCCAGGGCAATGTAGTCGGGAATGTCGCGGTCGCCGTATTCGGGCGCGCGCTGCAGGCGGCCCGAGGCCAGCACCACGATGGCCTGCGCGCCGGCCTGCTCGGGCGCGCGCAGCGGCGTACTCATCGCTTCCAGCGGCGCGACCAGCAGGCGTGCGCCGCCGGTCGTGGAAAAAAGGGCGAGCAGGGCCAGGCTAATGCCCCCGAGCACCGTCCCGGCGCGGCGCCAGCGGCGGCGCAGGAGCAGGCCCAGGGCAATCAGGAGAAACAGGTTGGCAGGCGGAAGAATCCAGTCGCGCGGTACCAGGTTGATCAGGTCGAGCAGCGGTTGCAGGGTCATCGATCGGGTTCGACCAGGCGGCAGCGAGGTCAATGCTCTCGTCAGGAATGAAGAGCCGTATTATCACCCATGCTACTGTTCAGGCTGAACAACATTCCGGGGTGACGACCATGTGGCCATTCAACAAGCCGCTGGACATTGCCGATTTGGTTTTGCGCGGTGAGCCCCCCGGGCGGCCGCACCTCGACGGCTTCAGCGTGTCCCTTCGCCGCTCTCCACCGGCAGGCGCGCGCCGACCCAGCCGGTGATCCCGGCCGACATCACGCGCACGTCCGCATAGCCCAGCTTTTCCGCCTTGCGCGCCGCCTGGGGCGCCTTGCGGCACAGGGGATTCGAGCAGTAGAACACCAGTGGCGCCGCGCGGTCCGCCGGCAGCATGGCGGCATCGAATTCCGGCGGCAGGTTGATCGCGCCCGGCACCCGCGCCTGCAACCAGGAATGGCGCGCATTCACATCGACCACGGTCAGCCCGCCCTGCCCCAGACCCTCGTGCAAGTCACGCGGGGCAATCGACTTCAAACCGTTCTTCCAGACTTACCCAAAGCTAAGCATCGTTAACTTTTCGCTGGATTCCTGCTTCACAGGGGCCGGTTTCACTCTGCGCATGGAGCACAGGGCCAGCGCCTTCCCCTCCACAGGCCGACACGGTGGGACTCACCGCCATGTTTCTCAAATTGATTGCTGCATTGACGTCGCGGTCATGGTACGTTGCACATCCAGGGCAGGTCCATTGGCGTACGTCCAGGCTGAGTGCATCGAGCTTGTAACCACAGCACGAACAGGTCTTGCTGCTGGGGTACCAGCGATCGATGACGATCACCTGTCCACCACGGCGCTGCGCTTTGTACACAAGCTGGCGACGCAGTTCGGCAAAGCCCATGTCGGCTATCGCCCGTGACAGGCACCGGTTGCCGAGCATGCCCTTGACGTGCAGATCCTCGATGCCGATGGTGTGAAAGCGCCGGGTGATACTTGCGCTGAGCTGGTGCAAGCCGTTCGCGCGCACGTTGGCGATCCTGGCGTGCAGGCCAGCCAGTTTGGCTTTTGCCTTTTTGCGATTGCACGAGCCTTTTGCCTTGCGCGACAGCGCCCGTGACAGGCGGCGCAGGCGATCGAGCAAGGTTCGCAAGGCCTTGGCCCCTACGACTTTCTCTCCAGTCGACAAAGTGACCAAGTGCGTCACGCCAAAGTCGATGCCGACCGCGCCTTGGTTTTCGGCTGGCGGCAGCTGTGCATCGGAGGTGTCGATACTGATGCTGGCATACCAATGGTGCGCCGTGCGTGAAACGGTCGCAGAGACAATCCGTCCGGTGTAGCGTAGGGTTTCACGCATCCTCAGCCATCCGAGTTTCGGAATACGGATGCGTTTGCCATCGACCTGGAACTGGTCGTTGGTCAAGGTGAACCGGTCGTTGGCGCCCTTGCGCCGGAACCTCGGGTAGCGTGCCCGTTTCTCGAAGAAATTCTGGAAAGCGCGGCCCAGTTGCATGATCGCCATCTGTGGCGCATTCTTTGTCACGTCCAGCATCCAAGGAAATTGCGTGCGCTTGATGGCGTTGAGCTGGCGTCGAAGCGCCGCTTCGTTTGGCTTGGGCAAGGCTGGGTTGCGTTTGCACGCTTCGAATTGGTGCTCCCATTCCGCCAGTGCCCAGTTGTAAGCGAACCGCGCGGCCCCGGCTGCACGCGCCAGATACGTTGCCTGCACCTTGCTGGGGTCGAGCCGAATACGATGGGCCAGGAACATCGCGCCTCCTTTACCCATGTTCGACACTGTCAATCAGCTATTGGTTCCGATGACTACGGCTGCCATCGAGCCTTACAAAAATATAATACAAGTGCTTTCGTGAGCGTAGCCGTTGTAAAAATCCTATCCATTCTGAATAGGATTGCATATGTTTAGACAAGTTACCGATTACTGTTAACAACCCATCAGCATCGCAAACATGACCGCTCCTCAACCGCGCGCCGCACGGGCGCCCACGCCCAGGCAGCGTAGGGTTGCCACCACCAGAGACAGGGCCAGCAGGCCGCCGCCAACCAGGTGCATGACGCCCAGCGGCGCCAGCAGCGCGGCCAGCATGTAGCCGACGCCGCCCAGCACCAGGCTCCAGCCGGCAAAGCGGCGCGCAGCCTGTTCGCGTTCGGGCGAGCAACGCAGTTGTGCCAGGGCCGTCAGCGTTTTCGGGATGGCATTCGCGTACATCACAACCACCGCGCCCAGCATGGCGGCTATCAGGCGCCGCTTCAGTTCCTCGCTGATGTACTCGGGCGAAGCCCAGGCGATCGCGCCCGATACGGCAAGAATGAGCGCTGCGCCAAGCAGCGGCCGGCCAAACGATGCAGCAGATTTCATGGTGTCTCCTGTTTCGATTTCGTTGTGGGATGGCCATCTTCCGGCCTGGTGACCTGCAAGCCAAACGTTTGCGCAAACGCCAGCAGCGCCTCTTCCAGCACCGAGAGTTTGAGGCGGTAGGTGATGTTCCGCCCCTCTTTTTCGGCATCGATCAGGCCTGCATTCACGAGCACCGCGAAGTGGGCCGACATGGTGGGCTTGGAGACGTCGAACATCTCCGCGAGTTCACCCGCGCCGATGGGTCCCTGCTGCAGCAGTTGCAGGACTTTGCGGCGGGTCGGATCGGACAAGGCTTTGAATACGGTGCTCATGCTTCGATTATTAGCCAATCATCGAACAATATCAAGAAAATATTTCTAAAAGTTTAGAAAACAGTTCGATGCGTCAAGCGCGCAACAATTCGAGGATGGTGTTCCACTGGCCGGGCGTGACCGGCGAAATGGAAAGGCGGCTGCCTTTTCGCAGGAGCACCATGTCTTCCAATTCGGGAATGGCGCGCATCTCCGATAAAAGCAGATAGCGCCCCTGCTCTTTCGCTTTCACGTCCACGGAAATCCAGCGCGGCTGTTCCGGCGTGGCTTTCGGATCGAAGTATTTTCCGGCGGGGTCGAATTGGGAAGCGTCGGGATACGGCCCGCTCGCCACTTCGGCAATGCCCGCAACACCGGGAATGGCGCAGCTGGAGTGATAAAACAGGATGCCGTCGCCGATCTGCATCGCGTCGCGCATGAAATTCCGGGCCTGGTAATTGCGCACGCCGAACCAAGCCACCGTTTGTCCTGGGGCGGCCAGAACGTCGTCGAAACTGACTTCATCCGGCTCGGATTTCATCAACCAGTAACGCATCTGCGTTTGCTCCCGCCAAATAAACGCACACAAAAGAAAAGCATGCGCACATGAAAAAACGGCTGCAAGCGCAATGCCCGCAACCGTCTTTTGGAATATAGCCCCGCCTGTGCCGTCCATGCCGGCATCCCAGAACCTGACGGCTCAAGGTGGTCGCAGTTAGCGCAATTTCGGGTTCGTCGAACTAGCGACGCTCACGCCCATCGCACATAATCCCGCAACCTATGCATACAAATGGTTCAAGGAATATATGGCAATCTCGAACACCGCAGGGTGCCTCGCAGTTTACTCGCTTGAACCGGGATGTCAAACGTATTTGGACCGTTACGGTAAATTTTCTTGCGGCGCGAGGGCCTGGTCGAGCACGCTGTGCATGACTTCGAGCTTTTGTTTCACTTCCAGCATTGTCATATCGGAAAGTGGGCCTTGCGGCGACTTGACCGAGAGGAATTCGGCGGCGACGCTGAGCGCGGCCATGACGGCGATGCGGTCGTTGCCCTTTACCTTGCCGGAGTCGCGCAGCGCGGTCATCTTGCCGTCGAGGTAGCGCACGGCGTCGCGCAGCGTGGCTTGCTCGCCTTCCTTGCAGGCCAGGCGGTAGGGCTGGCCCATGATCGTGACATCGAGATAAATCATCGGGTGGCCTCGGCGTTCGTGGAATCATCCCCGTCTTCTTCGGCTTCTGCTGCCGGTGCCGGCAATTGCTCGATCACGGCTTCGACGCGGCGCTGGGCTTCGACGAGGCGCTCGATGAGCGCCGTGTTCACTTCATTCAGCAGCACGTTGGTCTGGCGCAGTTGCGCATTTTCGCTGCGCAGCGATCCGACCAGCGCAGCGAGGCGCTCGATCTTGTCGGATAGGTCTTGGAATTCGGAAATCATTCGTCACTATAGGTCTGATAAGGTTTGACAGTCAACAAGAGAGCGTGCGACGGACAGCAAGTGGCCCTGAGACCGCCCGTTCAGCCCAGCTCTTCCGTGAGCGCCTTCAGCATGGCCGTGCGCTGCTGCGTAAAATACGCGCGCCAGGCATGTGCCGGGACAGCAGGATACCTGAGCTTGCCGAATTCCACCCACGCGTCGCGGTAAACCAGCCAGTTGCGCTGGGTGGCCTGGATGTCCGCCATCCGGATGGTCGTGTATTGTGGCGCCGGCATGCGCCGCAGCTGCTGGTACACGGTATTGAGTTCGCGGTCGATGGCAGCGTCCTGCGCCGCACTGAAGCACGGCAGCTTGCCGCTTTCAAAGGCGCGCAGGGCAGCCAGGAAGGCATCCTTCTGCGCATCCTCTTCCTCGGCAATCTGCGCCCCGCGCGCCGTGCCGCTGACATCGACCTCGTTGCCGCCGCGCGCTTCCACGAAGCGTGCGGCGCTGTGCTGCAAGCGTGCAAATGCAGCCCGTTGCGGCGGCGTGAACCCGGCAACGACCGCCGCCAGCGCCTGCTCGCGCTTGACGTCGCCCTGGGCCGAACCCAGCGACGCGCAATATCCCATCATCAGGCCGCTGGTGACGTCGTCGCAAAAGTCGATGGCCTGGCCGGCTGCGCTCTTGCCCGGCGCCAGCTCGGCCAGGTGGGCCAGGCGCCCGCTGAGTTCGGCCGGTGCGCCGCCTGCAGCGCAGGCTGCCTTCTTCGCCAGTTGCAGGTTGCGCTGCACGCCCTGCCCGTTTGCGTACAGCATCATGAGGACACCGGCCTTCTTGCCGAAGACGTCGTCCTCCTTATCCGGCGTGAAGGCGCAGTGGCGCGCATTGATGAAGTCGCGCGGCTGGCGTATGCCGTAGTACAAGGCCTGGGCGTCGCAGGTCTTGAGAGCGGCCTGGCGCGCGGCGCCCGGCCGGTCGGCCGCGGGATAGGCCAGCTTGCCCAGCGCGGCGCACTGCGCCTCGGCCGGCTCGCCGGCGTGGGCGCCCGCGGCAAACGCCGCCAGCACGGCAAGGTAAAACAGTCGGAGCACAGGCATACCCGGGGAAAGTCGCGCCAGGCGCGGATGGCAGCAATTGTAAGCTCATCCGCAAAAGTCTACCGCTCGCCTGCTGTCAAGACGCCAGCTTGCCAAATTTGATCTATATCAGTCCCAGCCAAGAGTGCAGCGAGTCGCGCCGATTCAATGCTACCCTACGCGTTTATGTTTTTCGCCACACCTTCGTTTGACTGCTAAATGCAGCATGACGTCTGGGCAGTTTGATCCCGCTCAAACCGGCCCGAGCAATTTCGCAACATGGCAACTTGAAATGCCCTATTATCGTCCCTATAATTAGCACTCGTTAGTAGAGAGTGCTAACAACTCTTTCCGCCGCAGCGTCAAGACATACGTCACCGGTGCGGCTGCCAACGCAGATTAACAGCTAGTCCACACACTGAATAAGGAGTTTTGCATGAACCTTCGCCCACTGCACGATCGCGTAATCGTGAAGCGTCTCGACCAGGAAACCAAGACCGCCTCGGGTCTGATCATCCCTGATGCCGCGGCTGAAAAGCCAGACCAGGGCGAGATCCTGGCCGTCGGCAACGGCAAGGTCCAGGAAAACGGCCAGGTCCGCGCACTGGAAGTCAAAGTCGGCGACCGCGTCCTGTTCGGCAAGTACTCGGGCCAGGCCGTCAAGGTCGATGGCCAGGAACTGCTGGTCATGCGCGAAGAAGACATCATGGCCGTCCTGGTCTCGTAATCCTCCCACAAAACATCTACCGCATAATCGGAGAAACAGAAAATGGCAGCTAAAGAAGTAGTATTCGGCGACGCAGCGCGCGCCAAGATGGTCGAAGGCGTGAACATCCTCGCCAACGCAGTCAAGGTCACCCTGGGCCCGAAAGGCCGCAACGTCGTGCTCGACCGTTCGTTCGGCGCCCCAACCGTCACCAAGGACGGCGTGTCGGTCGCCAAAGAGATCGAACTGAAAGACAAGCTCATGAACATGGGCGCGCAAATGGTCAAGGAAGTCGCTTCCAAAACCAGCGACAACGCCGGCGACGGCACCACCACCGCCACCGTGCTGGCACAAGCCATCGTGCGCGAAGGCATGAAGTTCGTTGCCGCCGGCATGAACCCGATGGACCTGAAGCGCGGCATCGACAAGGCAGTTGCCGCCACCGTCGAAGAGCTGGCAAAAATCGCCAAGCCATGCACCACCTCGAAGGAAATCGCCCAGGTTGGCGCCATTTCGGCCAACTCGGACTACTCGATCGGCGAGCGTATCGCTGAAGCGATGGAAAAAGTCGGCAAGGAAGGCGTCATCACCGTCGAAGACGGCAAGTCGCTGAACGACGAGCTGGACATCGTCGAAGGTATGCAGTTCGACCGCGGCTACCTGTCGCCATACTTCATCAACAACCCGGACAAGCAAGTCGCGATCCACGACAATCCATTCGTCCTGCTGTGCGACAAGAAGATCTCGAACATCCGTGACCTGCTGCCGGTACTGGAGCAAGTTGCAAAAGCTGGCCGTCCACTGGTCATCATCGCCGAAGACATCGAAGGCGAAGCACTGGCAACCCTGGTCGTCAACAACATCCGCGGCATCCTGAAGACCGTTGCAGTGAAAGCCCCAGGCTTCGGCGACCGTCGCAAAGCCATGCTGGAAGACATCGCTGTCCTGACCGGCGGCCAGGTCATCGCTGAAGAAGTCGGCCTGACCCTGGAAAAAGTCACCCTGGCGGAACTGGGCCAGGCAAAACGCGTCGAAGTCGGCAAGGAAAACACCATCATCATCGACGGTGCAGGTTCGGCTGACAACATCGAAGCGCGCGTCAAGCAAGTGCGTATCCAGATCGAAGAAGCGACCTCGGACTACGACCGCGAAAAACTGCAAGAGCGCGTGGCCAAGCTGGCCGGCGGCGTTGCCGTGATCAAGGTTGGCGCTGCCACCGAAGTCGAAATGAAGGAAAAGAAAGCACGCGTGGAAGATGCACTGCACGCTACCCGCGCTGCCGTGGAAGAAGGCATCGTGCCAGGCGGCGGCGTGGCCCTGCTGCGCGCTCGCGCCAACCTGCAAGTCAAGGGCGACAATCCTGACCAGGACGCAGGCATCAAGATCGTCCTGCGCGCAATGGAAGAGCCACTGCGCATGATCGTCCAGAACGCCGGCGAGGAAGCATCGGTCGTCGTCTCGGGCGTGCTGGCCGGCGAAGGCAACTACGGCTACAACGCGGCCAACGGCACCTACGGCGACATGGTCGAAATGGGCGTGCTGGATCCAGCCAAGGTCACCCGCTCGGCGCTGCAGAACGCAGCATCGATCGCCGGCCTGATGCTGACCACCGACTGCATGGTCTCGGAACTGGCTGAAGACAAGCCAGCCGGCGGCATGGGCGGCATGGGTGGTATGGGCGGCATGGGCGGCATGGACGGCATGATGTAATGCCACGGCGCCGGTTCGCCGGCGCCATGCTGTTGTATGCTGAAGGCCCGTGGGGTGCAAGCCCCGCGGGCTTTTTCTATTGGGAGAGAAATAGTGGTCGCTGTAAATGTAGATGATCTGGAAGACGCCGTGCTGATGGTGTCGGAAACCGGAACCGAAGATGAAGCCTGGGTATGCCTGGACACCGGCACGGTACACGTGCGTTCGGAACTGGTGGATGAAGCCTTGGCGCCCCTGCCGGACGACATCGATACATCGGAGCGCTACGTTCCGGTGCCGCACATGCGCGAGCTCGCACTCGGGCTGGAACTCGTGTTCGACTTCGCCGACGCCGCATTGCCTGACGACGCCGATAATGTGCGCAAGATGTTCAAGCGCGCCGGGGCGTATGGCAAGTTCAGCGACCTGGTTGCGCAGCGTGGGCTGACCGACCGCTGGCATGCGTTTCGCGAGGCGCAGACACGCGCGGTGCTGGGGGCGTGGTGCGAGGAGCATGGGCTGGCGCTGGCGCAGCAAGGGTTGCCGCATTAATCCGGCGTGCAGGGGCTAATGGGGCTGTTGCCTGTGCTGTTATCGGTATGTTGAATCCGCGTGGGCTCAAGAGCCCACCCTACGATCACCGTTATCGGCGAGTTCATATGAACCCCGTTGCCGTTATCGGCGAGTTCATACGAAACCCTTTACCGTTATCGGCGAATTCATACGAAACGCGGATACGTAACATGTCCCGTAGGGTGGGCACTTGTGCCCACGCGGATCATGCGTACCAATA
>NZ_JAULSI010000137.1 GCF_030711405.1 Massilia brevitalea
CGACACTCTACGGTGCGACCGCGTGGGCTCAAGAGCCCACCCTACGTGATCTCAGCTGTTCCTGCTCCACGCGTGGACACGGGGCGCCCCAGCGCATTCACACGTTGCGAGCCGCTTTCGCCAACTGGTGTCGATGACGACGCTTTTCCTTCGTGCCGATGGTACGTAGCGGCAGCGCACACTGCGCGGCGGATCGTGGTGGCCGGGATCAGGCCGGTGGCAAGCTGCGCGATGCGCCGTGCTTCCTCGTGGCGGCCGCAGCCTTCCATCAGCGTAGGGTGGGCACTTGTGCCCACGCGGTCTCACCGGTTGATCATA
>NZ_JAULSI010000018.1 GCF_030711405.1 Massilia brevitalea
ATTATCCACCTATCGATGTGTCCGGGGACATTAGACCACTACACAGGCAAGGCTGCAAACCACTCACTGAAGCAAGGTGCTTTCATGGTTGACCCATATCGAAGGCGATACGGCTTGGACCGCGAAAGAGCTCAGCAGTTCAATTCTCATCCATAGCTAACGGTGACAGCGCCATTGTTTTTTCCATCCTACCTGCCAAGAGCAGTTTCTCCCCTCGGCACCCCTTCGGTGCATGCCCAGCCGTATCTTTCGCGCTTGCCGGCCAGTTCCCACCCTTGATGTAGGACGAGACCCAAGCTCGAAGTCAGCCTGAACTGTCACAGTTTCTATGCAGCATGGGTGAACACTCTGTCTCAGGAGTGTCCACTGCTAACTCGACAAAAAGACACACAACTGTGCCATTTCCGATACACCCATGCTGCATTAAATTCCTAACAACAATGCTTATACGCAATTTTCGCATTTCCTAGTGGACTTATGCTGCAATTTCAATAACTTGAGCACGTTTTAACCGAGCTGGCATTGGTCTTGCATAAGCGAGGGTACTGGTACGACTGCCAGTCGGAACTCAACCACACAC
Source organism: Massilia brevitalea (assembly GCF_030711405.1). Lineage (GTDB taxonomy): Bacteria > Pseudomonadota > Gammaproteobacteria > Burkholderiales > Burkholderiaceae_D > Telluria > Telluria brevitalea. The sequence continues at coordinate 581 of NZ_JAULSI010000018.1, forward strand.
CCTAGGGGAATTTAAGCATGAACAAGACCTTGCTCGTTACCGCCCTGTCGCTCGCTTTCGGCCTGAATGCTCAAGCCCAGACGACGGACCCATCCACCAACTCCTCGACCAACGTTTCGCAGGACGGTAGCGGACTGAACGCCAACGACGGCGGCACCTCGACCTGGACCGATAGCTCGAGCCGCGACAACTCGAACCAGGGCAACAACTCGTCGACCAACACGTCGACCAATACTTCCGACAGCTCGAACCAGGGCAACAATTCGTCGACCAACACCGCGACGAACACCACGACCAACACGTCGACCAACACCTCGGACAGCTCGAACCAGGGTAACAACTCGTCGACCAACACCGCGACGAACACGACCACCAACACGGCCGACAACTCGAACCAGGGCAACGACAACTCGACCGCGTCGAACACCCAGACCACCAACACCTCGACCACGACCGACCGTTCGAACCAGGGTAACGACAACTCGACCGCGTCGAACACCCAGACCACGAACAACAGCGCCGACAACTCGAACCAGGGCAACGACAACTCGTCGCGCGACAATTCGAACCAGGGCAACAACTCGTCGACCAACACCAACACGGCCGACAGCTCGGGCTCGAACAACGATTCCTCGACCCGCAACAGCTCGGGCCAGAACCGCAGCAGCGGTTCCTCGACCGCCAGCGGCCTGGGCGCTGCATCGGCCAACAACGGCGGCATGGCAACCTCGAGCGTCGACAACTCGTTCAACACCTCGAGCGCTACCGCCACCAGCTCGCTGAGCGGCACGGTCTCGGGCAACAACATCCAGAACATCGGTAACGTCGCTACCAACGCAGGCAGCGCCAACGGCGCCAACGCCAGCGGCGGCGCAGGCGCAGGCGCATGGGGCGGCAACGCCAGCGGCGACGGCGGCAATGGCGCCACCGGCTCGGGCGGCCAGGCTGCTTCGGGCTCGACCGGCGGCAACGCCGTCACCGGTAGCGCCGGCAATGCCGACGCGATGGCGGGCGGCGCCACCGGCGGCAACGGCGGCAACGGCGGCACCACCGGCTCGGCAACGAGCGGCTCGGGTGCAGCCGGCGGCGCAGGCGGCTTCGGCGGCGCAGGCGGCAACAACGGTAACGTCGCTGGCGGCAACGGCGGCGCGGCTGGCGCCAGCGGCGCCGGCACCGGCGGCGCAGGCGGCTCGGGCACGACCGGCAACGGCGGCAACGGCGGCGGCGTGGGCAGCGCACTGGCAGGCGCCGGCGGCGCAGGCGGCGAAGCCGGCGCGGCAACAGGCGGCTCGGGCGGCAACGGCGCCGAAGGCGCACTGGGCGGCAGCGGCGCGGCCGGCGGCTCGGTCATGATCGGCGACGCATCGGCCAATGGCGACACCTCGGGCGCCGGCGCTTCGAACGGCGGCAACATGGCTTCGAGCGGTTCGGGCTCGGGCACCCCTGACAGCACCGGCGGCGCCAGCGGCGCGGCCGACGGCGGCTCGTCGACCGGCACCGGCGGCACCAACACCGGCGCATCGAACACCGCATCGGCCGGCACCGGCACGGGCGGCGCAGGCGGCGCGGGCGCGGCCGGCGGCAACGGCGGCACCGCAGGTTCGGGCGCTACCGCTTCGACCTCGAGCGGCTCGGGCGCAGCTGGCGGCGCAGCCACCGGCGGCACCGGCGGCGCGGGCGCAGCCCTGTCGAGCACCGGCGGCGCAGCAGGCACCGGCACCAGCGGCGCCGGCGGTTCGGGCGGTGCAGGTTCGGGCGGCTCGTCGACCGCAGGCAGCGGCGCAGCAGGCGGCGCGGGCGGCTCGGGCGGCAGCACCGGCCTGGCCTCGAACACCGCGGGTTCCGGCGAAGCCGGCGGCTCGGCCACCACCGGTTCGGCTACCGGCGGCTCCTCGACCTCGGGCTCGGCAACTGCCGGTAACGGCGGCGCAGGCGGCACCGGCGGTGCAGGCACCGGCGGCATGGGCGGCGCAAGCGGCGCCAACACCGCAGGCACCGCTACCGGCGGCGCAGGCGGCTCGGCAACGGCCGGCAACGGCGGCACCGTGGCCGTCAACGCAGGCAGCTTCGACATGTCGAACGCCATGTCGAGCGTCGGCCAGTCGGCTGCAGGCGTGATGGTGATCAGCCAGAACAACGGCTTCTCCTCGCTGATCCAGCAAAGCGTCAACGTCCAGTCGAACCTGGCAGTTGGCCCATAAGCTGAAAACGGGCTGACACCGGAGACCATCCCGGTGTCTTCGCGACAGACTGCCGCGCCCCACCCCGGCGCGGCAGTTTTCAAGGATCAGGAGAAACGATGAAAACGATTTTTGCAATTGGCGGCATGCGCCACATCTGCGCCCTTGCCTTGGCAAGCTCGCTGGCCGCCCCAGCGCTGGCCGCCGAACCGGCCCTGCTCGCGCCCCAGGACCTGGGAAGCCTGCCAGCCCTGGAGCAGCTGTCGCAGTCCCTGGCCAGCGTGCCGGCCGACCTGCGCGAAACGCCGACCATCGGCGGCGAAACCGTGGCCACCGTCGACCTCGAACGCCTCGACCACGAGCGCGGCAAGGCCGATCTCGTTTTGAACGACACCAAACTCAACGGCGACGTCGCCAACAACAACGCCGTCAACGTGAATACCGGATCGAACACCATCGATGCCGGCTCCTTTGCCAACATGTCGGGCATTCCCGTCGTGATCCAGAACAGCGGCGCCAACGTCCTGATCCAGAACGCCACCGTCATCAACCTGCAGTTCCAATGAATGCTCGTACCATCCTTTCCGGCCTGGCCCTGGGCCTGATGCTCGCTTCGACGGCCGCCGGCGCGGCCGAGATGTCCCTGCCGAGCGGCATGCGCGTCGGCATGCCCGTGAAAAGCATGAAGGACCTGCGCTTCCAGGCCACCCTGCGCCAGCAGTACGACTTCAGCTGCGGCTCGGCCGCGCTGGCCACGCTGCTGACCCACCATTACGGCGTCCCGACCTCCGAGCAGGACGCCTTCAAATTCATGTTCCTGAGCGGCGACCAGGACAAGATCCGCCGCGAAGGCTTCTCGCTGCTCGACATGCAGCGCTTCCTGAAAAGCCGCGGCTACACCGCCGACGGTTTCCAGCTGCCGCTCGATAAACTCATCGAAGCAAAACTGCCCGCCATCGTGCTCATTTCCGACAAGGGCTACCACCATTTCGTCGTCGTCAAGGGCGCCGAAGACGGCCGCATCCTGCTGGGCGACCCCTCGCGCGGCACGCGCACGATCCCGCGCGAACGCTTCGAGGAGATGTGGGCGAACCGCATCCTGTTCGTGATCCACCAGGGCCCCAACAAGCCATCGTTCAACCAGGCCGCCGACTGGCGGGTCGCGCCGCGCGCGCCGCTGGGCAACGGCATCGCCCCGGTCATCGACACCACCTACAGCCTGCCGAAATTCGGCCCCGGCGATTTTTGAGGATCAACACCATGCGGCTTCCCTTCGTCCTGTCTCTCCTGCTGCTGCCTGCGGCGGCGCCGGCGCTGGCCGACCCGATGGACCTGTTCACCGCCGAGAACGCGGTCGACAGCAGCCGCCTGGAAGATGCGCGCGGCGGCTTCCTGGTGGCCGACGGCCTGCTGGTCACGCTCGGCATCGAGCGCATGGTCAGCATCAACGGCAATGTGGTCGAACGCAGCGAAATCCAGCTGGGCGACATCGGCAAACTGGCCGGCGGGAATGGCCTGGTGTCGACTGAAGCGCTCGGCCAATTGCGCCTGATCCAGAACGGCGCGGTCAGCGCCGTGCGCGGCGACGCCTATGCCTCGCTGCTGGGCGGAACCATCATCCAGAACTCGCTGAACGACCAGACCATCAATGCCCAGACCACGCTGAACGCGACCGCGAACACCGCTGGAATGTTACGTGCGCTCAATTTTGCCGAAGGATTGAATAATGCTTTGTCAACAGCCATCGCACCCCGCTGATGGTGTTTCGAACATGGAGCAATTAATGCACAAATTCCCGGCACTTTGTGTCGGCGCGCTCGTCGTGAGCGCAGCCTTCGGTGCTTCTTCGGCACTGGCGCAGTCCACCTTGCAGCCGTCCGTCCAGCCCGCCGCCCAATCCGGTGCGCAGACGGGCGCGCAGTCGGTCGATCTGCTGGTCGAACAACTCAAGGCGATGCGCCAGCAACTCGACGCCCAGCGTGCGCGCATCGACGAACTCGAACGCGGCGCACGTACTGCGCGCCAGGCCGAGTCGCCTGTCGACCTGGCGCCGGGTGCGCTGGCGGCCGGACTGCCGGCCACGGCCTCGGAACTCGACATGCTGCGCGGCACCGGCGGCGACCAGACCGCCGCCCAGCAGAATGCCCAGGCGCAGCTGGCCCAGCCGCCGCAACAGCAGCCCCAGCAACAGCAAGGGCTGCAGCAGCAACAACAGCAGCAACAGCAGCAGGCGCAACAGGCACAGCAGCGCCAACAGCAGCAGCAACAGCGCACCGCCCAGCAGAACGCGCCGCTGAACCCGCAGAATGTGCCCGCGAACCAGCAGCCGACCACTCCGCAGCCGGCGGCCCCGGCAGCGCCGGTAGGCGGCCCGGCCAGCGCCCCTGCGGCGGGCATCAACACCGCCGCCGTCGGCCGCGCGCCATCGACGCCGGCCCGCACCGCCGAGGTGGCGCCGATCTTCGAGCAGCCCGGCGTGTTGACCCCGCGCGGCAAGTACGTGTTCGAGCCGGCCGTCCAGTACGGCTACTCGTCGAGCAGCCGCGTGGCCCTGGTCGGCTACACCGTGATCCCGGCCCTGCTGATCGGCCTGATCGACGTGCGCGAAGTGAAACGCAATACCACCACCGCCAGCGTCACCCTGCGCCGCGGCATCACCAACCGCTTCGAGGTCGAGGCCAAGCTGCCCTATGTCTACCGCTCGGACGCCACCGTCAGCCGCGAAGTGTTCACTGGCACCTCGGTCGAGCGCGCCTTCCAGACCAGCGGCAAGGACCTGGGCGACATCGAACTGGCGGCGCGCTACCAGCTCAACGATGGCGGCGTCGACAAGCCCTTCTTCATCGGCGGCCTGCGCTTCAAGTCGCGCACCGGCAAGGACCCGTTCGAAGTCATCACCGACTGCGCCACGCGCTGCATCGGCGAAAACGTCACCGGCAGCGGCCTGCCGCTGGAACTGCCGACCGGCTCCGGCTTCTATTCGCTGCAGCCGAGCCTGACCTGGCTGTTCCCGTCGGACCCGGCGGTGTTCTTCGGCAGCTTCAGCTACCTGCACAACTTCAAGCGCGACAACATCGAGCGCACCGTGCTGAACGGCGTCAAGGAACCGCTGGGCGAAGTGGCCCCGGGCGGCGTGTTCGGCTTCAACTTCGGCATGGGCCTGGCGCTGAACGACAAGGCCTCGTTCAGCCTCGGCTACGACCACAACTCCGTCGGCCGCACCAAGCAGAACGGGCGCGCCGTGCCGGGTTCGGTGCGCATGCAGCTGGGCACCCTGCTGGTCGGCTACTCCTACCGCCTGACCGACAAGAAAACCCTGAGCGTGGCGGTCGGCGCGGGCGTGACGCGCGATACGCCGGACGTGACCCTGATGGTGCGCGTGCCGATGTCGTTCTGATCAACGCGTTCTGACCCGGCCGTGTGTGGCGGTACGGGTGTCGGCGAACGGCGCGGGTGGCAACGCTTGCGCCGTTTTTTTTGGCGCCGAAGCCAAGCTGGCCGCCTGCCGGCGGCCACCTCCTTGACATCGCCGCTTGGCGAGCTCGTCCTTACCTCTGTCTCTTAAATGACGCAGACGCCACGTATTTACACGGTTTTACATGGCGCACCCGAGCTTGCCCATCCAGGGCGCCTCCGGCGGCGCTAGACTCGACAGCATCTTTCCTGCATCGATGGTCGAGAGCCGCCCATGCAAACGCCCGCAACAGTCGTCAAGCTGATCGAACACGCGAGCCTGGCCGTCGAGCTGGCCGGCCTGCCGCTGGCGCAGCTGTGTTTCGAGCGCCATCTGAACCCGCCCGCGATCCTGGCGGCCTACGCCAACTTCACCCGTCCCCACCCGCGCTATAAAGTGTTCCGCAACAAGGCGATGGGGATTGCACTGGTTGACATCGCCGGCTTCGGGAATGCCGCTTCCTACCTCGATACCGTGCGCAAGCACGGCCACGCCGGCCCGCAAAGCCGCAAGGCGCTGGCGCGCGGCTATCAACTGCGCCGCATCGACCGCAATGCCCACCTCGACGAGCTCCATGCCATCCACACGTCCTGCGCCGAGCGCCAGGGCCGTCCGATCGACGGCGCCTACCTGCGCATGCGCCCGTATCCCGAGCAGCCGCACTGCGCCTGCCATGGCGCATTCGATGCCGGCGGCCGGCTGGCGGCGTATTGCAACGTGGCGCGCTTCGGCAACTTCGTCGCCACCGACCAATTGATGGGTTACAAGAATGGCGACGGCGCCATGTACCTGCTGCTGGCGCACATCATCTGCGAACTGATCGAGGAGCGGCAAGTAGCCTGGTTCATGTACGACAGCTACCTCGGCGCCCGTCCCGGCCTGCGCGACTTCAAGCGCCGGCTGGGCTTTCGCCCCTACCGCGCGCGCTATTCGCTTGTCTAGACAGCCACCTGTCTTTACAGCATCATTCATTAGCAGCCAGACATCGAGTGTCGCGCTCCATCCTCGTTTCCGAACAATTAAGAGCCGAGGGGCTGTTTCCCTGTTGCATGTACTGCTAGACTGCAAGACTTTAGCGTCGCCGTAAAAAGTGTTGCATAAAACACAGGCCGCTGACGCCGGTGCCCTGCACTGCGCGGAATAACACCAGGTCCAAACATTAGGGGAATGCATGTCCAACCGTCAGGTTCGTTCGAACCTTACGCTGCTGGCTGCCGCCATCTCGGGTTTGCTCCCGTTCGGCGCGGCTGCGCAGGAAACCGCTGCCAGCGCCGATGGCCAGATCCAGGAAGTCCTCGTTACCGCGCAGCGCCGTGTCGCGCCGGAATCGAAGACACCGGTCGCCATGTCCGTCATCAGCGGCGCCCAGCTGGCTAGAGCCGGCCTCGACCGCCCGTCCGACCTCGCCGCGCGCCTGCCTGGCGTGTACCTGAACGGCGCGGCCGACGGCCTGCGCATCACCATCCGCGGCGTCAGCAATGCCGACGCCACCGACAAGGGCGAGCCCTCGGCCGCCTTCATGCTCGACGGCGTGTATATCGCCCGTCCGCACAGCCAGAACGGCGACTTCCTCGACGTCGACCGCGTCGAAGTCCTGCGCGGCCCGCAGGGCACCCTGTATGGCCGCAACACCACCGCCGGCGTGGTCAACGTGATCTCGAACGCGCCGGGCAAGACGCTCGAAGGCGCAGTCGGTGCGGAGCTCGGCACCTTTGGCGCGCGCAAGGCCGACGGCATGCTCAACGTGCCGGTGAACGATGCGCTGGCGCTGCGCGCGGCGGTGTCCGTGAAGCGCCGCGACAGCCTGCTGCGCAATGCCCAGGGCACCCCGCACGAACTCGGCCTGGACCGCGACGACCGCTCGGCGCGCCTGTCGGCAAAGCTCGACTTCAACGCCGACGCCTCGCTGCTGCTGCGCTACGACCGCACGGTCCAGCATGACAACAACGACGTCATCGTCCCCGACACGAATTTTTATACGGGCATCGAGACCGGCAACCCGGTCTGGCGCGGCACGTCGACGAAGGAAAGCCTGACGAATGCCTTTGTGCCGCCGAATGCGGTGCCCGAGCAGGGCCACAGCCGGCGCGATGCACAGGGCCTGTCGGCGCAGCTGTCCTGGAACCTGGGCCCGGCCACCCTGCACTACCTGGGTTCGCGGCGCCAGTTCGACCACGATTTCCTGGTCAACTATTACTACCGCATCGTGCCCGGCTTCGCGCTCGGCGTGCGTCAATACTTCGAGGGCGCCTACGACCAGGATTCGCACGAACTGCGCATCGCCACCAAAGACACCGGCAGCGTGTCGGCCCAGGCCGGCGTGTATTGGTTCCGCGAAGACATGACCCAGCTCGCCACCTTCCGCGACCTGGAGCCGATCGGCCTGCCGCCCTATTACGTGTTCCCGACCGGCCCGGTGGTCTCGAAGAGCCGCGCCGTGTTCGGGCAAGCCACCTGGCGCGTGCTCGATACGCTGCGCCTGACGGCCGGCGCCCGCACCACGCGCGACGACAAGTCGCGCGTCGGCGCCACCAACCTGCAGTTCGGCCCGGTCTTCAACCCCGCCACCGACCTGGCGCTGCCGAACGCGGCCCGCCTGGAAACGAGCAAGACCACCTGGCGCCTGGGCATCGACGCCGACCTGAACCCGACCACCCTGGTGTACGGCGTGCTGGCCACCGGCTACAAATCCGGCGGCTTCAACGACGGCTGCCTGGCCGATTCAAGCGCGCTCGGCGTCGCCTGCCCGGCGCCGGTGGCGGAATCGGCGCTGGTGTATCGCCCGGAAACCCTGAAGTCGGTCGAGCTGGGCCTGAAGACCCGCTTCTGGGCCAACCGCGCCAGCCTGAACCTGGCCGCCTACCAGTACGACTACACCAACCTGCAGCTGTCGGGCGTGGAGATGGAAAATGGCGTGCCGCGCTACGTGACCCGGAATGCCGGCGTGGCCAGCGTCAATGGCCTGGAAATCGAGGCGGCGGTCAAGCCAATCGCCAGCGCCCGCCTGAGCTCCACCCTGGCCTTCACCGATGCCCACTACGTCGACTACACGCCGGACGGCCTGCACTCCTGGGCCGGCTACAAGCTCGACCGCGCCCCGAGCGCGACCCTGACCCTGGGCTACGAGCAGGGCTTCGCCGTGGGCGGCGGCACGCTGACGGCCGGCGTGTTCTCGCGCACGGCGCGCGCGTACACCATCGGCGTGCCGAGCCAGCTGCTGCGCTACCGCATCCCGGGCCGCACCGAGACCGACCTGAGCCTCGGTTACCAGCAACACGGCGCCCCCTGGAGCCTGCTGCTGCGGGTGCGCAACCTGCAAGACAAGGTCGAGCCGGTGAACATCGACAGCTTCGGCATGACCGTACCGAGCGAGCCGCGCACCGTGTCGCTGCGCATGGATTACCGCTTCTGACAACAATAACCTGACCAGCCAAGACGAGGAACGACCATGCAGCGCCATCTCCCCCGCATCACCTTCATCCTGCTAGCCCTGTTCCTCGTCGTGCTGCTCACGCGCGGCCTGAACGAGACCACGCGCATGCTGATCGTCGGCTCGCTGGCGATGTTCGCCTGCTGCTGGGCCAGCGCAATCCACCTGCTGGGTGCGCGCGCGGCGCTGCATTTCGTGCTCATCTCGGTCAGCCTCGGCTGGTTCGCCGAGCAGATGGGCTCCACCTACGGCTGGTTCTTCGGCCACTACACCTATACCGAGGTGCTGGGCTGGCGCATCGGCGACGTGCCGATGGTGATCCCGCTGATGTGGTTCGCCCTGACCTACATCGCCTACGTGATCGCCAACCTGATGGTCTGGCAGACCCCGACCGATGGCGCCGCGCCGATCGGTCAGAGCATCGTCCAGTCCTTCCTGGCCGCGATGATCGTCACCGCCTACGACCTCGGCGCCGATCCGTACATGGTCTTCACGCTGAAGGCCTGGATCATGCACAAGACCGACGGCTGGTGGTTCGGCGAGACCCTGCAGGGCTTCGTCGGCTGGATGGCCGTTTCCTTCGTCATCATCTTCCTGTTCCGCCTCATGCTGCGCCGGCGTCCGCCGGTGGCCGCGGCGGGCGTGTCGCGCGTGCATACCGTGGTGCCGCTCGCCATCTATGGCGGCAACATGCTGTTCCAGGCCTGCCTCGGCACCCCGGTCGAAACCCGCACCATCGCCGTGTTCGCGATGGGCATTCCGCTGCTGGCCGCCCTGTGCGGCTGGAGCCGCTGGCAGGCGCCTGTCTCCGCCACTGTCACCGAGCTGCCGGCCAGCCCGGTGGTGGCAGCTGCCCGCATGGCCGCCGTCGCACGGGAGGCATGATGGGCGTCCTCCTCGATCCGGCCCTGGCGCCGGCGGCCGACCCGCGCTACCGCGCCGATCCGCTGGCCGACGACGTCGTCAACCGCATCCTCGCCGATTGCGACGGCGAGGAACGCTACGACGCGATCGCCATCGTCAACCGCGAGCTCGCCGCCTGGACGGGCAACGGCGTATTGGACGGCTGGCGCGCCAGCCCGGCCACGCCGCTGCGCATTGCCGCGGCGCTGGAAGACTACCTGCGCGCCGCCAGCGCGCTGCCGGCCTGGGCCGACCCGGCGCGCATCGGCGCCGCCGAAGCGGTGTTCGTCGAGATGAGCATGCTGTCCTGCACCCTGCTGTTCTGCGCCAGCCTGCCCGAGTGCTACGTGCCGGTCGACCTGGCCAGCGTGCTGCACACGGCGGGCCAGCTGGAGCAGCACACCGACTACCGCGTACGCTCGACCGCCGCCATGATCTTCCCGGTGATGCTGCGCGGCGGCCTGACTGCGCCTAGCGGCGGCGGCGTCGCCCAGGTACTGAAGGTGCGCCTGATCCACGCCACCATCCGCCACCTGATCCTGCGCGGGAATCCGGCAACGGTGATGGCCGGCGGCGAGCCTGGCGCCACCCTGGCCGAACGGGCGCCGGAGGGCCCGGGACTGCACCGCGCCCTGTATGCGCGCGGCTGGGACGTGGCGCAGCACGGCCTGCCGATCAACCAGGAAGAACTGGCATATACCCTGCTGACCTTCCACTACGTTTTCCTGCGCAGCCTGCGCCGCCTCGGCCTGGGTTTGACGCCGGCCGAGGAAGGTGCCTACCTGCACGGCTGGAACGTGGTCGGGCACCTGCTCGGCATCGAACCGGCGCTGCTGGTCGACGACATGGCCGCGGCTGAACAGCTGTTCGCGCGCCTGCAGGCACGCGGACGCCAGGCGGCGAACGCCGGCGCCCTGCCCTACGGTGCAGCGGACCCGCGCCCGGCGCTGGCCGCGGCGCTCATGGGAGCGATGCAGGACGAGATTCCGCTGCGCCCCCTGAAGCCCTTCCCGACCCTGCTCACGCGCTACCTGTGCGGCCGCACGAATGCGCGCGAGCTCGGCCTCGACGGCCAGGTGTCGCTCTTCTCGCGCACGCTGTTTGTGCTGTGCATGGGCGCGGTGCGCGGCATCGACTGGCTGGTGCGCCGCGTCGTGCCCGGCTTCTCGATCTCGCGCCTGGTGTCGCGCGTGCTCGGCTACCGCCTGACGGTGAAGCTGCTGATGGACCAGACCCGGCCCCTGAAGCTGCCCGAGGCCCTGCTGAACGGCATCGCCGAGACGGTCCAGGCCTGGCACCACGATCCGAAGGCGCCGGCCTGGATGAACCGGATCGAGCTGCGCCTGCGCCCGGACACCTCGATCGCTTCCCGCAAACAGCCATGATCCCGCGCCCACTGCCCGGCTGGTCTTTCCTGCGCGCGGCATGCGCCGTCCTGCTGCTGGCCGCGCTGGCGCTGGCAGTACAGGCAGCACAGGCGGCGGCCCAGGCGTCAGCGCCGCTGCTGCTCGACGACCGGACCGGCGCGGTGGAAGCCTGGCCCGCCGTCACCACCCTGGACGACCCGAACGGCACGCTCGACATCGACGCGGTGCTGGCGGCCGGCGCGCGCTTCGCGCTACCGCAGACGGCCTACGCCACCATGGGCATGCACCGCGGCGTACTGTGGCTGCGCATTCCCGTGTCGGTGCCGGCGCACAGCACCGCGCGCTGGATCCTCGACATCGACTACGCGGTGCTGAACCGCGTGGAGATGTTCGTGGTCGTCGACGGCCGCGTGCACCAGCATGGCCTGGCCGGCAACCTGCAGCCCGCAAACGGCCCCGCGCGCAGCCCGCGCACGCCGGCGCTGATCCTCGACCTGGCGCCCGGCAAGCAACACGACATCTATATGCGGATCGAGAACGCCGGTCCCAAGATCCTGCCGATCCGCCTGTCGCAGGCCTCGGTCTACCACCACAACGCCCTCGGCGAGCAGATGCTGCAAGGCCTGCTGGCCGGCCTGGCCCTGTGCCTGGTGCTGTACGGCCTGGCGCAGTGGGTCAACCTGCGCGAGCCGCTGTTCGCCAAGTTCGCGCTGATGATCACCGGGACCGCGCTGTTCTCGGCCGAATTCGCGGGCCTGGGCAGCCAGTACGTCTGGGGCAGCAATGCCTGGACCAACATCCACGCCGGCGGGCTGTTCGCGCTGATGTCGTCCTGCGGCGCCTACCTGTTCGTCGAACAGGCCCTGGCGCGGCCCGGCATGGACCGCACCTTCAGCCGCCTGATGAAGACCGGCGCCGCCCTGTGCGTGGTCGCGGCCCTGGCGTATGCCGCGGGCGTGATCAGCGTCGACGGCCTGGTGGCCATCGTCAGCACCCTCGGCCTCATGCCGATGCTGCTCGGGATGCCGGGCGCCTTCATGCGCGCGCGCCGCGGCGATCTGGTCGGCGTGTATTTCCTGGTCGGCTGGTCGATCAGCTTCACCAGTTCGGTGGTACTGAGCCTGGTGATCAACGGCGCCCTGCCCGCCACCTTCTGGACCATGCACGCGCTGCAGTTCGGGAACGCGATCGACATGCTGGTGTTCATGCGCATCCTCGGCCTGCGCACCAAGGCGATCCAGAACGCCATGCTGCGCGCCGAAGCGGCCACGCGCATGAAGTCGGACTTCCTGGCCAACATGAGCCACGAGATCCGCACCCCGATGAACGCCATCATCGGCATGAGCCGCCTGGCCCTGAAAAGCGACCCGGACCCGAAGCTGCGCAACTATCTCGGCAAGATACTGGGCGCCGGCGAGCACCTGCTCGGCATCGTCAACGACATCCTCGACTTTTCCAAGATCGAAGCCGGCAAGATGACGCTCGAACGCGTGCCCTTCGACCTCAACGAACTGCTGGAACACCTGTCCAGCCTGACCGCGGTGAAGACCGATGCGCGCCGCGTGGAACTCGTGTTCCGGGTCGGGCGCGGGGTGCCGGCGCGCCTGGTGGGCGACCCGCTGCGCCTGGGCCAGATCCTGATCAACCTCACCAACAATGCGGTGAAATTCACCGAGCGCGGCGAAATCGTGGTGGCGGTGGAGCTGGAAGCGCGCGGCGCGGACGGCGTGACGCTGGCGTTTACCGTCAGCGACACCGGCATCGGCATGAACGAAGGCCAGCTGGCGCACCTGTTCCAGTCCTTCAGCCAGGCCGACGGCTCGATTACCCGCAAGTACGGCGGCACCGGCCTCGGTCTCACCATCTCGAAGCAGCTGGTCGAGCTGATGGGCGGCGCCATCGGGGTCACCAGCACCCCGGGCGTGGGCAGCTGCTTCCGCTTCACGGTAAAACTGGGTGCCGGCATCGACGCCGATGCGGTTTCCCTGGCTGCACCGGCCGCCCCGCTGCACGACGTGCGCGTGCTGGTGGTGGACGACTGCGAGACCGCGCGCGAAGCCCTGGTCGAGATGCTCGACTCGCTCGGCGTGGCGGCGCATGCGGTCGATTCCGGCGAACGCTCGCTGGCATTGCTGCGCGATGCGAGCGAACGCGGCGCACCCTACCAGATCGTGCTGATGGATTACCTGATGCCGGGCTGGGATGGCGTCGAGACCATCCGCCGCATCCACGCCCAGGCCGACCTGGCGGCGCCGCCGGCGATCCTGATGGTCAGCGTCTGCACGCGCGAGACGGTGCTGCAGCAGGAAGGCGCGCTGCCGCTGCATGGCTTCCTGACCAAGCCGATCGGCCCGGCCCTGCTGTACCACAGCCTGCTGCAGGCGCTGAGCCCGGAAACGGCGCCCCAGGTCCCGGCGCGCCTGGACACCGGCACGCGCGAACTGGCGCGCCTGCGCGGCGCGCGCATCCTGCTGGTCGAAGACAACACCAACAACCGCGAAGTGGCGCTCGACTTCCTGGCCGCGGCACCGGTGCAGGTAGACGTCGCCGTGCATGGCGCGCAGGCGCTGGAGATGGTGCAGCGCCAGGACTACGACCTGGTGCTGATGGATATCCAGATGCGCGAGATGGACGGCTTGACGGCGACGCGCCGCATCCGCGCCATCGAGGACCTGCGCGCGCTGCCGATCGTGGCCATGACCGCGCATGCCATGGCCGGCGACCGCGAGAAGAGCCTGGCGGCCGGCATGAACGACCACATCACCAAGCCGATCGACCCCGAGCAGCTGCTGCGCGCCTTGCTCACCTGGATCGACGGCTCGCGCCTGGCCGGGCGTACGACGCCGCTGGCGGCGGCCGATGCCGCGCCCCCCAGCGCGCCGCTGCGCCTGCAGGCGCTGGCCGGCGTCGACTGGGACGCGGCCCTGGCCGGCGTGAACGGCCAGCAGGCGCGCCTGCTGAAACGGGTGCGCAGCTTTGTCCAGGAATACCGCGGCGCTCCGCGCCAGATGCTCGAGGCCCTGGCCGGCGGCGACCTGGGCGTGCTGCAGCAGCTGTCGCACAATTTGAAATCGAGCGCGTCGTATGTCGGCGCGTACGCGGTGGCGCACGGCGCCGGCCAGCTGGAAACCGGCCTGCGCGCCGGCGATACGGCGGCGCCGGCGGCGCTGGTGCCTGGCCTGGCTGCGGCCCTGGAAGCGGTGCTGGCAGGCTTTGAAGGCCTGCTCAGCCCGCACGGCGCAGCCCAGGACGGTGCAGGTGCGGGTGCGGGCGTGGCCTCCACCCTGCCGGGCCTGGTGCGGCGCCTCGGCGGCTACCTGCGCGAAGACGATGCCCGCGCCCAGGGCGCCGCGGCCGAACTCCAGGCCCTGCTGCCGGGCGCGGCCCAGGCGGCCGAGCTGGGCGCCGCGCTGGCGGCCCTGGCCGCGGCGGTCGACGACCTCGAATACGCGGCCGCGCTCGACCCGCTGGCCCGGGTGGCGCAGCAGCTCGGGGTCGACCTCGGGGAGGCGGCATGAACGCGGTGCCGCAAAAGGTCCTGATCGCCGACGACGACGCCATCAACCGCGACGTCCTGTGCGAACTGCTGCAGCCGGAATACACGGTGCTGCTGGCGAAGAACGGCGCCCAGGCGCTGGAACGCGCCACGCGCCACGTGCCCGACCTGGTGCTGCTCGACGTGATGATGCCCGACATGAGCGGATACGACGTGCTGCGCCGCCTGCGCGCCACGCCGGCCACGGCGCACGTGTCGGTGATCTTCATCTCGGGCCTGGACCGGCCCGAAGACGAAGCCGCCGGCCTCAAGATGGGCGCATCGGACTACATCACCAAGCCCTTCAACGCCACCGTGGTGCTGGCGCGCGTGGCCCTGCACCTGCAGCTGGTGCGCCAGCGCCGCATGCTGGAACACCTGGCGAACGTCGACGGCCTGACCGAGCTGGCCAACCGGCGCCGCTTCGACGAAGTGTATGCGATGGAATGGCAGCGCGCGCGGCGCACCGGCGAGCAGCTGTCGCTGGCCGTGCTCGACATCGACTGCTTCAAGCAGTTCAACGATATGTACGGGCACCCGGCCGGCGACCGCGCCCTGCGCGCCGTGGCGCGCGCCGCCGCCGCCCAGATGCGGCGTCCGGCCGACCTGGCCGCGCGCTACGGCGGCGAGGAACTGGTGCTGGTGATGCCCGACACCGACGCCAGCCAGGCCGGCTACGTGGCGAACGCGATCCGCGAGGCAGTCGCGCTGGCCGGCATCGCCCACGCCGGCTCCAGCGCCGCCGCCTGGCTGACGGTCAGCATCGGCGGCGCCACCTTCCTGCCCGACAGCGGCGAACCGGCGGCGGCCCTGTTCGAAGCGGCCGACGCCCACCTGTACAAGGCCAAGCAGGCGGGCCGCAACCGGGTGGTGTGGCGCGGCTGAACAGCCGGGGTCACATCAGCCCGGCACGACCGCCGACAGGATCGAGCGGCGCAGGACGGCCCTTCCGGCATCGATGCCGTGATGGGCAAACGCCGCCGGCATCGCGCTGCGGTAGCTGTCCGTGGCGACGTCGCTCGCCGCCTCGCCCGGCGCCGCCGTTTCCTTGACCAGCACCCTGGCGCTGTTGCTGACCTCGAAATACTCGTCCCAATGCACGGGCACCTGGTGGGTACGGCCATCGCCGCCCCAGACCGAGATATAGGCGGTCCGCGCGACGCTCTTGAAGCCGCTGGCGGTCACGCGCACTTCCTGCGAACCGTCGGCTTCGCTTTCCATGGCCGTCTTCAGGATACTGCGCGTCACGCATTCGGGATGATTGAACGCCGCCTCGCCATGGTAATTGGCGATCGCCTCGTGCTCCCAGAAGCAGGGCTTGTGCGAATACGTGTCCTTGTAAATGTCCGCATGCGGCCGATGCTGCTGGTACAGCGGAATGGCGAGCAAGGGCGCCATCCCGAAGTAGAACGACTTGAAGAAATCGTTGTGGTAGCTGTTGAAGAAGCTGCGCGCATGGGCCAGTTCATAGGCATGGAAACTTGCAGGATCGGCGCTGATATCGGTACGGCGCATGTGCCCCGCTTCGACAACGTTGATCATGTGCGTTTTCTCGAACACGAAGGTGTCGCCGAAACCCGTTTCGCTGTCCTTGAGCAGCTTGAGCATTTCCTGCTGCGCCAGGGGCGTGAACAAGAGCCGGAACTGTACTTCGTGGTTGCGGTCGGTGGCATCGAACAAGGCGTCGAATTCGCGGTTGGCCATCACCGTGAATGTCTTGCCCTCGCCGACATCGCGCGATTTCGCTTCCAGCTTCTTGATGGCGCGGTTCTTGCGCCATTTGTCGAACATGCCGTCTTCCAGCTTCGAAAGTTTCGAAGGGTTGCGGGTGAACACAAGGTCCGGCGCCGCTTCGTTGCCGTAGACGATGAAGGTGCGGTTTTCGTATTCCGGGAATGGACGCTCGACCGATGCGCGCAGGGTTTCGTGGCGGGTGCGGGTTTGCCATTTACCTTGCGAATCGCGGTATTGCTCCGTCCAGCTGATCGAGAGCGAGCCATGGTAGGTTTTGCTGCCCATCCAGTGCGACAGGGTGCGCGCCAGGATGAACGGGTTGCCGTTCAGGACGCCGCTGTGCGAAAACACGATGGAATGGTCGTCGCCGAGATTGCCGGACCAGCCGAAGCTGTTGCGCAGCTCGTTCATGCGGCCGTTGCTGAAATAGGCGTCGAAGGCGATGCGCGGCACCGTTTTCTGCATCAGCTTCGCCACGATATCCCAGTCAAACAGGCGGTTCAGCGGCGCCATCTGGCTCCAGGCCACGGCGCGCTTTTCGTCGCAGACCGTGCGCAGGGCCTTTAACCGCGCATCGGAGTCGTTGATGACGCGGTTCAGCACATGGATTGCAGGGGCCAGCACGAGCGCGGGAAGCACCAGCCACGGCCACGTGTATTGCGCCAGGATGTACAGCGCCGCCAGCACCGCAGCCGCGATGGTAAGGCCGCGCAGGATGCGCCACCATTTGTTGGACGACCCGACGCCCGCAGCCTGCTTCTCGAGTTCGCGCAGTTCCTGCACGGTGCTGGCGTTGGCATTCTCGTCCACGCCGGAGCGGCGCACGAGGTCCTCGAAAAAGTCCGCGGTATGGGTGACATGAGCAGTCTTGAAATGCGACGCATACTGCTCCAGCGGCTCATGGACGTCGTCGATCAAAAGAAGGTGCTCCGGGCGGCGGCCTTGGTTTCGGCGGAGGCCGTGAATGGAATGCGGGTCGTATAACCCGCCCGCGCCGCAACGATCTGTTTGGTTGGCCAGGCAAAGACATCCTGGTTCCACATGCCGACGGTATCGTTATACAGCGTGCGCGCCGCGGTGACTTCTTTTTGCAGGTAACTGTTCTGGCGCATGGCATCGGCAATCACCGCTTGCGCTTTCAGGTCCGGATACGCCTCGACGGCCAGGTTAATGCGCGAAAAGATACCGTCGATTTTCTGGGATGCCTGGTTGCGTTCGGCATCGGCGTTGTGTCCGCTGCGGTAAGCGGCGACCGATTTCATGACATCCTTGTCGAGATCGATCGCTTTCGCCACCAGGCCCACCACGTTGTTCAGGACGACAACACGCTGCTCCAGGTAGTTGTCGATCTGCGAGGCGTCGGCCTGGATTTTCTGCTGCAGCTTGCGCAGGTTTGCCAGGGCAAAGATTTTCATGAACTGGAAGATCAGTCCCGGCAAGGCGCCCAATACCAGCAGGGCCAGGCTATACGTGCGCGGCAGTGCATCGGTCAGCAGCGCCAGGGCGCCGATGATCGGAATGACCGTCCACAAGGCGATTTCGAAGATCAGCGAGCCGGTGCCGATCTTGACCGGAATCTGCCTGCTGATGACATTGATATCGCGGCCGTTTTCGTCGATCGGGCCAGTTACTTCGTCCAACTCGTTTGCCATGCTTGAAAATCCCTTGTTTTGGTTTTTTGAATAGTTGCGACTTGTTTCGCCGCCACGCCTTGCACGCTTGAGCGATATGCAATCCGGTTAGATTGCTTATAGTCACTTTTTGTTGTCATGATATCTTGCTAAACACAAAGCAATCAAGGGCGATGAAGACGATATGCCATGTTGGTTGTGTTGAATTGGCTCTCAATCAAGCGTTGAAATAATGAGAGCGGTTTGATGGTATTTCTTCGAGGTATGCAGCATTAAACGCACAGGAGCGTTGTATTACGTGCGCTTTGTAATTACCGCCGCGAGTTGAAGGCCAAGCCAAGCGTCTGGCTTCAAGCTGAGCGCGAGAATGTCGACTGATCGAGCGGAGCGGTTTATCGCGCCTTGACTCGTTATCGGAAATTCTGGATGGTTTTCGATGACTTACAGCCGAGCCCGTGTCCGGATGTCAGACTTGACCCCGGCTTGTGACTATTGGATAGTTTTAAGCTATTTCTAGCTGGTAATATGCCGTCCGCCTAGCCTTCGGTGGCGCGCACCATGCATTGGGACAGGCGGTCGAAGTGCAGCAGTGCGGCCTGGGTCAGTTCGATGCGCTTGCGGCGCGTGTCCTCGGTATCGGCCAGCATGATCCAGCCCTTTTCCCGCATCGACTTGAGCCGGTTGTGCACGGTGGCCGGGGCGCCGAGTTCGGTG
Organism: Massilia brevitalea; assembly: GCF_030711405.1. Lineage (GTDB taxonomy): Bacteria > Pseudomonadota > Gammaproteobacteria > Burkholderiales > Burkholderiaceae_D > Telluria > Telluria brevitalea. The sequence continues at coordinate 19,529 of NZ_JAULSI010000018.1, forward strand.
GTGCCCATGACGTCGCGCACGCTCAGGCGCTGCTCGGTCTGGCCGGCGCGGGCGACGAGCGCCAGGATGCGTTCTTCGAGCGGATCGAGCTCGGGCAGCGAAGGCAGGCCGCGCAGGGCTTCGGTCAGCTGGAGGAAACGCACATAGATGTCGGCGGGGCGGGTTTTCTTCATCGGTTGGTGGTGGCGGATGCTGCCGGCGCTACGCCAGCGCATGAAAGTATGGCGGCCTGGTCCGGGCAGTCCGGACTATTTTACTGCACCAGGGTATGAAACAGCTTCAACTGCATGCGCTCATGGTGGGCGCCACCATCGCGATGTTCTCCGCGGCCCTGGCCGTGAACGAACTCTTCTTTCTTTCCCTCGAATTCGCACCGGGCATCAACTGGATCTACCTGCCGGCCGGCGTGCGCCTGCTTGCCACCCTGCTGTTCGCCGAAGCTGGGGCCGTCGGCCTGTTCCTGGTCGGCTGGGCCGCCTGCGCCTTCATCTTCTTTCCCGACGATCCGCTGCGTTCGGTGGCCGGCGGCTTCCTCGGCGCCGTGGCGCCCTACCTGGTCTACCTGATGATGCGCCACCGCTTCGGCCTGCAGGCCTCGCTGGCCAACCTGACGCCGGCGCGGCTGCTGTATTGCGCCCTGGTGTATTCGATCGCCAGCCCGCTGCTGCACCACCTCTGGTTCGGCCTGGCCGAACACAAGAGCGGCCTGCTTGGCAGCTTCGTGGCGATGGCCACCGGCGACTTCTTCGGCACCATTGTCGTGCTCTACGGCGCGAAGCTGGCTTTGCAGCTGCTGGCGCCACGCAACAAGGCGCGATGAAGCCGCCTCTTCACTGATCGTACCAAAAACCATACCAATCATCCAAAGAGTTTCTTCATGGGAAAAATTATTTTTTCTTTGATCTATATTTTGTAACGAGTTCTCTTATAATTCCCTTTTGAAACATTTCTAAAAAATAAAAATGCTGGCGCCAGTGCAAGGCCGATGGCCTGCCTGGCCGGCACCATGACAGGGAACACCATGAAGAAACGACTCTTGACGATGGCGCTCGCGCTGGCCATGGCGCCGGCGCTGGCCAGGGACTTCGAAGTGAGCGGCCGCGGTAGTGCTGCGATTGCCGCCGGCAACCCGCAAACGGTCAGGGCGCTGTCGCTGGCTGCGGCCAAGCAGCAGGCCCTGGTCGCCGGCATCAACAAGGTGAATGGCCCGGATTCGGCCGCCGACCCGAAGGTCGCGGCCAAGCTGCCCGGCATCCTCGACCAGATCGGCGACGAGCGCTTCGTGAATCGCCGCAGCCAGGCCGTCGGTGACGCCTTCGAGACCAGCGTCACCCTGCTGATGGACGACAAGGAGTTCCGCACCCTGCTGAGCGACGCCGGCATCGCCGCGAACACCAGCACTGCGCGCAGCTTCTCGGTGCTGGCGGTAATGGATGAATTCTTCACCACCCCGACCGATCTGAAGGCGCCGCTCGAGGAACTCGAGGAGTTCAGCCACGAAAAGGGCAGCTCGTTCAAGGACAAGTCGATTGCGACCAGTTCGAACAAGCGCGCGGCAAGCAGCGCCGCCAGCTCCAGCGCCAGCATCGACGCAAAAATGGCCGCCTCGGGCAAGCAAAGCAGCTCGCACGACAGCCGCCTGGACGCCGCCGGCTCGGCCGCGATGTCGGGCGCCGCGCGCGATTCGTCCGGCTCGGTGGCCGTGGCCGGCGCCGCCTCGAACAGCATCTCGGCGCGCGACAAGGGGGCGTCAAGCGCGCAGTACGCCGCATCCGGCTCGCTGAAGGCATCCAGCGCGAGCAGCAGCGCCTCGGCCAGCGCCAGCAGCAGCGCCTCGCTGTCGGCCAAGAACGTCGCCGCCGAGGAGCACGACAACGTCCACTATAAAAAACTGATCCGCTACCAGCCGCAGAACCGCGGCCCGGAAAAGACCAGCCTGACCTACAACGCCCTGAAGGGGCAGATGCAGGACTACGACCTGAAGGTGCTGGACAACGACATCTTCAAGAGCAAGTACTTCCAGAACAAGCCGGTCACCATCGAGCAGATGCAGCAAAGCGCCGACCTGGCGAAATACGTGGGTTTCGCGCGCACCGACGCCAAGGCCGACTTCTTCATGCTCGGCACGTCCGTGATCATCGACTCCGGCCGGAACGCCGCCAGCGGCGAATTCATCTGCACCGGCGTGATGACGGTAAAGACCTTCTCGACCGCCAGCGGCGAGGACATCGCGTCCGAGACCACGTCCGAATCGGCATCGGGCCAGAACCCGAACGACTGCGCCGCCAACGTGTCGAAGAAGCTGGCGGCCGGCGGCGGCCCGGCTATCGGCGCGCGCATCGCCGACTACTGGAAGCGCCGGAATACCTATGGCCGCGAATTCGTGGTGACCCTGCAGGGCAAGGACCTGGGCGACGCCGCCACGCGCGGCCTGGCGAAAGCCATCAAGGCCATCGAAGGCGTGGAAAAGTCGACCCTGCGCAGCCAGACCGACAACGAGTACCAGCTGGTGGTGGTCTACAAGGGCGAGTCGCTGAAGGACGAGATCGACGACCGCCTGGACGCGCTGCCCGCCTTTGCCGCGCGCCGCTCGCGCGTGGAGAGCGACCAGATCACGATCTGCATGAGCACCTGCGCCGCGCCGGCTTCGGCTGCTGCGCCAGCCGCCAAGGGCAAGAAGAAATGAAGCGCAGCCTGATCGCCTGCGTCCTCGGCCTGGGTGGCATGCTGGCCGCGGCCCCGGCCCCGGCTGCTCCCGCCCTGAAGCTGTATCCGGTGCGCGGCCTGTTCCAGCCGTCGAACGACGGCGGCCTGATCCACGCCGCCTTCCGCGAGGCGGTGCCGGCGGCCGGCGGCGGCGACTACTTCCAGGCCGAGTTCCGCAAGGCCTTTCCGGATGCGGTGGCGAACGTCGCCGACAAGGACCGCCGCTTCACCCTGGTCGGCTCGATCCAGATCGCGCGCGCCTCCAGCTATACCGTGGACAAGGTCGACGGCACGACCGACGTGCTGGCGCCAGTCTCGGGCAGCCTGTATTTCACCAACGCGGTGAGCGGCGAAGTGCTGTACACCGTAGCGGCCACCTATTACGCGCGCGCCAGCGTCGCCCAGGGCAGTCTCGACGCGGCGCGCCGCCAGGCCATGTTCCGCGAAGCCTGGCAGGGCCTGGTGGCCGAACTGCTGGCGCGTGCGCGCAGCCAGTTCAAGCCGCACACGGTGGCAGCCACCGTCAAGCGCGAGTGGAACGGCCTGTACCTGCTCGACCGCGGCCAGGACGGCGGCGTGGCGAAAGGCGACCTGCTGTCTGACGCCGACGGCAATACCCTCGAGGTGGTGCACGCCGCGCCGGCGTATGCGGTGGGCGCGCCCAGCCTCGGCAAGATCGCCCCGGGCGCCGCCTTTGCCAAGGAAACGAATGCCGACCTGAACGAGCTGAAACGCCCGCGCGTGATGGTGCTGGTCGACGCCGTGCCGGAGGGCATGCCGGCAGAGATCGTCGCCCAGCTGTTTACCGACCAGCTGGGCGCCAAGGCGCCGCTGAGCGTGGTGCAGGTCAATCCGCTGTTTTCCCAGGTGCTGGCAACGGCCTTTTCCAGCACCGCGCTGTCGAACGAGCACCGCGGCAAGCGCGAGCTGCCCGACTACTTCCTGCGCCTGGGCGTGCCCGAGTCGCGCAGCTTCGAGCTGCCGTCGTCGCTGAAGAACCGCAGCGTGCGCAGCTACCGCACCCTGGTCACGGCCGAACTGGTCGACCGCAGCGGCCGCGTGATCTTCGCCACCCGCGGCGCCGACCGCAGCGACGACCAGGTGGTGGCCGGCATGGCGGTCGACGAAGCCAGCCGCCGCGATGTGTCGCTGAAGAACGCCCTGCTCGACCTGGCGGCGCGCATCGGCAAGGAGCTCAAGTTCGAGCAGGCCGCGCTGGCGCTGGAGTCGCACGCGCCGCTGCGCCTGCAGGACCGCGACGGCATGCTGGCGCCGGGCGCCCAGCTGACCCTGTTCCGGAATATCGGCCGTGTCGACGGCATCGCCGGCGAGGTGCGCATGCCCTTCTTCGATGCGGCGGTGGAGAGCGTGGACGCCGGCGGCGCCGCGCTGGGCGCCGGCCTGCCCCTCGGCGCCACTCCGGTGGCCGCGGCGGCCGGCGACCTGGCGCTGGTCGACAGCGTCGGCGGCATCCCGGCCGCCACGCGGCGCCGCTTCGCCGCCTGCGGGCCGGCCGAGCAGCTCGGCGCGCTGGCCCTGCCGGCCTTTGGCGAACTTGCCTTCAACCGCTTCGCCAGCACCTGGCGCGCGCCCTACTACTCGCCGGCGGTGTTCGCCCGCGTGCAGGAACTGGTGGGGCCGGAGACGCGCTTCAAGTCGCGCCTCGCGGCCGCCCCGGCAGCCGCCGACTACTGCGCGCAGGCTGTCTACCGCATCGATCCGGCCCCGGCCAAGTGCAGCGGCGAACCGCGCGTCTGCCAGGACAGCGCCACGGTGCGCATCACCTGGCGCATCCGCCAGGGCGAGCAGGTCGTCGCGCGCAGCGGCCTGGAAACCACGGTGGCCGGCGCCGGCTACCTGGACGGCACGCCGGCCGCCGCCCGCAAGAATGCCTTCGACAGCGACCTGCTCGACGCAGCGGGCAAGCTGGCCGGGGACATCGCAGCAGGTCTCAACAACCAGAAGTTCAACTCACCATAAAAAAGGCAAGACCACAATGAAATTCCAGAACATCGTCCTGGCCGCCGCACTGGCCGCCGCCATCGTCCCGCAGGCCTACGCGGTCGACTTCGGCCTGCCGAAGATCGGCAAGAGCAGCAATGCCGGCAGCGGCAACGTCGAAGCCGACATCAAGACCTTCCTGGCCACCGCCGGCGAAGCGCGCCAGCTGACCAGCCAGTCGGCATTCGCGCTGGGCCAGGCCCTGCTGACCAAGGAAGACATGGAAGCCGCCGCAGCCGCGCTGGCCGCCGCCAACGCCATCGCCGACGCCAAGGAAAAGGAAGCGGCGAAAGCGAAGGTGGAGCAGGACCTGAATGCCAAGCTGGCCAAGGTGAACTATGAAGCCGCGGCCAAGGAACTGGCCAAGGCCAACGACAGGAAGAAGAACGCCCTGGTCGGCAACGCGATGTTCAACTTCGCGCTCGGCCTGCTGAAGGACAAGGAACTGGCGAACCGCGGTTCGGCACTGGCTTCCTCGGCCGCCAGCAACCCGATGCTGCTGGCCAAGGCCGGCGAAGTCAAGGACGTACTCGGTTCGCTGTCCAGCCAGATGGGCGACATGACCCAGATCGCGACCGGCCTGCAGAAGATGGCCACCACCATCAAGTCGGTGCCGCTGCCGACCAGCGCCGCCGCGGCGCCGGTGGCGATCGCAGACTGAAAATATTTGCAGCAAATCGTGAAAATACTGCGTTAAATGATTCCCTGAGTCATTAAACTAGCGGTTCCAAACAGGCCACGCCGCCCATCCCGGGTGCGTGGCCTGTTGGCGTAACAAGAGACAGGTTTTCGCCTTACCGACATCACATGCAGTCATTCCCGATACATATGCTCCGCTGCGCGGCCCTGGGCCTGGGTTTGCTGGCCAGCCAGGCTGCGCTGGCGGCGCCGGACTGCGGCTGGCATGGCGCCGCCCTGCGTCCGGTGCTGCGCGCCGACGCGGGCTTCACGTGGCACACCGGCGCCGGGCTGGCGCCCTCGCCTGCACTCCCGCCGCCTTCTGCGCCGCAGCCTGCCCCGCTGCGCATCGCGCTCTGGGGCGACAGCCTCACGTCGGCGCCCGACTTCATGGACGCCGCCCTGGACGCGGCCGGCATTCCCGGCGCCGCCGTCCAGCCTTCCTTCATCGGGGCCGGGGTCCTGGTGCCGGGGCTGCGCCTGCCGCTGAAATCGGCCTGCGCCAGCGGCGGCTGGCAGACCGGCTACGCGCACAAGGAAAACCCGGGCAAGGGCAGGCAGCCGAGCTGGTACGGCAAGAGCTTCGTGAGCATGCGTTCGAACACCCCGGGCGACAGCATCCTGCTCGACTTCCGCTCGCCCTCGACCGCCGCGCGCGCGAAGAGCCTGGCGATCGTGTTCGAAAAGGCGCGGCCCGACGGCTCGCTGCTGCTGGGCGTGGCGGTCGATGGCGGCGCCGAACAGCTGGTGCCGCTCAGCCGCAGCAGCGCCACCCGCCTGCAGATCGTGCCCGACGCGCCAATGGCGGCAATCCGCATCCGCCTGGTGTCGGGCCAGGTGACCTTGCACGGCTTCGCGCCCGAGTATGCGCAGGCGCCGCGCGTGGTGCTCGACAGCTTCAGCGTCCCGGGCGGCATGCTGCGCAGCTGGGCGTATGCCGACGAGAACCTGTTCGGCACGCCGGACGACTACGGGCTGGTGCTGGTCCAGTACGGCACCAACGAAGGCGCCGCCCCGCGCTTTTCGCGGGGCGACTACCTGGCCTACCTGCGCAGCAACCTGGGTCGCATGCGCAAGCTGTATCCGCATGCGCGCTGCATGCTGGTCGGCCCGCCGGACCGCGGCGTGCCCGGCGCCGCTGGAGCCGCCGCGCTGCGCTACGCGAGCGTGCACCGCCAGATCGCCGCGGCCCAGAAGCAGGCCGGCGCGGAGCTGGGCTGCAGCTTCTGGGACTGGCAGGCGGCCATGGGCGGGCCGGGCGCCGCCGCGCGCTGGGCCGGCATGCAGCCGCCGCAGATGCAGAAAGACCAGACCCACCTGACGGCCAAAGGCTATGGGCTGAGCGGCCGCCTGTTCGGCGAAGCGATGCTGACCGACAAACACTGACAAACGAACCGACAACCGAACGCTTCCATGTCTCACTCCAAGACACAACCTGGCGCATTACAAGAAGAACACCGTTTTGCCGAACTCGATGGCCTGCGCGCGCTGGCCGTCGTGTCCGTGATCCTGTTCCACTGCGAAGTCTCCGGCCTGCTCAGCGCCGGCTTCTTCGGGGTCGACATCTTCTTCATGATTTCCGGCTTCATCATCACGGCGAAGCTGATGGACGAGGTCCGCCGCAAGGGCGACTTCCGCTTCCCGACCTTCTACTTCCGCAGGCTGAAGCGCCTGATGCCGCCGGTGCTGGGCCTGATCGTGCTGGCCGCGGTCACGGTACCCAGCGCCGACGACGCCTTCGACCACTTCCGCTCGGACGTGCCGGCAGCCCTGGCCTATGTGTCGAACTGGTGGCAGATCTTTCATGCGCAGGGTTATTTCGACACCACGCCGCTCGTGCTCAAGCACCTGTGGTCGCTGGCGGTGGAAGAGCAGTTCTACTTCCTGTGGCCGGCGCTGGCCTGGCTGGCCCTGAAGCGCTATGGCGAAAAGGCGACCGGCGCGCTGGCCCTGCTGCTGGCGCTGGCCAGCACCGCCTGGATGGCCTGGCTGTTCCAGCCCGATATCGACAGCGCCTTGCGCAACCGGCTCTACCTCGGTTCCGACACCCACGCCATGGGCCTGTTCGCCGGCGCCGCCCTGGCCGGCTTCTGGAATCCGTGGCGCGCGGCCGCACGCGAGGCCCTGGCACGCTGGTGCTGGCGCATCGCCGCCCTGGCCGCGCTGGCCATCCTGGGCTGGATGATGCAGGCCATGAACAACGACCACCCCTGGACCTACGAGGGCGCCTTCCTGCTGGTGCCGCTGCTGACCTGCGTGGTGGCCTACACGGCGATGGGCGACCGCGGCTTCCTGCTGTCGCGGCTGCTGCGCACCGCTGTCATGCAGTGGCTTGGAGGCCGCTCGTATTCGCTCTACCTGGTGCACTGGCTGGTGTTTACCTGGATGCGCCTGCACGGCTGGACCGATTTTGCGGAGCCGGCGGTGCTGGCGGGCGGGCTGCTGGCCGTGGGCGTGCTGGCCGAACTGCTGTACCGCTGCACCGAAGCGCCAATGAAGAAGTTCGACACCCGCGGCCTGGATGCGCGCCAGATGAAAACCCTGGTGGTCAGCTACAGCGGCGCCGTGCTGGCGCTGTTCGCCGGCACCGCGCTGTACGGCATCCGCCCGGCGCCGCTGGTGGCCGCCACGCCCGCGGCCCAGGAAAGCCCGGCCCAGGCGCCGGTCGCGCCCGTCGCTCCAGGCACCACCGCTGCCGCGCCCGCGATCGGCGACGAGGAATTCGCCTCGAACGAGCGCATCTCGGGTGGCGACGACCTGTTCGCGATCGGCGACTCGGTGCTGAAAGGCGCCCAGGCCCACCTGGAGAAGGTCATTCCCGGCATCCGCATCGACGCCGCCGTCGGACGCCAGGCCAGCCAGGGCCTGAAGGTGATCCAGGCCTGGCGCGCGGCCGGCGGCAAGGCGCAGACGGTGCTGGTGCATCTCGGGACCAACGGCTACATTACCGAAAGCCAGTACCGCGCCCTGCTGGCCGAACTGGCCGACCGCGAGCACGTGCTGCTGGTGAACGTGCACGTGCCGAAGCCCTGGATGAAGCCGAACAACGAGATCATCGCGCGCATGCCGGCGGATTTTCCGAACGTACGCGTGATCGACTGGGACGCCTTGTCCGCGGCGCGGCCGGCCTTCTTCGGCAAGGACAATACCCACCTGACGATGAAGGGCGTCCGGGCCTTGACTGCCCAAATCAAGGACGCGACCGGCGGAACGGTTATCATGCCGGCGAGCGAACAGGATACAATGTTGGCTAAAAGCAAGGAACCGGTCCCGGCGCCGGCCGCCGGCAAAGCGGCGGCGGCCTTGCACAAGGAGGCGCCGAAGGAGGCGCCGAAAGAAACCCCACAGGAGGCGGCAGCGATGTCCGCGCCCCCTGCCGCCGAGCCGTCCGCCGCCCACGAAGCCGGCGAGAACGCAAGCCGGCAGCCGCCCGAGCATGCGGCAAGCCACCCGAAAGCGGAGGAAGCGGCGGCAAACCACCTGGCCCATCCCTCGCCCACCCCGAGCGAGGCACAGCCAACCGATTGAGGGCCGTCCGCCCTGCCCCTTGCGGCAGGCCGGTCGACAGCCCGGAAAAGGAGACCCATGAGGGCTTTACGTAGTGTATTAACGCTGGTGCGGGTGCTCGGCATCCTCGCCGTGGCGATCGTCGTGTATGCGTTTGTCTATCCGGAGCGCCTCGGCCAATGGCTGGGACGCGGGCAGGCAGTGACGCAGCCGGCCGCCCAGGTTCCGGCGCAGGAAACCGCCGCGGCGCAGCCGGCCGCGCCGGTTGCATCGTCACCCTCGGCTACCACGGCGGCCATGGCGCCGGCGCCTGTGCCGGCCTCCGCCGCAACGGCGCCCGCCTCGGCCGCAAGCGCGCAGGCGCCCGTCGCCGCTGTCGCTCCTGCCGCGCCGGCCGCACCGAAACCGGTCAAGGTCAGCAAGTCCCAGGCCGCGATGGCCCAGTGGCTGGGCGCCAAGTACCGGGTGTCGCCGGCCATGCTCGAGATCCTGATCGTCGAGGCCGACAAGCTGTCGAAGACGTATAAACTGTCGCCCAACCTGCTCATCGCGGTGATGGCGATCGAATCGAACTTCCACCCCTATATCCAGAGCGAAGCCGGGGCCCAGGGGCTGATGCAGGTGATGCCGGTGATCCACGCCAAGCGCTACGAGAAATTCGGCGGCAAGTCGAGCTTCATCGATCCCATCGTCAGCCTGAAGGTCGGCGCCGAAATCCTGCGCGACTGCGTGAAGCTGAAGGGCGGGTCGGAAGACGAGGCCTTGCGCTTCTACTTCGGCGGCGGCGCCTCGAGCGGCGCCTACATCGACAAGGTGCGCGCCGAGCAGCGCCGCCTGAACGGGGTGGCCGCCGGGCGCCGGGTGCCGGCCGACTGAGTTTGATTGATGTGATTTTGCCGCCGCGGCGGCGCTACGGAGAGCGCATGCGCAGACCCTTGTTCCTGATGTTGTTCGCGGCCGCCGCGCTGCCGTCCCTGAGCGCCGCCCAGCCGGCCTCCCCGGCCATCCGCCAGCTGCTGGTCCAGGCCCGGCCCGACCCCGCCCCGCTCGAATGCGAAAAGGCGGCGCCGGTAACGCGCCGGCCGGCGGCGCCGAACCCCGATCCGCTGGAAGTGCCGACTCTTGAGACGGTGCTGAGCATGTCGCCGAACGCCGACGTGACCATGGCCTCGGGTCCGGCCGTGCCCCGGCCTCCGGCGCCGTCGACGAAACCGGGGCCGGGCCCCTACCGCATCGGCATCTGGGGCGACAGCCACCTGGCCGCGAACTTCTTCACCGAAGAGCTGCTGCGCCAGCTGAAGGCGCCCGCCGGCGTGACCAACACCCTGATCCCCGCCACCATGAACCGCCCCGGCGTACGCCTGCCGCTGCTGCGCTCCTGCGTGAGCGCGCAGTGGAAATACGAACCGAACTACGTGGGCGGCGACAGCGCGGCCGCGCCTGGCCCCGGCCTGGCCAACATGTTGGCCGAGCAGCCCGGCGCCAGCCTGGCCTGGGACCTGCGCAAGACGGCGCAGTCGCCCGGCTACGAGCGCGTGCGCATCCTCTACCAGCAGCTCGATGCGCCGCTGGTGGTCGGCATCAGCGTCGACGGCGGCGCCGAGCAGGAAATCACGCTGTCCGGCGCCGCCGGCCCGGCAGCGCTGGAGCTGATGGCGGACCTGCCGATCTCCCAGGTCAGGCTGCGCCTGCTCGACGGGCGCCTGCGTTTCCATGGCCTGGAACTGCTGCCGCAAGGGCCGGCGCCCTTCGGCATGGACGTCTTCGGCTACCCCGGCGCCACCGTGGCCGGCTGGAAGGCGACGGACCAGGACTACCTGGCCAGCTGGTTCACGCGAGACCAGTACCAGCTGGTGATCCTCGAATTCGGCACCAACGAAGGCAACGTCAAACCCTTCGACCTGGCGGCCTACCGCAAGACCCTGGCCGACTCGGTGGCCAACATGAAGGCCGTGTTCCCGTCGGCCGCCTGCGTGCTGGTGGGCCCGGGCGACCGCGGCGTGCTGGTGCCGCACTCGGCGAACATCCGCAAGGCGAAGACGCGCAAGGAGCGCGCAGCGCAGGCCAAGGCGAGCAAAAAGCGCGCGGCGCAGATCGACCTGCTGCAGTACTCGCGCATCCATGCCGACATCAACCGCGTGCAGGCCGAGGTGGCCCAGGCCGCCGGCTGCAGCGCCTGGAGCATGCAGGACGCGATGGGCGGCCAGGGCAAGGCCTACGAGTGGGCACGCCAGTCGCCGGCGCTGATGGCCAAGGACCTGATCCACTTCACGGTGCCCGGTTACCAGCGCCTGGCGCAGGAGTTCTTCAAGGACATGGGCTGGGCGCCGCTGCCGGCGGCGTCGACGGAATAAAGCCGTGGGCAGCAGCATTGCCGCTGGAATCGCGCGATAATAGCGGATTGCCCGTGCCGCCCCGGCCGTTGAAGGATCGATTACATGGAAAGAAATACGCGTCAGCGCAAGGCCATCCAGGAAGTGATGGCCGCCGCCGGCCGTCCGCTGTCACCGCAGGAACTCCTGGAGCACGCGCAAGGCGCCGTGCCGGGCATCGGCATGGCCACCATCTACCGCAACATCAAGGCGATGCTGGAAGCGGGCGACATCGCGGCCGTGTCGCTGCCCGGCGGCGGTGACCGCTACGAGATCGCGGGACACGAACACCACCACCACTTCCACTGCCGCGCCTGCGACAAGGTGTACGAGGTGCATGCCTGTCCGGGCGACATGAAGAAGCTTACGCCACAGGGGTTCGTGCTGGAGTCGCACGAGTTGACCTTGTATGGCTTGTGCAGCACTTGCCGTTGAGTCTCAATGTTGGAACGCGTGGGTGCCCTGTGCCCACGCGTTCAACGATCAGTGCGCAGCCTTCCCATCTCCCCCAGCCGCAACACAGCGCTTGCACCCGCGATGATTGCGCAAATGCGCCGACACCAGCAGCACGCTGCTGACGATCGCCAGCGCAGTCTCCGCGCCCTGCCCGTAGCGCGGCCCGGCAAAGAACACCGCCGCCAGGAAGCACGCCAGTCCCAGCAGCCCCACCGGCAGCACGAAGGGATCCCGGTGCGCGAGGTAGCCCGGCAATAAGGCCAGCAGCACCGGCACCGTCACCGCCGCCAGCAGCAGGTCGTGGAAGGCATGGTGCTGGCCGCCCAGCCCCAGCACCGGAAAGGCCAGCACCAGCAGCGGCCCGGCCACGCAATGGACCAGGCACAGGGCCGAGGCGGCGATGCCGGCGTAGTCGCCCAGTTTGATCAGTTTCTTCATTCGCTATTCCAGAAAACATGCCCGGCGCACCCACACGGATGCGCCGGGCCGGCAGGCAGGCATGCGCCTGCTCCAGGGCTTAAAAGACCAGGCGCAGCCCCGCCGTCAGGTTGCGGCCGGCCAGCGGCGCCGCGTTCTTGATGAACGAGGTGTGGCTGAAGTCCAGCTCGTTCGTCGCGTTGTTGATGCGGGCGTAGAGCTGGGCCGGCACGCCGCCGATGCGGGTACTGTAGTGCGTCCCCAGGTTCAGCATGTTGTAGCCGCTCGTCGCGCTTTCGAACTGCGCCACGTTGTCCTGGCTGCCGACGTGCACCAGTTCGACCAGGCCGTGCCAGCGCTGCCAGCTGGCGTCGAGCCTGGCGCCGACGCGGTAGGGCGCGATGCGCGGCAGGTTGCGGTTGGCGCCGTCCTCGAAGCGGGCGCGCACCATGTCGCCGAACAGGGTGGCGTCGAGGTTGGCGCCGAGCTTGCGCCGCACCTCGCCTTCCAGGCCGGTGAAGGTGGCGTCGCGCTGGGCGTACTCGATCAGCTGGAAGCCATCAATGTTGTCGAGCGTATTCGCGTAGATATAGTTGTTCACGCGGTTGTGGAAGGCGCTCAGCGAGAAAGTGGTCGCACCGGCGTACTTGCGCAGCGTGAGGTCGACGTTGTTCGAGGTCTCCTTGGTCAGGTTCTCGTTGCCGAGCTCCCAGGTGCTGGTGGCCAGGTGGGCGCCGTCGGCGTACAGCTCCTCGGCGGTCGGCAGGCGGTGGCTGCGCGAGACCGAGGCGCGCAGCGAGTACTCCGGACTGAACTTCCAGACCGCACCCGCCGCTACCGAGGTGCCGCGGGCGCTGGTGTCGCGTTGGGTAGCCGAATCCACCTCAATGTCTTGCCACTCGTGGCGCGCCGCCGCTTCGAAACGCCAGTCGCCCAGCTTGTATTCCTCGGTCAGGAACACCGCGTGCTTCTTGGTGACGGTGGATGGCACATAGGCTTCCTCGCCCGACGCGGCGAAATCGCGCTTGCCGGTCTGCAGGCCGAGCACGCCGCGCCAGCCTTTCACTGGCTTGTGTTCGAGTTCGAGGCGGCCGTCGTGCGCCTTGTTCTTGAAGCTGGTGGCCACGATGCCGTCTTCCAGCTCGTCGTGCCGGTAGTCGGTGATCGAGGCGCGCAGGCGCAGCTTGCTGAAGCCGGCCAGCGGTTCGCGGTACTCGCCGCGGATGTCCCAGCGCTCGCTGTCGAGCTTCACGACCGGGACGTCCTCCGTGCCATGCTCGTGCTCATGGTCGTGGTCGTCGTGGCCTTCCTCGCCCTCGTGCTCGTGCTCGTCGTGGCCGCCGCAGTGCAGGTGGTCGCCGTGCGGGTGGCAGGACTCGGAGGCGTGGTTGTGGCCCGGGATGCCGTATTCGTTGCGCTCCTTGGTGTAGGCCGCGCCGATGAAGCCGCGTTCGCCGATCCAGGACAAACCGACACTGCCCGTCTCGGTTTCCTTGTAGCTGCCGGCCACGCGGCCGCCGCCTTCCCAGCCGCTGCCGACCTTGTAGGCATCGGCGTCGCGCAGCACGCCCTCGGCGTGGACGGCCAGGTTGCCCGAGCCGCCGGTGAACTCGAAGGCGCTGGTCTTTTCGCGCGCCACCGAATTGGCGCGCAGTTCGACGCTGCCCTCGAGCGGTTTTTCCGGCATCGCGGTCGGGATCTTGCGGTCGAGGATATTCACCACGCCGCCCACCGCCCCGCCGCCATAGGCCAGCGCCGACGGGCCGCGCAGCACTTCGATGCGCTCGGCCAGCACCGGCTCGAAGCCGACCGCGTGGTCGGGGCTGATGGTCGAGGCGTCCTGGATTTCGGCGCCGTCGGACAGGATCTTCACGCGCGGGCCGTCCATGCCGCGGATGATCGGACGGCTGGCGCCGGCGCCGAAATGGCTGGAGGTAATGCCCGGCTGGCCGGCCAGGGTTTCGCCCAGCGTCGATTCGCGGGCGCGCACCAGTTCGCTGCCGCCGAGCGAGGTCACCGGGGTGACCATGTCGTCGCTCAGCAGGCCCAGGGCGCTGGCCGAGATCACGACGGTCGGAATGCTGTCCGGATCGCCCGCCAGGCGCGAGGATTCCGTGGCAGGCGCGGTTTGGGCATGCGCGGCGGAGGCGCTGAAGGCGAGCAGGATGGCGAGCGTGAGCGGCGTGTGTTGGCAGGCGAGGACGTGCATGGTGCGGTTCCTTATCCGGTGAGTTCTTATGATGCCGGGAGCGGCTTGGCACTAATTATAATGAGAACTCACTATCAATAAAAGAGAGCACATGCATTTTTATGGCTTTCCTGTCTCCAGATGCGAAAACGGCGGCACCGGGCCGCCGTTCAACATCATATCCCGGCAAACTGCCGGGTCTTGCCGATCAGGCCCGGCGGCGGCGGCGCGCCGAGGCGATGGCGGCCACGCCGAGCAGGCTAAGTGCCAGGGTGCCCGGTTCCGGCACCTTGAAGATGTCCAGCGCGTTGTCGTCGAAGAAGTTGTCGAGGTCCAAGCCGAAGTTGCGCACGAAATGCATCGTGTAGTCGACCGAGAAGGCCGAGGCCGGCACATCGAACCAGCCCTGGTACTGCTGCCAGGCGCCGTAGTGCGAGTCGAGCGTGCTGGTGGCCGCGGTACCGACGATGCTGCCGTTCAGGTCGCGCCAGGTCAGCGACACGTAGCCGTTGTCGCTCGGGGTGCCCTGCTCCAGGCCCTGCTGCCAGAACGACACCTGCGCGCGGCGGTTGGCCGCGGCCCCGCCCAGCAGCACATTCTGGGTCAGCGAGCCGAATTCGCCGCGCCCGCCCAGGAACATGTAGTTGCCGCTGAGCGGATCGATGCCTTTGTCGAAGCTGCCGTCGTCGACACGCGGTTCGGAGTCGCCGCCGACGGTCCAGCCTTCGAGGGTGCCGGTTTCGGCGCCGCCGTTGGTCAGCAGGCTGGCGTGGGCAGTGCCAGCCAGGATGAGGGAGGCGGCAGCGAGGGCAATTTTCGTACGCATAGGACTGTGCAGGAAGCTAAAAAGATGGTGAGGCACGACCTTAACAATTCCGAATCCCGGGTACAACCTATGTGTGTACAGAAAGATACGTTGCTTTAAATCACTACGCAGTGATTACTCCTGGGACCAACCGGATACGATGATCGCCATGCCGCACAAGGCGATCGCCGCGCCGGCCCAGTCCAGCGTCGACAGCCGGACGCCGTCGACGAAGCGCAGCCACACCAGCGCCGTGGCCACGTACACGCCGCCATAGGCCGCATACACGCGTCCGCTCGCCGCCGGATGCAGGGTCAGCAGCCAGACGAACAGCACCAGGCTGGCCGCAGCCGGCAGCAGCAGCCAGATCGACCCACCCTTGCGCAGCCACAGGTAGGGCAAGAAGCAGCCGACGATTTCGGCGAGCGCGGTGGCGACGAACAGCAAGGCGGTTTTCAGGAGCATGCGGGGTTCCAACGAAGTCAGGTAGAGGCGCGGTGGGCGTCGTGCAGTGCGCGCAGGGCCAGGCCGATCAAGTCGCCGGCGCGCAGTTCGGCATGCAGCTGCATCGCATTCCCATAGGTGAGCTCCATCACCAGCGCGCCCAGCACCAGCGGCGCCACCGGCGAGCGGCCGTCCGGGAAGATCTTCGCCAGGCGCGAACCGACTGCCTTCCACTGCTCGTCGAACAGGCGCGTATGGCGCTCGAACAGGACCGTGTGGTTGCGTACCAGGCGCGTCAGGTCCAGCACCAGCAGGCGCAGGTCGGGCTCGTGCTGCAGGCCATTCGCCCAGGTGCAGACGGTGGCGATCGCTTCCTCGGCATCCGCGACCGCATCCAGGCGCCGGCACAGTTCATCGGCCTGGCCGCCGGCGTAGTAGTCGAACAGCTCGAAGAAGAGTTCGTCCTTGGAGGCGAAGTTGGAGTACAGCGCGCCCTTCGAATAACCGGCTTCCTCGGCGATGCGGTCGACCGAGGCGCCGGCGTAGCCTTCGCGCGCGAACACGACGGCGGCCGAGGCCAGCAGGCGTTCGCGGGTCTGGGCGCGGCTCTGCTCGCGCGTCAGGCGCGTTGGCCGGCTGGGCGCTGTGATGTCCTTCGTGGCGTCGCGTTGGTTCATCGTTCTCGGGTTGGTTGAGTGGGGGTGCGGGTCAGCCTTCCAGCGCCACGGTCGGGGTCACCGACATGCCGACCTTCAGCAGGCGCGCGGCGTCCTGGCCCGGATCGATGACGATCTTCACCGGCAGGCGCTGCACCACTTTCGTGAAATTGCCGGTCGCATTATCCGGTGCAATCGGAGAAAAGGAAACACTGCTGGCCGGCGCCAGGCTGGCCACGTGGCCATGCAGCGTGGTCCCGGGCAGCATGTCGACCGCGATGTCGACGCGCTGGCCGACGCGCATGCGCGCCAGCTGGGTCTCGCGGAAGTTCGCTTCCACATAGGCCGACTGCAACGGCACGATGGCCAGCATGGCCGCACCTACCTGGGCATAGGCGCCTACGCGCACGCTGCGCTGGCCGACCACGCCGTCGATCGGAGCGACGATCTTCGTGTACGACAGGTGCAGTTCGGCCGCTTCGAGTGCCGCCTTGCTGCGCGCCACCTGCGCCTCGCCCTGCTCGACCTGGGCGCGCAGGATGGCGGTCTGCTGGCGCGCTCCCATCAGTGCGGCGCTGTCGGCCTTGTGCTGGGCCGCCGCGGCCTGGGCCTGGGACTCGGCCTGCTGGCGGTCCTGCAGCGTGGCCGAACCGTCCGAGGACAAGTCGCGGTAGCGCGCTTCGTTGGCGCGCGCGAATTTCAACGTGGCCTCGTCGGCCGAGACGGCGGCGCCGGCACGCTCGATGGCGCTGCCCTGCTGGGCAACGGTGGCGCGCAGGCGCGACAGGTCGGCTTCGGCCTGGGCCAGGTCGGCCTTTGCCATGTCGATGGCGACGGCGTAGTCGCGGTCGTCGATCCGGGCCAGCAGCTGGCCCTTCTTGACGGCCTGGTGGTCTTCGACCAGGACCTCGAGCACGTTGCCGGCGACTTTCGGTGCGACCAGGGTGAAGTCGGCGGTGACGTAGGCGTCGTCGGTGCTCTGGCGCGCGCCGTGGCCTTCGCCATGGCTGTATGAGTAGGCGCTGCCGGCGAGGACTGCGGCGAGCAGCACGGCGACGGTGATTTTTGCGGGGGTGGGAAGCGACATGCTGATCCTTGATGATGCGGTGTTATTGAATGTTATTTGGCCGGCAGTTGCGGCGCTGGGATGTACTGGAGCATGAGCACGAAGGGCACCAGCGCCAGCGCCAGCACCCCGAGCACGAGGTAGCTGTCGCCGATCGCCAGCACGAAGGCCTGGTGCGAGACACGCTGCGCCACTTCGCCCAGCTGCGCGGGGTCCAGCGCGCCGGCCAGGCGGCGCGCATTCGCGGCGGTATCCAGCAGCACGTTGGCGTGCATCGCTTCGCGCACGGCCAGCAGGCGGCCAACCAGCGCACTGCCGATCAGGGTGCCCAGCACGCGCAGGGCGTTCACGATGCCCGAGACCTGCGGCCCTTCCATCGGCTGCACCAAGCTGGTGGCCAGGAACAGCAGCGCGATCACCGCCATCGGCTGGCCGAAGGCTTGCAGCGCCTGGGCCAGCACGAACTGGTCGGCCATCCAGTTGGGGGTGACGCGCGAACCGGCCAGGCAGGACAGCGCGATCAGCACCAGGCCGGCGGCAAACACATGGCGCGCATCGATCCACTTCTTGTACAGCAGCCAGGACACGGCGGGCCCCAGCACGAACTGCGGCAGTCCGACTTCGAGGCCGATCACGGCCAGCTGCGGCGTGCGGAAATGCCAGGCGTGGCCGAGGTAGTTCGCCGGCAGCAGCGAGCCTGAGAGCAGCACCACCAGCAGGCCGACGAAGATGGCGAAGCCCAGGCCCAGGTTACGGCGGTGCAGCAGCTGCAGCTTAATGAAGGGCATGGGGTGGAACCACTCGCACAGCAGGAAGATGGCGAACAAGCCGCCGCCGGCGCCGAACAGCCAGCACACCAGCGGATTGTTGAACCAGTCCAGGCGCTCGCCCTGGGTCAGGCCGATGCCGAGCATGACCAGGCCGATGAAGCCGGTGACCAAGCCCATCCAGTCGATCTGCCTGAAGCGCTCCAGGCGCACCGGGTCTTGCGGAATGCCCCAGGCCACCGCGCCCAGCGCAAACAGCGCCAGCGGAATGGTCTGCCAGAACAGCAGCTGCCAGATGTGCAGGCCGTCGGTCCAGGCGCCGGACAGCCAGGTGGCCACGTTCGGCGCAAAGGTGGCGGTCATCGCATACAGCGCCAGGCCGTAGAGGCGCAGCGGCAGCGGGAAGAAGCGCAGCGCCGCGGCCATCAGCACCGGAATCAAGAGGCCGCCGAACAGGCCTTGCAGGCAGCGCAGCACCAGCAGGCTTGTGACGTTCGGCGCCAGCGGCGTCAGGATACCGAGTAGCGCAAAGACCGCCACCACCGCCAGGTGATAGCGGCGGAAGGAGAACGTGACGGCGAACCAGGCCGAGAACGGCATCGCCGCGAGTTCGAAGGCGGCGTACAGGCTGTTGATCCAGCTGCCGTCGTCGACGCCCATGCCGAAGGCGGTGCGGATGTCGGCCAGCGCCAGGCCGCCGATGCGGCTGTTCAGGCCGGACATCATGGCGGCGACGAAGACGCCGAGCACGCCGGTGAGCAGGCGCAGGCCGAACGGGTGAATCGCGGGTGCCGGCGGCGCCGAGGCGGCCGGCGCGCCAGGCAGGGGGAGCGCGTGCGTCGTCATGGCTTATCCCCGCCCTTGGCGGCGGCATCGGCCTGCGTCATGGCCGCGTCGCGGCTGGCGGCGACGCCCTGCCCGGCCACGCCATCGGCGTCCCAGGTCTGGATTTCCCAGTGCCAGCTGCCGTCGAATTCGTCGGCCCACACGCACAGGCGGCGGTGGTGTACCCCGTAGGTATCGTCGTCGAGATCGCGCACCCAGAGCGGCAGGTCCGATTCGGCGGAAGGCGTCCAGTCGTGCGTCATGGCGCGTCGCTTTCCCAGCCGCCGCCGAGCGCCTTGTACAGCGCCACCATGGCCAGGGCCGTGTCGGTGCGGCCGCGCGAGGCGGCGTTCTCGCTGTCGAGCAGGCGCTGCTGTGTGACCAGCACGGTGAGATAGTCGGCCGCGCCCTGCGCGTAGCGGCGTTCGGCGTGGGTCAAGGCGCGCCGGTTTTCCAGCACGGCCACGTCGAGTTGCGCGGCGCGCCCCTGTACCCGGCGGTAGGCGGACAAGGCGTTGTCGACTTCGTGCCAGGCGCCGAGCACGGTCTTCTGGTAACTGATCGCCGCTTCCTGCTGGCGTGCTTCCGTCAGTGCCAGGTTGCCCTTCAGGCGTCCGCCTTCGAAAATCGGGAGGTGCAGGGCCGGACCGATGGCGAACTGGCGCGCGCCCCAGTCGCCCAGCTGCGAGAAGGCCAGCGCCTGGGCGCCGACGCTGCCGCTCAAGCTGATGCTCGGGTAAAAGTCGGCCTGGGCCGCGCCGATCTGCGCCGTGGCCGCATGCAGCTGGGCTTCGGCGCGCAGGATGTCGGGGCGGCGGCGCGCCAGCTCGGACGGCAGGCCGACCGGCACCCGGGCCGGCAGGCCGGGCAGTTCGGCGGCGCTTGCCAGCTGGGCGTCGAGGGCGCGCGGCGGCTTCGCCAGCAGCAGGGCCAGCGCATTGCCGAGGGCGGCGCCGCGCTGTTCAAGTTCGGGGATCGCTGCTTCGAAGCTGGCCAGCTGGGCGCGCGCGACCGAGGTGTCGAACTCGGTGGCCACGCCCTGGGCGCGGCGGCGCTCAGCCACGTGCAGGCTCTTGGCTGCGAGTTCGCTGTTCGAGCGCGCCACGCGTACATCGTTCTGCACACCGCGCAGCTCCAGGTAGACGCGCGCGACTTCGGCCGTCAGCGAGACGCGCATCGCAGCCGCATCGTAGCCGGCCGCGTCGACCTGGGCCGCGCTGGCCTCCTGCAGGCGCCGTGCGCGGCCCCACAGATCGAGCTCCCAGCTGGCGTCGAAGCCGGCCTGGGACAGGCTGAAGGCATGCTGGTCGGTAGCGCCGCTGAGGGCATTCGTGCCCTTGCTGCTGGCGCGCTGGCGGGCGTAGGAAGCGCCCGCGTCCACGCGCGGCAGCAGCGCGGCGCCGCTCACCTGCAGCGCAGCGCGGCTTTGCGCCACGCGCACGGCGGCGGCCTGCAGGTCGAGGTTGGCGGCGATGGCGTCGCGTTCGAGTTCGACCAGGGCCGGATCCTGGAACAGCGTCCACCAGGATGGATCGATCGCCTGCTCGACAGGCTGGCTGGGCACGGCGGCGCCCGGCTGGGCCGCGGCGGCGGCGAACGAGGCGATGGCCGGCGCGGATGCCGGGCGCTGGAAATCCGGGCCGAGCGTGCAGGCGCTCAAGACAAGCAGGCAAGCCGAGACGCCGACGCGCAGGGAGAATGAAGCAGACATGGGAGGCGCAATCTTGAAAAGAGCCGGAATTATACCGAACGGTATCCGAATTACGCAAGGTATCCGATTTTCGCGTCTCGTGATGCGCACCGCATGGAATTCGGGAAAATTATTGCCGTGCTAGAATTTTCCGGCCCGCCGCACAATGCGCGGCCGGCGCCGTCTTCGTATTGAGCACATCCCGATGCCGCCTACCCCGCCTGCTCCAGCTTTCCACTTTGCCGATATCGCCTGGCGCGGCCGCACCGTGCGCCACGAATACAGCTGGGTCGGCGCCGCCACCTCGGCCCACCCGACCGTGGTCTTCCTGCACGAGGGCCTGGGTTCGGTCTCGCTGTGGCGCGACTTTCCGCAGCAGTTCTGCCAGGCCCACGGCTTGCGCGGCCTGGTGTTTTCGCGCCATGGCTACGGCCGCTCGACGGCGCGCCCCCTGAGCGAGCCGCTGCCGCACGACTTCATGCACCAGCAAGCCTGGGAAGTGTTGCCGGCCTTGCTGGCGCAGTTGGGTGTCGAGCGCCCCTGGCTGTTCGGCCACAGCGACGGCGCCTCGATCGCCCTGCTGCACGCGGCCCGTGAACCGGTCAGCGGCGTGGTCGTGATGGCGCCGCACATCCTGGTCGAGGACATCGGCGTCGCCGCCATCCGCCAGGCACGCGAGGCGTATGTCCATGGGCCCTTGCGCGCGCGGCTGGCGCGCCACCATCTCGACGTCGACTCGGCCTTCTGGGGCTGGAACGATGTCTGGCTGGACCCGGCCTTCCGCAGCTGGGACATCCGCGGTGAAGTGGCGCGCATCGCCGCACCGCTGCTGGCGATCCAGGGCGAAGGCGACGAATACGGCACCCTGGAACAGGTCGAAGGCATCGCGCGCCTGCTCCCTGCGGCCGAGCTGCTGGTGCTGCCCGAATGCGGCCACTCCCCGCACCGCGACCAGACCAGGCAAGTCATCGACGCGGCCGGCCGCTTCATCCTCGCCCACGCCTGACTCGGCAAAAAACTGACGGTAGCGCCAGCGGAACAACCATCAGTTTTTCTGATATTACGCATAAGCAAACATTATTAGAATAGATGACCGTCCTGCGTTACCCTTCAATCATAAAAGCAGTGCGATGGTGAATCTGGCCATACGAACCCTGCAACAGACATAAGGAGACGCACGTGGAGACGACGCAGGAACGATACGATTACCTCATCGTGGGCGGAGGCTCGGCCGGCTGCGTGCTGGCCAACCGCTTGTCGGCCGACCCGGGCGTGCGCGTGGCGCTGATCGAAGCCGGGCTGGATACCCCGCCCGGCCAGGTCCCGCCCGAAATCCTCGACAGCTACCCGATGCCGCTGTTCTGCGGCGAGCGCTTCATCTGGCCCGAACTGAAGGCGAAAGCCACCGCCGCCTCGCCGCTCAAGGTGTATGAACAGGGCCGCGTGATGGGCGGCGGCTCCAGCATCAACGTGCAGGCGGCGAACCGCGGCCTGCCGCGCGACTACGACGACTGGGCCGCCGGTGGCGCCGCCGGCTGGAGCTGGGACGAGGTGCTGCCCTGGTTCCGCAAGCTCGAACGCGACCTCGATTTCGGCGCAGGATCGACGCACAGCGCCTTGCACGGCAATAGCGGGCCGGTGCCGATCCGCCGCATCGGCCCCGACAACTGGCCGCGCTTCTGCCACGCCTTTGCCGACGGCCTGAAACGCACCGGCCTGCCTTACCTGGAAGACCAGAACGGCGAATTCGGCGACGGCCTGTTCCCGGCCGCGTTCTCGAACATCGACGACCAGCGCGTGTCCACCGCCGTCGGCTACCTCGACGCCATCACCCGCGCCCGTCCCAACCTGACGATCCTGGCCGGCATGCGCGTCGAGCGCGTGCTGACCGAAAATGGCGCCGCGTGCGGCGTGAGCGTGATCGACGGCGCCGGCACCCGCGTGCGCTATGCCGCCAACGAAGTCATCCTCTCGGCCGGCGCCCTGCAATCGCCGGCCCTGCTGCTGCAGGCCGGCATCGGCGACGCCGCCGCCCTCGGCAACCTGGGCATCCGCGTGGTGGCCGATCTGCCCGGCGTGGGCCGCAATTTGCAGGACCACCCTGCGCTCACCTTCTGCCACTTCCTGGCGCCCGAATTCCGCATGCCCCTGAGCCGCCGCCGCGCCAGCATGACGGCGGCGCGCTTCTCCTCCGAGCTGGCCGATTGCGACAGCTCGGACATGTATTTGTCGAGCGCCACACGCGCCGCCTGGCATGCGCTCGGCAACCGCCTCGGCCTGTTCTTCCTGTGGTGTAACCGCCCGTATTCGCGCGGCCAGGTGCGCCTGGCCTCGCGCGATCCGCTGGCGGCGCCGGAGGTCGAACTCAATCTCCTGTCCGACGAGCGCGACCTGCAGCGCATGGCCATCGGCGTGCGCCGCCTGGCGGCCGTGGTCCAGGGCAGCGAACTGCACCGGCACGCCGGCGACTTCTTCCCCGCCGCCTTCAGCGCGCGCGTCAAAGCCCTGAGCCGCCACGGCCCGGGGAATGCCTTGCTGACGCGGGTGCTGGGCGCGGCACTGGATGTACCGGCGCCGCTGCGCCAGTGGCTGGTCGAGCGCTTCGTCACCGGCGGCCAGCGCATGCACGCCCTGCTGGCCGACGAGGCCGCGCTGCACGCCTTTATCCGCAAGAGCGTGTTCGGCGTCTGGCATGCCAGCGGCACCTGCCGCATGGGGCCGTCGAGCGAGCGCGCTGCGGTCACCGACAGCCAGGGCCGCGTGCATGGCGTACATGGCTTGCGCGTGGTCGACGCCTCGCTGATGCCGCGCCTGCCGTCGGCCAACACCAACATCCCCACGATCATGATGGCCGAGAAGATCGCCGACGCCATTCTCGCAGGACGGCGCACGCAGCGCCGGGAAGCGCAACCGGCACTGGCTCGATAAGCGGCTGAATACAAGTTGCGAGCAGCACCGGACGGAAGTAACCGCAGTATCCGCGACGCCGCTGGCGCCGCGGCCACACATACCTAGGAGACAAAACATGGCTGTGCTCACCAATCAAACCGTGGTGTCCGAACGGGAGAACAACCGCCACACGCTCAGGGCGGTGGTTGCCTCGTGCGTCGGCTGGTCGCTCGACCTCTACGACCTCTTCATCCTGCTGTTCGTGGCGCCGATCATCGGCAAGCTGTTCTTCCCGTCCGAGCATGCGATGCTGTCGCTGGCGGCGGTGTATGCCTCGTTCGGCGTCACGCTCCTGATGCGCCCACTGGGCTCGGCCCTGTTCGGGTCGTATGCCGACCGCAAGGGCCGCAAGGCGGCCATGATCGCCTCGATGATCGGCGTCGGCGTCTCGACCGCCGCCTTCGGCCTGCTGCCGACGGTGGCCACCATCGGCGTGGCGGCGCCGATCCTGTTCATCGTCCTGCGCCTGATCCAGGGCGTGTTCGTCGGCGGCGTGGTCGCGGCGACCCACACCATCGGCACCGAATCGGTGGCGCCGCGCTGGCGCGGAGCCGTGTCGGGCCTGATCGGCGGCGGCGGCGCCGGCCTGGGCGCGCTGTTCGCGTCGATCGCCTACTACGCGCTGTCGGCCGCCTTCCCCGGCGAGCAGTTCGAGGAATGGGGCTGGCGCTGCATGTTCTTCACCGGGATCATCAGCGCGGTGCTGGGCATCACCATCTTCGGCAAACTCGAAGAATCGCCGATGTTCAAGAAGCTGCAGGAAGCCAAGGCGCGCAGCAAGGCAGCCGCGGCGCCGATGGCGAACCCGGTGCGCACCCTGTTCACCGGCCAGTACCGCAACATCCTGCTGGTGAACCTGCTGCTGACCATTGGCGGCGGCGCCGGCTACTACCTGACCTCGGGCTTCCTGCCGACCTACCTGAAAGTCGTGAACGGCACCCCGGCCGAAACCGCGGGCTTCATCCTGATGCTGGCCAGTATCGGCGTGATCGTCGCCTCGATCGCCACCGGCCACCTGAGCACCTTCATCGGCCGCAAGAAGACCTTCATCTGGGTCGGCATCCTGCGCCTGATCCTGCTGCCGGCGATCGCCCTCATGATGTCGGGCGTGAGCGACGCCGTGACCCTGGGCTTCCTGGTGATCGTCTTCAGCATGCTGGGCAGCATGGGCTACGCGCCGATCCTGATCTTCCTGAACGAGCGCTTCCCGACCACGATCCGCGCCACCGGCACCGGCCTCTCGTGGAACATCGGCTTCGCCATTGGCGGCGTGCTGCCGACCTTCGTGTCGCTGGCCTCGCCGATGCCGACCGACGTGCCGATGTCGCTGGCCCTGTTCCTGGGCGCGATCAGCGTGATCTTCCTGATCGGCGCGTTCATCGTGCCCGAGACCATCGGCAAGCTCGACGAACCGGCGGCGCAGGCCTGAACGCCGGCCTGGATAGCAGAAAGGAGACCCTGCCATGCATGCGAAAGACCAGAAGATCCATGAACGTTCCTACCGCTTCCGCAACGACTACGTGGCATCCACCCCGAGCTGGTACCGGGGCGAGATGCACCTCGGCTTCACCCTGCTGTTCACGGGCGGGGTGATCGCCTGGTGCCTGTTCCAGCTCGAGCAGGTGCGCTGGCAGGAGTGGCTGATCGCGCTGCCCATCTTCCTGTTCGGGAACTGGGCCGAATGGGCGGCGCACCGCTACCTGCTGCACCGCCCGAGCAAGTACTTCAATGCCGTCTACAAGCGGCACTGCGCGGTGCACCACCAGTTCTTCACCCACGTAACGCTGGAGTACGACGGCCAGCGCGAATGGCGCGCCCTGCTGTTCCCGCCCTTCGCGCCGGTGATGTTCGTGCTGGCCGCGCTGCCGCCGGCGCTGCTGGTGGGCTGGCTGTGGTCGGCCAACGCGGGCTATATCGCGATGACGACCATGGCCGCCTACTTCCTGATGTACGAGGCCCTGCACACGGCATCGCACGTGGTCGACAGTCCTTTCCTCGACCGCCTGCCGCTGGTGAACACGGTACGCCGCATGCACGTCATCCACCACCATCCGGAGCTGATGGCGACCCGTAACTTCAACCTCACCTTCCCGATCTGCGATGCGCTGTTCGGCACCAGCGACTTGAAGAAAGGCGTGTGGCGCACGCTGTTCCATGGCAGCGGTCATGTGGGCATGGGCGAGGAAGAAAAGCGCACGCTCGGCGTCGAGGCGCGCGACGAGGCAAGGCAGTAAAGGCGGTGCGGCCGCGTTCGGCCGCACCACGCCCAATGCATCACGATTTTTGATGGATAACTTCATTATTCATTATTTGTCGTGATGCGATGTGCTCCTTATACTCGTTTTAAACAAAAAATCAGCAGGAGACACGAACGCATGGAAATGAAGCTCCATTACGCGCCCGGGCAGGATGCCGGCGACAAGCCCTATACCGGCCGCCCGATGCAACGCATCGAAGACGCCTCGCTGCTGGTCGGCCGCGGCCAGTACGGCGACGACGTCGGCGTCAAGCCCGGCACCCTGCAGGCCGTGGTGGTGCGTTCCCCGCATGCGCACGCTGTCCTGAACGGCATCGATACCAGCCGCGCCGCCGCCGCGCCGGGCGTGCGCGCTGTCCTCACGGGGCT
Organism: Massilia brevitalea; assembly: GCF_030711405.1. GTDB lineage: Bacteria > Pseudomonadota > Gammaproteobacteria > Burkholderiales > Burkholderiaceae_D > Telluria > Telluria brevitalea. The sequence continues at coordinate 45,682 of NZ_JAULSI010000018.1, forward strand.
TGATATCCGCGACTGGTCCAAGCCCTTTGTCGTCGGCGTCAAGGCGCCGATGGAAATGTGGGCGCTGGCCGTGGACCGCGTGCGCTACGTCGGCGAGCCGGTGGCCGTGGTGGTGGCCGACACCCGCTACCTGGCCGAAGACGCGGCCGACCTGGTCGTCGCCAGCTATACCGAACTCGAACCCGTCACCTCGATCGACGAGGCCATCCTGCCCGACGCCGCCATCCTGCACGAAGGCGTGGGCAGCAACGTGGTCAGCGACCGCTCCTTCCGCTACGGCGAACCCGAGACGGCCTTTGCCAACGCCCCGCACACGGTCGAACTCACGGTGCGCTACCCGCGCAATTCCTGCACCCCGATCGAAGGCGCGGTGGTGGTGGCCGAATGGCAGTCCGAGGAAGAGGGCTACGACGTCGCCTCCAACTTCATGGGCCCGTTCTCGCTGCACACCGTGATGGCCCTGGCCCTGCGCGTACCGGGCCACAAGCTGCGCCACCGCACCTTCCGCGATTCCGGCGGCAGCTTCGGCGTCAAGCACGCCGTGTTCCAGTACGCGGTGCTGATGTGCCTGGCCTCGCGCAAGGCCGGCGCGCCCGTCAAATGGGTCGAGGACCGCCTCGAACACCTGGCCGGCCTGACCTCGGCCACCAACCGCCTGTCGACCATCCGAGCCGCTGTGGACGCCGACGGCCGCATCACCGCCCTGGACTACGACCAGTTCGACGATTGCGGCGGCTACCTGCGCGCACCGGAACCGGCCACCTTCTACCGCATGCACGGCTGCCTGACCGGCGCCTACGCGATCCCGAACCTGCTGGTGCGCAATCGCGTGGTGCTGACGAACAAGACCCCGGCCGGCCTGGTGCGCGGCTTCGGCGGCCCGCAGGTCTACTTTGCATTGGAACGTCTGATGCAGCGCATCGCGGTCGAACTGCGGATCGACCCGGTCGAGCTGTATCGCCGCAACTTCATCCCGGCCGATGCCTTCCCCTACCAGGCCGCGGCCGGCGCCCTGATCGACTCGGGCAATTACCAGGGCGCGCTGGAACTGGTGCAGGGCGAAGGCCGCCTGGCCGAGCTGTATGCGCGGCGGGATCAAGCGCGTGCCGAAGGCCGCCTGTACGGCATCGGCTTCGCCGCCATCGTCGAGCCTTCGATCTCGAACATGGGCTACATCACCACCGTGCTGCCGAAGGAAGCGCGCGCCAAGGCCGGGCCGAAGAACGGCGCCATCGCTTCGGCCAGCGTCGCCATCGACCCGCTCGGCGGCGTCAACGTGACCATCGCCTCGGCCCCGGCCGGCCAGGGCCACCGCACCGTCTGCGCCCAGGTGGTGGCCGACGTGTTCGGCATCGTGCCTGACGGCGTGGCCGTGAACGTGGAATTCGATACCCAGAAGGATGCCTGGTCGGTCGCCGCCGGTAACTACTCGAGCCGCTTCGCCGGCGCCGTGGCCGGCACCGTGCACCTGGCGGCGGTGAAGCTGCGCGACAAGCTGGCCGCGATCGCCGCGCCCCAGCTGGGCGTGGATGCAGCCGACATTGTCTTTGAAGGCGGCAAGGTGTACGCGAAGGCCGACCCGGCCAAGTCGCTGCCCTTCCTGCGCATGGCCGCCAGCCCGCACTGGGCGCCGGCCTTGCTGCCGGCCGGCGTGGAACCGGGCCTGCGCGAGACCGCCTTCTGGACCGCGCCGCAGCTGGGCGCGCCGGACGAGCAGGACCGCGTGAATACCTCGGCTGCCTACGGCTTCGCCTTCGATGTCTGCGCAGTCGAGATCGACCGCCACACCGGCCGCGTGCGCATCGACGACTACGTGACCACCCACGACGCCGGCAAGATCCTGAATCCGGCCCTGGCCGACGGCCAGATCCGCGGCGCTTTCGCCCAGGGCCTGGGCGCGGCGCTGATGGAGGAATTCCGCTACGGCGAAGACGGCAGCTTCCAGTCCGGCACCTTTGCCGACTACCTTGTGCCGACCACCTGCGAAGTGCCCGAGCCGCGCATCCTGCACATGGAAACGCCCTCGCCCTTCACGCCGCTGGGCGCCAAGGGCCTCGGCGAGGGCAACAACATGAGCACGCCGGCCTGCATCGGCAATGCCGTGGCCGACGCGCTGGGCGTCAAGGAAATCGTGTTGCCGCTGACGCCGTCGAAGGTGATGGACCTGATCGGCGGCGACGAACCGCCACCCTCGCCATCGGCCAAGGTGGCGCCCGCCGCGCCCGCGTATTCGCCCCTGACGGCCGATGCGCCGGCTGACGGCGCCGCTGCCGACAGCGCGGCCGCCAGGCCGGCCAAGGGCGGCAAGTCGCTGGCCGCGCGCGGCGAAGTGCGTTTGGAAGCCTCGCCCGACGCCGTGTTCCGCGTGCTGCTCGACCCGCAAGCACTGGCCAAGGTCATCCCCGGCTGCAATGCCCTGGAACCGGTCGGCGAACACCGCTACCGCGCCGACGTCACCGTGGGCGTAGGCATGATCAAGGCGCGCTATGCCGCCGAAGTGGCCCTGTCCGAACTCGACCCGCCGCGCAGCCTGCGCCTGGCCGGCAGCGGCCTGTCCTCGGTGGGCAGCGCCAGCGGCAGCGGCCTGGTGACGCTGGAGCCGGCGGGTGGCGGCACCCTGCTGCGCTACGACTACGCGGCGCAAGTCTCGGGCAAGGTGGCCGCTGTGGGCAGCCGCATGCTGGAGGGCGCGGCCAAGATCGTGCTGAACCAGCTGTTCGAACAACTCGGACGCGAAGCCGGCGGACCCGCCACGGCGGACGGCGCCGCCCCTGCACCAGTCAAGAAACGCAGCCTCTGGCAACGCCTGCTGGCCCTGTTTGGAGGTCAACGATGAAACCGCAAGCTTTCGATTACGCCCGTCCCGACAGCGCCGAGGAAGCGGTGTCCATGCTGGCCCAGGCCGGCGACGACGCGCGCATCCTGGCCGGCGGCCAGTCGCTGATGGCGGTGCTGAACCTGCGCCTGGCCCAGCCCAGCGTCCTGATCGACATCTCGCGCGTGCCGGACCTGAACTACGTGCGTGTCGATGGCAAGCACCTGGCGATTGGCGCCGCCGCGACCCAGGGCAGCGTCGAGTGGCGCCCTGGCTTGAAGAACGAAGTGCCGCTGCTGGCCCAGGCCTTCCCGCATATTTCGCACTTCCAGATCCGCAACCGCGGCACGGTCTGCGGCTCGGTGGCCCATGCCGACCCGAGCGCCGAACTGCCGCTGGCCCTGCTGGCGCTGGAAGGCGAAGTCGTGCTGCGCAGCGGGCGCGGACGGCGCGTGGTCGCGGCCGCCGACTTCTTCCAGGGCATGCTGATGACGGCGCGCGCCCAGGACGAACTGGTGGAAGAAGTGCGCTATCCGCTGGCGCAAGCCGGCGTACGCTACGCCTTCGATGAGTTCTCGGGCCGCCATGGCGACTTCGCCGTGTGCGCGGTGGCCGCCGTGGTGAAGCCGGACGGCATCCGCCTGGCCGTCGGCGGCGTCTCGGACCGCCCGATCGTGCGCACCTGGCCGCGCCTGGAAGGCGCCGACCTGGATGCCGCCATCAACGACTTCGCCTGGGAACTCGGGGCGAAGGACGATCACCACGCCTCGGCCAAATTCCGGCGTCAACTGGTGCGCCACCTGGGCCGCGCCGCAATCGACAAGGCTCAATGATGAAGACTTACCGTAAAGACGATGTCGTACGCATCCACCTGGTACTCAATGGCCAGCAGCGCAGCGGCACCTGCGAACCGCGCACCCTGCTGTCGGACTTCCTGAGGCACGAACTGGGCGCGACCGGCACCCACGTCGGCTGCGAGCACGGCGTCTGCGGCGCCTGCACCGTGAACATCGACGGCGTGGCGGGTCGCTCCTGCATGACCCTGGCCGTGCAGGCCGAAGGCTGCAAGGTCGATACCGTGGAAGGCCTGAACAAGGACGTCGAGGGCCTGTCCGATTTGCAGCAAGCCTTCCGCCGCAACCACGCGCTGCAATGCGGCTTCTGCACCGCAGGCATCCTGATGTCCTGCACCGATTACCTGCAACGCAATCCGGACCCGAGCGAGCTCGAAGTACGCGAGATGCTGTCGGGCCACCTGTGCCGCTGCACCGGCTACACCAACATCGTGAAGGCGGTGCTGGAGACCGCCGCCGAACGGCTCGGCCGGCCGCATGGCGCCGCCCTCGCACCCGATACCGCCGGCCACGCCGCTGCCGGCCCTGCGGACCAGGCGCGTCTCGTGAGCGCCTGACCCGACGACAAGACGACAACAATAGAGGAGAACATCGTGCTGGATCTTGGACGCACATTCCTGCAAAGCGTGGAACGCAGCCCGCATGCGCTGGCCGTGGTCGACGGCGAGCAGCGCCTGACGTATTCCCAGTGGTACGAGCGCATCCAGTGCGCCGCCGCCGGCCTGGCCAACCTCGGCCTGCAACGCGGCGACCATCTGCTCGTCGTGTTGCAAAACCGCTTCGAGATGGCGACCCTGCACTGGGCCTGCCAATTCCTGGGCGTGATCGCGACGCCGCTCAACTGGCGCGCAAAACCCGAGGAAGTCGAGTACTGCGCGCTCGACGCGAATGCGCGCGCCGTCGCCTATGAACCAATCAGCGAAGACGCCGTGAAGGGCAGCCCGGCCGCCATGGCCCTGCCGCGCATCACCATTGGCGCCGTGCTCGACAGCGCCGGCACCACGGCGTTCGCCGACCTGCTGGCGCAGGCGCCGGCGTCGCCCATCCTGCAGGCGAGCGCCGACGACGTGTCGCTGATGCTCTACACCTCGGGCACCACCGGCAAGCCAAAGGGCGTACCGCGCCGCCACCGCGCCGAGCGCGCCGCCGCCCTCGGCCACGTGGCCCAGAATTTGTACAAGCGCGGCGAACGTACCCTGGGCGTGATGCCGCTGTACCACACCATGGGCGTGCGCTCGCTGCTCGCGATGGCCCTGGTCGACGGCCTGTTCGTCTGCGTGCCGAAGTTCGACTGCGCCGCCGCTTTCCACTCGATCGCGCAAGACCGCATCACCTGCCTGTACCTGGTGCCGACGCTGTACCACGACATGCTGGCCTGGCGCGAAAAGAACGGGGCCGACATCTCGTCTGTCACCAAGCTCGGCTTCGCCGGCGCACCGATGCAGGACGGCCTGCTCAAGCGCCTGACCGACACCTTCCAGCCCGAACTGTTCGTGAACCACTACGGCTCGTCCGAGGTCTACACCTTCACCATCGACCAGGACGCCACGCGCAAGGCCGGCAGCGCCGGACGCGCGGGCATCAATACCCGCATCCGCGTGGTGCCGCTGACCGCCAGCTCGCCTGAAGGAACGGTGGCCGTGGGCGAGGAAGGCCAGATCATCTGCGACCTGGAAGGCGACGAATCCTTCGAGGCCTACTGGAACCGCGACGACGCGAATGCGAAGTCGATCAGGAATGGCTGGTACTTCACCGGCGACACCGGCTACATCGACGCCGACGGCGATTTGTTCGTCACCGGCCGCATGGACGACATGATCATCAGCGGCGGCGAGAACATCTCGCCGGTCGACATCGAATCGGTGCTCTCCCTGCACCCTGCCGTGGACGAAGTGGCGGTGGCCGGCCTGCAGGACGAGCGCTGGGGCCAGAAGGTGGTCGCCTTCGTGAAGACGCGCGGCGAAACCACGCCCGAGGCGCTGAACGAACACTGCCGCACCTCCGACCTGCTGAACTTCAAGCGCCCGCGCGAATACGTGTTCGTGCGCGAGATCCCGAAGTCCCCGGTCGGGAAGATCCTGCGCCGCAAGCTGGTGGCCGGCGAATACGAGAGCCTGCCAGGCTCCGGGAAAGGAAACGCACAATGAAGAAGCTCGATACTCCGGCCAAGGCACGCGACCTGCGCGAATGGCTGGCGCACCTGGAAGCAACGAAGCGCCTGGCCGTGCTGCGCGAAGGCGTGCCGTTGAAGCATACCCTGGCGGCGATCGCCAAGCGCCTCGACGGCAGCCAGGCGGCCTACTTCCCCAAGCCCGACGGCCACGCGATTCCCGTGGTCTCCGGCTTCATCTCGCGCCGTTCCTGGATCGCCGAGGCGATGGGTGTCGAGCAGGCCGGCCTGCTGGCCGCCTTCCGCCATGCGGCCGACAACCCCCTGCCCTGGCGCAAAGTCGAACCGGGTTCGGCGCCCTGCCAGCAGGTGGTGCACACCGACGTCGACCTGCACGCCCTGCTGCCGATCCCGACCCACAGCGAACACGATAACGGCCCCTACATCACGGCCGGCCTGGTCATCGCGCGCAATCCGGTGACCGGCATCCAGAACGTGTCGATCAACCGCATCCAGGTGCACGGCAAGGACCGCATGGCGATCCTGATGCTGCCGCGCCACCTGCTGGCATTCTATAAAGCGGCGGAAGCCGAGAACCAGGCGCTCGACGTGGCGGTGGTGATCGGCGCCGATCCCTTGACCCTGCTGGCGTCGCAGGCGATCACCCCGATCGACCACGACGAGCTGGAAATCGCCGGCGCCCTGCACGGCGCGCCGCTGGCGGTGGTCAAGTGCCTGCATAGCGAGGTGCGCGTACCGGCCAACGCCGAAATCGTCATCGAGGGCAAGCTGCTGCCGCAGGTGCGCGAACCCGAAGGCCCGTTCGGCGAATTCCCGAAGTATTACAGCGCGAAAGAGAACCGCGAGGTCATCCAGGTCACGGCCGTGACCCATCGCACGAATCCGATCTTCCACACCATCGTGCCGGCCGAGATGGAGCACCTGCTGCTCGGCTCGATCCCGCGCGAAGCGACCATGCTGGCCCATTTGCAGCGCAGCTTCCCCGGCGTGCTCGACGTGCACCTGTCGGTGGGCGGCGTCGGCCGCTACCACCTGTTCGTGAAGTTCCGCAAGCTGCGCGAAGGCGAGCCGCGCAACGTGATCCTCGGCGCCTTCGGTGCGCACTACGACATCAAGCAGGTGACCATCGTCGACGACGACGTCGACGTGCACGACCCGCAGCAGGTCGAATGGGCCGTGGCCACGCGTTTCCAGGCCGACCGCGATTTGATCGTGATCGCCGGCGCCCAGGGCTCGGCGCTCGACCCCTCGACCACCGTCGGCCACGACTACGGCGAGGACGAAGTAGCGCCGCCGCACCTGCAGGGTATCAGCGCCAAGATGGGCCTGGACGCCACCAAGCCGGTGGCCTACCGCGGCCACGTGTTCACCAAGGTGCGCATTCCGGGCGAGCTGGAGATCGACCTCGACCAGGAAATCGTGCGCGGCGCCACAGTCGACTGGCAGCAAGGGACGGTGCGCCCATGAGCAAGCCGCGCCTGGTCGTCGCCATCACCGGCGCCAGCGGCGCCATCTACGGCGTGCGCCTGCTGCAGGCCCTGCGCGAGAGCGGCGCCTGCGAGTCGCACCTGGTGATGTCGTCGTCCGGCGTGATGACGGCCCAGCAGGAACTCGACCTGCGCAAGAGCGACATCGAGGCCCTGGCCGACGTCGTGCACAACGTGAAGGACATCGGCGCCACGATTGCCAGCGGTTCGTTCCGCAGCGCCGGCATGGTGGTGGCGCCCTGCTCGATGAAGACCCTGGCCAGCATCGCCCATGGCCTGGCCGACAACCTGGTGGCGCGCGCCGCCGACGTCATGCTCAAGGAACGCCGCCGCCTGGTGCTGGTGGCGCGCGAAACGCCCTTGAACCTCGCGCACCTGCGCAACATGACGAGCGTGACCGAGATGGGCGGCATCGTCTTCCCGCCGGTGCCGGCCTTTTACACGCGGCCCGATTCGCTCGACGACATGGTCGACCATACCGTCGGCCGCCTGCTCGACCTTTTCGATCTTCCCCATGCGGGCCTGGTGCGGCGCTGGGAAGGCATGCACAAGACACACCATACCGAACACCACCAATAACATCAGGAGAACAGCATGACCCAACTGAACCACCCGGCCCAGACCCTGCTCGCCGACCTCGTCAACTTCCGCGTCGAGATCGACGCCGAACGCCAGCGCGCCGACATCGTGCTCGCGAACGGCCAGTTCAACATCATCACCATGCCCCAGCGCGAGCAGCTGCGCCTGGTGTTCGAGGCGCTCGACGCCGACGAGCGCGTGCGCGTGATCGTGCTGCGCGCCGAGGGCCAGCACTTCTCCAGCGGCGGCGACATCCGCGGCTTCCTGGAGGCGAGCCCGGAACACGTGTCGAAGCTGGCCTGGAACATCGCCGCCCCGACCCGCTGCAGCAAGCCGGTGATCGCGGCGAACCGCGGTTTCTGCTTCGGCGTCGGCTTCGAGATTTCGCTGGCCTGCGACTTCCGCATCGTCACCGACACTACCTTCTACGCGCTGCCGGAACAGAAGCTCGGCCAGATCCCGGGTTCGGGTGGCTCGGCGCGCCTGCAAAAGATGGTCGGCATCACCCGCACCAAGGACATCGTGATGCGCTCGCGCCGCATCCCCGGCCAGCAGGCCTATGACTGGGGCGTGGCCACCGAGATCGTGCCCGACGCCGAACTGGAAGCGGCCACCGACCGCCTGGTCGACGAGCTGCGCTTCTTCTCGCCGCTGGCCCAGCGGACAGCAAAAAAGCTGCTGAACGACACCGAGGATTCGCCGCTGTCGGTGGCCATCGAGCTGGAAGGCCACTGCTACAGCCGCCTGCGTTCGTCGAACGACTTCCGCGAAGGCGTCGAGGCTTTCCACGCCAAGCGTCCGCCAGTCTTCAACGGCAGCTGATCCGAGGAGCCGGTCGACCATGGGCATCCTGAACGCTCTCAACTACATCGACGGCCAGTGGCAGGGCGCCGCCGGCGGGGCCACCGGCGACAGCCGCAATCCCGCCGACGCCAGCGTCATCGGCACCTATGCCGCCAGCGGCGTGGCCGAGGCCAAGGCGGCGATTGCCGCCGCGCGCCAGGCCTTCGAGCATTCGCTGTGGGCGCACGATGCGCGCCTGCGCCAGATGGTGCTGCTGGCCTGGGCCGACCGCCTGGAGCGGCGCGCCGAACTGGCCGCCCTGCTGACCCAGGAAAACGGCAAGGTGCTGGCGCAGTCGCGCGGCGAGATGGCGGGCGCGATTTCGGAGATCCGCTATTACGCGGGCCTGACGCGCCACATGCCGGGCCACTTCATGGAAGTCGAGCCGGGGGCGTATTCCGCTACCCTGCGCGAGGCGGCCGGCGTGGCGGGCCTGATCATTCCGTGGAATGCGCCGGTCGTCCTGTTGATCCGCTCGCTCGCGCCGGCCCTGGCCGCCGGCTGCACGGTGGTCGTGAAACCGGCGCACCAGACGGCGCAGATCACGACCCAGGTACTGCGCGAACTGGCGGCGGTGGAATCCCTGCCGCGCGGGGTGCTGAACCTGGTGCTGGAAAACGGCAGCGCGGTAGCACAGGAACTGGTGGCGTCCGGCGAGGTCGACGTGCTCAGTTTTACCGGCTCGAACCTGACCGGCCAGCGCATCATGGCGGCCGCCGCGCCGACCATGAAGAAGCTGTCGCTGGAACTGGGCGGCAAGTCGAGCTGCCTGGTGTTTCCGGATGCGGATATTGGCAAGGTGGCGCAGCGGCTGGCCACTGCCGCCACCATCATCTCGGGCCAGCAGTGCACGGCGGCGCGCCGGGTGCTGGTACATGCCTCGCGCTATGAGGAGATGAAGCGCGCGCTGAAGGCGGCACTGGCGGCCATCGTGGTGGCGCCCGGGGACACGCCGGGTGCGGGCATGGGGCCGCTGATCGACGGCGAATCGCTGGAGCGGGTATCGCGCGACGTCGAACGTGCGCTCGACACCTGCGACGAAGTTGTGCTGCGCGGTGGGCGCGGCGAAGGCAAGCTGGCGCAAGGCCACTTCCTGACCCCGACCCTGGTGGCGCATGGCGATGCGAATGCCTTCTTTGCCCAGGACGAAATCTTCGGGCCGTTCGTGGTGCTGGAGCGCTTCGAGGATGAGAAGGAAGCGGTAGCGCGGGCCAACAATACCGTGTTTGGCCTGTCGGCCAGCGTGTGGACGGCGGACGGCGACCGCGGCATGCGCCTGGCACGGGCGCTGCGCAACGGGACGGTGTGGATCAACGACCATAACCGCTTGTTTGCGGAGGCGGAGACGGGCGGCTACCGGCGCAGCGGTATTGGGCGCTTGCATGGCTACGAAGGCCTGGCGGACTTCCTTGAAACCAAACATATCTTCCGGAATGCCGGGTTGGTGTGAAGTAGCGAGGAAAGCCGATTCACAACAGCGCATTCTCCTTCGTTAGCGTCGACCGTACGGTGGGCACTCCGTGCCCACGCGGTTACGTGCATCTCCGTTTGGTCGCGGCAGCGAGGCATCGCTCGCGAAACATCCATCGGCCACGATCCTGATAAGTTCTTGGCTTCGCTCGACGCTGGCGAGCGACACCTTACCGCACGTAGTGCAAGGTAACGTGCGTACCGCGTGGGCACGGGGTGCCCACCGTACGGAATCATTCCGGTGGCCGCGCCTCCGGCGCCCGCAATCGCATGTTCGCCGCCAGCATCGAGATAAACAGCTTGGTCGCCGGATTCAATGGCCGGCGTGGATGAGACACGCTCACCACCCGCCGCACCAGCCGTGGCGAGACGATCGAATACGCCCGCAGCGCCCCGCTGACCAGCTGCCGGTGCACCGCCACGCGCGGCACGATGGTCGCCACCTGGTTGCGCTCGACCAGGTTGACCGTGGCCACCAGCGAATCGATCTCGAACTTCGGCGTCAGCTCGATGTTCTCGGCTTCGGCAAAGCTGTCGATATTGCTGCGCAGGCCATGCCCGCGGCTGGGCAGCACCAAATCCAGCCCCAGCGACGGCAGCTGGCGCAAGGTTAAATTCGCCGGCAGGCTGGCCGCGAACCCCGGCCCGGTAATCAACACCATCTCTTCGTCGATGATGTGCTCGACATCCAGCGCCAGCGGGCGGCGCGGTTTGTTGACGATGGCCGCGTCCAGGCGCCCGCCGGCCACCCAGTCGGTCAGGGTGCTGGTGTAGCCGTCGCTGACCGTCACGCCTACTTCCGGGTATTTATTGGAAAAGTCGCTCAGGGTATCGACCAGCACGCCCTCGGTGATCGAGGCGATCATGCCGATGTTCACGTGGCCGCGGATCTCGCCCTCGCTGCTCAGCATCTGCGCCTGGGCGTTGGAAAAGTCGCGCATGATGGGCAGGAACAGGCGGTACATCTGGCGCGCGGCGGCGGTCGGCACCATGCCCTGCTTGGTACGCTCGAACAGCTTCTGGCCGAAGTGGTCTTCGAGCTTACTGATCTGCATGCTCAGGGCCGGCTGCACGATGTTCAGCCGGTGCGCGGCGCGCGTGACGGTGCCCTCTTCGTACAGGGAGATAAAGTAGTGGATCTGGCGGAATTCCATGCAGGGACGGGCAAGATGAGCAACGCTTCATCTTACCCCATGGAGAGGCCGGCAGCGACCGTCCGGCCCGTCCCGTACTGATTTGCCTGGCTTATTTACCCGGCTTCAGCACGACCTTGGTCCAGCCGTCGGCGCGCTTGTCGAACTGTTCGTAGGCTTTCGGCGCTTCGGCCAGCGCCAGTTCATGCGAAATGATGGTCGACGGTTTCGCCTTGCCCGCATGGATCAGCTTGGCCAGATGGCGGTTGTAGTGCTTGACGTTGGCCTGGCCGGTGCCGATGCGCTGGCCCTTGAACCAGAAATTGCCGAAGTCGAAAGCGAGCTTGCCCTCTTTCGCCAGCTCGTCGTGCGCGCCCGGGTCTTGCGGCAGGAACACGCCCACCACGCCGATTCCGCCGGTGGCCTTGACGGTCTGCACCAGGTTGTTCATGGTCAGGTTCGGCACTTCCTTGCCGTGCTTGTCGCAGCACTGGTAGCCGACGCACTCGCAGCCGCAATCGGCGCCCTTGCCATCGGTCATGTCGAGGATCTGCTGCACGCCCGCGCCTTCGGTGTCGTCGATGGGAATCGCGCCGAGTTTCTCGGCCAGGGCCAGCCGGTCCTTGTGGGTATCGACCACGAAGACCTGGCTCGCGCCCTTGATGCCGGCCGACATGGCGGCCATCAGGCCGACCGGGCCGGCGCCGTAGATGACGACCGAGTCGCCGGGTTTCAGGCCCGCCAGTTCGGTGGCGTGGTAGCCGGTCGGGAAGATATCCGACAGCATCACGTAGTCGTTTTCCTTCTCATTGGCGTCGGGCGGCAGCACCAGGCAATTGTAGTCGCCGTAGGGCACGCGCAGCAGTTCGGCCTGGCCGCCGCTGTAGGGGCCCATGCCGGCAAAGCCATACGCGCCACCGGCGCTGCCGGGATTGACCGTCAGGCAAAAGCCGGACAGCCCGCGTTCGCAATTCTCGCAAAAGCCGCAGCCGATATTGAAGGGCAGGCAGACGATGTCGCCCACCTTCACGCGGTCGACGGCGTTGCCGACCTCGATCACTTCGCCCATGTTCTCGTGGCCGAGGATGCGGCCGGTTTCCATGCTGGTACGGCCTTCGTACATGTGCAGGTCCGAACCGCAGATATTGGTGGTGGTGATGCGCACCAGCACGTCCGTCGGCTTTTCGATTTTGGCGTCGGGCATGTCCTTCACCTGCACGTCGCAGGGACCGTTATAAACGAGCGCTTTCATGTAGTTCCTTTCCTGATGGATTGGCGTCAAAACCATTTGCGGGCGTATCCGCAAACGGGCAGGCCAGTCTACATGCAGGAAGGGGATCGGACTGTTAACTACCTAACGGACTCGGGCATGCAAGGCCATCATGGGCGCGTTTTTAAATGAACGGCCAGGTCAGGATGCGCTTGACGTGCAGCGTGACGCGCGTGGCAACGTAGGCAACGGCAAAGCCGAACGCCAGCAGGCTGGACGCCTCGTGCATCACGGCAAGCCAGACGCCGCCGACGGTGGCGGCCACGACGAGCAGCATCAGGCCGAGTTCGATGCTGAGGAAGAAGGCGGCGGCGTCGCGCCAGACGCGCAGCGTGAGCGCGGCGATGCCCTTGACGGTGGGGGGAGTACGTCGGGTAGTCATGTCGGAAATCTTGGGTCAAGCCCGGAAGGCCAAATCGCCGGCAGGCGGCGAGCGGTGTGACAGTCCGGGGAAAGTGGTGCACGGCGCGTAAGTTCGCATGCCGGTTTTGCGCAGAACCGGACAGCTTAACAGCACGGGCTGGCAGCCACAAGCACGAGATCGCCGCCTGCCCCGTCTGTCAATCCCCGCCGGCGCGCGCCGGGGCCGGTGCGTATCATTTTCACTACAGTTCTTTCCAAACATCCAATTTTTTATTGGGCGCAGCGGCGCCGCATTAATATCGCGGATGAGCCCAAGTTTTATCCAAGGAAAAACAATGAAAACAAATATGAAAGCAGGTGCACGCGCGGTACGCGGCCTCCTGCTCACCGGCGCCTGGACACTCGGCGGCACCCTCGCCGCCCCGGCATTCGCACAGGACGTCACCGCGGTCGACGTTGCCGCCGCCTCCCGCGACATGCCGCGCGTGGAAGTCACCGGTTCCGCCATCCGCCGCGTCGAGTCCGAGACCGCGCTGCCGGTGCAGGTGATCTCGCGCGAAGAGATCGAGAAGACCGGCATCACCACCGCCGCCGAACTGCTGGGCCGCGTGTCCGCCAACGTCAACGGCCTGACCGATGGCGCCAGCATCAACGTCGGCGGCGACCAGCGCGGCTTCAACAGCGCCAACCTGCGCGGCATCGGCACCTCGTCGACCCTGGTCCTGCTGAATGGCCGGCGCATGGCCAACTTCGCCTCGCCCGGCGACGACAGCGGCGTCGATTTGAACAACATCCCGGCCGCGGCGCTGGAACGCGTCGAGGTGCTGCTCGACGGCGCCTCGGCCCTGTACGGCACCGACGCCATCGGCGGCGTGATCAACTTCATCACCCGCAAGGATTACCAGGGCCTGGAAATCGGCGGCTACGTCGGCAAGACCGACGAAGGCGGCGCCGGCAAGCGCACGCTGAGCATCAGCGCCGGCACCGGCTCGCTCGACGCCGACGGCTACAACGTGTTCGCGGTGGCCGACTTCCAGCGCACGAATTCCCTGAACACCTCGCAGCGCTCGTTCATTCCGAACCTGCGCGTCGAGGAACGCCTCGGCCACCTGCTGTCGGGCTACACCAGCCCGGCCAACATCCGCCTGACCTCGAACCAGCGCGACCGCCTGCAGGAACTCGGCTTCACCATCAACGGCCAGCCGATCACGAACCGCCTGATCAACCTGTCGGTGCCGGACTGCGCCCCGCCGGCCAACGTGTATCTACCGGCCGGTACCGGCGGCGTGGATGCCTGCACCTATAACTACATGGGCGACACCGAGCTGTATCCGAAGTCGGAAAAGGCGAGTTTGCTCAGCCGCGGCGTGGTGAAATTGGGCGGCGGCCACCAGGCCTATGCCGAGGTGGCGCTGAGCCGCGCCAAGACCTGGTACACCGGCTCGGCCGCGCGCGTGACCGGCTACATCGACTACAGCCGCGTGCCGCAACTGGCCGGCACCGGCCTCGACGAACTCGACGACGATTACCCGGGCGAACTCGAACTGCGCATGCGCCTGAACGAGGCCGGCCAGCGCACCAGCGAACTGACCAGCGAAGGCGTGCGCTTTGTGCTTGGCGCCACCGGCACCGTGGCCGGCTGGGACTACGACGCCGCCTTCAACCACAGCGTGAATACCGTCAAGGACAAGGATACCCACGGCTACGTTCTGTATAACGAGCTGCTGGAAGGGATCTACGACGGCCGCATCAACCCCTTCGGCTCGTCGAGCGCCGAAGGCCAGGCCCTGATCGACAGCATCCAGGTGAACGACGTGGTGCGCCGCGCGCGCGGCACGCTGGACTCGGTCGACTTCAAGTTCTCGCGCGCCCTCTCGAAGATGGACGGCGGCGACCTGGCAATGGCCATCGGCGGCGAAGCGCGGCGCGAACGGAATCGCTTCACGCCGTCCGAACTGCTCCTGAGCGACAACATCAACAACGATGCGGCGCCCGAAGGCGGACGCGCCACCAGCGACAGCCGCCAGGTCGCGGCGCTGTACGGCGAGCTGCTGGTGCCGTTTGCCAGGCAGTGGGAAGCCCAGCTGTCGGCACGCTACGACCACTACGAGCAGGTCGGCGGCGCGGCCAGCCCGAAGATCGGCCTCTCTTACCGCCCGCAAGCCGGCGTGCTGCTGCGCGCGTCGGCCGGCCGCGGCTTCCGCGCACCGACCATGACCGAGCTGCACCGCCCGACCGTCTACAGCGCCACCGCCACCCTGCCCGACCCCGTGTACTGCGCCACGGTCGACAACAATTATTCGGACTGCGCCGACAACTGGGACACGCGCCGCTACAGCAACGAGAACCTGAAGCCCGAGCGCAGCCGCCAGTTCTCGCTGGGCGCCGTGGCGGCCCTCGGCAGCCACGTGAACGCCTCGCTCGACTACTGGAACATCAAGCGCACCGACTTGATCAGCGAGATCGGCGACGACATCATCCTGGGTAACCTGGCGAAATACGGCGACCTGGTCTACCGCGACGAGGACGGCCTGATCGACTACATCGAGCTGCGCAAGGAAAACCGCGGCGCCCAGCTGGCGCGCGGCCTCGACCTGGCGGTGACGGTGCGCGGCGTGAACACGCCCTACGGCCACTTCGGCGGGCGCCTGAACGGCACCTATGTGCTGTCCTCGAAGATCCAGAATGCGCCAGGGGACGCCTTCGTCAGTAACCTGAACCGCTTCGTCACCGACGGCGTGGTCCAGCGCTGGCGCCATACCCTGAGCCTGGACTGGGACGGGGGCCCGCTGTCGGCCAACCTGCAAAACACCTGGTCGAGCGGCTACGAAGACCAGAACACGGCGATCAACATCGACGACGGCAGCGTGGTGGCGGCGAACCGCGTAAAGTCGTATTCGCTGTGGGATTTGTCGGGCGCCTACGCGTTCGACGACAAGCTGAAGCTGCGGGTCGGCGTGCAGAATGTGTTCAACCGTGCCCCGCCCTACTCGAACCAGGCCTATTACTTCCTGTCGGGCTACGATCCGAGCTACACCGATCCGCGCGGACGGCGTTTCTATGCCAGCGTGAACTACACCTTCCGCTGATACAGCGGTCGTTAAAAAACCGGCGCCGCTTGGCGCCGGTTTTTTTTTGCTCTTCACGGATTGCCTGCACCGCCGCCATGGCAGGTGGTCGAATCGCTTGCCGTTATAATCACGGCCTTTCGTCGCGGCCCTGGCAGGCGAGCGTCCTAACACGGTTTTCCTGACATGAGTCGATCAAGCGAAGTATCCCGCCGGCGCCGCAGCGTGCTGGCGGCCACGGTCACGGCGGCCTCGCTCCTGCCCTGGCGCGGCGCCACGGCGGGCGACCGCGCCGGCCCGCACGCGCATGCGTTCACCGCCGCCGGCAAGGACATGTTGACCGTGGTCGGCCCCTGGGAAATGACCGGGCTCGATCCTTCGCGCGCCGGCTACATGTTCCAGCGCATGGAGGTGGTGGAGAACCTGCTCGACGTCAGCAACCGCGGCCGCCTGCAGCCGCGCCTGGCCACCTCGTGGCAGGTGTCCGATGATGGCCTGAACTGGCGCTTCCGCCTGCGCGGCAACCGCCGCTTCCACGACGGCAGCGAGATCACGCCGGAGAACGTGCTGATGTGCCTGCGCCGCGCCCATGCCCGTCCCGGCGTGCTGCGCCTGGCCGACATCCGCGCCATCTCCGCCGAAGGCGGCGACATCGCGATCGCGCTGAACCGGCCGTTCGCGCCGCTGCCCTACCTGCTCACGCACTTCTCGGTGCAGATCCTGGCGCCGGCCTCGTTCGACGCCAAAGGCAACGTGGTGCGCATCGTCGGCAGCGGGCCGTTCAGGATCGTCTCGATCTCGATGCCGCAGCAGTTCGACGTCGAGCGCTTCGACGGCTACGGCGGCCTGGCGGTGCCGGGCCAGGTGCGGCGCGCGCGCTACATCAGCGTGGCGCGCGCCGAGACGCGTACCCTGCTGGTGCAGAGCGGCCAGGCCGAACTGGCGTTCTCGCTCGACCCGCCCAGCATCCGCGCGCTGCGCACCAGCCCGAAAGCGGTACTCGTCACGCAGATGCTGCCGCGTACCACCTTCCTGAAGCTGAATAGCGGCCATCCCTTGCTGGCCGACGTGCGCGTGCGGCGCGCCATCTCGCTGTGCGTCGAGCGCCAGGGCATCGCGCGCGCCCTCCTGCGCGACGCGGACCTCGGCGCATCGCAGCTGTTCCCGCCCTCGATGAGCGGCTGGCACGACCCGGCGCTGGCGCCGCTGCGCACCGACCCGGCGGCGGCGCGGCGCCTGCTGGCCGACGCCGGCTGGCTGCCTGGCCCGGACGGCATCCGCTATAAAAATGGCCAGCGCCTGGCGCTGAGTCTCACCACTTTCGTCGACCGCCCGGAGCTGCCGCTGATCGCCGCCGCGCTGCAGGAAGAAATGCGCCAGATCGGCATCGCCGTGCGCGTCGTCATCGGCAACTCCAGCGACATCCCGGCCAGCCACCGCAGCGGCAACCTGCAACTGGGCCTGGTGGCGCGCAACTTCGGCAATCTGCCGGACCCGGTGGCCACCCTGCTGCAGGACTTCGGTGTCGAAGGCGGCGACTGGGGCGCGATGGGCTGGCGCAACGCCGAAGTACCAGCCACGCTGGCGCGCCTGGCGGCGGCCACCCGGCCTGACCCGGCGCCGGACGCCGCTGCGCGCGCCCGGGTCGCAGCGGTGCTGCAGGCCGAGCTGCCGATGATTCCCGTGGTCTGGTACCGGCAAGTGTGCGCGGCCAGCCGCCGCATCGCCGGCGTCAGCATCGACCCCTTCGAGCGCAGCTACAGGATCTCGCAATTGCAATGGACATGACAATCTTCCCGGCACAGGCGTGGCGCCGCATTGCGCCCGCGCTGGCCCACCGCCTGCTGCAGGCCGTACTGGTGGCGCTGCTGGTCGGCACCCTGTGCTTCTTCATGACGCGCATGCTGCCGGGCGACATGGCCTACCGCGTCGCGGCCGGCCGCTACGGCTACGACATGGTGACCACCGCCGCCGCCGAGGCGGTGCGCCTGGAGCTGGGCCTGGACCGGCCCTGGCCGGCGGCCCTCGTCGAATGGTGGGGCCGCCTGCTGCAGTTCGACCTCGGCGTATCGCAGGTGACGGCGCAGCCGGTGGCGATGGAAATCGCCTGGCAGCTGGGGCCGACCGTGCGCCTGTCGCTGATGGCCATGAGCCTGTCGCTGCTGATCGGCCCGACGCTCGGCGTGCTGGCCGGTCTCAAGCCCGGCGGTTTCCTCGACCGCTTGACGCTGGCCGTGTCGACCGTGCTGCGCGCCCTGCCTTCCTTTTTGCTTGGCCTGGTGCTGGTGCTGCTGTTCTCGGTAAAGCTGGGCGTCCTGCCGGCCGCCGGGCACGACGACCATGGCAGCATCATGCTGCCGGCGCTCACCCTCGCATTGGGCATGGCCGCCGTCTCCTGCCGCGTGGCGCGCGACGCCATGGTGCAGGTGCGCGGCTCGGCCTACTTCGCTTTTGCCCTGACCAAGGGCCTGAGCCTGCGCCAGGCGCTGCTGCGCCATGGGCTGCGGAATGTGGCCGCGCCGGTCGTCGCCTACCTCGGCGTGCAGCTGGTGTACCTGGTCGAAGGTGTGGTGCTGGTCGAGACCATCTTCGCCTGGCCCGGCATCGGCCACGCGCTGGTGCACGCCATCTTCGGGCGCGACGTGCCGATGATCCAGGGCACCGCTCTGGTGCTCGGCCTGATGTTCGTCCTCTTCAACGCACTGGTCGACGCGGCCTGTGCCTTCATCGACCCGCGCCGCCGGCCCTGACCATGAGCATGCATTCGCTTTCTTCCGACGACTTCATCGATACCGCGCCGCAGCCCCGCCTGGGCCGCGCACAGCTGGCCGGCATCGCACTGCTGGCGGCCATCGGCGCCTTTGCCCTGTTCGGCCCCTGGCTGGTCGGCATCGACCCGGCCGCCCAGCAGCTCGATCGTTATCTGGAAGCGCCCAGCCTGGCGCACCCGCTTGGCTTCGACCAGCTCGGACGCAGCGCGCTGGCGCGGCTCGCGCATGCGGCGCAATTGTCGCTGGCGCTGGCCCTGGTCAGCGTGCTGTCGGCGGCGATTCCCGGCACCCTGGTCGGCCTGCTCGCGGCCTGGCGCGGCGGCTGGCTGGAGCGCGTGCTGGCGGCAGTGGCCGATGCCGTGCTGGCCCTGCCCGGCCTGCTGCTGGTGCTGCTGCTCGCCGCCTTTGCGCCGGGCGGCTTCTGGCCGCTGTACGTCGGTATTGCGCTGGCCTTGTGGGTCGAATACTTCCGCGTGGTGCGCGCCGCCACGCGCATCCTGATGGCCAGCCCGCACGTGGAAGCGGCGCGCCTGCTCGGCTTCGGCCCGCTGCACATCGTGCGCCGCCACTTGCTGCCGGAACTGCTGCCGCGCCTGTTCACGCTGATGCGCTTCGGCTTTGCCGGCGCGGTGCTGGCGATGTCGGCCCTCGGTTTCGTCGGGGTCGGCCTGCAGCCGCCCACGCCGGAACTGGGCGTGATGATGATCGAGCTGCTGCCCTACTACGGCGAGGCGCCCTGGCTGGTCGGCGCCCCGGTGCTGACCCTGTTCCTGACGCTGCTCGGGCTGTTGCTGCTGTCGCCGGAAAAGGAGACGGCATGAATGCGCGTTCGACGATTCCCGCGTTGGCGGTCGAGAACCTGGCCGTGCTGCACGGCGAGCAGGCGCTGGTAAGCGGCGTGTCGTTGGCGATCTCGCCCGGCGGCGTGCTGACGCTGCTGGGAGAAAGCGGTTCCGGCAAGTCGCTGCTGGCGCAGGCGATCATGGGCAACCTGCCGGCCTCATTGCGCTGCACGGGCCGCGTGGCGATCGCGGGCGAGGTGAACGACGCTGCCGATGCGCGCAGCCGCCATGCGCTCTGGGGCCGGCGCCTGGCCCTGCTGCCGCAGGAACCCTGGCTGGCGCTGGATCCGACCATGCAGGTGCGGTCGCAGGTGGCCGAGACTTATGCCCTGGTTGGCACTCCAAGCGGCAAACGTGGCGGATGGCGCGCGCGGTTTGCCGATGCCCGGGCGCGCGCCGACCGTGCGCTGGCTTCGCTCGGCCTGGGCGACGCCGCCCACAAATACCCGTTCATGATCTCGGGCGGCATGGCGCAGCGCGTGGCTTTCCTCGCCACGCACGCGGCCGGCGCGCCGCTGATGATCATCGACGAACCGACCAAGGGGCTCGATGCCGACCGCCGCGGCGAAGTACTGGAACTGCTGCGCGCGGCCCAGCGCAAGGGCATGAGCCTGCTGTGCATCACCCACGACATCTGGCTGGCGCGGGCGCTGGGCGGGCAATTGGGCGTGATGCTGAAGGGCGAAGTGATCGAACAGGGCGAAGCAGCGGCCGTGCTGGCGGCGCCGCGGCAGGAATACACGAAGCGCCTGCTGGCAGCCGATCCGGCGTGCTGGACTGCGCCACAGGCGGCCGGCGCCGGCACCGGCGCGCTGGTCCGCGTCGAGGGTGTCGCCAAGGCCTTCGGCCAGCAGACCCTGTTCGCCGGCATCGATGCCGCCATCGCTCCAGGCGAGATCGTCGCGGTCAGCGGCCCCAGCGGCTCCGGCAAAACCACCTTCGGCAACATCGTGCTGGGCCTGTTGCAGCCGGATGCGGGCCGCGTGACGCGCACGCCAGGCCTGGCGCCGACCGCCTTCCAGAAGATCCAGCAGGACCCGGGCGCCGCCTTTGCGCCGCGGATCACCCTGCGCCAGTCGCTGCGCGACCTGGTCAAGCTGCACCGCCTCGACTGGAGCGAGCTGGAAACGCTGCTCCAGCGCATGCGCCTGGCCCCTGCCCTGCTCGACCGGCTGCCGCACCAGGTGTCGGGCGGCGAACTGCAGCGCATCGCGCTGGCGCGCGTGCTGCTCATGAAACCGGCG
Organism: Massilia brevitalea; assembly: GCF_030711405.1. Lineage (GTDB taxonomy): Bacteria > Pseudomonadota > Gammaproteobacteria > Burkholderiales > Burkholderiaceae_D > Telluria > Telluria brevitalea. Next base: position 66,552 of record NZ_JAULSI010000018.1, read on the forward strand.
CTGATCTTCGCCGACGAACCGACCTCGCGCCTGGACCCGGTAACCCAGCAAGAAGTGTTCGCGCTGCTGCTGGAGCAGGTGCGCGCGAGCGGCTGCGCGCTGCTGCTGGTGACGCACGACGCCGATATCGTGGCGCGCGTGACGGGCCGCCGCATCGCGCTCGGCTAATATCCACTTTTCGGAAGCGGACTAGATCGTCCGCTTCAGCTCCTGCAGTCCACTCCCCTTGCGCCGGTACAGGTCCGGCGCGCGGTGCTGCCCGCCCTTGCGCCGCTCGCCGGTCGCTTCGATCATGTCCTCGTCCAGCACCTTCTTGCGGAAGGCCGCGATGTTGGTGGTCGAATCCGTCACCTGCTCGTACACGGCGTGCAGCTCCGGGATCGTGAACGCGTCCGGCAACAGGAAGGTCAGCAGCGAGGAATAGGTCGACTTGTTGCGCAGGCGCCGGATGGCCAGGTCGGCAATTGCATTGTGATCGAACGGCAGCGCGGGAATCGCGTCCACCGGCACGAACTGCAGGCCTTCGACCGGGGTGTCATCGAGCACGGTTTCGGGCACCAGCGAGTAGTAGGCCACCGACAGCGACCAGCGGCGCGGATCGCGCAGCCGGCCCGAAAACGTGTACAGCTGCTCCAGGTAAGGCGGGTCGATGCCGAGCTTGGTGCGCACGACGCGCGTGGCCGCTGCCTGCGCATTGTCGTCCTCGTCGGTATGGATGGCGCCGCCCGGCAGCGCCAGCGCGCCGCAGTAAGGTTCCTTGTCGTTCTGGCGCACGGCGAGCAGCAGCGAGAGCCGCCCCTGCTGGATGGTGAACAGCGCCACGTCGACCAGCGCCAGCGGACTTTCGTATTGGGTCATGATCGTTATCAGCTGCAATCAACGCCAGCATCATACGATACCGCGTTGCCGTTGCAATAAAGAATGAATTCGGATCTATTAGTTGTTACTTGCATTTTACGATTAACGGGTCTAGGATGATGGCGTCCGATGGAGGAACGCATGCACACCGATCTTGCCAAGCTGTCTGCCGCCGCCTTGCTGGCCATTCCGCCCGAGCAGCCCGAGTGCCTGTTCAGCGGCAGCGCCGACGACATCAAGCAGGCCTACCGCCTGTTGGCGATGAAGTGGCATCCGGACCGCAGCCTTGATCCCGATGCGCACGCGGTCTTCCAGCACATCGGGCGCCTGTACGAGCAGGCCGGCGTACTGTCGGCGCCAGGCAGTGGCCAGTTGCAGCTGACCGCGCTCGACGGCAAGCGCTACGACATCAACTACCTGCGCTGCCACCGCTTCGAACTGGGCAGCCTGTACGTGGCCGGCACGGTGGCCGCCTTCGTCATCGAGCGCGATCATGCCGACCTGGTACAACGCGCCGAACGCACCATCGCCAGCCTGGACTACCCCAATGACCGCATGCGCAGCCAGGTCGCCCCGCACCTGCCCGCCTATCCGTTTGCCGGCGCCTTCCAGACCGACGCCGCCTATGTCGTCGTGATGCGCAAGTCGCCGGACCAGCTGCTGCTGCGCGACGTGCTCGACCACTTCGGCGGGCGCCTCGATCCGCGCCACGTGGCCTGGGTGGTCAGCTCGCTGCTGAACCTGTGCTGCTACCTGCAATACGCCGGCATCGCGCACAACGCCCTGTCGCCGGACACCTGCTTCATATCGCCGCAGGCGCACAGCGTGGCGATCCTGGGGGGATGGTGGTACGCGGCCGGCGCCGGCATGCCGATGGTCGCGGCGCCGGCCAGCACGCTCGACTGGGGGCCGCACGACCTGCTGGCGACCAAATGCTCGAGCATCCGCACCGACCTGGAACTGGTGCGCGCCATCGGGCGCGAACTGCTGGGCGACATCGGCGGCAGCCGCCTGGCGGACGGCGGCGGCGTGCCGCGTGCGTTTGTCCACTGGCTGCGCCTGCCCGCATCGAACGATGCCATCGACGAATACCGGACCTGGCGCACCCAGGTTCTGCACGACAGTTTCGGCGCCCGTCGCTTCGCCGAACTGCCGCTCACGCAAAGCGATATCTACGCAGTGGACTATTAAGGAGAACATCATGGGTGGAGCACGTTGGGACGAAGACGACTGGAAACGGGCCTCGAAGGCCACCGCCGGCAAACGCACCGAGGACATCTTTGCATCCTCGGGCATGCACCCGAGCCTGAATCCATATGGAGTGACCAGGGAGTCGCGCGATTCGCTGGTCAATCCGGCATCGACCGCGGTCATCATCGGGCTGGACGTTACCGGCTCGATGGGCATCATCGCCGATTCGATGGCGCGCGAGGGCCTCGGTACGCTGGTCGAGGAAATCCTGAAGCGCAAGCCGGTGTCGGACCCGCACATCCTGGCCTGCGGCATCGGCGACGCTTATTACGACGACGCCCCGCTGCAAATCACGCAGTTCGAAGCCGACATTCGCATCGCCGACCAGCTGAAGATGATCTGGCTCGAAAAAGGCGGCGGCGGCAATAGCCACGAAGGCTATCACCTGCCCTGGTACTTCGCGGCCCAGCACACGCAGGTTGACTGCTTCGAGAAGCGCGGCAAGAAGGGCTACCTGTTCACCGTCGGCGACGAGGAACCGCCCGAGGAGCTGCTGGCCCAGCACGCCCGAGAAATCTTCGGCGACTCGCTGCAGCGCGACTTGTCGGCCGGCGAACTGCTGACCATGGTCTCGCGCATGTACCACGTGTTCCACGTGGTGGTCGAGGAAGGCAATTACGCGCGCTCCTACCTGCCGCAGGTACTGAAGAAGTGGCAGGCGCTGCTTGGCCAGCGCGTGCTGCGCCTGAAGGATTACCGGCGCCTCGCCGAAGTCGTGGTCTCGGCCATGGAAGTCAACGAAGGGCGCGACCGCGGGGAGGTAGCAAAGAGCTGGTCGGGCGACACCTCGGTGGTGGTGGCGCATGCGCTGGGCAGCTTGCCGCCCAGCCGCACGGGAGCGCTGCGCGCGCTGGTTCGTTTTTGACCGGGACCAGGAGAACACCATGCAGCACACTGCGAAAGCCGTCATCGGCGCCAGCTACGGCGACGAAGGCAAGGGCCTGATGACCGACTACCACGCGGCGCCGGCCGGTCGCGATGCGATCGTGGTGCGCTTCAATGGCGGCGCCCAGGCTGGCCACACCGTCACCACGCCGGATGGCCTGCGGCATGTGTTCTCTCATGTCGGCAGCGGCACCCTGGCCGGCGCGGCCACCTTCCTGTCGCGCCACTTCGTCTGCCATCCTTCGCTGTTCCTGAAGGAGGCGGACGTGCTGGCGGCAAGTGGTATCAGCTTGCCGCCGGTCTTCGTCGACGAGCGCGCGCCGGTATCGACGCTGTACGACATCCTGCTCAACCAGGCCATCGAGCGCCAGCGCGGCAATGGCCGTCACGGCAGCTGCGGGATGGGCTTCGGCGAGACCATCGAACGCAACCTCGACCCGGAGTTCGCCTTGAGCGTGGCCGACCTGCAGCAGGGCGCGGGCTACCTGCTGCGCCGGCTGGCGGCGATCCGCGACGGCTATGTGCCGCAGCGCCTGGCCGCGCTCGGCATTCCCGCCCTCGGTGCGCAGGACGCCGGGTGGCTGGCCAGCGACACCGCGCTGCAGCGCTATGCGCACGCCGCGATGCAGTTCCGCCGTGCGACACGCTGTGCGCGGCCTGAAGTGCTGAGTGCGTACAGGCAGGTCATGTTCGAAGGCGCGCAGGGCTTGCTGCTCGACCAGCAGCGCGGCGCCTTCCCCTACGTGACGCGTTCGCATACGGGCATCCGGAATGCGCTCGATGTCGCCACGGAGGCTGGAATCGGGACACTCGATATCACGTATGCCACTCGCGCCTACCTCACGCGCCACGGCGCCGGTCCGCTGGCCGGGGAACTGCCGGATAAACCCTATGCCGGGATCGAAGACCACACCAATGTGCCGAACGAGTTCCAGGGCAGGCTGCGCTTCGCCCACCTCGACCTCGATTTGCTGGTGCAGACCATCCGTACCGACTTCGCCGATGCCCTGGCCTGCCCCGGCGTGCGCGCGACGCTGAACCTGGCGGTCAGCTGCCTGGACCAGGTGGGGCCGGCGGTATCGTATGTCGAGGATGGGCATTTGCAGACTGCGGCGCCAGGCGCACTGGCGGCCCACCTGGCCTGCCGCCTGGGTGCGGGCAGGCTGTACACGGCATGGGGGCCGAGCCGGGCGACGGTGGGAGCGTCAGTGGTCGACACAGCTGTTGCCTCACTCATAACAACTTCGACTCACCACAAAGATATTCCTGAGAGTCTAGTGTTTTAAAAGAAACTAAGGTAGCCTGCGCTGCAGATCGAACTCTTTCATCTACCGCCATGCAAAACCAGGATCCCTCCCCTTCTTCGCAGAACGCCTCCACCGTACTCCTGCCGCGCGTCGGCGAGATCGTCGTCGACGCCACCGACTTGCTGAGCGCCGACGGCGAGCTGACGCCCGGACAAGGCACGATCACGACCGCCCTGGCGCTCGGCCTGGGCTTCCTGAGTTTCCTGGGCGTGCTCGCCTTTTTGTTCCCGGAATACTTGACCACACCCGAGCTGCGCCGCGCCTACAACGTCGACTGGTGCCGCGCCCTGCTGTTCTCGGGCCTGCTGGTGGCCGGCATGCTGTCGCTGTTCAACATCGTCTTCAACCGGCGCCGCAACGTGAATGTGCTGGCCTTTGCGTTCGTGCTGGTGACGATTGCGTTAGGCGGCGCAAAGGTTCCGGTGGGCGATTTTCCGGACCACACGCCCTACCTCGGCTTCGACTGGCTGATCCTCGATTTGCTCGGTTCAACCACCGTGTTCGTCATCCTCGAAAAGCTGTTCCCGCTGTACAGGAACCAGCCGATCTTCCGCAAGGAATGGCAGACCGATTTGATTCACTTTGGCGTGAACCATCTGCTGGTCGGCTTGATGCTGCTGATCGTGAACTTCTTCGTGCACCGTGCGCAGGTGATCGTGGTGGGCGAGGAAGGGCTGCAGCAATTCATCAGCTCGATGCATTTCATTCCGCAGCTGCTGCTCTGCCTGCTGGTAGCGGACCTGGCCGAGTACGCCGTGCACCGCGCCTATCACGAAGTACCCTGGCTGTGGAAAGTCCATTCCGTGCACCACAGCGTGAATACGCTGGACTGGCTGGCCGGCTCGCGCCTGCACATGCTGGAAATTATCGTGACCCGCATCGCCGTCCTCACGCCGCTGTTCCTGCTCGGTTTCGACAAGAGCGTGGTCGACATGTACATCGTGATCGTCGGGTTCCAGGCCGTGTTCAACCATGCGAACGTGCATATTCCCTGGGGTCCGCTGAAATACCTGATCGTGACGCCGGATTTCCACCATTGGCACCACAGCAGCGAGCAGGTCGCCATCGACAAGAACTACGCGGCCCACTTCGCCTTCATCGACTACCTGTTCGGCACGGCGGTGAAGACCGACCAGCAATTCCCGGCAACCTATGGGGTCGTGGGCAGCAAGATCCCGGAAGGCTACCTGAGCCAGCAGGCCTATCCGTTCCGCAAGCGCCGCAGGAAAGCGGCCGAACCGGCCAACTGACCCGGCGGGTTTCAGGGATAGCCGCCATCGCTGCAGTGCGATGGCGGCGATCGTTTAAACGCGAGCCGCCTCAGGCGCGCCGCTTCAGCTCGATCACCTGCTCGCCACGGTAGATCGCCATCAGCTTCGGCCATTCGGCGTCCAGCTTGTCCATCGCCGCCAGCTTGATGTGGCCATAGCCGCGCACCTGATCGGGCATCTGGGCCAGCTTCAGCGCCGCTTCGCGGTTGCCAGGATTCAGGCTGGTGGCCAGCGTCTCGACGAAAGCCAGGTAGCGTTCGCGCAGTGCCCGTTCGCGCTTGCGCTCGGCGGTATAGCCGAACACGTCGAGCGGACCGCCGCGCAGGGATTTGAATTTCGCCAGCACGCCGAACACCGGCATCATCCAGCCGCCGAGGCGCATCTTGGCCGGCACCTCGGAGCCCGGCTTGCGGCGCGCCAGCAGCGGCGGCGCCAGGTGGAAGGCCAGCTTGTAGTCGCCCTCGAACTGGGCGGCGATCTGGGCGCGGAAGGCCGGGTCGGCGTGCAGCCGTGCCACTTCGTACTCGTCCTTGTAGGCCATCACCTTGAACAGATTGCGCGCCACCAGCTTGCTCAGCTTGCGCGAGCCAAGCGGGTCGATCTCGGCTTCACGCCGCTCCAGCGCCGCCACTGCCTGCGCATAGCGCCCGGCATAGGCCGCGTCCTGGTACTGCGTCAGGAAATCCGTGCGCACGGCCATCAGCTCCGCCAGCGGCTTCGGTGCGCTGAACTGGATCACCTTGCGCTCGCTGCGGTCCAGGCGCTCCAGCGCCTGCGCATCCGCCGCGGCCAGGCGGCCCAGCATGAAGGCGCGCTTGTTCATGTCGATGGCGACGCCGTTCAGTTCGATCGCGCGCAGCAGCGCCGGCAGCCCCACCGGCACCAGGCCCGCCTGCCAGGCATAGCCCATCAAGAGGATGTTGCCGCCGATCGGATCGCCCAGGAAGCGCGCCGCCGTTTCGTGGGCGTCGAGGCGCACCAGGTTCTCCATGCCCGCCGCCAGGCCGAGCTTTTCCAGCAGCCCATCCTTGTTGATCGAGGCATCGCGCTCGCGCGTGAAGTCGGCGGTCGGGATCTCGCGGTCGTTGGCCACGACCCTGGTGTGCCCGGCGCGCATCACCGACAGGCTGTCGGGCATGGCGGCCACTACCAGGTCGCAGGCGAAGACGGCGTCGGCCTGGCGCAAATCGATGCGCACCTGGTTCAGCCGCGCCGGCGACGAAGCGACGCGCACGTGCGACAGCACGGCCCCGCCCTTTTGCGCAAAGCCCATGAAGTCCAGGGTCGAAGCGCCCTTGCCTTCCAGGTGGGCGGCCATGGTGATCAGCGCGCCGACGGTGACGATGCCGGTGCCGCCCACGCCCGCGACCAGGATCTCGAAGGGTTTATCGAGGGCCGCCGGCGCCGGCGCGGCATACGCGGCCAGGGCCTGTTCGATGTCGGCCAGCGACAGCGTGCTGACTTCCGGCTTGCGCAGCGACCCGCCCAGCACCGAGACGAAGCTCGGGCAGAAGCCCTCGACGCAGGAGTAATCCTTGTTGCAGGACGACTGCTCGATCTGGCGTTTGCGGCCGAATTCGGTTTCCAGCGGCAGGATCGACAGGCAGTTCGACTGCACGCCGCAGTCGCCGCAGCCTTCGCACACCGCCGGGTTGATCACCATGCGGCGCGCCGGGTCGGGGAAGACGGTCCTGCCCGGCTTGTTCTTCTTGCGGCGGCGGCGCTTTTCGGCGGCGCAGGTCTGGTCGTAGACCAGCACCGTCACGCCCGGGATCTCGCGCAGTTCGCGCTGGATGGCATCGAGTTCTTCGCGGTGATGCACCGTCACGCCTCCCGGCAGCGTGACGCCGTGGTAGTTCTCGGGCTGGTCGGTCACGACCACGGTCTTGCGCGCGCCTTCGCTCACCACCTGCTGCACGATCTGCGGTACCGACAGGCTGCCGTCCACCGGCTGGCCGCCGGTCATCGCGACGGCGTCGTTGTACAGGATTTTATAGGTGATGTTGGTGCGCGCGGCCACTGCCTGGCGAATCGCCAGCGAGCCCGAATGGTAGAAGGTGCCGTCGCCCAGGTTCTGGAACACGTGCGGCTCGTCCACGAAGCGCGAGGATGCGACCCAGCTGACGCCCTCGCCGCCCATCTGCGACAGGTAGTTCGTGTCGCGCTTCATCCAGGTCGCCATGAAGTGGCAGCCGATGCCGGCATAGGCGCGGCTGCCTTCCGGCACGCGGGTCGAGGTATTGTGCGGGCAGCCCGAGCAGAAGTACGGCGTGCGCTTGACGCCGTCGGCCCCGTTCGAGGGCAGCGCGGCGGCGCAGAAGTCGGGCAGCATGCGTTTCAGATCGAGTTCGGGGAAACGCGGTGCCAGCCAGTGCACCAGCGCCGGCGCGATGCGCGAAGGACGCAGCTCGCCCAGCGCCGACAGCAGCGGCGCGCCGTCGCGGCCGGCCTTGCCGACGACTGCGGGGCGGCTTTCAGTCGGCAGGTTGTAGAACAAATTCTTCACCTGCTGCTCGATCACCGGCCCCTTCTCTTCCACCACCAGGATTTCCTCCAGGCCGGCGGCAAACGCGGCCAGGCGGGTGCGCTCCAGCGGGAAGGTCAGGCCGGGCTTGTAGACGCGCACCCCGAGTTCTTCCAGGCGCGACAGCGGCAGGCCCAGGCGTTCCAGCGCTTCGACCAGGTCCAGGTAGGCCTTGCCGGCGCTGATGATGCCGATGCGCGCCTGTGGCGCGGCCACCGTCAGGCGGTCGATCGAGTTGGCGCGGGCAAAGGCCTGCACCGCTTCGAGCTTGGCGTCGGCGCGCACTTCCAGCGCCAGCCCCGGTAAATCGGGCCAGCGGTTGTGCAGGCCGTCCGGCGGCGTTACGTAATCCTGGGGCGTGGTGAACGAGGGCATCGGCGGCAGCTCGACCACGGCGCCGCCTTCCACGGTTTCCGAAATCGCCTTGAAGCCGCACCAGGCGCCGGAGAAGCGCGACAGCGCCCAGCCGTACAGGCCGAACTCCAGGTATTCCTGGATGTTGGCGGGATTGATGACCGGCATGCTCCAGGCAATCAGCGCCTGCTCGCTCTGGTGCGGCATCGACGAGGATACGCAGCCGTGGTCGTCGCCCAGGATCACCAGCACGCCGCCGTGGGGCGAGGAGCCATACACGTGGCCGTGTTTCAGGGCGTCGCCGGCGCGGTCGACGCCCGGGCCCTTGCCGTACCACATGCCGAACACGCCGTCGACCTTGCGCGTCGGGTCGGCCTCTACCTGCTGCGAGCCCATGACGGCGGTGGCGCCGAGTTCTTCGTTGATCGCCGGCAGGAAGTCGATGCTGCGCTGCTTTAAGAGGTCTTTCGCGCGCCACAGTTCCTGGTCGACCGCGCCCAGCGGCGAGCCGCGGTAGCCGCTGACGAAGCCGGCCGTGTTCAGGCCCTGGCGCTCATCGAAGACTTTTTGCATGCACAGCAGGCGCACCAGGGCCTGGGTGCCGGTGAGGAAGACGCGGCCGCTTTCGCGGCGCAGGTTGTCGTCGAGGGCGTAGTCGGGGTCGGCCAGGACGGCTGGCGGGGTGGTCATCGAATTCATGGTCTCGTTGTGGTTCTTGTAAGGGGACAGGATATGCCGCACGACGGGAAAGATTTTTTCTAATTCCTGAGTTCCAGCAGCTAAACTGGCAAGAATCTTTCTAAAACCTGAGCAATAAATGAAAAACACACCGCTGGACCAGGCCTCGATCAAGATCCTGGCGGAACTGCAGAAAAATGGCCGCGTGTCGTCGAACGAACTGTCGGAAAAGATCGGCATGTCGGCCAGTCCATGCTGGCGGCGCCAGAAGGAACTCGAGGAAAACGGCTACATCCTGCGCTACACCGCCCTGCTCGACCGGCGCAAGCTGGGGCTGGCCGTGGTGTGCCTGCTGCACGTGTCGCTGGCGCGCCATGCCGAGGGCGTGGTCGAGCAGTTCGAGGAAGCGATGCGGCTGCGCCCGGAAGTGGTGGAGTGCTACGAGACGACCGGCAGCTCGGACTACATGGTGAAGGTGGTGGTGGCCGACATGGATGCCTACCACGACTTCCTGCACAACGTGCTGGTCAAGCTGAACGGGGTGGCGCAGGTGAATACCAGCGTGGCGCTGCGCGAGGTGAAGTACGAGACGACGTTGCCGCTGTAGTCATCGCGGAAGCGGAGGCCGGAATGCACATCGCCGGCATGGAAGCCGGCGATGCTGGTTGACGCGGGGACCGGCGGCGGGTCCCGGAGCGCATTACAGATTCAGCGTGACGCTGCGTGGGCAATGGTCGCTGGTATCGATGCGCTGGCCCGGCGCCTGCACGACGGCCGTCTTGCGCGAGCCGATGTCCGGCGCCTGGCGCGCCGCCAGTGCGCCGCTCAGCACGATGTGGTCGAGGCCGGTAAAGCCGCGGCAGCCTTCTTCGATGCCGGTCAGCGGCACCTGCTTCAGCGCACGGGTGCCATCGTTCAGTTCTTGCCACAGGTAGCGCGTGGCGACCTTGCCGATGGCATCCTGGTGCGGCACGCCGGCGGGGTTGCTGCCATCGGTACGCACCTTCTCCGGCGGGATATTCGCGGCGGCTTCCTCGTCGATGCGGCGGTTGAAATCGCCCAGCAGCACGAAGTCGGGGCTGCGCTGGCCCACGCTGTCGAGCCAGCGCTCGATCGGCGCGACCTGGCGGTTCAGGACCTGGCAGGCGGGATTCGGATCGTCGAGCAGGCGCGCCTGGTAGATCGGGGTCGGCACGATGTTGGCGCAGCTCGACTTCAGGTGCACGTTCAGGAAGCTGATGCGGCGGCCCGCCCAGTCCAGCTCCAGCGTCAGGCCAGGGCGCACCTTGCGCGCATCCTTGGCGCCCGGGTTGTCGCTCACCGCCAGGTCGGTATTCACGCTGCACTTGGCATTGGTCTCGCCCATGCTCTTGTCCCAGGCGAAAGCCGTGGTCTGGAAACCGTCGTGCGGGGCGTCGCAGGTGCCGAAGCGGTCGGCGTACTTGCCGAGCAGGGTCTTGATCACCTCGGCCGAGCGTACTTCCTGGAAGGCGATCACTTTCACGCCCTGTTTTTCGATCAGGTTGGCGATGGTCGTCTGCAGGCCGGTCAGCTTGGCGGCGTAGTCGGCGCCCGTGGGCGGCGTGGCGTTGTCGCGGCCCAGGTAGGCGTTACACGGCACCATCATCCCGGCTTTCTCCGGGCCGCCAGCCAGGCGTTCGGTATCGGCCACGCATTGGCGCGCGGCCTGCACGGCTTCGTCCGTCGGGCGCGACTGGCCCTTTTCGCGCTTCGGACGGGTATCGCACCAGTTGACGGCGGTGCAGACGGCCGCGTGGTGGTCGAAGTCCTGCTGCGAACCGGCCCAGGCCAGGTTGAACGAGGCGACGCCGATCTGGGCGGGCGGCGCCGACGCCGCCTTTGGCGCCGGGCCGGCGCTATGGGCGCATGCGGTAAGGAGGAGCGGTGCCAGGAGGGCGATGGGTTTGCGAGTGAGCGTGCGGAGCGGATTGGTCATCGTAAGGGCGACTGCCAGCCGTGCGACCGGCTGGAATGAATGGGGCGGTTGGAATCCCGAATGGGCAGAAGGATGGATTATCGCGGACTTCGGTGCTTGCAGCAATGCCAACGGGCGGAATGGCCGCGCTGCCGGTACGTTCATGCGATCTACGCTATGCTTGTCCGTTCGACAGTTCATGCACAAGGGCACGATGCGTATTTTGACGATTTATTCTCCGGACGCCATTCCATGCCCGCAGGGCACTTCGGAAGGCGTGGGCCGCAACCATGACCGGGGAGCACGCGCCTGATGTTTCATCTGATGTTCAGCCTCCCCTGCCTGGTCGTGCTCGTGCGCTGGCTTTGGCCGCTGCCCGTATCCGGACGTAGCAAGCTGGCGAGCGCAGTCGTGCTGCTGCTTGCCTCGCAATATCACCTGTGGTCGCGCCTGTCGTCAGGCAGCGTGTTTTCGCCGGAGTTTCCGAAGTTCCTGGTGATCGTGTTGAACTGGGCGTTCGGCGCAATATTGCTGCTGGCCGTGTTCCAGCTGCTGGTCGACCTTGGCGCATGCGTCGTCGCACTGGTGCGGCGCAGGCGTGTCGCCACCCCTGCGCGACTGCGCGCTGCGATCGGCATCGCGGCGATGCTGCTGGCCGCGCTCGGCGTCATGCAGGCAATCAAGCCGCCACAGCTGAAAGACGTGCAGATCGAGGTCAGGAATCTGCCGCGCGAATTCGATGGCTACCGGGTGCTGCACCTGACCGACCTGCACATCAGCCGCCTGTTCGACGCGCCATGGACGCGCAAGGTCGTCGACGATGCGAATGCGCTTGGCGCCGACCTGATCGTCATTACCGGTGACCTTATCGATGGCAATATTGCGCAGCGCGAAGCCGACGTGGCCGCGCTACGCGATTTAAGCGCCCCGGACGGGGTCTGGGTCATTCCCGGCAACCACGAGTATTTTTTCGGCCACAGCGAATGGATGGCGTATTTCGCAGGGCTCGGCATGACGCCGCTGGACAATAGCCACGCCGTCATCAAACGGGGAGCCGGGCAACTCGTGCTCGCCGGCGTGAACGACGTCACCGCCCCGCAAACCGGCGCCCCGGCGCCCGACCTCGATGCTGCGTTACGCGGCGCACCGGCGGGCGTGCCGGTCATCCTGCTCGATCACCAGCCCAGGAATGCGCGCTTGTCGGCCAGCCGCGGCGTTGCGCTGCAATTGTCCGGCCATACGCACGGCGGCATGATCATTGGGCTCGACCGCGTCGTGGCGCGGGCGAACAACGGCTTCGTGTCGGGCCGCTACGAGGTCGACGGCATGACGCTCTACCTGAACAACGGCACGGCACTCTGGCCAGGCTTTGCGCTTCGACTGGGGGTGCCTGCCGAGCTGACCCGCATCACGCTGCGGCGCCAGGCGCCCTAAAGTGCACTATCATCGACAGGCGTCAGGCATGCAGCGGAAGGCCAGCGTCACGGCTACTGACCGACGCAAATAATCCTGGTCTCGTATGCGGCTGCATTGTCTTTCTTCTTGGCAGCCCAATCGATGACCTCCTGAGCGTCGGCGATGGTCATGACGGTCGCTTTTTCCTTGTTCTTGATGAAGGAAACGCCTTCAAACTTGCCGTCTTTGCTGCGCATCACCCTGGCGAATACAGAGGGTTTGCCCTCTTCGCTGCGTTTGGTTTGCTGGACGAGGTAACGCTGGTCGATGGCTTCCATGCTGATGTCGTGTACGTAATGATGAATGCTGCATTTTACCGCGTACGCATGATCGGAGGGTTCGATCGGGCGCGGGCAAGCAACAGCTTTGTTGGGGCCGTCAGGGATCGATAGTAAAGAGATGTACAAAACGAAACGGGCCTCGAATGAGGCCCGTGCGTTTATTATTTGGAGGCGAGGATCGGAGTCGAACCGACCTAGACGGCTTTGCAGGCCGCTGCATAACCGCTTTGCTACCTCGCCAGAGGATATAGTGCGCTTGATCGATGCGGACGGTTATGAGCCACATCAACAAGGGAAGAGCTTGTCTTCCTGAATTCTGGAGCGGGAGAAGAGTCTCGAACTCTCGACCTCAACCTTGGCAAGGTTGCGCTCTACCAACTGAGCTACTCCCGCATTGGAGTACTGCTTTTGACACTCGCTTTATGGAGCGGGAGAAGAGTCTCGAACTCTCGACCTCAACCTTGGCAAGGTTGCGCTCTACCAACTGAGCTACTCCCGCACGGAGTGTACTGCCGACTTGCTACCACTTTTACTACTGTGCTTCCGAATGGAGCGGGAGAAGAGTCTCGAACTCTCGACCTCAACCTTGGCAAGGTTGCGCTCTACCAACTGAGCTACTCCCGCATTGGAGTACTGCTTTTGACACTCGCTTTATGGAGCGGGAGAAGAGTCTCGAACTCTCGACCTCAACCTTGGCAAGGTTGCGCTCTACCAACTGAGCTACTCCCGCATTGAGGTACTGCTTTTGACACTCGCTTTATGGAGCGGGAGAAGAGTCTCGAACTCTCGACCTCAACCTTGGCAAGGTTGCGCTCTACCAACTGAGCTACTCCCGCATTGTGGAGACACGCATTATCGCAGAAATCGTTTCAACTTCCAAGACAACTTGTTTCTACTGTGTTACGCCGACATTTTGCAAACCTGGAGCGGGAGAAGAGTCTCGAACTCTCGACCTCAACCTTGGCAAGGTTGCGCTCTACCAACTGAGCTACTCCCGCTTTGTCTTTCGCTTGCTGCGATGTCGTTCACAACAGGCAAGCATTATAGATGATCTGATCCGTACGTCAAGGATGGCAGAGAATTAATTTTACATATTCCCGCTTTTTTCCTTAATCAATGGCCACGCACGGCGCAGATAGTAGAACATCGACCATACCGTCAGCAGGCCGGCGATCCACAGGAAGACCTGGCCCCAGTAGTACATGTCGATGCCGAACAGGTGCTCGTGGAACAGCAGCATCGGGATCGCGGCCATCTGGGCAGCAGTCTTTACCTTGCCGATCGAGCTCACCGCCACCGACTTGCGCGCGCCGATCTCGGCCATCCATTCGCGCAGCGCCGAGATGGTGATCTCGCGGCCGATGATGACGAAGGCGATGATGGCGTTCACGCGGTCGAGCTGGATCAGCACCAATAGCGCGCCGGCCACCATCAGCTTGTCGGCCACCGGGTCGAGGAAGGCGCCGAAGGCCGAGGTTTCGTTCCAGCGTCGCGCCAGGAAGCCATCGAACCAGTCGGTGACGGCAGCGATGATGAAAATCAGCGTGGCGGCCAGGTTTTGCTCGGGACGCGTGAGCCAGTGATCGGGCAGGTAGAAAACGCCGACGACGAGGGGAATCAGGGCGACACGTAACCAGGTCAGGAGAATCGGGATGTTGAAAGGCATGAGGGCGTGAACTGGCTTACCGTTAAAAAGGGTCGCCGCTAGTCTACATGGGTATTGCAAATTGGACTAGGTGAGCTCAGCCGTAACGGACGCGGGCCTGGATGTTGGTTGGATGGCTTTTCGTAGGGTGGGCTCTTGAGCCCACGCGGTGCCACGGATGATTGGTCGAAAAACGGAATCATGCCGCTGTTTCAACAATGATCGATTGTCCGGGCCGCTTCGCGGACAGTCGCAAATGATCAACCGCCGTACCGCGTGGGCACGAGTGCCCACCCTACGAAAAGCCCGATGCGCCGGATTATCAGTGCAGCTGGCGATAAATCTCTTCCGCCAGGGCAGTGGAAATCCCCTCGACCTGGCACAGGTCTTCCACGCTGGCGTCGACCACGCCGCGCAGGCCGCCGAAGCGGGCCAGCAGGCGCTGGCGGCGCTTGGCGCCGATGCCTTCGATTTCCTCGAGGCGCGAGGCCTGGCGCGCCTTGGCACGCTTGGCGCGCATGCCGGTGATGGCGAAGCGGTGCGCCTCGTCGCGGATCAGGGCGACGAGCATCAGCGCCGCCGATTCCTTGCCCAGCTCCTGGGCCGCGCGGCCATCGGCGAAGATCAGGGTTTCCAGGCCCACGCGGCGCCCTTCCCCCTTGGCCACGCCGACGATCAGGCCGATATCCAGCCCGAGTTCGGTCAACACCTGGCGCGCCATTTCCACTTGGCCCTTGCCGCCGTCGACCAGCACCACGTCGGGCATGATGCCGTCGCCGCTCGCGACCTTTTCGTAGCGGCGCGTGAGGACCTGCCGCATCGCGGCATAGTCGTCGCCCGGCGTGATGCCGTTGATGTTGTAGCGCCGGTATTCCGCGTTCTGCATCGCGTGATGATGGAACACCACGCAGGATGCCTGCGTCGCCTCCCCTGCCGTATGGCTGATGTCGAAGCATTCGATGCGCAGGGAGTCGAGATCGGCCGCGTCCAGCGACAAGGTCTCGGCCAGCGCGCGCGTACGCGATTGCTGCGACCCTTGTTCAGACAGCAAACGGGCCAGCGAGATCTCGGCGCCCTTTTGAGCGAGCTCAAGCCACTGGCGGCGCTGGCCTTGCGGCTGGAAGATCAGGTTGATGCGGTGCCCGCACTGCTCGGTCAGCGCCACCATCAGTTCCGGCTGGTCGAACTCGATGTTCAGGATCAGCGTGCCGGGGATAAAGCTGCCGGTGTAGTGCTGGACCAGGAAAGCGGCCAGCACCTCGCACTCGATCGACTTCTCGGCAATCGCCTCGCCCACCTGCGTCGGGAAATAGGCGCGGTCGCCCAGGTGGCGCCCGCCGCGCACCATGGCCAGGTTGACGCAGGCGCGCCCGCCCTGCACCACCACGGCAATCACGTCGACGTCGGCGTCGCCCGTGGTTTCCATGCTCTGCTGGTGCAGCACGCGCGACAGCGACTGGATCTGGTTGCGCACGCCGGCGGCCTGCTCGAACATCAGCTTTTCGGCGAAGCTCTGCATCTTTTGCTGCAGGTCGTCCATGACCTCGTTCTGGCGCCCGCGCAGGAACTTCGCGGCGTTCTCGACGTCTACCTTGTACGCATCCTTGTCGATGAGATTCACGCAAGGCCCGCTGCAGCGGCCGATCTGGTGCAGCAGGCAGGGGCGCGTGCGATTCGCGAATACGCTGTCCTCGCAGGTGCGCAGCATGAACACCTTTTGCAGGATCTGCATCGACTCCTTCACCGCCCAGGCGCTCGGGAAGGGGCCGAAGTACTGGTTCTTGCGATCGAGGGCGCCGCGGTAATAGGCCATGCGCGGGAAGTCGCCGTGCGTGATCTTCAGGTACGGATAGGATTTGTCGTCGCGGAACAGGATGTTGTAGCGCGGCTTGAGTGCCTTGATCAGGTTGTTTTCCAGGATCAGGGCTTCGGCTTCGCTGTGCGTCACCGAGGTTTCCAGGTTCGCGATCTGCGAGACCATCATCGCGATGCGCGGGCTCGACAGGTTTTTCTGGAAATAGCTCGACACGCGCTTCTTGAGGTTGCGCGCCTTGCCGACGTACAGCACGCTCCCGTTGGCGTCGAAGTAGCGGTACACGCCCGGCAGATCGGGCAGCTTGGCCACGGTCGCCAGCACCAGTTCGCGCGCAGTGGCGGTCACCTGCACGGGGCCGGCGGCATCCTGTTTCAGCGTCGCGCTGAGTTCTTCCTTGACCGCTTGCCGCGAGTCGGGGCGCGAACGTGTGGCCGGGTCCGCCTGCAACATCGCCTCACCCGCCTCGGGGCCGGGAATATAGGGCGGCTTGCCCTCGGCAGCCTGGGGCGGCTGGGCCGTGTCCTCGTCCGGCCTTGCGTACGCTGCGGGCGCCTCCGCTGCCGTATCGGCAAGGGCTTGGCTCGGTTCCGGACTGTCCGGCAATTCGGGGGCTTGCACTTCCTTGGTCACTGGCTTGTCGCTTGCTCGATGTATTAGGTTTGCACGATCAGGTTTGCACGATCAGGTTTGCACGTCGCGGGTGACGATGACGAATGCGACGCCGTAGTCGGCCTCGTCGCTGATCGTCACCTGGGCGCTCAGTTGCTTCTGCTGCATGAAGTCGGCCAGGGCGCCGCTGCATACGATGGTCGGCTTGCCGCTCGGGTCGTTCAGCATCTGCGCCGAGCGCCAGGTCATGGGCATGCGCATGCCCAGGCCGATGGCTTTCGAAAACGCTTCCTTGGCCGAGAAGCGCGTGGCCAGGAAACGCAGGCCGCGCACTTCGCTGCGGGCACGGCGCGCGTGGTATTTCTCGAGTTCCTGGGGCCCCAGGATCTTTTCGGCGAAGCGATCGCCGTTGCGTGCGAGCGCGGCCTCGACACGCGAAATCTGGACGATGTCGGTGCCGATGCCGTAGATCATTGCGCCCCCAGGCTCACGCCGAGGCGCGCCGCGACCATGATCGCCTTCATCTCGCGCACCGCGTTTTCCCAGCCGGCAAACAGGGCGTGGGCAACGATGGCGTGGCCGATGTTCAGTTCGGCGATGTCCTTGATGGCCGCCACCGCCTGCACATTCGTGTAGTGCAGGCCGTGGCCGGCGTTCACCACCAGGCCGTGCTTGACGCCGGCGGCAACGCCCACCTTGATGCGCGCCAGCTCGCTCGCCGCTTCGGCGCCTTCGGCTTCGGCATAGCGCCCCGTGTGCAGCTCGATCACGGTGGCGCCGGTTTTCGCCGCCGCCTCGATCTGCTGCGCGTCGGCGTCGATGAACAGCGACACGCGGATGCCCTCGCCTTTCAGCTGCTTCACGGCCGCTTCCACCTCGTTGAAGTAGCGGATCACGTCCAGCCCGCCTTCGGTCGTTACTTCCTCGCGCCGCTCGGGCACCAGGCAGACGTCCTGCGGACGCACCTGGCAGGCGAAGTCGATCATTTCCCGGGTCACGGCCGCTTCCAGGTTCATGCGCGTGGCCAATTGCGGGCGAATGGCGAGCACGTCGGCATCCTTGATGTGGCGGCGGTCTTCGCGCAGGTGCAGCGTGATCAAATCGGCGCCGGCCTGTTCGGCCAGCAGCGCGGCGCGCAGCGGGTCCGGATAGACGGTGCCGCGCGCATTGCGCACGGTGGCGATGTGGTCGATGTTCACGCCCAGGTCGATGACGGGGCCGACGGGTTGGAGGAAGCTCATGGTTGTTCTTTTCTTATAACTGCATCAGGTCAATCAAAATCTGCCGGGTATTCAGCGGCGCCCCGTTCAACTGGTGGGCCAGCAGGAAGCGCATCAGCTGCTTGCTCTGGCTCTGCGTTACCGGGTCGGCATAATCCTCGCGCTCCATGTCGAGCAGGGTCTTGCCGGACACCACGGGCCAGACATCGGACATGGAGGCTTCGCGCGCACCGCGTTCGGGGTCGACCACATAGCGCTCGCCGGGGTCGACCGCCTCGCGCGTGCCGGTCGAGCGGCCGAGGTTGGCAGCGACGCCTGTTTCCTTAAGTAGGGCTCTTTCGAATTTTCGCAAGACGATTTGTGCAGGTTCGTCGTGCGCCAGTTCGTTGAGGGTAGACACGTAGTGGTCGAACAAGGCCCGGTGCGCATCGTCGCGCGCCAGCAATTTCACCAGCAATTCGTTCAGGTAAAAGCCACATAGCAAGGCCGTGCGCTCGATCGGCAGCATGCCGCCCACCCATTCGGCGTCGATCAGCGTACGCAGCTCCGACTTGCCGCTCCACGACACGGATAAAGGCTGGAAGGTCTGCAGCACCCCGCGCAGCTTCGACAGCGGCCGTTTCGCGCCCTTGGCCACGACCGCGATGCGGCCATGATCGCGCGTGAACAGGTCCACGATGAGGCTGGTTTCCTTGTAGGGATAGCTGTGCAGCACAAAGGCCGGCTGGCCATTCACGCGGGTTTCGCGGATTGGCGCGCGGCTGCGGCGCACGGGCGGCGGCGCATAGGCCGGGCTCGCTTCCGCGACCTGCAGGACCGGTGGCTGCATCTCGGTGATGCGCAGTTCCGCCACCGGCATGTCGTTGACCGCAGGAGGCGCTGGCGGCGCCTCGGAAACATCAGGCGCCGCTGCAGCGTGGTCGTGATCGTGGTTGTCGGGGCTCGTCATGCGTGGGAGGCGAACCGTGAAGGCTTACTCGTAGCCGTAGGCACGCAGGCCGGCTTCGTTGTCGGCCCAGCCGGACTTGACCTTGACCCAGATCTCCAGGTACACCGGACCGTCGAACAGCTTTTCCATGTCGAGGCGCGACTGGGTCGAGATCTCTTTCAAACGCGCACCCTTGTTACCGATGATCATCGATTTATGGGTATCGCGCTCGACCAGGATGGCGGCGAAGATGCGGCGCAGGTTGCCTTCCTGGATGAATTGCTCGATCACCACGGTGCTGGTGTAGGGCAGCTCATCCCCCAGCAGGCGGAAGACTTTCTCGCGCACGATCTCGGCGGCCAGGAATTTCTCGCTGCGGTCGGTGATGTCGTCGGGTCCGAAGATCGGCGGATTCTGCGGCAGGTGCGAACGAATCTCGCGCTCCAGCGCGTCGCACTGGAAGCGCAGCTTGGCCGACACCGGCACGATAGCCGTGAAGTCGCGCAGGGCCGCAACCTTCTGGGCGAACGGCATCAGCGTGGCCTTGTCCTTCATGCGGTCCGACTTGTTGATGACCAGGATCACCGGCACGTTTTTCGGCAACAAATCCAGCACTTGCTGGTCGGCCGGGCCGAAGGTGCCGGCCTCGACCAGGAACAGCACCACGTCCGACGCCGTGAGCGTGTTCGAGACAGTCTTGTTCAGGGTTTTGTTCAGTGCGTTCGCATGACGCGTCTGGAAGCCTGGCGTATCGACGTAGATAAACTGGGCATCGTCGTGGGTCTGGATACCGGTGATGCGGTGGCGCGTGGTTTGCGCCTTGCGCGAGGTAATCGAAACCTTCGCGCCGATCAGCACGTTCATCAGCGTCGACTTGCCGACGTTCGGGCGGCCGACGATGGCGATGTAGCCACAGCGGAAGTTGTCTGGCGTGCCGTCGTTGCTGTCGGCGTCGTCTTGTTGGATGTCGGTGTTCATATCAGGATGCTTGTTTGGTGGAGGCGCCGTCGCCCGGACTGTCGCCAGGATGATTGCTCTGTACGGTGGCGATGCCGGCCAGTTTCAGTTGGGTCACGCGCGGCTTGGCCTTGCGCGAGGCAGCGGGCGTCTTGCGCAAGGCCAGTTCCGCCGCTTCGAGCGCCAGGCGGGCGGCGGCCTGTTCGCCGGCGCGGCGGCTGCCGCCACGGCCGAAGACCTTGATGGCAAGCTTCGGCACCAGGCATTCGATCTCGAATTCCTGGCTGTGGGCGGCGCCGTGGGTAGCGATGACGTTATAGGTCGGCAGCGAAATCTTGCGGCTTTGCAGGAACTCCTGCAACAGGGTCTTGGCGTCCTTGCCCAGGGTGCGCGGGTCGACGGTGTCGAGCAGCGGAATATAAAAGGCGCGGATCACGCCGCGCGCGGCCTCGAAGCCGGCGTCGAGGAAGATTGCGCCGAGCAGGGCCTCGAGGGTGTCGGCCAGGATCGACGGGCGGCGGAACCCGCCCGACTTCAGCTCGCCCTCCCCCAGGCGCAAAAACTGCGAGAGTTCGAGCTTCTGGGCGATTTCGTAGAGCGACTGCTGCTTGACGAGGTTGGCGCGCAGGCGCGACAGATCGCCCTCGTCGAGGTTGTTGAAACGCTCGTAGAGGATCGAGGCCACCACGCAGTTGAGGATCGAATCGCCCAGGAATTCCAGGCGTTCGTTATGCAAGCTGCTGTGGCTACGGTGGGTCAGGGCCTGTTGCAACAGGCCGCTGTCCCGAAACGTGTAGCCCAAGCGGGTTTGCAATAACTGTAGATTCATTGTTTATTTTTCATAGTACAGGCCGGTTCCAGAAATGCCGCAGCCGAAACACCGAGGATACCGGTATTTCGGCTTCCGGCGCGCATGCCGGGCTTGGCGTTCGCGGCAGGCCTGCAAACGGCCTGCCTGGCGCCAGCGTTCAGTCGGCGCTGGCGGCCACGACGCCGCTCGGGTCGGTCGTGCCGTCGTAGTCGATGACCAGGCTGGCCTTCTCGGTCAAGACGATGCGTTTCTGGTAGGCGAAACTGATTTCAGGCTCGCCGCCGTCCTTGCTGATGATGAGGTCGCGTCCTTTCACGGACTCGACGCTGTTGATGTCTGCAAACTTGTCGAAGGCACGCTGCATCTCGGCGACGGTGCCGCCTTCCGCCTTGACCCGGACGATGCCGTCCTTGATCGAGCGGTATTCCAGCCACGACGGGAACACCTTGATGCCGACCACGGCCACCAGGCCGACGACGATCAGCACCAGGATCACGCTGGTGAGCGAGATCCCATGCTGCTTGGCGAGAGTGATTTTGCGGTATTGCATCGTGCCTTCTCCTTGCGAACCGGACTTACCGGATGCCGCCGATGCGCTTCGGATCACCGAAGTTCATCCACACCAGGAAAGCCTTGCCGACGATATTTTTGTCCGGCACAAAACCCCAGTAGCGGCTGTCCGCGCTGTTGTCGCGGTTGTCGCCCATCATGAAGTAGTTGCCTGCCGGTACGATACAGGTAAATTTGTCGTACGAATAGTCACAGGCTTCGCGGTTCGGGAAGTTCTCCACGCCGTCCAGGTTGAACGAGCGCGCCGGTTCGTCGTTCAGGATGCGGTGCTCGCTGCCCGGCAGTTTTTCGACGAACTGCTTGTGGTACACCGGCCGTTCTTCGTCGAGATAATCGTCGAGCGGCGTGTAGTCTACCGCCTTGCCGTTCACCGTCAGGCGCTTGTTTTCATAGGTGATCTTGTCTCCGGGCACACCGATGACGCGCTTGATGTAGTCCTGGCTCATGTCCTTCGGATACTTGAACACCATCACGTCGCCGCGCTGCGGATCGTTCAACTGGATGATTTTCTTGTTGATGATCGGCAGGCGGATACCGTAGGTGTACTTGTTCACGAGGATCAGGTCGCCCACCAGCAGGGTCGGCACCATCGAGCTCGACGGGATCTTGAACGGCTCCCACAGGAAGGAGCGCAGGATGAAGACCAGCGCGATCACCGGGAAGAAGCTGCCCGAATACTCGACCCAGGTCGGCTGGCGCAGGTGCGCCGCCTCGATGGCGGCGCGGTTGCCGTTCGTGTCGACCTTGATGCCCTCGCGCGTCAGCTTGGCATTGCGTGCGTCGTACTCGGCCAGGGCGGCGTCGGCCGCGGCGCGGCGCTGCTTCGCCAATACAAAGACGTCCAGGCACCAGACAATGCCCGTGACCACCATGAGCACGAACAGGATGAGCGCGAAATTCCCCAGGATCGGTTGCAGGTTCATTTATCTTCCACTTGAAGGATGGCCAGGAATGCTTCTTGTGGAATTTCCACCGAACCCACCTGTTTCATGCGTTTCTTACCGGCTTTCTGTTTCTCGAGCAGTTTCTTCTTGCGGCTGACGTCGCCGCCGTAGCACTTGGCCAGCACGTTCTTGCGCAGCGCTTTCACGTTTTCGCGCGAGATGATGGTGGCGCCGATGGCCGCCTGGATCGCCACGTCGAACATCTGGCGCGGGATCAGTTCGCGCATCTTGGCCGCGACCTGGCGGCCACGGTAAGGCGCATTCGCCCGGTGCACGATGATCGCCAGCGCATCGACCTTCTCGCTGTTGATCAGCATGTCGACCTTGACGACGTCGGCGGCGCGGTTTTCCTTGAACTCGTAGTCCATCGAGGCATAGCCGCGCGAGGTCGACTTCAGGCGATCGAAGAAGTCGAGCACGATTTCCGCCATCGGGATTTCGTAGTGCAGCTTCACCTGGCGGCCGTGGTAGGCCATGTCCATCTGGACGCCACGCTTGCCGTTACACAGCGTCATCACCGAGCCGACATATTCTTGCGGCATGTACAGATTCACGTCGACGATCGGCTCGCGCACTTCGTTGATCTTCGACGGTTCCGGCATCTTCGACGGGTTGTCGACGCGGATGATGGAGCCATCGCGCATCTCGACCTCATACACCACGGTCGGCGCCGTCGTGATCAGGTCCATGTCGAATTCGCGTTCCAGGCGTTCCTGCACGATTTCCATGTGCAGCAGGCCCAGGAAGCCGCAGCGGAAGCCGAAGCCCAGCGCCTGCGACACTTCCGGCTCGTACATCAGGGCGGCGTCGTTCAGCTTCAGCTTTTCCAGCGAGTCGCGCAGGGCGTCGTACTGGTTCGCTTCCACCGGGAACAAACCGGCGAACACCTGCGGCTGGACTTCCTTGAAGCCCGGCAGCGGCGCGGCGGCCGGCTTGTTGGCCAGGGTCACGGTGTCGCCGACTTTCGCGGCGGTCAGTTCCTTGATGCCGGCGATGATGAAGCCCACCTGCCCGGCCTTGAGTTCCGGCAGCGAGACCGAGCGCGGCGTGAAGACGCCGATGTTCTCGACCAGGTTCACCGATTCGGTCGCCATCAGCAGGATCTTGTCTTTCGGGCGCAGGGTGCCGTTGACCACGCGCACCAGCATCACGACGCCGACATACGGGTCGTACCAGGAGTCGACGATCAGGGCCTGCAGTGGCGCGTCCGGGTCGCCTTTTGGGGGCGGCACGCGCTTGATCAGGTCTTCCAGCACGTCTTCCACGCCGAGGCCGGTCTTGGCCGAGCAGGTGGTCGCCTCGGAGGCGTCGATGCCGATGACATCCTCGATTTCCTTCTTGGCGTTGTCGGGGTCAGCGTGCGGCAGGTCGATCTTGTTCAGGATCGGCACCACTTCCACGCCCAGGTCGAGCGCGGTGTAGCAGTTGGCGACCGTCTGCGCTTCCACGCCCTGCGAGGCGTCGACCACCAGCAGCGCGCCTTCGCACGCGGACAGCGAGCGCGACACTTCGTAGCTGAAGTCGACGTGGCCGGGCGTGTCGATCAGGTTCAGGTTATAGGTCTGGCCGTCGCGCGCCTTGTATTGCAGGGCCGCGGTCTGCGCCTTGATGGTAATGCCGCGCTCGCGCTCCAGGTCCATCGAGTCGAGCACCTGCGCGTCCATTTCGCGGTCCGACAGGCCGCCGCACAACTGGATGATACGGTCGGCCAGGGTCGATTTACCGTGGTCGATGTGGGCGATGATGGAGAAGTTACGTATGTTGTTCATTAACAAAGCTCAAAACCAAAAAAGGCGAGGCAGGTTACCTGGCGGTGACCGGCGCCGCGATGATGCCAGCGCAATACGAAAAAAGCGCCCCGTGCGGACTGGTCCGTCCCCAGGCGAGCGCCTTATCGCTACTAATTGCAACATGAGAAGCTGATGTGCTGTCGACAGGAGCTTTTCCAAACGGAGCATTTTACCGGATTTCAGGGTAGAAAGCCCGGTTTCTGAGGGAAATCGGCAATGGAGAGGCGGAGGGCGAACAGAGCGGCCGGAGTCGACGGCAGCAACCGTACGGTGGGCACCCCGTGCCCACGCGGAACGCACCGCTGTGTTGACGGTGTTTGCAACCGAGAGACGGCGTCACTGCGGCGGCGTTCGGGATGATCCGCGAAACGCTTGCGTTGATCCGTTTGCTGCATCGCCGCGCTCATAGGCCAACACGATGCAGACGTCTGCGTGGGCACAGAGTGCCCACCCTACGGTTGCTTGCATCTGGCAACAAAACGCGCACACACCGCGAGGACATCGGGCGCCGCACGGTTCAGGCCGGCAGCGCTGTCTTACGTTCGATGTAGGCGCGTACGGCGGCTTCGTCGAGGTAATAGTGGCACAGCTCGGGCCCATCCGGCTCGCCATACAGCACCGGCACCAATTCGTTGAAGCGCGCTTCCAGCGCCGGATCGGCATCGACATCGATCACGTCGATTTCAAACGCCTGCCCGGGCTGTTCCAGCGCGCGCAAGGCGGCCAGCATGTCCTCGCACAGGTGGCACCAGGTGCGCGAGTACAAAGTGAAGCGGATCACTTGGCGGCAGCCGGCTTCACGACCAGGTACTGGGTCACGTTCTCGCGCCGCACCAGCACCGCCACGGTTTTCTTCGGATCGAGCTTGCCCGCCAGCACATTGAACTGGGCTGCGTCCTTGATCTCGACATTGTTCATCTGCAGGATCAGGTCGCCCGGACGCACGCCGGCCGTGGCCGCCCTGCCCTCGCTCGAATCGACCAGCACGCCGCCCTCGATGCGCAGTTCGCGGCGCTGTTCAGGCGTCAGGTTCGACACATGCAGGCCAAGCGCGTTCGGGGCCGGCCCCGGCGCCGGCTTGTTCGGCGCCGGTTTCGCGGAGGCAGTCTTTTCGTCCTCGAGCTCGACGATGGTCACCGGCACGTCGAGCTGGGCGCCGCGGCGCCAGACGGTGACGCTGGCCTTGGCGCCGACCTTGCTGGCGCCGACCAGGCGCGGCAAGTCGCGCGTGGTGTCGATCGCCTGGCCGTTGAATTTCAGGATGATGTCGCCGACCTTCACGCCGCCCTTCTCGGCCGGACCGCCCGGCTCGACCATCGAGACCTCGGCGCCGCGCGCCTTGCCCAGGCCGAGCGACTCGGCGACGTCGCGCGTGACTTCGCTGATCTGCACGCCCAGGCGCCCGCGCGTGACGCGGCCGGTTTTCTTGAGCTGGTCGGCCACGCGCATGACTTCGTCGATCGGGACCGCGAACGAGATGCCGTTGTAGGCGCCGGAGAGCGTGGCGATCTGCGAGTTGATGCCGATGACTTCGCCGCGCATGTTGATCAGCGGGCCGCCGGAGTTGCCGGGATTTACCGCCACGTCGCTCTGGATCAGCGGCAGGTATTCGCCGGTGTCGCGCGACTTGGCCGAGATGATGCCGGCGGTCACCGTGTTGTCGAGGTTGAAGGGCGAGCCGATGGCGATCACCCATTCGCCGACGCGGATCTTGCTCGAGTCGCCGGTACGCAGGTAGGGCAGGCTGGTGGCGCCGACCTTCAGCAGGGCGACGTCGGAGCGACGGTCGGCGCCGAGCACCTTGGCCTTGAACTCGCGGCGGTCGGTAAGCGTGACCGTGACTTCGTCGGCGCCTTCGACCACGTGGGCATTGGTCAGGACATAGCCGTCGTCGGAAATGATGAAACCGGAGCCGACGCCGCGCTCGACTTCTTCCTGGGGCTGCTGCTGGGGCGCGCGGCGGCGCGGGATGGGCTGGCCGAAGAAGCGGCGCAGGAATTCCTGCATCTCTTCCTCGCCCGGACCGCCCTGCCCCAGGCGCACCTTCTCGGTGGTACGGATGTTGACTACCGCCGGGCCGGCCTTGTCGATCAGGTCGGAGAAATCGGGCAGGCCGGTCACGACCGGGGTCGGCACCGGCGCGGCGGCCAGGGCCGTGCCGGTAACGGACAGGCCGGCGCCGGCCATCAGCAGTGCAGAGAGGACAACGCGAAGGGATGTGCTTGTCATGGGAGTGGGGACTCAGGTCGGGAATTGACGTTATGGTAAGCCAAATCCTGGCGCCTTGTCGCGCATGCTGCCGCGGTAGCGGTGGAGGCGGCCTGAGGGAGGAGGAAGACGCTGCCAGAACGATGAAAGCGACAGCAGGAAGATGGAAGCGGCCCCAGGAATGGTAATCGCTGCAACCCGGAAGGTGGACGCTGCCGAGGGGGCAATGAAAGTGGCCACGCCGGCATCGGCGAGCAAAGCGCCGGCAAGCGAGGCCGGCCTTCGCAAATGAAGAATGAAGCGTGGGCGCGGCGAGCGGAGCGGGCGCCGCCCCGATGCGCCCACCCGGCCGGGTCAGGACGAGGGTGCAGACGCTGCCAGGGCCGCCGGCTTCCCGGCTTCGGCCTCGGCGCTGCTGCTGCGCCGCGCGTGCAGGGGTTCGATGGCCAGGCGCGACGCGAGACTGCTTGCGAAACCGGTTGACAGCGGCGGCGTCTCAAGCGTGCGCAAGGTGTCGCCGATCAGGTGGTAGACTCCCCACGCCCCGGCCCCATCGGCTGTACGCAGGGCCAGGCCCGCGAGTTCCAGGTCTTCTTCCGGCAACGCATCGTCGCTGAGCGCGGAGATGTGTTCGCGGGCTTTCTTGTTCGTATCCATCGGTAATTCCGTCACGGTAGTCGTGTGATCCAAAAAGTTAAACAGGTTGTGGTGCAATCATCGCTACCGACGTTTATCACCTGAAATATCGAGCAAGGGCTTCAATTTTTCGGCGATGACTTCGCGTGCGCGGAAGATCCGGCTGCGCACCGTGCCAATCGGGCACGCCATCACTTCGGAGATTTCCTCGTAGCTCAAACCCTCAATTTCGCGCAGGACAATCGCGGTCCGCAATTCCAGCGGCAGCGCTTCCATCGCGGCATTGACCGTGTACGCGATCTGCTTGCTCGCTAACACGGATTCGGGTGTGTTAATGTCGCGCAAGCTGTCCGCATCGTCAAACGCTTCAGCACGTTCCGTATCTGCCTCGGTCGAGGTCGGCGCGCGCCTGCCCTGTGTGACGAGAAAATTCTTTGCCGTGTTGATGCCTATTCGGTACAGCCAGGTATAGAACGCCGACTCACCGCGGAAGTGGCGCAATGCGCGGAAAGCCTTGATAAAGGTTTCCTGCACCACGTCTTCGGCCTCGGCAGGGTCGTGCACGAGGCGCGACACCAGCCGCATCAGCCTGCGCTGATACTTCGCCACCAACAAATCGAACGCCTGCCTGTCACCGGCCTGGACGCGTTCGACCAGCAATTGATCACCCTCGCGCTCTGTTGTCACTGACCGCATCCCGTTCAGCTCGCAACCGGGCAAGATGGCTCAATCGACCTGCCGTGCCGGATTGGCGGCCTGCGATGCGCGGCCTACCAGCTGCGCCCTCGCCCCTTCCATCCGGCCCGCTACGGTTTCTTGAACCACCTCTCGCTTAAGAGTTGGCCCGCTGCAATAAGTTCAAAGTATTTCGATGCCTGCCGCAGAACGCGCCACGCGCCCATCCTGGACGCCGAGCGCGACGCGCAGGCGCCGGTATTCGGTGGGACTCAGGCTGTCGCGCAGCACCGGCACCGTGTGCGTGGCGCCACCCGCATCGCCAAGCCGCAAGAGCATGAGTTGCGGCCATAACAGGCTCCCAGGCAACAAGCTCACGGCGATGTCGGTAGCGGCCGCAGGGCCGGTTCCCAGCTTCTGTTGTACCGTCAGGCGCAGGGCGCCGGTTCCAGATACATCAATCCGGTGCGTCTTATCGAGGCGGGTGCATCCGTGCAGCAAGAAGAGCGCTGCAATGAGGAAAAACAATGCGCAGACAGAAGAAAAAAGCAGGCGTTGCGGCAAAATTGCAAGGCAGAGCCAGCTTGCGCCGAGATGGGCGAGCGCATACCCACCGAGCGCAAGGCGCAGGCGGCATGACGGAACGACGAGCGCGCTGACGGCGATCGAAGACATGACAAAAAGGGGATATGAAACGGAACGCCTGCCGCGCGCGGGGTGCGGCAGGGTCAGGCGCCCGTTCCTTTAGACAGGAACGTGCGCGGCAGGTTCAGACTTTGGCGAAGACCAGGGTACCGTTGGTACCACCGAAACCGAAGTTGTTCTTCACGGCATAGTTGATCGTCATATCGCGTGCGGTGTTCGCCACGAAATCGAGATCGCAGGCCGGATCCTGGTTGAACAAATTGATGGTCGGCGGCGAGACCTGGTTGTGGATCGCCAGCACCGTGAACACCGACTCGATGCCGCCGGCGCCGCCCAGCAGGTGGCCGGTCATCGACTTGGTCGAGTTGACGACCAGCTTGTGGGCATGGTCGCCGAAGGTGCGCTTGATGCCCTGTACCTCGGCCAGGTCGCCCAGCGGCGTCGAGGTGCCGTGCGCGTTGATGTAATCCACCTGGTCGGCGTTCAGGCCGGCGTTGGCCAGTGCCGAGACCATGCAACGGCTCGCGCCGCTGCCGTCTTCGACCGGCGCCGTGATGTGGTTCGCATCGGCGCTCATGCCGAAACCGAGCAGCTCGGCGTAGATCTTCGCGCCGCGCGCTTTCGCGTGCTCGTATTCTTCCAGCACCAGCACGCCTGCACCCTCGCCCAGCACGAAGCCGTCGCGGTCGCGGTCCCAGGGACGCGAAGCCGTGGCCGGATCGTCATTGCGCGACGACAGTGCGCGTGCCGAGGCGAAACCGCCCAGGCCCAGCGGCGAGATGGTCGACTCGGCGCCGCCGGCCACCATGACGTCGGCGTCGCCGTATTCGATCAGGCGGCCCGCCGCGCCGATGCAATGCAGGCCGGTGGTGCAGGCGGTCACGATGGCCAGGTTCGGCCCGCGCAACCCGAATTTGATCGAGAGGTCGCCCGAGATCATGTTGATGATCGAGGCCGGCACGAAGAATGGCGAAATGCGGCGCGGACCGCGGCTATCGTATTCTTCCTTGGTCGCTTCGATCATCGGCAAGCCGCCGATACCCGAACCGACAATGGCGCCGATGCGGTCGGCGTTTTCCTCGGTGACCTGAATACCGGAATCCTGCAGGGCCTGGATGCTGGCAGCCATGCCGTAATGGATAAACGTATCCATGTGACGGCCTTCCTTGCCCGGCAGGTAATCTTCGATATTGAAGTTCTTCACCTCGCCCGCGAAACGGGTCGAAAACGGTTCGGCATTGAACCTGGTGATGTTGGCAATGCCTGACTTGCCTGCCAGTGCCGCATCCCACGCTTCGGCAACGGTGTTGCCGATAGGTGAAACGCAGCCCAGGCCGGTAATGACGACGCGGCGGTTGCGTGAACGACTCAAGCGATTCTCCCGAAAACTAAAGACAGCTTAGGCCTTGACGTGCGCGGTGGCGTAGTCGATGGCTTGCTTGACGGTGGTGATTTTCTCAGCCTGCTCGTCAGGGATTTCCATTTCGAACTCGTCTTCCAGGGCCATCACCAGCTCGACGGTGTCCAGGGAATCTGCGCCGAGGTCGTCAACGAACGAGGACTCGATTTTGATGTCGGCTTCTGCAACACCCAGTTGCTCAGCGACGATTTTTTTAACGCGTTGTTCGATATCCGACATGTTAAGGCTCCATTAGGTATGTGTTGCGGAAAGTGCGCGCATTTTATCAGGTTTGCGCGCCGAAAAACTATTTTCGGCGTCTGACGCTAAGTCAGCCGAAACTCCTGCTAAAAGATGAGAATTCGCCGGGTTATTAAATCACACGCGTCCTATAAACGTCGCACCCGGCACTTTCCGCATCAATTCATGTACATGCCGCCATTCACGTGCAGCGTGGTGCCGGTGACATAAGCAGCGGTCGGACCGGCCAGGAAAGCCACCGCATTGGCGATGTCTTGCGGCTGGCCGAGGCGGCCCAATGGGATTTGCGTGAGCAGCGCTTCGTGCTGGCCCTCGCCCAGGCCCTTGGTCATGTCGGTGTCGATGAAACCGGGCGCCACGCAATTGACGGTGATGTTGCGGCTGCCGATTTCGCGCGCCAGGGCGCGGGTCATGCCGGCCACGCCGGCCTTGGCGGCGGCGTAGTTCATCTGGCCCGGGTTGCCGCTCGAACCGACCACCGAGGTGATGTTGATGATGCGGCCGGCCTTGGCTTTCATCATGCCGCGCAGCACCAGGCGCGACAGGCGGCCGACGGCGGTCAGGTTGGTGGTGATGACGCTGTCCCACTCGTCGTCTTTCATGCGCATGGCCAGGTTGTCCTGGGTAATGCCGGCATTGTTGACGAGGATGGACAGGCTGCCGAAGGTCTTTTGCACTTCGTCGACGACGGCGCCGCAGCGCTCTGCATCGGTGACGTTCAGGACCACGCCCTTGCCGCCGAATTCTTCCAGGTAAGCGGTGATCGCTTCGGCGCCGGACTCGCTGGTGGCGGTGCCGACGACTTTCGCGCCCTGGCGGGCCAGTTCGAGGGCAATGGCTTTGCCGATACCGCGCGAGGCGCCGGTGACGAGAGCAACTTGGTTCTGCAAATTCATGTGTTACGTGTCCTTATCTGTTCAAAAGGGCTCAGGCGCCCTGGATGCTGGCCAGCACGCGCTCGAGCGCCGCCTGGTCGACCAGTGCTTCGCCAACCAGTACCGGATCGATGCGCTTGGCCATGCCGATCAAGGTCTTGCTCGGCGCGCATTCGATGACCTGGGTCACACCCTCGGCCGCCATCTTCTGCATGGTTTCGACCCAGCGCACCGGACCGGCGGCCTGACGCACCAGCGCATCCTTGATTTGCTCCGGATCGTTCAGGATAGCGACATCGACGTTATTGATCAAATCGATGCGTGGCGCGTTGAACGTCAGGCCGGCCATGTACTCGCGCAGGCGGTCCGAAGCGGGCTTCAGCAGCGAGGAATGGAACGGCGCCGAGACGGACAGTTTCATGGCGCGCTTGGCGCCCTTGGCCTTGGCGATCTCGCAGGCGCGGTCGATCGCGGCGGCGTGGCCGGCGATGACGATCTGGGTCGGCTCGTTGAAGTTCACGGCTTCCACTACCTCACCCTGGGCCGCTTCCTGGCAGACGGCGCGCACGTCATCGGCGCCCAGGCCCAGCACGACGGCCATGCCGCCCTGCCCGACCGGCACCGCTTCCTGCATCGATTGCGCGCGGAAGCGTACCAGCGGCACCGCATCCTTGAAGTCGATCACGCCGGCAGCCACCAGGGCCGAATATTCGCCCAGGCTGTGGCCAGCTACCAGCGATGGCACCGGGCCGCCGGCCGCGATCCAGGCGCGGTACACGGCCACCGCAGCGGTCAGCATGACCGGCTGGGTATTCGTGGTGAGGTCCAGGTCTTCCTTCGGACCGTCGGCGATCAGGCGGCCGATGTCCATGCCCAGCGCTTCCGAGGCCTCGGCCACGGTCTGCTCGACGACAGGGATGCCGGCGAAGCCGTTCAGCATGCCGACCGCTTGCGCGCCCTGGCCGGTGAATACGAATGCGAATTTGCTCATCTTGTTATTTTCCCTTTGATTACATGCGCGCAGTTACATACGCGCCACGATGGCGCCCCAGGTGAAGCCGCCGCCCACGCCTTCCATCAGAATATTGTCGCCCGGCTTGATGCGGCCATCGCGCACGGCGATGTCGAGGGCCAGCGGAATCGAGGCGGCCGAGGTATTCCCGTGCTCGTCGACGGTGACCACCATGCGCTCGATCGGCAGGCCGAGCTTCTTGGCGGTGCTCTTCATGATGCGGATGTTGGCCTGGTGCGGGATCAGCCAGTCGACGTCGGACGGCGCCATCTGCGCCGCATCCAGCACTTCGCCGGCCACCTGCTCCAGCACGGTCACGGCCAGCTTGAACACGGCCTGGCCATCCATGTGCAGGAAGCCGGCATTTGCCGCGGCCGGGCCGCCTTCCGGATGGCCCGGAATGGAGAGGATGTCGGCATGGGTGCCGTCGGCGTGCAGCCTGGTGGCCAGGATGCCCGGCTCCTCGGAGGCGCTCATGACCACGGCGCCGGCGCCGTCGCCGAACAGCACGCAGGTGGTGCGGTCCTCGAAATTCAGGATGCGCGAAAACACTTCTGCGCCGACCACCAGCACGGTCTTGTGCACGCCGGCCTTGATGAAGGCGTCGGCGGTGGCGACAGCGTAGACGAAGCCGCTGCACACGGCCTGCACGTCGAAGGCGGCGCTGTTGTTGTTCATGCCGAGTTTACGCTGGACGATGCAGGCGGTACTCGGGAAGCTGCCCTGGAAGTCGGGCGTGGAACTGGCGACGATCACCATGTCGACGTCAAGCGGAGTCTTGCCGGCCATCTCGAGCGCGCGCTTTGCCGCTTCGACAGCGAGGTCCGAGGAGTTCTGGCCGACGGCGGCATAGTGGCGCGCGGAAATGCCGCTGCGCGAGCTGATCCACTCATCCGAGGTCTCGATGCCCTTGGCGGCCAGTTGCGCGGTCAGGTCCGCATTCGTAACCCTGCGCTCAGGCAAATAGCTGCCGGTGCCGATGATTTTGCTGTAGACAGTCATTGCGTCTCCACCTTGTTCCGCGTATTCAATGAATCAGACCTGGCGCGGGGCGTCAGGTGCTTCTGGCATGAGTTCGGCTATCATCGCCGACAATTGCTCTTGTACATTATATTTTGCTGCATCGTAGGCGCGCTTGATCGCCCACTCGAAAGCATAGGCATTCGCGCCGCCGTGGCTCTTGAACACCAGGCCCTTCAGGCCCAGCAAACCGGCGCCGTTGTAGCGTTCCGGGTTCAGTTTTTTCAGCGCGCCGCGCGCGATCAGGGCGCCCAGCATCGACAGCAGGCTGCTCTTGAACACCGACTTCATGTAGCGCGACAGGCCTTCGATTGCCTTCAGGGTGACGTTGCCGACGAAACCGTCGCAGACGACCACGTCGGTGGTGCCCTTGAAGATGTCGTTGCCTTCGACATTACCGTAGAAATTCAGCGAGCCGCGCTCGTGGTCGGCGCGCAGCAGCGTCGCGGTGCTCTTCACCACTTCGTTGCCCTTGATCTCTTCGGTGCCGACGTTCAGCAGGCCAATGGTGGGCTTCTTGACGCCTTCCATGGCAGAGAACAGCACCGAGCCCATGATGGCGAACTGGTGCAGGTGATGCGGCGAGCAGTCGACGTTCGCGCCCAGGTCGAGCATGTAGGTCGGGCCGTTCTTCTGGTTCGGCAAAATCGAGCAGATCGCCGGACGGTCGACGCCGGCCATGGTTTTCAGCACATAGCGCGAGACGGCCATCAGGGCGCCGGTGTTGCCGGCCGAGACGCTGGCGTTCGCCGTGCCGTCCTTGACCAGCTCGACCGCCACGCGCATCGAGGAATCTTTCTTGCGGCGCAGGGCAACCTCGACCGGATCGTCCATCGCCACTACTTCAGAGGCGTGTTTCACGGTCAGGCGCGGATTCGCGTCGGCATGGTGTTTTTTCAGTTCCGCGCGCAGCACATCTTCGAGGCCAACGAGGATCAGTTCGGCTTCGGGCTGCTTCTTCAGGAAGGAAATTGCTGCAGGGATCGTCACGGAAGGACCGTGGTCTCCGCCCATACAGTCGATGGAAATTTTAATTGTCATTTTGGGAATGCGAGCCGCGGCTCAGGAGCGGGCGGCAGGATACAAGCCGGCGGGGCGCCAGGCCAGGGCAATGACGGTGCGGATGGTGCAGCCGGGGATAAAGAAAAAGCGGCGCCACGCACTCATCATACGTTGCACCGCTTTCATGGTACAGAAAAACAAGACGGCGATTACTCGTCGTTCTTGGTCTTCAGGACTTTGCGACCACGGTAGAAGCCGTTCGGGCTGATGTGGTGACGCAGGTGGGTTTCACCGGTGGTTGGCTCGACTGCCAGGTTTGGGGCAACCAGGAAATCGTGCGAACGGTGCATACCGCGCTTCGATGGGGACTTCTTATTCTGCTGAACTGCCATGATGACTCCTAATACTAAAGTTCTAAAATTCTAACACATTCGATTTGCAAAAAACATGCGCATCGAGTATCCCACCGGCAATCCTTCGATTGCCGACTCTGTATGAAACGCTGCCCTGACATACTCGACTGTGCACACGTTTGACACGTTCTGACGTACTACAACTACAAAAACAAACTTATTCGGATTTCAGGTTCTTCAAGCCGGCGAACGGCGATACCTTGTCGGACTTCAGTGCATCCAACAGCTTCGTGTCGGGACACACATCGTGCTTCGGCGACTGCGGCAGGGCCAGCAGTGCTTCGTCTTCGAGCAGCTGGCGCAAATCGCACTCACGGCTGCCGACGATCACGTCGATGCTTTCATCGTCGAGGACTTCCTCGATCCCGTCGGCTTCCTCGTCGTCGACGCCCAGCACCAACTGGGTGGACGAGTCGATCTCGTAGCCGAACGGCGCCAGGCAACGCTGGCAAGACAACTGGACCACACCGGCGACCGACAAGGTCATGGTCGGATAGCCCTGCGGGGTGGTGCCGCCCTGGATGGACCAGGTAATATCGCCGCTGGCATCTGCGCAGTCGGCGGCCAGGCGGGTCATTTCCGCCACTGGCGTGACACCTTCGCGATAGCCCTGGTTGCGGCAAAATTCAAAGGCGTCGATGACAAAAGCGCTCATTGCAGAAAACGTCCCCGGAAAACCTGCGATAATAACAGGCTTGTCCTCGTGCAGTCAAAGACTTACGCGATTTTTCGGGATGGTGGCGGCGCGCTGTTGCAGGATGTGCCCGCATGGCGCGCAGACCAGCCGCATCTGCCGATGAACTATCAGCTTTGCTTGCCGGGACCAGCGATCTATCTGTTTTGCTTATACTTCCGCTTTTATCCCGACAGCGCCGACATGATACCAAGTTCTGCCCCGCCGCGCCTCATTCTTGCTTCCAGTTCCAGCTACCGCCGCGAATTATTGTCGCGCCTGCAACTGCCGTTCGAAGCGATCGCCCCGCACATCGACGAAACGCCGCTCGCCGGCGAAGCGCCGCAAGAGACCGCCCTGCGCCTGGCGCGCGCCAAGGCCGAGGCCATCGCCCGGCTGCGCCCTGGCGCGCTGGTGATCGGTTCCGACCAGGTGGCCACCCTCGATGGTACGCAGATCGGCAAGCCGGGCGACCATGCGCGCGCCCTGGCCCAGCTGCAAACCATGCGCGGGCGCGAAGTCGTGTTCCATACGGCGCTGTGCCTGTGGGACGGGCGCGTGGCCGATCCCGCCGCGGCCGCGCAGGTGGAGAATGTGCAGGTCTTTGTGCGCTTCCGCGACTTGCCGGATGCCGAGCTCGACGCCTACCTGCGCATCGAGCAGCCCTACGATTGCGCCGGCAGCGCCAAGAACGAAGGCCTGGGGATCGCCCTGCTCGAACGCATCGAGTCGGGCGACCCGACCGCCCTCACCGGCCTGCCCCTGATCGCACTCACCGGCATGCTGCGCCGCGCCGGTGTTTCCTTTTTTGGCGTTTGATTTTTCTCACTCACGATATGCCCGGTACCCTTTTCCTGATTCCCAATACCCTCGGCCCGACTGAAGCCCAAGCCGGCGCGCTGGACAGCGTCCTGCCCGGCCAGGTGCAGGCGATCACCTCGCAGCTCGGCTACTTCGTGGCCGAGAACGCCAAGACGGCGCGCGCATTTTTAAAACTGGTGGCAGTCGACCATCCCCTGTCGCGTCCGCTGCAAGAGATTCGCATTGCAGAGCTGAACGTGAATACGCCTGCGGCCGCCTTGTCGGCCCTGCTCGAACCCTTGCTGGCGGGCGAGGATGCGGGACTGGTGTCGGAAGCCGGCGTGCCGGCAGTGGCCGACCCGGGCGCCGACCTGGTGCGGCTGGCGCACCAGCACGGGATCACGGTGCGGCCGCTGGTGGGGCCGTCGTCGCTGTTGCTGGCGGTGATGGCGAGCGGGCTGAACGGGCAGAGCTTTGCCTTCAATGGCTATTTGCCGACCGATGCAGCGGCGCGCAGCAAGCGGATTCGCGACCTGGAAGCGCGCTCGCGAAACGAGAAGCAGACGCAGTTGCTGATCGAGACGCCATACCGGAATGGGCAGATGCTGGAGGCGCTGGTGGCGAGCTGCCAACCGGGGACGCTGGTGTGTGTGGCGACGGACTTGTCGCTGGCGAGCGAATCGGTGCGCACGATGACGGCGGCGAAGTGGAAGGCGCAACTGGCGGCAGGCAAGGCGCCGGATTTTCACAAGAAGCCGACGGTGTTCTTGTTCCTGGGGCAGTAAGCAGCTGGGTTTCGGTTCAACAATCCCTGGACTTCGGAGTTTCGGGGTTTCGTAGGGTGGGCACCTGTGCCCACGCGGTCTCACCCTTTGATCAAATGCGACGCTGGCAAAGGACCTCCGCGACTAGCATCGCTGGTAAGGTTGCCTATGATCCGTCGATGAATCCGCGTGGGCACAAGTGCCCACCCTACGAAAATCGTCAAACGTCTACGCCGCTTCGCAGGCCAGCTCGCGCACCCAGTCAAATGCTTCCAGCTCGATCTCGCGCACCTGCTTCGCGGTCAAGCCCAGCCGCTTCAGCGCCGCCGAGAACACCGGCCCCGTATCCGCCTTCTCCAGCCGCTCGACCACATCCAGCATCGCGCCGAACGTGCCTTCGCGGTGCAGGAGCGCAGCGCACACGTCGTCGGCCAGCTCGACATTCTCGAGAATCTCGTCCATCGGCATCGAGAACAGCGCATCGGCCAGCGACATGATCCCCACCGTAAACGCCCGCTCGGCGCACACGGCATTGTCCCGGTGCACATGCAGCGACATCAATTCGAGCAGCTTGCCGCGCGTGGTGGCCAGCTGCAGCAGCGGCGAATGCAATTCCACCGGGCTGCCCGCCGTAGCGTAGAGCAAAATCTGCAGCCAGCGCCGCAATTGCTTGCGGCCCAGCTTGGCAATCGCTTCGCTCACCGTTTCGATGCGCCGGCCGCTGCTGGCGGCGCGGCTGTTTACCAGGCGCAGCAGATTCAGGCTGCTCAGGGCGTCGCGCTTGACGGCGGTTTCGATGGCGGCATCGTCGGCCTCGGCATGCAACAGTTCCAGCAAGCGCAGGATCATCAATTCCGATGGCGTGATCTTGCGCCCGCTGAGGATGACCGGCCGCGCAAAGTAATAACCCTGGAAGTACTCGAAGCCGAGCTCCATGCACAGGTTGAATTCCTCGACGGTCTCGACCTTTTCAGCGAGCAGTTTTTTATTCGCCGCACGCAGCGAGGCGGCCAGTTGCGGCAGCGCGTTGCGCTCTACACCCTTCAAATCGATCTTGACAACGTCGACCAGGCCCAGCAGCTTGTCGACCTCTTCGGTATGGTCGATGACGTCATCGAGCGCGAAGGTGAAGCCGAGCTCCTTGAGCTTGGCCACGCGCGCCAACAACGGCTCAGTCGGTTTGACGGTTTCCAGGATTTCAAGGATAACTTTATGCGGCGGCAGAAAACGAACAAAATCGCTCATCAGCACGTCTGCATCGACGTTTATGAAAGCCAGTTGCTCCCCAACCACCTGCTCGAGGCCGAGCTGCGAAGCGTGGGAAATGACGGCCGCGGTGGCGGCAGTGCCGTCGGTCAGGCGTGCATCTTCATGCTCCCCGGCGGCACGAAACAGCAGCTCGAAGGCAACCAGATGCTGGTCGCGCCCCAGGATAGGCTGGCGCGCCAGGAAGAATTCGTCGGACGGCATGGATGAGACTGCCGTTACTTCGGCATGCATGTAAAAACTCCCGGAAACTTTGAAGTGCGGCACGCGCAGCACAAGACCCGCGCAGCACGCGAGCCTTTGCCGACTATACTACAGAACGTAAAT
This sequence comes from Massilia brevitalea, assembly GCF_030711405.1. Lineage (GTDB taxonomy): Bacteria > Pseudomonadota > Gammaproteobacteria > Burkholderiales > Burkholderiaceae_D > Telluria > Telluria brevitalea. The sequence continues at coordinate 104,619 of NZ_JAULSI010000018.1, forward strand.
ATTTATATTTTTACATCGAAACGTGCGCGATGCTGGTGCGTCAGGGGACGTGCTGCACAGTTGAATGGCACAGCTGCTCTCCACAGCTGAATGTCACAGCTGCGTCAAATATGTCGTCCCGTATCGCCTCAGCCGCGACCACCGCTGCGCGGCCGGCCATTCGCTGGACGGCCAGGGCGGGCGCCCTCGCCGCCCGATCCGGCCTCGCGGCGCGGGCCGGCACTCTTGGCCGCAGCAGCAGGACGGCGCTGGTCGGCATAACGCGGCTGGTCGCTGCCGCGTGAAGGATCGAAGCGTTCGTCGGGACGTGCTTTGGCGCCCGCTGCATTGTCGCGCGGACGCGACACCGGACGGCCCTCGGCACGCTCAACAGCCCCACCCTCCGGACGCGAGAAGCGCTTCGCCCGGTTGGCCGCGCCCGCCTTGGCGCCCGGCGCAGTTTCCGCAGGCGCCTTCTCGGCCGAGCGCTGCGGCATCGCCTGGCCCGGCAGGCGCAGGCTGCCGGTGCCCGACAGCGGGCTGGCGCGGCGCGCATTCCCGACCGGGACGCGCGGGCCGTTGCTGTTGCCCAGGCGCGCGGCCGCTGCGCCGGTCACTTGCGTGCCGGTCTCGATGACGAAGCTGGCGCCCGCATCCTTGCCCAGCACCTGCACCAGGTAAGGCATGACTTCGCGCAGCATCGGTTCCAGCGTGTACGGCGGGTTCAGGATGAACATGCCGCTGCTGTGCAAACCAAACCCGTCCGGGCCTGGCGTCGACACGGTGAGCGTGACGTTCAGCCATTCCTTGGCCGGCAGGCGCTTGAGCCTGTCGGCGAACTGGCGCGATTCCATGCGCTGCAGCACCGGATACCAGACCGCGTACGTGCCGCTCGGGAAACGGCCCAGCGCCTCTTCCAGCGCATCCTTGACCTTGCGGTAATCGTCCTTCATTTCATACGGCGGGTCGATCAGCACCAGCGCACGGCGCGACGGCGGCGGCAGCAGGGACTTCAGGCTCTGGAAACCGTCGCCGCGCTCGATGATCACGCGGCGGCCACGGGCGCGCTCGCCCTGCTCGGCCCGGTGCGCCTCGGCCTTGCGGAAGTTATCCGCCAAAATCTTGCTGTCGGCCGGATGCAGTTCGAACAGGCGCAGGCGGTCTTCCAGGCGCGTCATCTGGTCGGCGACGTATGGCGAGCCCGGGTAGTAGCGCATCTTGCCGCTCGGGTTCATGGCTTTGACCAGGTTCAGGTACTCGGCCAGCGCCGGCGGCAGGTCGCTGCGATTCCATAGCGGGCCGATGCCGGTATCGAACTCGGCGTTTTTCGTGGCGAAATTGCTGTCGAGCGCATACACGCCGGCCCCCGAGTGGGTGTCGATATAGGTATAGGCGGCGTCCTTCTGGTTCATGTACAGGTGCAGTTGCACCTGGACGAAATGCTTGAGGACGTCGGCGTGATTACCCGCGTGGAAGGCGTGGCGGTAGCTCAACATAAGGGGGAATTCCAATCAAAGAGGTCAATGCGGCGGCCGCGCGAGGCGGCGCAATTGCCGCCATTATCCACCACAACCGGGCGGCGCCGAAAATAATCGCGGGAAAATGAAAAAAGCCGCAGGCGGAGCTGCGGCTTTTGGAACGTCAAATCAAGTCATCATCCGGGGCCAAGCGCATCGCTTGGCCCGGAACGGTGCTTACGCGACCTTTTTCTCGTCGAAGAACTGTTCGTCTTCGGTCGAGCCGTGCAGCGCCGTGGTCGAGCTCTGGTTTTGCTGGATGGTCTGGGTGACGGCGTCGAAGTAGCCGGTGCCGACCTCGCGCTGGTGCTTCACGGCGGTGAAGCCCTTCTCGGCGGCGGCGAATTCGGCTTCCTGCAGCTCGACGAAGGCCGACATCTGGCGGCGTGCATAACCGTGCGCCAGGTTGAACATGCCGTAGTTCAGCGCGTGGAAGCCGGCCAGGGTGATGAACTGGAATTTATATCCCATGGCGCCCAGTTCTTTCTGGAACTTGGCGATCGTGGCGTCGTCCAGGTTTTTCTTCCAGTTGAACGAAGGCGAGCAGTTATAGGCCAGCATCTTGCCCGGGAACTTGGCGTGGATGGCGTCGGCGAACTGCTTGGCAAATGCCAGGTCAGGCTTGCCAGTCTCGCACCAGACCAGGTCGGCGAACGGTGCGTAGGCCAGGCCGCGCGAAATCGCCTGCTCGATGCCCGGGCGGGTCTTGTAGAAACCTTCGACGGTGCGCTCGCCGGTGCAGAACGGCTGGTCGTTGGCATCCACGTCCGAGGTCAGCAGGTCGGCTGCTTCGGCGTCGGTACGGGCCACGACCAGGGTCGGGGTGCCCATCACGTCGGCCGCCAGGCGCGCGGCGGTGAGTTTCTCGACAGCTTCGCGGGTCGGGACCAGCACCTTGCCGCCCATGTGACCGCATTTCTTGACCGAGGCCAGTTGGTCTTCGAAGTGCACGCCGGCGGCGCCCGCTTCGATCATCGACTTCATCAGCTCGAAGGCGTTCAGCACGCCGCCGAAACCGGCTTCGGCATCGGCCACGATTGGTGCGAAGTAATCGATGTCGTCCTTGCCTTCCGACCACTGGATCTGGTCGGCGCGCTGGAAGGTGTTGTTGATGCGGCGCACGACCATCGGCACCGAGTTGGCTGGATACAGCGATTGATCCGGGTACATTTCACCGGCCAGGTTGGCGTCGCCAGCGACTTGCCAGCCCGACAGGTAGATCGCTTTCAGGCCAGCCTTTACCTGCTGCATGGCCTGGTTGCCGGTCAGGGCGCCGAGGGCGTTGACGAAAGGCTCTTCGTTGACCAGCGTCCACAGCTTGTCGGCGCCGCGCTTGGCCAGCGTGTGCTCGATCTGGACCGAACCACGCAGGCGTACCACGTCTTCGGCGGTGTAATTGCGCACGACACCTTGCCAGCGTGGATTGGTATCCCAGTCGTTTTGCAGTGCGGCGATTTGCTGTTCACGAGTTGCCATGTTGTTCTCCTGATGAAAAGTTTAGCTGTGTGCGAAGTGAAATCCGTTAGATCAATGATAGACCTGATTGTGCACAGCACAATCACTCTTATATAAGACAGTAAATGATTTTTTTACTTTTCAAATTCAATAGCTTGCGTGCTTCATTCCATGATACGAAACCAAATTTCTCAGAATGAGAGATGATGCAAGGATGAGCTGGCGCAGGCTTTTCACTGGATGACATGACTGTTTCACAATGTGAAACAACGGCAAGCTAAACGCGGCTGCGCAACGCTGCATCTTCGCGTGCATACCATTCCGCGCGTTGAGAATGGGCAATAAAAAACGCGCGTACTGTGCAGCGACGCGCGTCCTTGTCTTGCCGCCCGCAGGGCGCCAGGTTTATGTCTTGCTGACTACCGGTGAGCGGCGGCTATTGCCCGCCCCGACAGCGGTGGCAATCGCCAGTGTCTGGAACAGTGCCACGCCGATAAACACCGACGCCGGATGCCCACCATCCATCAGCATGCCGAACAGCAGCGGGCCGACCGACATGCCGGTGTCCAGCCCCGAATACACGACGCCGAACACGCGCCCGGTGGCGTTCGGCGGCGCCGCGGCGCGGATCAGCAAATCGCGCGAGGGACCGGCAATGCCGGTGGCGAAACCGATCGCCCCCATCACCAGCACCACCAGCGGTCCCGGCACGACGCTGGCGGACAGTAACAGCGCCGCCGCGGCGGCAAATAAAAAGGCCACCGTGATGGTGCGGTCGTAGTTGTGGGCGCGCGCCGCCAGGAAGCCGCCTGCGACCATGCCGCCCGCCGAGGACAGCATGAAGGTGGTGTAGGCCGTAGCCGCGGTGGCGAAGGTGATGCCGTACAGCGCCACCAGGCTGGTCGACGAAAAAGCCTGGATGCCGCCCAGCACAATCGAGGTCAGGAAGAAAAAGCCGAAGCACATCCACACGGCCCTGAGGCGCAGGAAGCCGAAGGCGCTGCCGCCCTCGGCCCCGGGCCTGGCCACGGTGGCCTCGTTCGGCAGCACCTTGCGGTTCAGGAACAGCACCAGCAGCATGAGAAAGGGAATCGCGCTGGCCGACACCAGCGCCACGCGCCAGCTCGATAGCGTGGCGACGCCGGCCAGGAAGATCGGCGCCGTGGCCCAGCCGATGTTGCCGGAAATGCCGTGCACCGAGAAGGCGTAGGCGAGGCGCTCCTTCGACACGCCGTTGTTCAGCAGCGTGTAGCCGGCCGGGTGGAACACCGCGTTGCCGCAGCCGGCAACGAAGGAGCCGACCACCAGCACGGTGTAGCTCGGCGCCGAGGCCAGCACCAGCGCCCCCACGCCCAGCAGCGCCTGGCCGGTGAACAGCACGCGCCGTGCGCCGACCCGGTCGACCACGAAGCCGGACAAGGCCTGGCCGACGCCGGAGACGACGAAGAACACCGTCATCAACAGGCCCAGCTCGGAGTAGGACAACGCGAAGGCTTCCTTCAGCCAGGGGAAAAGCCCGGCCAGGATCAGGTGGTAGAAGTGCGACACCCCGTGCGAGGTGCCGACCAGGCCGATGACGCGGGCGTCCTGGCGCAGGCTAGTCGTCATTTTTTTACTGGAAATCGATGTGGTTGCCAGTGTAAGTCAAAAGCCTGTGGCTTTGCCGGCATCGGCTTGATCTGCGGCGTGCGCGTATGCGGGAAGCATACGAGGCGGGAATACAGGCGCCGGGACACGCAACCCGGCCCTGCTGTGCACTTCCTGCAGGATCATTGCTTGCGAACGAAGGCCGCGATGCGCTGCATGACCGCCGGCGCGATGGTTTCCTCGATGACCGCGTACTCGCTTTCGCTGCCGGTCTGCGCGGTCTGGAACAGGTGGTTCAGCGAGGGCATGACGGCGGATTCGACGCGCCGGTTCCCGCCTGCTTTCAGCGAGGCCACGATGCCGTCCAGGCTTTGCGGCGGCACTTGCAGGTCCAGGCTGCCGTTCAGCGCCAGCACCGGGCAGGCCACGCGGCGCCAGTCGGCGCGCGGATCGGCCTTCAGCATCGCGGCCAGCGCCGGCTGCGCTGCCATCTCCAGCGACAAGGTGCCGCCGTGCATCTTGTACTTGGAGATCAGGGCCTTGTCGCTCTCGGGCAAGGAAGCCTGCAAGGCTTTCAGGGCCCCGACGCGGGCGGTGCTGTCGGCTTCGGCCATGACGATGGCGTACCAGCGGCTTATATAACCGAGCAATTGCTTGACTTCTTGAGGCGAGGCGCCGCGGTCTTTCGCCAGCAGGCCGTCCTGCAACAGCAGCATCTCCAGCCCCGGCAAGCCAACCCCGGCCAGCGACACCAGGAAGTCGGCCGCGGCCGGCTGGCGCCCGATGACGCTGGCCGCGACCATTGGCCCTTCGCTGTGGCCAACCAGGCCCACGCGGCCGAACTGCCCGCGCGCCTTGACCGCGCCAACCACGGCTTCCAGGTCGTCCGCCAGATCGGCCTGGGTATGATTGTCATAGTCGCCGGTGGAGCGCGATACGCCGCGCTTGTCGTAGCGCAGCACCGCCACACCCTGGCGCAGCAGATAGTCGGCCAGCACCGCGAAGACGCGGTGGCCTGCCACTTCTTCGTCGCGCGTCAGGGGACCCGAGCCCGGCACCAGGATGACGACGGTCGGTTTCTTCACCCCCTTCGGCAGCGACAGGGTCGCACCCAGCAGCACGCCACCCTTGCTGCGGATGGCCAGGCTTTCGTCGGTGTACGGAAACGGCGCGACCGGGTCCTGCGGGCGCGGCTTCTTCGGAAAGCCCGCCACTTGCCTGAGCTCGACCGGGAAGCTGGCGCCGCCCTGCTTCCACACAGCCTTGAAGCGATCGCCCTGCCAGGCCATCTGCATCTTGCCGAAGCCCAGGTCGAGCTCGACCGTTTCGCCCCCCTCGGTCAAGGCCCGGACCGGAATGTCGTAGGCGCCCTGGTCGGGGCTGGAGAAGCTGCCCCAGGGCGTACCGTCGGCACGCTGGAACAACTCGACGCCGCTTTTCAGGACCCTCCCGTCAGGCAGGGTCAGGTTGCCCATCCAGTAGCCGGGATGCTCTGCGACGACGCCGGCCTGGGCGCCGCCATGCAGGGAGAACAGGAAAGCCAGGGGGAGCAGTGTGCAGTGTGAGATCTTCATCGGTGCCTGGTCGTGTGTCGGGATCGGAACTGCACTCTAGGATCAGGCCGGGCGCCAGGTTGGCAGGATGAGACGGACCGTCGAAAACAATGGCTGAGCTGCAGGATTGGACGTATAAAAAGGCGCGATGTGCAACCGGAGTACAGCGTGGACTCGGGAGTCCACCCTACCACTGCAATCCTGTAGGGTGGACTTCCGAGTCCACGCGGTGCGGCATCAGCACAGTCGAACAGCTGTATCTGGCGATGCCGCATCAGCACAAACGAACAGCCGTATCTGGCGGTGCGGAGACAGGACCGCACCGCCAGACACCGCTTATTTCGCGAGCTCCACCGCAGGATCCTCGCCGAACACCAGCTGGCCGCCACGCACGCGCACCGGAATCGTGTCCTTCGGCCCGAACCGGCCCGACAGGATCGCCTTCGACAGCGGATTCTCGATCTGCTGCTGGATCGCGCGCTTCAGTGGCCGCGCGCCGTACACCGGGTCGAAGCCGGCTTCCGCGATCCTCTGCAGGGCCGCGTCGTCGATGTCGAGCGCCATGTCCATCTTCGCCAGGCGGCCTTCCAGGTTGCGCAGCTGGATGCGGGCGATGTCGCCGATATTGCGTTCGTCCAGCGCGTGGAAGACCACGATCTCGTCGATGCGGTTGATGAACTCGGGGCGGAAGTGTCCGCGTACCTCGGCCATCACGGCCATCTTCACCACCGCTGGCTCGTCGGTGTCCATCGACTGGATCTTGTGCGAACCCAGGTTCGAGGTCATCACGATCACGGTGTTTTTAAAATCTACCGTGCGCCCCTGGCCATCGGTCATGCGGCCATCGTCGAGCGCCTGCAGCAGCACGTTGAACACGTCCGGATGCGCCTTCTCGATTTCATCGAGCAGGATCACGCTGTAGGGCTTGCGGCGCACGGCTTCGGTGAGATAACCGCCCTCCTCGTAGCCCACATAGCCCGGCGGCGCGCCGATCAACCTGGCGACCGCATGCTTCTCCATGAATTCGCTCATGTCGATGCGGATCAGCGCTTCCTCGGTATCGAACAGGAAAGCGGCCAAGGCTTTGCACAGCTCGGTCTTGCCGACACCGGTCGGGCCCAGGAACATGAAGGAGCCGTACGGACGGTTCGGGTCCGACAGGCCGGCACGCGAGCGGCGGATGGCATCGGACACGGCCTCGATGGCTTCGTCCTGGCCGACCACGCGTTCGTGCAGCTTTTCCTCGATGTGCAGCAGCTTGTCGCGCTCGCCCTGCATCATGCGCGACACCGGAATGCCGGTCGCGCGCGACACCACTTCGGCGATTTCCTCGGCGCCCACCTGCGTGCGCAGCAGTTTCGGTTTCTCGGCCTCGCCTTCGTTGCGGATCGCCGCTTCCTCGGCGTGCTTGAGCTGCGCCTCGAGTTCGGGCAGGCGGCCATATTGCAGTTCCGAGACCTGCTGCCAGTTCGACTGGCGCTTGGCTTCCTCCATCTGGTGACGGATGCGCTCGATCTCTTCCTTGATGTGGGTCGTGCCCTGCACCGCCGCCTTTTCCGCTTTCAGGATTTCCTCGAAATCGTTGTACTCGCGTTCCAGGCGTGCGATCTCTTCGCCGATCAGGTCCAGGCGGCGCAGCGAGGATTCGTCGGTTTCCTTGCGCACGGCTTCGCGCTCGATCTTCAGCTGGATCAGGCGGCGCTCCAGCTTATCCATCACCTCCGGCTTGGAGTCGATCTCGATCTTGATCTTCGAGGCCGCCTCGTCGATCAAATCGATGGCCTTGTCGGGCAGGAAGCGGTCGCTGATGTAGCGGTGCGACAGCTCGGCCGCGGCGATGATGGCCGGGTCGGTGATTTCCACCTGGTGATGCAGCTCGTATTTCTCTTGCAGGCCGCGCAGGATGGCGATCGTCGCCTCCACGCTCGGCTCGTCGACGATGATCTTCTGGAAGCGGCGCTCGAGCGCGGCGTCCTTTTCCACGTACTTGCGGTATTCGTCGAGCGTGGTCGCGCCCACGCAGTGCAGCTCGCCGCGTGCCAGGGCCGGTTTCAGCATGTTGCCGGCGTCCATCGCGCCTTCCGCCTTGCCGGCGCCGACCATGGTGTGAATTTCGTCGATGAAGACGATGGTCTGGCCTTCGTCCTGGGCGAGTTCCTTCAGCACGGACTTGAGGCGCTCCTCGAACTCGCCGCGGAATTTTGCTCCGGCCAGCAGGGCCGCCATGTCGAGCGACAGCACGCGCTTGCCCTTCAGCGAATCCGGCACTTCGCCGTTCACGATGCGCTGGGCCAGGCCCTCGACGATCGCGGTCTTGCCGACGCCCGGCTCACCGATCAGCACCGGATTGTTCTTGGTGCGGCGCTGCAGCACCTGGATCGCACGGCGGATTTCGTCGTCGCGGCCGATCACGGGGTCGAGTTTACCCAGGCGGGCACGTTCGGTCAGGTCGAGCGTGTATTTTTTCAGCGCCTCGCGCTGGCCTTCGGCACCCTGCGAATTCACGGATTCGCCGCCGCGCACGGCGGCAATCGCCGCTTCCAGCGCCTTGCGGGTGAGGCCGTGTTCGCGCGCCAGGCGGCCGGCGTCGGACTTGTCGTCGGACAGCGCCAGCAGGATCATTTCGCTCGACAGGAACTGGTCGCCGCGCTTTTGCGATTCGCGGTCGGCCAGGTTCAGCAGCGCCATCAGTTCGCGCCCGACCTGGGTTTCGCCGCCGTTGCCCGAGACTTTCGGCAGGCGCTCGAAGGCGCTGCGCAGGGCATTCGTCAGGCCGCCCACGTTCACGCCGGCGCGCTGCAAGAGCGAGCGGGCGCTGCCGTCGTCCTGGTTCAGCAGGGCGTTGAGCAGGTGGACCGGTTCGATGTACTGGTTATCGTTGCCGACTGCCAGGCTCTGGGCATCCGCCAGCGCTTCCTGGAGCTTGGTCGTCAATTTGTCTTGCCGCATGGTAGTGCTCCCTGGAGAGTTGTTCTTGGATGGAAAAGAAAATTGGGATGCAGATCCACTTTTCAAGATCGTCAAGCCAGATGCGCAACAGTTGCGCCGGATACTTCGAANGTCTTGCCGCATGGTAGTGCTCCCTGGAGAGTTGTTCTTGGATGGAAAAGAAAATTGGGATGCAGATCCACTTTTCAAGATCGTCAAGCCAGATGCGCAACAGTTGCGCCGGATACTTCGAAAAAACCTGAGTAATCATCAAGGAAACCTCGGTTTCTCATTTTGTCGCCGGCCCCTAAGCTGGATGCATCAACAACAACGAGTGAGAACACCATGCGATTCTGTGCCACCAATAGTCCCGACGCCGTCTGCCGCCTGCTGGCTTTGTCGATGATCGTGGACGGCCACCTGGCCCCATCCGAGATGAAAGCGCTGCACCACAGCGCGATCCTGGAACGGCTCGGCGTCGATGCCGACCGTTTCGACGACGCCATAGTGGCCCTGTGCGACGACTTGCTGGCCTCGGCCCGCCGCCATGGCCGCGAGGACATCGAGATCGACAACGCGACGCTGGACCGCCTGCTTGACGACGTCGCCGAGCCGATGCTGCGGATGCACGTGCTGAAGGCCATGCTCGACATCGTCCATGCCGACCGCCAGATCGACAGCCGCGAGCATCTGCTGCTGCAGCGCGCCCAGCGCAAATGGTCGACCCCGGCCCCGGCCGAGGCGCTGACGGAGGGATGACGCCATGGACTTCCTGACTGTCGTCTGGCTGGGAGCACCAATATGGATGTGGCCGGTGTTCCTGGCTGTCGTCGTCCTGCTGCTGGCCTTCGACCTGGGGGTCCTGCACCGCGACGACCACGTCATCGGCGTGGCCGAGAGCCTGAAACTCTCGGCCCTGTATCTGACCGCCGGCCTGGGTTTCGGGCTCTGGGTCTGGCACGGTTTCGGCAGCGAAAAGGCGCTGCAGTTCTATACCGGCTTCCTGATCGAGAAGAGTCTCTCGCTCGACAATATCTTCGTGATCTCGCTGATCTTTTCCACGCTGGCCATTCCGCCGCTCTACCAGCACCGCGTGCTGTTCTGGGGCATCCTGGGCGTGATCCTCACGCGCGGCATCATGATCGGCGCCGGCGCGGCCCTGGTGAGCAGCTACTACTGGGTGCTGTACATTTTCGGCGCGATCCTGGTCGTGACCGGCATCAAGATGCTGTTCGTGTCCGAGAACCCGGACGCGGTGCGCGACAGCGCCCTGCTCGCCTGGCTGAGGCGCCACCTGCGCGTCAGCCCTACTACCCACGGCCATGACTTCACGGTGCGCCTGCCGCATCCGAACCAGCCCGGCCGCAAGCTGCTGTACGCCACGCCGCTGCTGCTGGCGCTGCTGATGGTGGAGTTCACCGACGTCATCTTTGCCGTCGACAGCGTGCCGGCGATCTTTGCCATCACCAGCGACCCGTTCATCGTCTACACCTCGAACATCTTCGCGGTGCTGGGCTTGCGCGCCCTGTATTTTGCGCTGGCGGACGTGGTGCAGCGTTTCCGCTACCTGAAGTATTCGCTGGCGGCGGTGCTGGTGTTCATCGGCTCGAAGATCTTCCTGGGCGACTTCGTGTTCGGCGGCAAGGTGCCGGCCAGCCTGTCGCTGGCGGTGACGGTGGTGCTGATCGCGGCCGGGATTGCCTACTCGCTATGGCGCAGCAAGGGAGAGGCGAAGAAAGAAGCGGCGTAGTGCCAAAGAAAAAGGCGCTGTCACCGTTTGCTGTGGATGGGGCCGACTGCAAGGCGGAACAATTGATCTGCAGATGTGATTTTTCCGCCGTCGAGCATCCGGCGCCAGCCCAGGTAGTTCGGCAGGTAGCGCGAT
>NZ_JAULSI010000138.1 GCF_030711405.1 Massilia brevitalea
GATCATCGCGATACGCTCGCTCATCAGAGCGCTACGTGCGCGGTGCAGCATCTGTAAATCCTGCTGGGCTGGCGTGTTGATCGGCACATACTTGGTTGAACTCCTGGAGCGGGCCTCGGCAATGGCGGCGGCATCGTTGGTATCGTTCTTGTTGCCGGTTACAAAGGCTCGCGTATGTTGCGCAGCGATCAACTTGACGTCATGTCCAAGCGCCGTCAGCTCCCTGGCCCAGTAATGCGAACCAGCGCATGCTTCTATCCCGATCGCTACCGGCTGCATGTTTCGAAAGGTTGACAGTACTTCGTTACGG
>NZ_JAULSI010000139.1 GCF_030711405.1 Massilia brevitalea
ATATGGTAGGAGAGCGTTCTGTAAGCCTGCGAAGGTGTCTTGTAAAGGATGCTGGAGGTATCAGAAGTGCGAATGCTGACATGAGTAGCGATAATGGGGGTGAAAAGCCTCCACGCCGTAAGCCCAAGGTTTCCTGTTCAACGTTCATCGGAGCAGGGTGAGTCGGCCCCTAAGGCGAGGCAGAGATGCGTAGCTGATGGGAAGCAGGTTAATATTCCTGCACCGTCGTATGATGCGATGGGGGGACGGATCGCGGAAGGTTGTCCAGCTGTTGGAATAGCTGGTTTCTGGTTCATAGAAGG
>NZ_JAULSI010000140.1 GCF_030711405.1 Massilia brevitalea
CAGGCTTTGCGTCATCCCCATGGCCTGGCGTAGTGGTAAATTGAACAGGCACTTGATGCTCAGGCAGAACTGGATCGCCTCGTCGCTGAACGTCTGGCTACGGCCGCGCTTGCCACTTGGCCTGCCGTGCCACTTCATCACTGGATCAAGCCAGATGAGCAGCGAGCCGCGGGCCTTGAGGGCTTCGTTGTATGTCTTCCAGTCGGTCGTGCGGTACTTCTGTGGAGCTGGTTTCATCCTGCTCAGGCTACCAGACCTACGCCTTCTACGCTGGCCGAGCCTGATTTACGCAACAAAGCC
>NZ_JAULSI010000019.1 GCF_030711405.1 Massilia brevitalea
AGGGTGGAGTCCATCACATTAGGGTGGGCACTCGTGCCCACGCGGTATGCACGTATCCTTGCACCGCTGGCCGTGATTACTCGCTCGCCAACATCTCCGCGAGCCGAGAATCAAAAACCGCCTTTTCAACCGTCCACGATATTGTCACCCACTGCGAGCGACAATTCACGGCAGCGGGCCAAAAGCATGCGCACGTAACCGCGTGGGCACGGAGTGCCCACCGTACGGATGAAGCCGCAGGCCATACAAGCGGCTACATATCAATCCCACCATATAAACAGTTTGCGGTGTAGACTCCCCGCTTTCCGTCCCAGGGATTTCCCATGCGATTGACCCTTCTCGCCGGCGCCAGCGCGCTGCTGCTGTCCGGCTGCGCCGCCACCGGCCCGGCGCCCCAAAGCAAGGCCACCCAGACCGCGTCCAGCGCCGACACCCGCGCCAAAAACATCATCTTCTTCCTCGGCGACGGCATGGGCATCAACACTCTCACCGCCGCGCGCATCTACGCGGTGGGTGAAGACGGCGAGCTGACCATCGACACGCTCCCGGAATCCGCCTTCGTCAAAACCTTCTCGAACGACGCGCAAGTCACCGACAGCGCCGCCTCGATGTCGGCCTACATGACCGGCGTGAAGCAGAACAACGGCGTGATCTCGATGTCCTCGGACACTCGCGCCATCAGCCCGGCCGCCGATGCCAACGGCAACAAGCAGGTGAGCCGCTGCGAGAATGGCCGCGCCATGCCGACCCTGGCCGAACTGGCCAAGGCGCGCGGCATGGCTGCCGGCGTGGTCACCACCACCAGCGTCACCGACGCCACGCCCGCCGCCACCTACGCCCACGCCTGCCACCGCAAAATCGAATCCGACATCGCCGCCGCGCTGGTGCCGGGCGGCGCGGGATACAACGCCGCCCTCGGCGCAAACGGCCTGGATCTGGTCTTCGGCGGCGGCGCCCAATTCTTCGCCCCCGTCGCACAAGGCGGCAAGCGCGCCGATGGCCGCAATCTGGTCGCCGAACTGCAGGCCAAAGGCTGGCGCTATGCCGCCGACACCCAGCAAATGCAGGCCCTGGCCGCCACCGGCCAGCCGGCCATCGGCCTGTTCGCGCCAAACCACTTCAGCTACGAAGCCGCACGCGATGCCACGAAGCAGCCGGCCCTGGCCGACATGACGGCGAAAGCCATCGACATCCTGTCGCGCAACCCGAATGGCTTCTTCCTGATGGTGGAGGGCGGCCTGATCGACCATGCGCTGCACGCCACCCTGGCCAAGCGCGCGCTGCAGGAAACCGTCAGCTACAACGCCGCGCTCAAAGTCGCCATTGACAGGATGAACGCCATCGACCCGGGCCTGAAGAACACGCTGATCGTGGCCACCGCCGACCATGACCACACCCTCTTGATCAACGGCTACTCGCCACGCACTGGCAAGACCACGCCGACCAACCCCGGCGTGCTGGGCCTGGTGCGCAGCCTGCCGGACAACAAGATCCGGCTCGACAAGGACGGCGCGCCCTTCACCATCCTGGGCTTCGGCACCGGCGAGCATCGGATACAGGGCAGCCGCAAGGACGTGCAACTCACCGACGCCATCGCATCCGGCGACGACTACCACCAGGAAGCCGTGGTGCGCACGCGTACCGGGGCCGAAACCCATGGCGGCGCCGACGTCTACCTGGGCGCCATCGGCGCGAATGCGGAACTGTTCCGCGGGACCATCGACAACACCCGCGTCTTCAACCTGATCAAGACGGCGGGGGACCTGTGAGCGCCATGAACAAACACACCACCACCCGCCTCACCGCGCTGCTGCTGGTCGCCTTCTGTACCCACGGCGCGCAGGCGCAGGCTCCGGCCAAGCCGACAACCAAGAACATCATCTTCTTCCTCGGCGACGGCATGGGCCCGACCACCATCACCGCGGCGCGCATCTTCAAGCATGGCGAAGACGGCCTGCTGAACTTCGAGCGCCTGGACCGCACCGCGCGCATCAAGACCTATTCCGCCGACGCCCAGGTGACCGACAGCGCACCCTCGATGGGCGCCTACATGACCGGCGTGAAGATCAACAACGACGTCATCTCGATGCAGGACGCCAAGCCTGTGGCGCCTGCCAAGGACGCCAACGGCAACGCCAGCATCAATCGCTGCGGCGCCGGCAACGGCAGCTCGCCGATGACGATCCTGGAACTGGCCAAGGCCAATGGCAAGGCGGTCGGCGCGGTGACCACCACCGAACTGACCCACGCCACCCCGGCCTCGACCTTCTCGCACGTGTGCGACCGCGACATGGGCTATACCATCGCGGAGCAGATCGTGCCGGGCGGCGCGGGCTATAACGAGCGTCTGAAAGACGGCGTCGACGTCCTGATGGGAGGAGGGCGCATGCACTTCACGCCGTTCGATGCGGCGCGCAACCCGAAGGGCCGCGGCGACGGGCGCGATTTGATGGCCGAGTTCAAGGCGCGCGGCTACTTTGTCGCGGGCACGCGTGCGGACATGATGTCTGCGCTCCCGAACCGCAAGTTCGTCGGCATCTACGCCGACAGCCATCTCGACTACGCGTCGAAACGCCGCTCCGAGCAGCCGACGCTGGCCGAGATGACGGCCAAGTCGATCGAGCTGCTGGCCAAGAATCCGAAGGGTTTCTTCCTGATGGTCGAAGGCGGCAAGATCGACCACGCGCTGCACGACACGAATGCGCGCAACGCCATGACCGAAACGGTGGCCTTCGACGAGGCGATCCAGACCGCAGTGGAGCGCATGCGCGCACTCGATCCGGGGCTGGAGAACACGCTGATCGTGGTGACGGCCGACCATGATCACACGATGGTCCTGAACGGCTATCCGAAGCGCGGCAACCCGGTGCTCGACATCGTGCGCGGCTACGCGAACGGCGAGCCGACGGAGGATGCCGACGGCAAGACCTTCACGACCCTGGTGTTCGGGAATGGCCCGAACCGGCCCGAGGTGCGCGCAGACGTGAGCAGCGCGCAGGCGCTGGCCGAGGATTATCACCAGGAGGCGGGCATCCGCTGGTCGAGCGAATCGCATGGCGGCGGCGACGTGAAGCTGTATGCGGCCGGGGCGGGCTCGGCGCCGTTCAAGGGCACGATCGAGAACACGCGCGTGTTCGATTTGATGAAGGCCGCGTTCGGGTTGTAAGGGCTGGCCAGCGGCATATGTCGTAGGGTGGGCACTCCGTGCCCACGCGGTACGCACGTATCCGTTCACCTTTGGCCGTGACATGTCGCCCGCGAACGTATGCGCGATCCTCAGCAAGCGGCCAGTCACCGCAGCAGGCAAAAGGATGGGCACGTAACCGCGTGGGCACGGAGTGCCCACCCTACGGGACACGCCAACGATCAGCACGCGCTCCAAAACAAAAAGCCCCGGTCACGCGACCGGGGCTTTTCAACGTTCAGGCTAGTGGAACAGCCGGCGTCTTGTTATTTCAGGTGATTCGAAATCAGCTTGGTCATCTCGAACATCGAGACTTGTTCCTTGCCACCGAAGACGGCTTTCAGCTTGTCGTCGGCGTTGATCATCTGGCGGTTGTCTGCAGCCTGCAGGTCCGCTTTCTTGATGTATTCCCAGACTTTCTTGGTCACTTCAGTGCGTGGCAGCGGCTTGTTGCCGACCACTGCAGCCAGCTCGGCCGACGGCGTCAGCTCTTTCATGAAAGCGGCGTTCGGCTTGCGTGCTGCAGCCGGTTTCTTGGCTGCTGCGGCCTTTGGTGCTGCTGCTTCCTTTGCCGGAGCGGCGGCCTTCTTCGCCGCAGGCTTAGCGGCCGGCTTGGCGGCTGCCTTCTTTGCGGGCGCTGCTGGGGATTTCTTGGCTGTTGCCATCTTCGAGCCTCCTAAACGAGCATATGTAAAAGTTGCGCAATATCGCACGGCTTATATTGGTGGCGTTTTAACGTTCCTGCAAGTCTTTTTCTTCATTTTTTCACTCTATACAGCCCAAAAACAGGGGTTTGCGCGTCAAGCGTGAGCGCAGAGTGAAAAACCACGCGAAATTCGGCGTAAAAACGCCGCGCGGGGCATGCACCCGGCGCGGCAAAAACGCTTAGCGCATGCCGGGCATCATGCCCTTCATCCCGCGCATCATCTTCATCAGGCCGCCGCCCTTGAGCTTCTTCATCATGGTCTGCATCTGGTCGTACTGCGTCAGCATGCGGTTGACTTCCTGTACCTGCACGCCGGCGCCGGTGGCGATGCGGCGCTTGCGGTTGGCCTTGATCAGTTCCGGCTTGGCGCGTTCCTGCGGCGTCATCGAGTCGATGATGCCGACCATGCGCCGCACCTGCTTCTCGGCCTGGTCCATGTTGGCGCCGGCCGCCGCCTGCTGGAATTGCGCCGGCAGTTTATCCAGCAGGCCCGACATGCCGCCCATCTTCTTCATCTGGGTCAGCTGGGCCTTGAAGTCGTTCATGTCGAAGCGGCCGCCCGCCTTGATCTTGTTGGCCATGTCGGCCGCGGCCTTTTCGTCGACGCCTTTGCGCGCTTCTTCCACCAGCGCCATGATGTCGCCCATGCCCAGCACGCGGCTGGCCATGCGGGTCGGATCGAAGGCTTCCAGGCCGTCCAGCTTTTCCGACACGCCGGCAAACTTGATCGGCTTGCCGGTCACGTGGCGCACCGACAGGGCCGCACCGCCGCGCGAATCGCCATCGAGCTTGGTCAGCACGATGCCGGTCAGGGGCAGGGCGTCGTTGAAGGCTTTCGCCGTGTTGATCGCATCCTGGCCCAGCATGGCGTCGACCACGAACAGGGTTTCGATCGGCTTGACCGCGCCGTGGACGGCGGCGATTTCCTGCATCATCGCTTCGTCGATACCGAGACGGCCGGCGGTGTCGATGATCAGGACATCGTGGTAGTGCTTCCTGGCCCAGTCCAGCGCGGCCAGGGCGATGTCGACCGGCTTGTCGGTGGACGACGATGGGAAGAAGTCGGCGCCGACCTGCTTCGTGACGGACTCCAGCTGCGCGATTGCGGCAGGGCGGTAGACGTCGGCCGAGACGGTCAGGACCTTTTTCTTCTTCTGTTCCTTCAGGTACTTGGCGAGCTTGCCGGTGGTGGTCGTTTTACCCACACCCTGCAAGCCGGCCATCAGGATGATCGCCGGCGGCTGCTGCGCGAACGAGAGCTGGCTGGCCTCGGCGCCGAGGTCGGCGCCCATCAGGGCGGCCAGCTCGCGCTGCACCACGCCGACCAGGGCCTGGCCCGGGCTGAGCGAGGCGATGACTTCTTCGCCCAGCGCTTTTTCCTTCACTTTGGCGATGAATTCGCGCACCGCCGGCAGCGCCACGTCGGCCTCGAGCAGCGCCAGGCGCACTTCGCGCAGCATCTCGGCGGTGTTCGCCTCGGTCAGACGCGCCTCGCCGCGCATCGTCTTGACGACCTTGGCTAGGCGTTGGGTAAGGTTATCTAGCATGTTCTACCTGACTATATATAAGACGGCATTCGAGAAAGCGGCCATTTTACCTTGCGCAAGAAGGCCTTGCCCGTCTACATCGCGCCAATTACGCCTTTTTCGAGTGCCCGTGGTGACGGATGTCACAACTGTGCGTTGCCACGTTTGACACATCTTGCATTCCCATATAGCCTTTTCCCGCTGGCATCATAACGATGTACAGCGGCATCCCGGCACCACCGCAGCAGCCCCTACCGATTTTGACGAAGCGCATAACGGAGACATGGCATGACTAAAGTGTTCGGCAAGACCCTGATCGCAATGACCCTGCTGGCAGCCGCCGGCGCCCAGGCCCAGGAAGTCGTCAGGCTCGGCAACCTCAAGTTCGCGCACTATGGCGCCGTCTCGTACATCAAGGAAATCGCGCCCAAGTGCGGCATCAAGGTCGAAGAGAAGATCTTCCCGAAAGGCCTGGACGTCATGCAGGCCATCATCGCCGGCGAACTCGATGTCGGCACCACGGCCTCGGAGGCGGCGATCTCCGGCCGCGCCGGCGGCGCCCCGATCTTTGTGGTAGCCGGCTTTGCCAAGGGCGGCGCGCGCCTGGTGGCGCGGCCCGATCTGAAGATCACCAGTGTGCCGCAATTGAAGGGCAAGCGCGTCGGCGTGACGCGCGGCGGCATCCAGGAAGTGCTGCTGATGGCGGAACTGGCCAAGCACAACATGAAGGCCGACCCGGCGCCCGGCAAGGATGTGCAGCTGGTGTTCCTGCCGTATGCGGACCTGAACCAGGCCCTGCTCGGCAAGCAGATCGACGCCATGATGCAGTCCGAGCCGCAATCCTCGCAGGCGATCAACAAGGGCTTCGGCGCCGAGGTGCTGAAGCCCTACGACACCCCGATCGGCGAACCGATCCGCACCATGGTGATGACCGAGAAGTTCTATAAAGAGCGCCGTCCGGTCGCCGAAAAATTCATGCGCTGCTTCGTGCAGGCGACCAAGACCTTCATCGACAACAAATCCATCGCCGAGAAGTACGTGCGCGAAGTCGTGTTCAAGAACCAGATCACGACCGACGACTTCAACGACGCCATCGGCAACTCCGAGTATTCGTACGACATCACGCCGCAGCACATCCAGATCACCACCGACACCATGGTCAAGACCGGCGTCGGACGCATGGCCAAGCCGCCGGTGGCGACCGACTGGGTCAAGACCGACTTGCTCGACGCCGCCAAGAAAAGCCTGAACATCAAGTAAGCCAGGCCACAACCCCGGGGGCGGCATGAGCACGAGCATCAGCAAGAACAAGCAGCGTAACTGGCGCGAGATCGGCGTCGGCATGGTGGTGCCGGTACTGGCAATCGCCATCTGGCAGGCCGTGGCGAGCATGGGCTGGGTCAATCCCCAGGTACTGCCGTCGCCGCTGGCGGTGTGGCACCGGTGGGTGGCCTACCTGCTGCCGCTCGTTCCCTACGAAGGCTATACCGACGGCGGCTGGTGGCATTGGGCGTTTTCGGGGGAGCTGATCGTCGACACGCTGACCAGTTTGTACCGGGTGGTGGTCGGCTTCCTGATCGGCGGCGGGCTGGCCTTGCCGCTTGGCCTGGCCATGGGCGCGAGCAACACGGTGTATGCCTGGATGAACCCGCTGGTGCAGATCCTGCGCCCGATTCCGCCGATCGCCTACATCCCGCTGGCCATCCTCTGGTTCGGGCTCGGCAATCCACCGGCCGTGTTCCTGATCGCGCTGGGCGCCTTTTTCCCGGTGCTGATGAATACCATCGCCGGGGTGCGCCACGTGGACGGCATTTATTTGCGCGCGGCGCGCAACCTGGGCGCCGGCGGGGTCACCATGTTCGTGCGCGTGATCCTGCCGGCGGCCGTGCCCTACATCCTGTCGGGCGTGCGCATCGGCATCGGCACCGCCTTCATCGTCGTCATCGTGTCGGAGATGATCGCGGTGAACAACGGCCTCGGCTACCGCATCCTGGAAGCGCGCGAGTACTTCTGGTCCGACAAGATCATCGCCGGCATGATCACCATCGGCATGCTGGGCCTGGCCATCGACATAGTCATGAACCGCCTGAACAACTATCTGCTGCGCTGGCACCGCGGCCTGGAGCATTGAATGGACGCGCATATCCAAGTAAGTGGAGTGAGCAAGGTGTTCGCCAGCGACGAGCGCCAGGTGGTGGCGCTGCAGGACATCAATTTGAGCATCCCGCGCGGGCAGTTCACCTGCCTGCTCGGGCCTTCGGGCTGCGGCAAGTCGACCCTGCTGAATGCGGTGGCGGGATTTTCGCCGCCAACCGCGGGTTCGATCCTGGTCGATGGCAAGCCGGTGGCCGCGCCGGGGCCGGACCGCGGCATGGTGTTCCAGGAGTACGCGCTGTTCCCCTGGATGACGGTGGAGCAGAACGTCGGCTTCGGGCTGGACATCAAGAAGACGCCCAAGGCCGAGATCCGGCGCACCGTGGACGCGCTGCTCGGCATGCTGTCGCTGACCGATTTCCGCGCGCGCTACCCGAAGGATTTGTCGGGCGGGATGCGCCAGCGGGTGGCAATCGCGCGCGTGCTGGCGCTCGATTCGCCGATCCTGCTGATGGACGAGCCGTTCGGGGCCCTGGATGCGCTCACGCGGCGCAACTTGCAGGACGAGTTGCTGCGCATCTGGGCCGAGCTGAAGAAGACGATCCTGTTCGTCACCCACAGCATCGAGGAAGCGATCTACCTGGCTGACCGCATCGTGGTGATGACTTACCGGCCGGGGACGGTGAAGCGCGACATCCTGGTCGATTTGCCGCGCATGCGCGACCCGGCGGCGCCGGAGTTCAATGCCTTGAAGCGCGAGCTGGGGCAATTGGTGATGGAAGAACAACAACGCCATCACAGCGATGAACTCAGGATGGCGGCGGTGGATTGACCGGGGAATCGATCCGTACGGTGGGCACGCCGTGCCCACACGGTTACGTGCTTGTCCCTGCACCTGTGGCTGAGGCGATTCGCTCCGGAACGCATGCGATGGATGGGGCGCTAACGAGGTGCTTTTGGAAACGCTGCGTTAGCGCGGACGGTTCGACGGGAACGACGCCAACAATGACCATGGTTCCGCGTGGGCACGGAGTGCCCACCGTACGGGCGCAGCCAACGTAGTGCCAGGAGCGGCAGGGCAGCCCCGCCACCGCCATTTGCCGATGGTGTAGACTGCCGGTATGCAGAACACCCTCTTTTTTGCCGCGGCCTTTCTGTACGCGGCCTGCGCCCTGCTGCCGTCGCGCCGGGGCGCTGTCATTTCCGGCGTCACCGCGCTGGCCTGGTTCGCGCACGGCGTGGCGCTGTGGGGCGCCGCCTTTGCGCCCGGCTCGCTGCGCATCGGCTTTGCCATCATGCTGTCGGCCGCCCTGTGGGTCTCGGTGGCCGCCTACTGGTTCGAGAACCGCAACTTCGCATTGGATGGCCTGCGCCGCCTGGTGATGCCCTGCGCCTTTGGCGCGGCGCTGCTGCCGGTGCTGTTCCCGGGCGCGGTGATGGCCATCGAGAACCGTTCCAGCGCCTTCGGCTGGCACGTGGCCGTGGCCGTGCTGGCCTACAGCACGCTCACCATTGCCGCCTTCCACGCGGTGCTGATGGCGCTGCAGGAAACCCGGCTGCACGCGCACACCGCGCCGAGCAGCGGCAGCGGCTGGATCGGCGGCACCCTCGACCAGCTGCCGGCCCTGCTCACCATGGAAAAGCTGCTGTTCCGCCTGATCGGCATCGGCTTCGTCCTGCTCAGCCTCACCGTGCTGTCGGGCGTGGTGTTTTCCGAGCAGCTGTTCGGCCAGGCGATGCGCTGGGACCACAAGAACGTGTTCGCGATGCTGTCCTGGGTCCTGTTCGGCGCCTTGCTGGCTGGGCGCCACTGGCGCGGCTGGCGCGGCAAGACCGCGCTTCGCTTCACGCTGGCCGGGTTTGCCACGCTGGCGCTGGCCTACGTCGGCAGCCGTTTCGTCCTTGAAGTGGTGCTGCACCGGGGGATCGCATGAGCCGCCTTCTGTTCTGGGTCGTCCTGGTCATCGTGATCGGCTTTGCCGTGCGCGCCAAGCTGCGCGCCGCCATCCGCAAGGGCCAGGAGCGGCAGCAGGAGGAATGGCGCCAGCAGGGAGGGCAGCAGCGCCGGGCCGAGCCACCCGCCGCCATCGAGAACATGACCAGCTGCGCCCACTGCGGCCTGCATTTCCCGGCCTCGGAGGCGGTGCGCGCCGATGGCCTGGACTACTGCAGTCCAGGCCACGTGCGCCTGCCGCCACGGTAAGCCCTTGAAGATCCGCTGGCCGGCGCTGTCCACGCAGTCGCGCACGACCTTCTGGCGCTCGCTGCAGGCGCTGAACGTCACCCGCATCGTCATCGGCATCGTGCTGCTGCTGTACATGGCCTTCGACGTGCGCGACGGCCGCGCCGGCACCGATCCCGCCTACGCGCGCACCTGCTTCTTCTACCTCGGCGCGGCGCTGTGCTTCGGCCTGGTGTCCACCTTCTGGAAGCGGCGCTTCCCGCTGCAGCTGGCGGTCCAGGTCGCGGTCGACCTGGTGGCGATTTCGCTGCTGTACCAGGCCGCCGGCGGCGTGCGCAGCGGCCTCGGCATCCTCTACCTGTTCCCGCTGGCCGGCGCCGCGATCCTGGCGCCGCTGCTGCTGGCGCTGTTCGCGGCCGCGGTGGCCTCGATCATCGTGCTGCTGCAGGCGTCGTGGCAGCTGTTCACGCGCGACGGCGAGCCGCCGCTGGCGCAGGCCGGGATGTACGGCATCGCCTTCTTCGCCGTGGTGCTGCTGGTGAACCGCCTGGCGGCGCGCCTGATCGGCCAGGAAGAACTGGCGTCCCAGCGCGGCGCCGACCTGGAAGTGCAGCAGTCGATCAACGAGATCGTGATCGCCGATGTCAACGACGGCGTGCTGGTGCTGGGCGCCGACGGCGTCATCCACACCGCGAACCCCGCCGCGCGGCGCATGCTGGGCGTCGACGACCCGGGCGGCCTGCGCCTGGACGCGGTGCACGGGCTGGAGCCGGTGGCCGGCGCCTTTGCGCGCTGGATCGGCGGGACGATGGCACCGGCACTGGCCGCGGTGGAGCCGGTGCAGGGCGCAGCCGGGCCCGACGAAGCCTGGGTCATCCTGAAACCCTTCCAGGAGCCGGGCGCGCCGGACGCCAACGGCAGCGCGCGGCGCGACCAGCCGGCGCACCTGAAGCTGCGCTTTGCGCGCGTGGAGGCGGCCGGCGGCAAGCCGGGGCGCAGCGTGGTCTTCATGCAGGATGTCAGCGCCATCGAAAACCAGGCGCAGCAGCTGAAACTGGCCTCGATGGGCCGCCTCACCGCCAGCATCGCGCACGAGGTACGCAACCCCCTGTCGGCCATCGGCCACGCCACCGCGCTGCTGGCCGAAGACCTGCACGGCAAGGCCGAGGTGCGGCTATTGAAAATCATCGGCGACAACGTGGCGCGCGTGAACCGCATGGTCGAAGACATCCTGCAGCTCTCGCGCAAGGCCCAGCCGTATGCCGAGCCGCTGGTGCTGGCCGCCTTCCTGGCCGAGTTGAAAGCGGAGTTCTGCGAAACCCAGGCCCTGCCCGAGGAAATGCTGTGGCTGGGCGGCGCCGGCGCCATCGAGGTGCGCTTCGATGCCCTGCACCTGCGCGAAGTACTGGTGAATTTGCTCGGCAACGCGATCCGCTATGCCAGCCGGGCGCCGGCCAGCATCCGCATCTGGCCCGAGCTCGACGCCTTCGGCACGCTGGAGCTGCACGTGCAGGACGACGGCCCCGGCATCACGCCGGACGTGCGCGCCCACCTGTTCGAGCCCTTCTATACTACGTCCAGCAAGGGCACGGGCCTCGGGCTCTACCTGGCGCGCGAGCTGTGCCTGAACAACGGCGCCAAGCTCGATTACGAATACCGCTTCGATCCAAACGCGCCAGGTATGCGCAAGGCCAGCGGCCGCTTTGTGATGACCTTCGCCCAGCCGGCCGCTGCCGGCGCGCACGCAGAATAAGGATTTGGTCCATGAGTTCCCCCCGCATCCTGGTGGTCGACGACGAAGCCGACCTGCGCGACCTGCTCGAAATCACCCTGCTCAAGATGGGCCTGGACGTCGATTGCGCCGCCACCCTGCGCGAGGCGCGCAGGCTGGTCGACGACAACGCCTACAGCCTGGTGCTGACCGACATGCGCCTGCCCGACGGGCTCGGGCTGGAGCTGGTGCGCGAAGTGTCGAGCACCTCGAAGACGCCGATCGCGGTGATCACCGCCTTTGGCAGCGCCGAGAACGCGGTGGTGGCGCTGAAGGCCGGCGCTTTCGATTATGTGTCGAAGCCGGTGGTGCTGGACGAGCTGCGCGTGATGGTGCGCTCGGCGCTGAAGCTGTCGGAAGCGCCGGGCGCGGCGGTGGCGGAAGAGGGGGGCGGTTCGCGCCTGATCGGCGGATCGCAGGCGATGCAGACGCTGCGCGCCCAGATCGGCCGCCTGGCGCGCTCGATGGCGCCGATTGCGATCAATGGCGAGTCCGGCGCCGGCAAGGAACTGGCCGCGCGCGAAATCCACGCACAGAGTTCGCGTGCCGCCAAACCGTTCGTGGCCGTGAACTGCGGGGCGATTCCCGAGAATCTGATGGAAGCCGAATTCTTCGGCCACCGCAAGGGCGCCTTTACCGGCGCCGGCGAAGAGCGCGACGGTTTCTTCCAGGCGGCGAATGGCGGCACGCTGATGCTGGACGAAGTGGCGGACCTGCCGCTGGCGATGCAGGTGAAACTGCTGCGTGCGATCCAGGAGCGGCGCGTGCGCAAGATCGGCGCCACCGCCGAGGAGCCGGTCGACGTGCGCATCATCAGCGCCACCCACAAGGACCTGGCGCGCTGCGTCGAGACCGGCAGCTTCCGGCAGGATTTGTTCTATCGCCTGAACGTGATCGAACTGTCGTTGCCGGCGCTGCGCGAGCGGCTCGACGATTTGCCGGTGCTGACGACCGCGATCCTGGCGCGCCTGGCCGGGCCGGGTGGCGCCGCACTGGGGCCGGGCGTGCTCGATGCCTTGCGCGCCTATTCCTTCCCGGGCAACGTGCGCGAACTCGAAAACGTGCTGGAGCGGGCGCTGGCCTTTGCCGATGACGGCGTGATCCAGGTCGAGGACTTGTCGCTGAAGGCGGCGCGGCCGGCCGAAGGGGCGCGCGTGCAGGCAGCCGAGACGTCGGCGTCTGCCACGTTGGCGTCTGCCACGTTGGCGTCCGCCACGTCGGCATTTGCAGCACCGGCGCCGGCGCTGCCGCTGACCCACGAGGCGCCGCCGGCGCCGGCCGCTGCGCCGCTCCTGGCGCCGGGTGCGCCTGTGCAGCTCGGCCCGGACAGTTTGCCGAGCAATTTGCCGGCCTACCTGGAGGGCGTGGAACGCGATATCATCCAGCGCGCGCTCCAGCAGACCCAATTCAACCGCACCAAGACCGCCAGCCTGCTCGGCATCAGCGTGCGCCAGCTGCGCTACCAGATGCAGAAGCTGGATATCCAGGCCCCGGAGAACTGACATGCCCAAGCTCTTGCGTTACGTCGCCCTGGCAATCGCCCTGATCGCCGCGCTGATGTGGATGCGGCACGAAATGAAGGTGGACAGCTGCCTGGATGCGGGCGGACGCTGGGACAGCGGGCTGGGTGAATGCATCCAGACCTATACGCCGGGCACACCGGTATAGCCTGCGTTTTCATCTGCTATCACTATCCAGAGCGTCCGCTGTTATCAAATTGTGTTGTCTTTTCGCCAGTGAAAAACGGTGCGCCATGCACCCTTGTTGAGCAATGATGATGGCGCTTGTATAAGCTTTAGGCAGCGTGTTAGTGCTTACTAACCCGAAGCGGCCCATCGTCCGGCTCAGAACCGATTGTCAAGAGGCGCGCACCCAAAAAACGCACGAAATTGAGAATTTATTCACTTGCACCCTCGCGCAGGCAGGTACTACAATTAGTCCCATCTCAATACGCGGCACTAGATATAGTGGTAGCGAGGTCAAGAGTAGCACCGGGTAGCCTGACCAGGCAGCCATGCAACGGGGCCCTTGACTGCAATACAACCCGGCAGTAGCGCATTTCGTCTTGCATCCGTTTTTTACTCGCTTTACACGCAATAAATAACTGTAGGCAATAATACTGCCCGGCTCGGCGTTGCCCGGCCGGTAGGGAACCCTTTTTCGCTTTTTTATATACGTCGATTGCTCGCATGCGCGGGCATTTGGCACGGAACAACCGGCGGCAGCCCGACTGCCCATCCTGGAGGCTCAATGCAAACTTCTCAAGACATCTCAATCAAACCGCAAGCGGCTCCAGGAGCGGCAACCGGCGCCAAGGCCACCGACATCGCGGCTCACGGCGACTACCGCATCATCCGCCGCAACGGCGCCGTCGTGCCCTTCGAGCCGAACAAGATTTCGGTCGCCATGACCAAGGCCTTCCTGGCAGTCGCCGGCGGCCAGGGCGCCGTGTCGGCCCGCATCCGCGACCTGGTGGAAGAGCTGACCAACAACGTGGTCGCGGCCCTGGTGCGCCGCCAGCCGAACGGCGGCACCTTCCACATCGAAGACGTGCAGGACCAGGTCGAGCTGTCGCTGATGCGCTCGGGTGAACACGATGTTGCGCGTGCCTACGTGCTGTACCGCGCCAAGCAGATGGAAGAGCGCCGCGCCGCCAAGGAAGCCGCCGGCGGCAGCGCCATCGAAGCGCCGCAGATCCACGTGGTCGATGGCGGCGAACGCCGTCCGCTCGACATCAACGACGTCCACGCCCTGGTGAACGCCGCCTGTGCCGGCCTGGAAAAGCACGTCGACGCCGACGCCATCGTCG
Source organism: Massilia brevitalea (assembly GCF_030711405.1). Lineage (GTDB taxonomy): Bacteria > Pseudomonadota > Gammaproteobacteria > Burkholderiales > Burkholderiaceae_D > Telluria > Telluria brevitalea. The sequence goes on from NZ_JAULSI010000019.1 coordinate 14,273, forward strand.
CCGAGACCCTGCGCAACCTGTACGACGGCGTGCCGGTCGAGGAACTGCACAAGTCCGCCATCCTGGCCGCCCGCGCCCTGATGGAAACCGACCCGGCCTACAGCCAGGTTACCGCCCGCATCCTGCTGCACACGATCCGCAAGGAAGTCTTCGGCCATGAAGTCGCGCAAGCCAAGGCTGCCGCCGAATACATCACCTACTTCCCGCAGTACATCGCCAAGGGCATCGCCAACGAACTGCTCGACGAGCAGCTCGGCACCTACGACCTCGAGCGCCTGGCGAAAGCCATCGTCGCCGACCGCGACCTGCAATTCGGCTACATCGGCCTGCAGACCCTGTACGACCGCTACTTCCTGCACGTACGCGAAACCCGCATCGAGATGCCGCAGGCCTTCTACATGCGCGTCGCGATGGGCCTGGCCCTGCGCGAAGCCGATCGCGAAGAGCGCGCCATCGAGTTCTACAACCTGCTGTCGAGTTTTGATTTCATGAGCTCGACCCCGACCCTGTTCAACTCGGGCACCCGCCGCTCGCAGCTGTCGTCGTGCTATCTCACCACCGTCGGCGACGACCTGGAAGACATCTACGACGCCATCAAGGAAAACGCACTGCTGTCGAAGTTCGCCGGCGGCCTGGGCAACGACTGGACCCCGGTCCGTGCGCTCGGTTCGCGCATCAAGGGCACCAACGGCAAGTCGCAAGGCGTGGTGCCGTTCCTGAAAGTGGTGAACGACACCGCCGTCGCGGTCAACCAGGGCGGCAAGCGCAAGGGCGCAGTCTGCGCCTACCTGGAAACCTGGCACATGGACATCGAGGAATTCCTCGACCTGCGCAAGAACACCGGCGACGACCGCCGCCGCACCCACGACATGAACACGGCGAACTGGATTCCCGACCTGTTCATGAAGCGCGTGATGGAAAAAGGCCACTGGAGCCTGTTCTCGCCGAGCGAAACGCCAGACCTGCACGACCTGGTCGGCAAGGCCTTCGAAGCAGCCTACCTGGGCTACGAAGCCAAGGCGGCGCGCGGCGAAATGACCGTGTACAAGAAGGTCGAAGCGCTCGATTTGTGGCGCAAGATGCTGTCGATGCTGTTCGAAACCGGCCACCCATGGATCACCTTCAAGGACCCATGCAACATCCGTTCGCCGCAGCAGCACATCGGTGTCGTGCACTCGTCGAACCTGTGCACCGAGATCACCCTGAACACCAGCGCAGATGAAATCGCCGTCTGCAACCTGGGCTCGGTGAACCTGCCGCAGCACATGAAGGGCGATGGCCTGGACCACGTCAAGCTGCAAAAGACCATCCGCACCGCGATGCGCATGCTGGACAACGTCATCGACATCAATTACTACGCCGTGGAAAAGGCGCGCAACTCGAACCTGCGCCACCGCCCGGTCGGCATGGGCATCATGGGTCACCAGGACTGCCTGCACATGATGCGCGTGCCGTTCGCATCGGACAAGGCTGTTGAATTCGCCGACAAGTCGATGGAAGCCGTCTGCTACTTCGCCTACCTGGCCTCGACCGAACTGGCCGAAGAGCGCGGCCGCTACGAAACCTACACCGGTTCGCTGTGGGACCGCGGCATCCTGCCGCAGGACTCGATCAAGCTGCTGGCGGAAGAGCGCGGCGGCTACCTGGAGCAGGACAGCAGCGAATCGATGGACTGGACCGTGGTGCGCAACCGCATCAAGGAGTTCGGCATGCGCAACTCGAACTGCGTGGCGATCGCCCCGACCGCGACGATCTCGAACATCATCGGCGTGTCGGCCTGCATCGAGCCGACCTTCCAGAACCTGTACGTGAAGTCGAACCTGTCGGGCGAATTCACCGAAATCAACGGCTACCTGGTGCGCGACCTGAAGGCCCGCGATTTGTGGGACGAAGTCATGATCGCCGACCTGAAGTACTTCGACGGTTCGCTCTCCAAGATCGACCGCGTGCCGCAAGACCTGCGCGACATCTACGCCACCGCGTTCGAAGTCGAGCCGAAGTGGCTGGTCGAGCAGGCATCGCGCCGCCAGAAGTGGATCGACCAGGCCCAGTCGCTGAACATCTACATGGCCGGCGCATCGGGCAAGAAGCTGGACGAGACGTATAAACTGGCATGGCTGCGCGGCCTGAAGACCACCTACTACCTGCGCACCATCGCGGCGACGCACATGGAGAAGTCGACCACCCGTACCGGCGCGCTGAACGCGGTGCCGGTCTCGGGCGGCCTGACCGGTCATGCGGCTCCGGCGGCAGCACCTGCTGCCGCTCCTGCAGCGTCGGCGCCGGAAATCGTGGACGGCGCGGCTTGCTACCTGCGTCCGGGCGATGCCGGCTTCGACGAATGCGAAGCCTGCCAGTAATCGTTAATTAGTAATTAATCAGTAAGCGCACGCCCGGCTCCATGCCGGGCGCTGCCACGTCAAGAATTCAAAGGAAACAATCATGTTGTCATGGGACGATGAACCAAGCACCGCGCCACGCGCGAATCCTGCGCTCGCAGGCAATCCAGAGGGCGCACCCGCCGCCGAAGTCGCCAAGCGCGTGAACGCCGACGACAAGCGCATCATCAACGGCCAGACCGACGTCAACCAGCTGGTGCCGTTCAAGTACAAGTGGGCATGGGACAAGTACCTGGCCGGTTGCGCAAACCACTGGATGCCGCAGGAAGTGAACATGCAGCGCGACATCGAGCTGTGGAAGAACCCGAACGGCCTGACCGAAGACGAGCGCCGCCTGGTCAAGCGCAACCTCGGCTTCTTCACCACCGCCGACTCGCTGGCCGCGAACAACATCGTGCTGGGCACCTACCGCCACATCACGGCGCCGGAATGCCGCCAGTACCTGCTGCGCCAGGCCTTCGAAGAAGCGATCCACACCCACGCCTACCAGTACATCGTCGAGTCGCTCGGCCTGGACGAGCAGGAGATATTCAACGCGTACAACGAGATCGAGTCGATCCACGACAAGGACCAGTTCCTGATCCCGTTCATCAACGTGCTGACCGACCCGGAATTCAAGACCGGCACCCTGGAAGCCGACCAGCAGCTGCTGAAGTCGATCATCGTCTTCGCCTGCCTGATGGAAGGCCTGTTCTTCTACGTCGGCTTTACCCAGATCCTGGCGCTGGGCCGCCAGAACAAGATGACCGGCGCCGCCGAGCAGTACCAGTACATCCTGCGCGACGAGTCGATGCACGTGAACTTCGGCATCGACCTGATCAACACGATCAAGATGGAAAACCCGCAGCTGTGGACCCCGGCCTTCCGCGACGAGCTGAAAGGCCTGTTCCTGCAAGCCGTCGAACTCGAATACCGCTACGCCGAAGACACCATGCCGCGCGGCGTGCTGGGCCTGAACGCACCGATGTTCAAGGGCTACCTGCGCTTCATCGCCAACCGCCGCGCCGTGCAGATCGGCCTCGATCCACTGTTCCCGAACGAAGAGAACCCGTTCCCGTGGATGAGCGAAATGATCGACCTGAAGAAAGAGCGTAACTTCTTCGAGACGCGTGTGACCGAGTACCAGACTGGCGGCGCGTTGAACTGGGACTGATCTTCTGTTGTTTGAGACACGAAGCCCGGCGCGAAATCGCCGGGTTTTTTTATGTTCTCTGCGTTTGCGCAATTCAATCGTGCGCGGGTCAGGCGAAAACTGTTTTGCGAGATTTGCCGATGAAATAAGGCGCCGTTTGAAGCGCGATGCGTTGCGGCGCTGTCCAATAGAGTGAAATGTCTGTGTGCGGGTTGCGCACTGACAAGGTTTTCGTGTACTTTACGTGATTGAATTTGTCAAAACGTGAACATGGATTTTTTTGCATGCTCACTGGCAAACAAAACCGATCGAATAACGGGATGCCGATACGCTCAGTATGCACTTAAGCTTAGCGAAAAGAACAAGCCGCACTGCCTGATCGACATCAGGCAAGGCGGCTTTTTCTTTTCGCGCCCGCAGGGGTAGCGATGTGAAGGTGCTGGAAGTGTGGGTGTTTCAACGTCGTTGGCTGAAGCGCTGCAATTGTGAGGAGTTGCAGCAGTTCAGCTGGTGCCGTATTCATTGGCAGTAACCGATTGGTTTGTGCCGATGAATAATTCGCCCGATGCAGCAGGCAGTCGGACGGATTTCAACCTTGTAGCGTATTTTCTCATCGCAGAGAAGGAGAACAAAAATGGCAACAGCCGCTAAGAAACCAGCAGCAAAACCGGCAGGCAAGACTGCCGCCAAACCGGCCGCAAAAGCTGCCGCAGCAGAGAAACCAGCAGCGAAGAAAACCGCTGCTGCTAAACCAGCAGCGAAGCCAGCTGCGAAGCCGGCGGCAAAGGCTGCGGCGAAACCAGCTGCGAAGCCGGCTGCAAAGGCTGCGGCTAAACCAGCTGCAAAGCCAGCTGCAAAACCGGCAGCAAAAGCTGCGGCCAAGCCAGCAGCGAAACCAGCAGCGAAGAAAACCGCTGCAACCAAGACCGCGACCAAGTCGGCCGCCGCCAAGCCAGCAGCGAAGAAAACGGCAGCTCCGGCAAAGAGCGCCGCCAAGACCGCAGCGAAAGCGCCAGCTAAAGCAGCAGCGACCAAGACCGCAACCAAGGCTCCAGCCAAGGCAGCGACCAAGACTGCAGCTAAAGCGCCGGCCAAGGCCGCAACCAAGACTGCAGCCAAGTCGTCGGCCAAGACCGCAACCAAGGCTCCAGCCAAGGCCGCAACCAAGACCGCAGCCAAAGCTCCGGCCAAGGCAGCGACCAAGACTGCAGCCAAGTCGCCGGCCAAGACCGCAACCAAGGCTCCGGCCAAGGCAGCGACCAAGACCGCAGCCAAGTCGTCGGCCAAGACCGCAACCAAGGCTCCAGCCAAGGCCGCAACCAAGACCGCAGCCAAAGCTCCGGCCAAGGCAGCGACCAAGACTGCAGCCAAGTCGCCGGCCAAGACCGCAACCAAGGCTCCGGCCAAGGCAGCGACCAAGACCGCAGCCAAGTCGTCGGCCAAGACCGCAACCAAGGCTCCAGCCAAGGCAGCGACCAAGACCGTAGCCAAGTCGTCGGCCAAGACCGCAAGCAAGGCTCCGGCCAAGGCAGCGACCAAGACCGTAGCTAAAGCTCCAGCCAAGGCAGCGACTAAAACCGCAGCCAAGTCGTCGGCCTAGACCGCAACCAAGGCTCCAGCCAAGGCCGCAACCAAGACCGCAGCTAAGGCTCCAGCCAAGGCAGCGCCCAAGACCGCAGCGAAAGCTCCAGCCAAGGCAGCGCCTAAAACCGCAGCCAAGTCGTCGGCCTAGACCGCAACCAAGGCTCCAGCCAAGGCCGCAACCAAGACCGCAGCTAAGGCTCCAGCCAAGGCAGCGCCCAAGACCGCAGCGAAAGCTCCAGCCAAGGCAGCGACTAAAACCGCAGCCAAGTCGTCGTCCAAGACCGCAACCAAGGCTCCGGCCAAGGCAGCGGCCAAGACCGCAGCGAAAGCTCCAGCCAAGGCAGCGACTAAAACCGCAGCCAAGTCGTCGGCCAAGACCGCACCCAAGGCTCCGGCCACGGCAGCGACCAAAACCGCAGCGAAGGCTCCAGTGAAAGCCGCAGCGACCAAGACCGTAGCTACAGCTCCAGCCAAGGCCGCGACTAAAACCGCAGCCAAGTCGTCGGCCAAGACCGCACCCAAGGCTCCGGCCACGGCAGCGACCAAAACCGCAGCGAAGGCTCCAGTGAAAGCCGCAGCGACCAAGACCGTAGCTACAGCTCCAGCCAAGGCCGCGACTAAAACCGCAGCCAAGTCGTCGGCCAAGACCGCAACCAAGGCTCCGGCCAAGGCAGCGGCCAAGACTGCAGCTAAAGCTCCAGCCAAGGCAGCGACTAAAACCGCAGCCAAGTCGTCGGCCAAGACCGCAACCAAGGCTCCGGCCAAGGCAGCGACCAAAACCGCAGCGAAGGCTCCAGTGAAAGCCGCAGCGACCAAGACCGCAGCAAAAGCTCCGGCCAAAGCTGCAGCGACCAAGACCGTAGCGAAGGCTCCGGCCAAAGCCGCAGCAACCAAGACTGCAGCCAAAGCTCCGGCCAAAGCAGCAGCGACCAAGACCGCAGCGCAAGCCGCTCCGGTGAAAGCCGCCGCGACCACGACTGCAGCAAAATCGCCAGTGAAAGCCGCCGCCAAACCAGCAGCCAAGCCGGCAGCGCGTTCGACGGTGAAAGCCGAAGACTCGCCTGCAGCCCCGGCCAAGTCGGAAGCGACCCTGGCCGCCAACCCGGCAGTCAAGCGCGCGGTCGGCACGAAGTCAGCCGAAGCCAAGCCGGAAGCGAAGACCGAAGCCAAGGCAGCCGCACCGGCAGCCAAGGCCGAAGCCAAGCCGGAAGCCAAGGTCGAAGCAACGCCGGAAGTGAAGGCCGAAGCCAAGCCTGAAGCGAAAGCTGAAGTGAAGCCGGCAGCGAAAGCCGACACCAAGCCGGCAGTGAAAGCGGAAGCCAAGCCAGCGGCCAAGAAGCCAGCTGCGAAGAAAGCAGCCGCCAAGGCCGCTGACACCAAGGCCGAAGCGCAGCCAGCTGCTGCCAAGGACAAGGAAGGCGAGAACAAGGCAGCCGCACCGGCTCCGGCCGCAAAGACCACGCTGGCGCCGGCAGCGGCATGGCCGTTCCCGACCAGTAGCCGTCCGTAACGACAGTAGGCGCCCGCTTGGGGCAAAATACCGCTGTGTGATATGTTCGCACAGCGGTATTTTTTTATTTTAAGGAGTCCATGTGCTGCCCATTCTTCAGTTGATCGTCGACACCGCTGCCACCGTGCTGGGCGCGGTCCTGCTCCTGCGTTTCTGGATGCAGACCATCCGGGTCCGTCCACCTGCATCCGTGGCGCAGTTCACGTTCACGCTGAGCGACTGGCTGGTCAAGCCGCTGCGCCGCGTGGTGCCGGGAGCGGGCGGTTACGATTGGGCGAGCCTGATCGGCGCCTTCATCGTGGTGCTGCTGGCGACGTCGATCTACTTCCTGGCCGGCGCCGGCGGCGAGCAGGTCTTCCTGTGGGCGCTGGCGCGCTTCGTGAAGTGGATCATCTACGGGTTCGTGGCGCTCTTGATCATCGAGGCGATCTTCAGCTGGGTCAATCCGCATGCGCCGCTGGCGCCGTTCGTGCATGCGCTGAACGATCCGCTGCTGCGGCCGATCCGGCGCGTGGTGCCGCCGATTGGCGGGCTGGATTTGTCGGTGCTGGTGGCGGTGTTGCTGTTGCAGATTGCGCTGTATTTGTTGAGGATGGTGTTGCCGGGGCCGTATTAAAGGCTTCGTTGGATGTGGAAATGGGCAGCGGTGAGCTGCCCATTTTTTTTGTGGTGGTGGCCGGGCTTGGTGGTTCGAGCGATGTCTTGCTGCTAGCGGCTGACGCTCGGAGCACGTACCGCGTGGGCACGGAGTGCCCACCTTACGGTTGCGTGTTCGATTGCGGCGGACGCATCGATGTGCGCCGACTGTCGATTACTTGAAGCGGTAGCCGAAGGCGGCTTCGAACTTGTCGGCGATTTCGACGGGGGTGAATTTGTGGTTCTGGCCGCCCTGGTGGCCGATCTTGATCGAGCCGAGCAGGCTGGCGAGGCGGCCGGTGGTGTTCCAGTCGTAGCCCTGGGCAATGCCGAACAGCAGGCCGGCGCGGTAGGCGTCGCCGCAGCCGGTGGGGTCGACGATGTTCGCGGCCGGGACCACCGGAATGTCGTAGCGCTCGCCGCCGGCGTAGATTTCGGAACCCTTTTCGCCGCGGGTGATGACCAGGGCGTCCAGTCGCGCTGCGATCGCTTCAAGCGTCAGGCCGGTGCGGTCGACGATCATTTCGAATTCGTAGTCGTTGGCCGCCAGGTAGGTGGCCTGCTCGATGAAGCTCAAGAGTTCTTCGCCGCTGAACATCGGCAGCTGCTGGCCCGGGTCGAACATGAACGGAACGCCTTGCGCGGCGCAGTCGCGTGCGTGCTTGAGCATGCCGTCGCGGCCGTCCGGGGCGATGATCGCCACGCGCAGCGGGCCGCAGTCAGCCACGTTGTTCTCGTGCGAGAACTGCATCGCGCCCGGGTGGAAGGCGTTGATCTGGTTGTTGTCCTGGTCGGCGGTGACGAAGCACTGAGCCGTGTAGGCGTCGGCAATGGTCTTGATGGCGCGCGTCTTGATGCCGAAGTTGCGCAGGCGCTCGAGGTAGTCGGCGCCGTCCTGGCCGATGGTGGCCATGATCAGCGGGTCGCCGCCGAGCATGTTCAGGTTATAGGCGATGTTCGCCGAGCAGCCGCCGTATTCGGTGCGCAGGGTCGGCACCAGGAACGACACGTTCACGCGGTGCAGCTGGTCGGCCAGCAGGGTGTCGCCGAAGCGGCCGTGGTACTGCATGATCTTGTCGAATGCCAGCGATCCGCAGATCAGGGTAGGGTGGGTCATGTTCGCTCAGGGATAAAAGACGGCGATGTGGTAGCCGGATGGTTGAAGGTCGTCCACGCGGAAGTGGAGCGTGATCGCTTGTTCGACGCGCGGGGCCAGGCCGTTTGCGGCCGGTGTGCCTGCCGCCAGGTAGTCGCGCGGCGCGAACACGCGGCGCACCAGCGGCTTGTCGCTGGCGTCGGTCAGCGACAGCTCGAGGCTGGGCCAGGCCTGCGGCACGGCGCCCTGGTTGCGCAGCTGGGTGGTGAACGCATAGGCGCCGCCGCCGAGGGTGGTCAGTTCGCCGGTGTCGATGACGAGGTTGTCGACCTGGGCCGGCAGCTCGACGCGGCAGCCGAACAGGGCGCAGCCGGATACCAGCGCCGGCTTCGCGCCGGGGGAGCGGGCGGCGAGCGCGTTGCGGAAGGTGAAGGCGCCCTGGGCAATCAGGATCAGCAGCAGCACGACCGAGCCGGCCAGCATGGCGAGCTTGCGCGTACGGCTGCCTTGTTCCTGCTGGCGGCTGCGCTTCACGAATTCGGGCTCGTCGCTCTCCGGCACGCGGATTTTCGGCGGCGCGTCGATTTTCGTCGGGGTCAGGCGCGAACGGCGGGCGGCGGCCTTTTCGGCACGCTTGGACGAAGGCGTACGGGCCACCGGCGGTGCGCTTGGCGCTGGCGCTGCGCCGTGGACGATGGCGCCGGCTGCCTCGCGCAGCGGCAGCATCGGCGGCGCGTCGGCAGCGCGCACCGGCGCCGCGGTTGATGGCGTCGCCGGATCTTGCCTGTGCTCGTCCTCGTGGCCGGGCAGCGCGGTGGCGACGATTTCCTCGTCCACCGGCAGGCCAAAGGTCGGCTCGATGCGGCTGGAAGGCGGGAAGGCGATCTCGGTGGCCGGCGCAAAGGCCGGTGGCGTGAGCGTTTGGGCGGGGCCGCCCGATGTGGTGTTGCCCGAATCGGCTTGCGCGGCCGAATCGGCGTCGACCGGCGCCGGCGGTTCGACGACCGTCACCTTCGCTATCGGCACGTCTGCCGACAAGGCCTCCGCTGCGGGTATGACAGGGGCGTCCTCTTCCGGCGCAGCGACCTTGGGCAGGATGCCGAACGGGTCGAAGGTATGATTGAAGTCGAGCGTGTAGACCGGCTGGTCGTCGAAATTCGGCGCGGCGTCGTCTGCAAGTGCGGCAGGCGCTTCTGCGTCGACAACGGCAATGGGAAGGGAATCGGCTACGGCGTCCGCTGCCGGCTCTTCGACCGGCTCGGGCTCCAGTTCCGGCTCCGATTCTAGTTCCGATTCTGGCTCGAATGCCGGCGCAACAGCGGCAAGTGTTTCGGCCACGGCAGGCGGCGCCGCTGCTGCCGGCGCACGCACCGGCAAGGCATCGAGGTCGACCAGCGACGCACTGCCGTCGAAGATCTCCTGGCAGGCGCCGCAGCGCACGATGCCCCCACGTAGTTTGAGCTGGTCCGAGGCGACCCGGAACATGGTGCCGCAGTGGGGGCATTGTGTGGCGAGCGCCATGCCTGGGCTCTCCTTAGGCGGTGGCGGAACGCGCGGGCGGAACCGTGTCCTGGCCGAGCGTGCCGTGCAAGGCAACCCAGCCGTCCTGCTCGGCCCAGACGCCCAGCTTTATGAAAGGTGCGTAGGCGGCGGCCACTTCCTCGGCCTGGCGCGCCAGCACGCCCGACAGGATCAGCGAACCACCGGGCGCCACGCGGCCGGACAGCATCGGCGCCATCAGCTTCAATGGGCTCGACAGGATATTCGCCACCACGATGTCGAACTTGCCGCTGGCGTGACGCGCGTTCGGCGCCACAGCCAGGTCGTCCGGCACGTAGAAGTCGATCTCGCAATTGTTACGTTCGGCATTTGCGCGGGCCGATTCGATCGCTTGCGGATCGATGTCGACACCGGCCACGTCGCCGGAACCGAGCTTCTTGGCGACCATCGCCAGGATGCCCGAGCCGCAGCCGTAGTCCAGCACCGACTTGCCCGGTTTCGGATGCGCTTCCAGCCACTCCATGCACAAACGGGTGGTCGGATGGCTGCCGGTACCGAAGGCCAGGCCCGGATCGAGTTCCAGGATCAGGGCGTCCGGGTTTGGCGCTTCGTGCCAGCTCGGCACGACCCAGATGTTGGTGCCGATGTGGATCGGCTCGAACTGCGATTGGGTCAGGCGCACCCAGTCGGCGTCCGCCACATCGCGCGTGGTGAACGCCGGTACCTCGGCCAGCTTGATCGCGGCAGCGGCTTCGGCAACGATCGCTGCCTGGTCCGCGTCGGTATCGGTCAGGGCGACCACGCGGCTGTGGTCCCAGGCCGTTTCGGTCGGTTCCATGCCCGGCTCGCCGAACAGGGGATTTTCCTGGTCGGTGCCTTCGTCGGCGTCTTCCACCGAGACCGACAGGGCGCCTGCTTCCATCAGCGCGTCGGACAGGGCTTCGGCGTGGTCGCGGGCGATTTCGATGACGACTTCAGTCCAGCTCATGCGTCAGCCTTGTTTTCCGGGGCCACGACAACCTTGGTGTCGGGGCGGTTCGCCAGCTTCTGTTCCAGGTAATGAATGTTGGTGCCGCCTTCGATGAAACGGGCGTCGACCATCAGTTCGCGGTGCAGCTGGATGTTGGTGAGGATACCCTCGACCACCATTTCCGACAGCGCGATCTGCATGCGGCGGATGGCCTGCTCGCGGGTAGCACCGTAGGAAATTACCTTGCCGATCATCGAATCGTAATGAGGTGGCACATAGTAGCCCGCATACGAGTGCGAATCGACACGGATGCCAGGACCGCCCGGCGGATGCCAGCCGGTGATGCGGCCCGGCGACGGCGTGAACTTGAACGGGTCTTCGGCATTGATGCGGCACTCGATGGCGTGGCCGGCCAGCATGATGTCGCGCTGGCGGAAACGCAGCTTTTCGCCGCAAGCGATGCGGATCTGTTCCTGCACGATGTCGATGCCGGTGATCATTTCGGTGACCGGGTGTTCGACCTGCACGCGGGTGTTCATTTCGATGAAATAGAACTCGCCGTTTTCGTACAGGAATTCGAAGGTGCCGGCGCCGCGGTAGCCGATCTTGCGGCAGGCTTCGGCGCAGCGGTCGCCGATCTTTTCGATCAGCTTGCGCGGGATGCCCGGCGCCGGTGCTTCCTCGATCACCTTCTGGTGGCGGCGCTGCATCGAGCAGTCGCGTTCGCCCAGCCAGACGGCGTTTTTGTGTTCGTCGGCGAGGATCTGGATTTCCACGTGGCGCGGATTTTCCAGGTACTTCTCCATGTAGACTTCCGGATTGCCGAAGGCCGAACCGGCTTCGGTCTTGGTCATCTGCACGGCGTTCAGCAGGGCCGCTTCGGTGTGGACGACGCGCATGCCGCGTCCGCCGCCGCCGCCGGCCGCCTTGATGATGACCGGATAGCCGACCTTGCGCGCGGTCTGGATGATCTCTTTCGGGTCATCCGACAGGGCGCCGTCGGAGCCGGGCACGCAAGGCACGCCGGCGCGGATCATCGCCTGCTTGGCCGAGACCTTGTCGCCCATCAAACGGATCGAGTCGGAACGCGGGCCGATGAAGACGAAGCCCGATTTTTCCACGCGCTCGGCAAAGTCGGCGTTTTCCGACAGGAAGCCGTAGCCAGGGTGGATGGCTTCGGCGTCGGTCACTTCGGCGGCGCTGATAATGGCTGGCATGTTCAGGTAGCTCAGCGCGGACTGTGCCGGGCCGATGCAGACGGACTCGTCGGCCAGCTTCACGTACTTGGCGTCCTTGTCGGCCTCGGAGTGAACGACCACCGTCTTGATGCCCATTTCGCGGCAGGCGCGCTGGATACGCAGCGCGATTTCACCACGGTTGGCGATGAGGATTTTTTCAAACATGGTTAGCTTGGGTAGATGAGAGAAGCCGGCGTCGGGCGCCGGCCTGGGTTCGGATCAAAAGGCCGCGTAGACATCACGGCCGGCGAGGCTGGATCAGCCGATCACGAACAGCGGCTGGCCGAATTCGACCGGCTGGCCATTTTCCACCAGGATCTTGGTCACAACGCCCGACACATCGGCGTCGATTTCGTTCAGGAGCTTCATCGCTTCGATGATGCAGAGGGTATCGCCTTCCTTGATGTTGGCGCCCACTTCCACGAAAGCCGGTGCGCCTGGCGCCGACGAACGGTAGAAGGTCCCGACCATCGGCGACTTGACGACGTGGCCGGTTTCGGCGGCAACGGCCGGGGCTGCTGGTGCTGCCGGAGCAGGCGCTGCGGCAGGGGTAGCCGGCGCCGAGAACTGCTGCACGCCCGCGGACGGCATCATGACCATCTGGCCTTGGGGCATTGCGGACGACTTGACGATGCGGACCTTGCTTTCGCCTTCGGTCACTTCGAGTTCAGCGATGTCCGATTCGGCGACGAGGTCGATCAAAGTCTTGAGTTTACGAAGATCCATGTAGAACCCCTTGGAATTATTTGTGTTTTAAGAGTAAGCGAAGCGCCAAAAAGAGGGCGCATCCGCGCATGATGCATGAAGTTGGCGTAGATTAACGCTATTTAAGCGCAAAGTCGATGGCAAACCGATATCCGTCCACACCCAGGCCGCTGATCGTTCCGCGGGCGATCGCCGACAGGTATGAGAAATGACGGAATTCTTCACGCTGGTAAATATTTGAGATATGTACCTCAATAAACGGAATCGCCACCGCAGCCAGCGCATCGCGCAGAGCCACGCTGGTGTGGGTCAGTCCGCCAGGATTGATGACGATGGCATCCACGCCCTCGGTACGGGCAGCGTGGATGCGGTCGATCAGCGCACCTTCGTGGTTGCTTTGAAAGCAGGAAAGCGATCCGCCCGCAGCTTCGGCCTGGGCCGTTGCCGCGCTTTCGATGTCGGCCAGCGTTGCCGCGCCGTACACCGCAGGCTCGCGGGTCCCCAGCAGATTCAGGTTGGGACCGTTAAGCAGCAGTAGCTTTTTCGCCATGTTTTTGTAGAGTCTATGCTCGAAAGTGACGCATTTTGCCGCCAACAAGGGGTATTGGCAAGCAATAAAATTCTATGCGGATAAGGGTGACTTGGGCGCAGTTCGGAATAGAACGACCGTTCGCGAGTCCTGTTGCATCACCCTACAGCGCCGCCAGGTCCGCCTTCAACTCGTCGAACTTGAGTTTGCCCAGGTAGGTCTTCTTGACCTGCCCATCGGCGCCGATCAGCACCGTGAAGGGCAGGCCGCCCTGCGCATTGCCGAAGCCGCGCGACAGCTCCGTGCCACCCATGCCACCCACGTACAGCGGATACCGGATGGCGTGCTTGGCGGCGAACTCGCTCATCGCCGACGGGGCGTCGATGCCGATGCCGATCACGTTGTAGCGCTTGCCATTCTCTTCGTTCGCCAGCGCCGAGAGTTCCGGCATTTCCTGCACGCAGGGCCCGCACCAGGTCGCCCAGAAGTTCACCAGCAGCGGCTTGCCCTTCCATTTCTCCAGCGACTGCGGCTTGCCTTCCAGGTCGTTCAGCGACTGCGCATATAAGTTAGTGGAAGCCGTATGGGCCGGGCCGCCGGTCGGGGCGACGGCGGTGGTCACGGGTACTGCCGGTTGCGGCTGGGTCTTGTAGCCGAGGAAAGCGCCAAGCGCGCCAAAGACCACGGCCACGGCCGCGAGTGCTGCCAACTTCTTTTTATTCATTCGTCCTGTTCCAGAGATTGGTCGGTCGTCATCAAGGCGCGCAGGCCGGCCGCGTCGACACGCTGCAGGCGGCCATCGGCGCGCGGCTTGAGTGCGCCACGCAAGTCATGATAATCGTAGAGCTCGGCGTGGACGGCTTCCTTATGCCACAGGAAGCTCACCGTTTCAACCGGATCGTGGCGCGCGCCCTTGAAGTGGGGCGTTTCCGAGATGTCGATATTGACATTGCGGCCCAGCAGGAAGATCTCGACTTCCTTGGCGCTGTCGGCAAACAATTGCAAATGGATATCGTCGTGCTCGCCGGCGGTGCCGTTCAGTACCGCGCCGGTGAGATAAGGATGGAACGCAGCCAGCGCGTCCATCACCTGCAATGCCGTTTCGCGCAAATGCAGCAGGCGTTCGGCCTGGGCGCCGCCGCCAAACAGGGACTGGTACTTGCGCACCTCGTCCTCGATCTGGGTATTGTCGGGCATCAGGTTCGGCGCCGGCTGGTCCACGCCCAGCACTTGCCGTGCAGCCTTGCGGCGGGCAGTGGCGTAATCGGCGCCGTCCTGGGCGATCATGCGTGCGGCTGTGGCGGCAATCTCCAGGCGCAGCTGGAATAGGTCATTGTTCTGGCTTGGCATCATGAGGACGATCATACTCTTGAACGAAAAATGGCATCGCGTCGGTTAGAATCCTGTATTCGCTTTCATACCCACGACCATGCACATTCATATCCTCGGCATTTGCGGCACCTTCATGGGTGGCCTGGCGGTGCTGGCCAAGGAGGCCGGCCACCGCGTTACCGGTTGCGACGCCAACGTCTATCCCCCGATGAGCACCCAGCTCGAAGCCCAGGGTATCGAACTGATCCAGGGCTACGGGCCCGAACAGGTGGCTTTGGCCCCGGACCTGTACGTAGTCGGCAACGTGATGACGCGCGGCAATCCGCTGATCGAGGAAATCCTGAACCGCGGCTTGCCGTACACGTCGGGCCCGCAGTGGATCGGGGAACATATTCTGCGTAATAAATGGGTGCTGGCCGTGGCCGGTACCCATGGCAAGACCACGACCTCGTCGATGCTGGCCTGGATTTTGGAAGACGCGGGCTATTCGCCGGGCTTCCTGATCGGCGGCGTGCCGATGAACTTCGGCATCTCGGCGCGCCTGTCGGGCGAAGCGGACAGCGATTTCTTCGTGATCGAGGCCGACGAATACGACACCGCCTTTTTCGACAAGCGTTCCAAGTTCGTGCACTACCACGCCAAGACGGCTGTCCTGAACAACCTGGAATTCGACCACGCCGACATCTTCCCGGACATCGGCGCCATCGAAACCCAGTTCCACCACCTGGTGCGCACCGTGCCGGGCATCGGCCGCCTGGTCGTGAACGGCGACGAAGCCTCGCTGGCGCGCGTGATCAAGCGCGGCTGCTGGAGCGACAAGGAAAGTTTCGGTACGTCGGATGGCGTGAACTGGGCCATGGTCGAGCATCCGGGCGGCGCCAGCTTCGACGTGGTGTTCAACCACGAAGTGCAGGGCACTGTGCACTGGGAACTGACCGGCAAGCACAACCGCTCGAACGCGCTGGCCGCGATTGCCGCCGCGCGCCACGTGGGCGTGCCGGTGGCGCAAGCCATCGATTCGCTGTCGCGCTTCCAGAGCGTGAAGCGCCGCATGGAAGTGCGTGGCGTAGTGAACAATGTCACCGTGTACGATGACTTTGCGCACCACCCGACTGCGATCGCCACCACCGTGGGCGGACTGCGCCAGCGCATCGGCACGGGCGGGCGCATCCTGGCGGTGCTGGAACCGCGTTCGAACACCATGAAGCTGGGCGCCATGAAGGATGCCCTGCCGGGCAGCCTGAAGGACGCCGACCTGGTGTTCGGCTTCGGCAGCCAGCAGGCGCTGGGCTGGTCGCTGGCCGACGCCCTGAAGCCGCTGGGCGCGATTGCCCACAGCTTCGACCAGATCGACTACATGGTGCAGGCCATCATCCAGGCCGCCCAGCCGGGCGACCACATCCTGGTGATGAGCAATGGCGGCTTCGGCGGCGTGCACCAGAAGCTGCTCGAGGCGCTGGCCAAATGATTCTATATCTGCACGGCTTCCGTTCCTCGCCGCGCTCGTTCAAGGCGCGCGTGGTGCAGGAGCGGATGACGGCGGCCGGCCGCGCAGGCGACCTGATTTGCCCGCAGCTGCCGGCCTCGCCGAAGGCGGCAATGGAGCTGGCTCTGCTGCTGGCCGAACGTCATGCGCCCGAGAACCTGGCGATTGTCGGCTCCTCGCTGGGCGGCTTCTACGCCACCTGGCTGGCCGAGCGCCTCGGCGTGCGCGCGGTGCTGTTGAATCCTGCGGTCGACCCGTTGAAGAACCTGGAACAGCACGTCGGCGTGACGACAACGTGGCACTCGGACGAGACGTTCGAGTTCCGCCGCGAGTATATTGACGAGCTGGCCGCGCTGAAAGTTTCAAAGATTACGCATCCGGAGCGCTATTTCCTGGTCGCGGCAACGGGCGACGAAGTGCTGGATTACCGCGACATGGTGGCGCACTACGCCGGCGCGCGCCGGCATGTGATCGACGGCAGCAATCATGCGATTTCAGAATTCCCGCAGTATGTGGACGAGGTATTGGCGTTCTGCCAGCCGGATGTCGGCTGGACGCAGGCAGGTTCAAAGACAGGCGATAACTAGTGCGCGGCCAGTCTTTGCGCCAGGCGAAATGGCATCGCCATGTGGGCGCCGTGCACGCGCCGCCGGCCATGCGCGACTGGCTGACGACGCAAGGTTCGCTCACGGCGCGCCTGGTAGCGAGCAGCGAGACCTTCCGCGTAAAGCGCCTGCACCAGCACGCGGCACTGTGTGCGCTGGAAGAGACGGGGCCGATCGGCCTGCCGCGCCGCGAGCGGGTGTGGGAGCGCGAAGTCTTGCTCTGCTGCGACGATGCGCCGGCGGTGTTTGGCCACACGGTGGTGCCGATGTCGGCCACCGCCAGCGACTGGCCGCTGTTTTCGGCGCTGGGCGAACGTTCGCTCGGCACGACCCTGTTTTACGACCCGCGGGTACAACGCGGGACACTGGAATTTGCACGGCTGCGCGGCAGCCACTCGCTGGTCGAGCGGCTGCGGTCCGCCCTCGGTGGCGAGCTGCAAGGAAACGAATTTTATGCGCGGCGCTGTGTCTATCGCCGCCATCAAGGCCTGCTGATGGTCACCGAGGTATTTTTGCCGGCGGTACTCGATCTGGGTGCAACACTTAGAACCTACTGAGATAGGTTCTTAATAACGCGACACGATTGCGACATAAACGATGAATGTATTTTTTGAAGAATCGGGCGACTTCAAGGTCGGCTCGGTGCTGTCCCAGGCAGGCGAGGCTTACCAGGTAGAACTGTCGAGCGGCAAACGGTCGAAGGTGAAAGCCAAGGACGTGCTGCTCCAGTTCGAGAAACCCGACCCCGCCACGCTGCTCGACGCCGCCAAGGGCATCGCCGCCGACGTCGACCTGGAATTCCTGTGGGAAGTCGCTGGCCAGGAAGAATTCGGCTTTGCCGAGCTCGGCGCCGAATACTTCGGCCACGCGCCCTTGCCCGCGGAAGCCGCCGGCCTGGTGCTGGCCCTGCACAATGCCCCGATCTACTTCTACAAAAAAGGCCGCGGCCGCTACAAGGCGGCGCCCGAGCAATCGCTGCGTGCGGCCCAGGCCGGCATCGAGAAGAAAAAGCAGCAAGCCCTGATCCAGGCCGGCTACGTCGAGGAACTGAAGGCGGGCAAACTGCCGGCTGCGCTGCAGCCCATGGTGCACCAGCTGCTGTTCAAGCCGGACCGCAACACCATCGAATACAAGGCCATGGAAACGGCCGCCAGCGAACTGCAGACCTCAGCCCCGCGCCTGATGCTGAAGGCCGGCGGCATTGCGTCGCCGAAAGAGCTGCACATGGGCCGCTTCCTGTTCGAGAACTTCCCGCGCGGCGCCGGTTTCCCGCCCGTGCCGGTGCCGAGCGCGCCTGCCGGCCTGCCGACGGCGAACGTGGCCGCCTTCTCGATCGACGACGTGACCACCACCGAGATCGACGATGCCTTCTCGGTCGAGCAGCTCGATGACGGCAACGTGCGCGTCGGCATCCACATTGCTGCGCCCGGTCTCGCCATCAAGCCGGACGACGAGATCGACAAGATCGCACGCGGCCGCATGTCCACCGTGTACATGCCGGGCGACAAGATCACCATGCTGCCGGACGAGGTGGTGAATGCCTTCACCTTGGCCGAGGGCAATACCTGTCCGGCACTGTCGCTGTATGCGACCCTGAACCCGGCCGACTGGTCGACGGTGTCGACCACGACCCGCGCCGAACTGGTGCCGATCAAGAGCAATCTGCGTCACAACGACCTGGATGCGCTGGTCAATGAGGAAACGCTGGAAAACGGCGAGGGCGAGTATCCGCACAAGCGTGAACTGGCGCTGATCTGGAAATGGGCGCTCAAACTCGAAGCGGGCCGCATGGCCAAGCGCGAAGCTTTCGGTTTGAAGCCGGAGCAGGCCAACCGCGTCGACTTCAATTTCTATGTCGAGGACGACGTGGTCTCGATCGTGCGCCGCAAGCGTGGCGCACCGCTCGACAAGATCGTCGCCGAGCTGATGATCTTTGCCAACAGCACCTGGGGCAAGCTGCTGCACGACTCGGGCGTGCCGGGCATCTACCGTTCGCAGGGCGCCGGCAGTGGCGCCGGCTGGGCGGCCAAGATGCAGGTGCGCATGGTCACGCACGCGGCGCCGCACCAGGGCCTGGGCGTGGACCAATATGCCTGGAGCACCTCGCCGCTGCGCCGCTATACCGACCTGGTCAACCAGTGGCAGATCATCGCCTGCGCCGAACACGGCGTGACCGCGCCGCTGGTGGCACCGTTCAAGCCGCGCGATGCGACGCTGTTCTCGATCGTCTCGGCGTTTGATGCCGCCTATTCGGCCTACAACGACTTCCAGCAGACCATGGAGCGCTACTGGTGCCTGCGCTGGCTGGGCCAGGAGCAGGTCAAGCAGACTGAAGCGGTCGTGCTGAAGGAAGACGTGCTGCGCCTGAACGACGTGCCGCTGGTGATTCGCCTGCCGGGCATGCCGCAGGTGGCGCGCGGTGTGCAGGTCAAACTCGACATCGTGCGCTGGGACGAAGTCGATTTGTCGCTGGAAGCGCGCCTGCTCGAAGTGGCGCAGGCCGCGCCTGGCGAAGAGCTGGCCTTTGACGAGGAAGAGGGCGAGGGCGGCGAAGCTGGCGATACCGGCGAGGCCGCGGTGGAAGAAGTGGTCGAAGCCGAAGGCGCCGTGGCAGCCGTCAGCACCGACGACGCCACGCCGGCCGCCGGCGCGCAATAATTAGTCAAGGCGAGCACGGGGCAACCATGAGCAGCAAGTCGATACGCACCATCGTGATCGTGACGGCCGTGATCGTGCTCGGCTACTGGGCCGTGTTCGCCTGGATGGTGTACCGCTCGCCGCTGGCATACGAAGCCATCGATTTCGACCACGATGGCTCGGTGAGCTTCAACGAGGCCGATTACGCGTCCTCGTTCGGCATGCGCACGATCTACCGGGACGGGGCGGAATGCGTGGAGTACTTCGCCGAGCACGATGGCGCCGCGCTGAAGCTGGATTGTCCCAAGAAACCGTAATGCGGTTTTTCGTAGGGTGGGCACTTGTGCCCACGCGGTGATGAGCCTCATGCCACGCGACCCCACATCATCTTGCGCCGGATAATAATCGAGACCGCAAAAACAGCTCATTCGATCACATCGGAACCCGAAGTAGCCGTGCCATTCTACCCGAGCCACCTACTGGATAATCGCAGCACGCAGCCAACAGGAGACGTTCGTCACCGCGTGGGCACAGGGTGCCCACCGTACGTAAAAAATATGAGATACCTGGCCATCGCTTTCGCTCTCATCATTCCCTGTGCCGTGTCGTTCTATGCAGGCGTCCTCTCCACCTCGTTCGACACCAACATGTGCTATTCGAACGTCCTGCGCACGCTGGCCGAGCAGGCAAACAGCGCCGCCGCCTCCGGCAAGCCCGCCGACATCGAACGCTACGCCCGCATGATCGACTCCCTGCCGAACGCCGGCTACGAATCCGACTGCGCCCAGATCGAACGCGCCTTGCAGCAGCAGATCGCCGCCCAGCCGAAACCATAATCCCGCAGTAAACGGGCCGGCAACGACCAGCACCGTTGCCCTGCCGCCACCAACCGCCCGCAGCGACTTCCTCCGCTGTAGAATGCCTGGATTCCCAGATTCAATGCCGTCCGGCGCGCACGCGTGAAGTATTCCCGAGAAAACCGTCCCTTGATGATCGCCCTGGCCGCTTCGGTGGCCGCGCATGCGTTCTTGCTGGCGATCCGTTTTGCCGCGCCAGAAGTATTCCGCATGCAGCCGGCCGACCCCGGCCTGGAAGTCATCCTCGTCAACGCCCGGCATGCCAATGCCCCGGCAAAAGCCGACGCCCTGGCCCAGGCCAACCTGGAAGGCGGCGGCACGGCCGATAATGGCCGCGCCAAGTCGCCGCTGCCCGACCTGCGCCGCATCGACAACGGCGACAGCATCAAGGCCCTGCAGCGCCGCATCGCCGAGCTCGAGCAGCTCCAGCAAAACGTGCTCACGCGCGTGAAAACCTCAAGCTTCAACGCCGCCCCGGTGCGCGACAAGGACAAGCCCGACCCCACCCGCACCGGCCAGGACGAAATCGACACCACGCGCCAGATCGCGCGCATGACGGCCGAGATCACGCAGACCATCGACGACCAGAACCGCCGCCCGAAGCGCACCCACATTTCGCCGAGCACGCGCCAGGTGGGCTACGCGTTGTACTACAAGGCGATGCAAAAGCGCGTGGAGGAGATCGGCACGCTGAACTTCCCCCAGCAGAACGGGCGCAAGCTGTACGGCGAGCTGGTGGTGTCGATTCCCGTCTACCAGGACGGCAGTCTGTACCAGAAGGAGGGCGGCCCGCGCATCGAGCGCAGTTCCGGCAACGCGGCGCTGGACAAGGCCGCGCTCGAGATCGTGCGCCGCGCCGCGCCCTTCGGCAGCTTCCCCCAGAATATGCGCTCGGTCGGCAAGGATGACTTGTGGATCGTGATCACCCGCTTTACCTTTACGCGCGAGGAAAAAATGAAGGCCGAATTGCAGGAGCAATCGTGACAGACACCATGACGGACCAGTATTGCGTGATCGGCAACCCGGTTGCGCACAGCAAGTCGCCGCAGATCCACGCCGCCTTTGCCGCGCAGACCGGCCAGCAGCTCGACTACGGCCGCCGCATGGCGCCGCTCGACGGCTTTGCCGACGTCGTGCGCGACCTGGTCGCTAAAGGATACAAGGGCGCGAACGTCACCGTGCCCTTCAAGCTGGAAGCAGCAGCCATTGCCACGCGCCTGGAAGAGCGGGCGCTCGCCGCCGGCGCCGTGAATACCCTCAGCTTCGTCGACGGCGAGATCGTCGGCGACAACACCGACGGCCCCGGCCTGGTGGCCGACATCACGCGCAATGCCGGCGTGGCGCTGACCGGCAAGCGCATCCTGCTGCTGGGCGCCGGTGGCGCGGCGCGCGGCGTGATGCTGCCTTTCCTGCAGCAGGGGCCAAGCGCGATCGTGGTGGCCAACCGCACCCGCAAGACCGCCGACACGCTGGTGGCCGACTTCCAGGACCAGGTCACGCAGGTTACGGCCGTCAACTTCGAGGATATCCGGGGCAGCTTCGACATCGTGGTGAACGCCACCTCGGCCAGCCTGGCGCAGGAAATGCCGCCGGTCCCGGCGTCGGCCTTTACGCATGACACGCTGGCGCTGGACATGATGTATGGCGACGCGCCGACGCCCTTCATGCTGTTTGCCGCGAAGCAGGGCGCCGCCACGCGCGACGGCTTTGGCATGCTGGTCGAGCAGGCCGCCGAAGCGTTTACGATCTGGCGCGGCGTACGCCCGGACACCCGCGAACTCCTGACCTCACTCAGAACATAATTACAACGATGGCGAAAAAAGGCATTGCGGGCGGCGCGTCGGGCGCATCGAATAAACGCCGCTGGATCAAATGGATATTCCTCGGTCCGATCCTGGCGTTTATCCTGCTGCAACTGTATTTCTTCGTGCAAGTATGCTGGTTCGTCTGGTTCAATCCCGGCTCGACCAGTTTCATGCGCCAGCAACTCTCTGAACTGCGCGAAAAGAATCCGAATGCGCAGCTGAAACACCAATGGGTGCCCTATGACCGCATTTCAAATCACCTGAAGCGCGCGGTGGTGGCCTCCGAAGACGCGAATTTCGCGGATCACCCGGGCGTGGATTTCGATGCGCTGGAGCGCGCCTATAACCGGAATAACCGCAAGCACAAGGTGGTCGGCGGCGGCTCGACGATTACCCAGCAACTGGCGAAGAACCTGTTCCTGTCCGGCTCGCGCAGCTATCTGCGCAAGGGCCAGGAAATGATCATCGCCTTCATGCTGGAATCGGTGATGAGCAAGCGCCGCATCCTGGAAGTGTATTTGAACGTGGTCGAATTCGGCCGCGGCGTGTTCGGCGCCGAAGCGGCGGCGCGCTATTACTTCCGTACTCCGGCAGCCAATCTCGCCCCGGCCCAGGCCGCGCGCCTGGCCGTCATGCTGCCGAATCCCCGCTATTACGACCGCCACCGCAGCACCAATTACCTGGTCAAAAGGACCAGCCTGATCCAGCGCCGGATGGGTGCGGCAGAGTTGCCCTAATTCATCTGTTTAATTCGTCGAAAAAACGCCGAAGACGGGGCAAAACCGTTGTTTCGGGGTGGCCGCACACGGGGTGAGCGAGTACACTTGCGTCAGTTTTGATTCCGGCCGAGAAAGCGCGCATGATCAACGTATTTGTCCTACAAAATGGCCGTCTGAACCAGGTCCCGATCGCGTCGCGCGCGGACCTGGAGAATGCCACGCCTGTCTGGGTCGATCTTACCGACCCCGACGACGACGAGCGTGCCTGGGTCAAGGCCATCTACGGCGTCTCGCTGCCGGGCGAAGACGAAGTGTCGGACATCGAGGCGTCGGCCCGTTATTACGAAGCCGAAAACGGCGACCTGCACCTGCGCACCGACTTCCTGCTCGAAGAAGAAGACGGCCCGTCGCGCGTGGTCACCGTCGCTTTTATCCTGTCGGGCAAGATGCTGTTCTCGATGCACTCCGACGATCTGCCGGTATTTCGCCTGGTGCGCATGCGCGCGCGTTCGCGTCCCGGTTCGATCGGCGACTACATGGACGTGCTGCTCGATTTATATGCGACCGATGCCGAGTATTCGGCTGACGCGCTCGAGGGCATCTACGAAAGCCTGGAAGAAGTCAGCCAGCGCGTGCTGCAAAAGGAATTCACCGACCAGGACGCGGCTGCCGCGCTGAATGCCATCGCGCACGAGGAAGACTTGAATGGCCGCATCCGCCGCAACATGATGGACACACGCCGCGCGGTGAGTTTCCTGATGCGCGGACGCTTGCTGAATGCCGAACAATTCGACGATGCGCGCCAGATCTTGCGTGACATCGAATCGCTGGATGGCCACACCTCTTTCCTGTTCGACAAGGTGAACTTCCTGATGGATGCCACCGTCGGCTTCATCAACATTAACCAGAACAAGATCATCAAGATCTTCTCAGTGGCCTCGGTGGCTTTCCTGCCGCCGACCCTGATTGCCAGCATCTACGGGATGAACTTCCATAAATGGTTCCCGGAGCTGGACTGGACCTATGGCTATCCCTTCGCCATCGGCATGATGATTGCGAGCGCGATTGCACCATTGTGGTATTTCCGCCGGCGCGGCTGGCTGAAACTGGCCTGATTATGCCGGCAGCTGGCCGACCAGGATCAGCGACGCCGGCTTGCCGCTCTGCGGGTGCAGCGGTTCGCGCAGTTCGCGGATACGCAGGCCATTGTTTTCGAACAGGGCGATCCAGTTTGAGAGGGTGCGGAAATACCAGGGCGGCGCATCCTGGAAGCCGCCCTTGAAACCGGCCCAGCTGCCGTCGCGCCAGCCATCGATATACGCCTGCTCGCCGCAGGCCAGCACCGGGTGCACGGTCTGTACCACCAGGTAACCGCCGCGGCGCAGGTAAGAGGGCGCGGTGCGGAACAGGCCTTCGACCGCTTCTTTTCCGATCAGCGAAAAATTGCAGACCGCGAGATCGACGGCCAGCTGTAGTTCGCCCTGTGCGATCTGTTCGTACGACAGCGCGCGGAATTCCCCGCCGCCGGCCGCCTGCGCCGCTTGCACCAGGCCGGCAATCGCATCGACGCCAATCATGGTCACTTCCGGCAGCGCCCGCACCAGCCAGCCTTCGCCGCAGCCGAGGTCGACGGCGGTCTGCGGCGCATAGGAACGCACGGTGTCGACGATGGCCGCATTCGTGACCAGCGTGCGGCTTTCGATTTCGCCGTTGCGGATGGCTGTAGTCCAGGGCTCGGCATTCCGGTGCCAGGAGTCGATGACGGTGGTGTCGCGCTGGGCAGGCATATGTCCTCCGCTTGGAAAAGACCATTATGCGCCAGCCGCAGCCGCTGATGGCCGGCACGGTAGCGCTATACTCATCCGTTTCCACACCAGGAGACGCGATGCCGGACCTGCCTTCAGCGACAGCCCATGGACACCAGCCAGCCGGCGACGCCGTGCTGCGCATCGTCTGTCCCACCCAGAAGCGGCTGTTGCCGGTGCTGCTGGCCGGGTTCCTGCTGCTGTTCATGCTGCCCAAGGCAGTCGGGTCCGGCACGTCGGAAGAAGTGTCCTGGCTCCCGCTGGTGGTGCTGGCCGCGATGTGTTTGCTGGTGCTGGCCACGCTGTACCGCAGCTTCGTGTTCCGCGATGCGCTCTGCATCTACCAGGGCAGCGAGGTGCCCGATGGCCTGCTCGTGGTGGCGGCCAGCAGCATCCGCTCGGTGCGCGCGCTGCCCGCGCCGCAGGCCTGGTCGCCCGAGGGCAAATGGGATGCACTCGGCATGTATCCGGGGCGGATTGAAATCGACACCGACAGCGGCGCCTTTCGCTTCGGGGCGGGACTGAGTGGATACATGGTCGGGGAAACGGTCGACAGGATTGCTGATTTTTGTGGTCTGGCGCCCGAGGGATGGCGTTCTCTTCAGCAGCAATGAAGCACCGGCAAGGTGCTTGCTTGCTGGAAAAGCAAGGTGCTCGTACACTGCGTAAGCCCTGATCAAGCTGCACCGCGAGCTGGCCGAGGTGCAGAGCGAGATCGATAACGCGGCCACCGCCCAGGCACAGCTGCGCAGGCAGGTGGACACCGAACTGCCGGCGGTGGCCATGCACGAACACGCCAGGGCCGGCCAGGCCGGCAAGGTCGGCAAGGCGCTGGACGACTTCGGCGGCGACTTGCTGCAGGGCGTCGCGGCCTTGATCACCTTTGTCGCCTCGACGATACCGTTTGCCCTGGCCGGTACGGTCCTGTATCTCGTGTGGCGCCGGGTGCGCCGGGGCCGCCGCGGCGGCGCAGCGGACAAACGCTGACGCGGCATCGCTGCGTCCGATGCGGGTTCCGGACGCAGCAGGCTGTTACATCCGTTTACGCTTCTTTACGCCTCACGACGGTGCAGGCGCGATGCGAGGTTTTACAATGGAGGCTTCAGCCTGCCGAGCCCGCTTGATCGGGTGTGTGGCGAGCGATGCCATTCAACGTCAATAAAGCATTCACCGATGGTCCAACGAAACCGTTCCAAGCAGGCCCGCATCCAGCCAGGCGCCGCTCATGCCACACCGCGCAGGCAGGCCCTGTACCTCGCAGTTGTGCTGGCCGTGTGCGAATTCGGCGCCATGCAGCCGGCGCTGGCGCAAAGCAGCGCCGGCGTCCAGACTGCACCGGCAACGGCCGCCGCGCCGGCTAGCACGTCCGCCACCGCGCCGGTAAGCGCAGCGCCGCAAGCCGCAACTGCCGCCACCACCGCCGCGCCCGCCGCCGCAGCGGAACCCGCACCCCAGACTATCCAGTCCGTCAACGTGGTCGGCGAGCGCCAGAACAACCGCATCGACCGCCAGGTCTACGACGTGAAATCCGACGTGAACGCCTCGAACGGCAGCGCCGCCGATGCGCTCGGCAACGTGCCTTCGGTGGCTGTCGATCCGGACGGCACCGTGTCGCTGCGCGGCAGCAGCAACGTGCAGATCCTGGTCGATGGCAAGCCGTCGGCCATGCTGCAAGGCGAGAATCGCGGCTCGGCGCTGCAGGCCATGCCGGCCGAGGACATCGACTCGGTCGAGGTGATCAACAACCCCGGCGCGGAGTTCGGCAACGAAGGCGGCGGCGGTCCGATCCTGAACCTGGTCATGAAGCGCAACCGCCGTCCGGGCGGCTTTGGCGCGGCGAATGCCAACGTCGGCACGGCCGGGCGCCACAATGCCTCGCTGAACGGCGCCTACAATTCCGGCCTGTGGGGCTTCCAGGGCGGCATCAACATGCGCAAAGACGGCCGCGACTCGACCTATGAAAGCGAGCGCGAGCGCATCGATCCGGTCACCGGAGCCAGCCAGCGCAACACGCAGGAGTCGACCAGCAATGGCCTGAACGACAGCGTCGGCCTGCGCGGCCAGGTGACCTATAACCTGAGCCAGGACGACACGCTGGAAGCCGGCCTCGGCCTCATGAAGCGCAGCAACGACCAGCACGGCCTGGACCACTACAGCGTGTTCGACCAGAACGGCAACACCACCAGCGACTACGAACGCAGCACGCGCCGCAGCGGCGACAGCAGCAACAACATGGGCAGCCTGCGCTGGGACCACAAGGGCGCGAAGCTGGGCGAACTGTTCAAGATGGACCTGCGCGTGTCGACCACCGACAACGACAGCGAAACGGACTACGCCAACACCTATACGGTCACGCCGCCGCGCGCGGCCGACAGCCGCAATTTGCAGGACGTCGATAATTCCACGCGCATCATCGACTACACCGGCGACTACGAGCTGCCGCTGGAAAGCGGCGCCATCGTGAAGGTGGGCTACAAGATCGCCGACAACGGGAGCGAGTTCGACACCCGCTACTACGATTTCGATTTGGGCAGCAACGTGCAAAGCATCAACGACCGCCGCACGAACGCCTTCGAGATCGATGAAATGAACACGGCGCTGTACGGTTCCTACCAGTGGAAGGTGAACGAGCGCTGGGGCGCCCAGCTGGGCCTGCGCGCCGAGCACACCGACATGGACCTGAAGCAGGTCACCAGCCGCATCGACGCCAGCAACAGTTACCTGAACTGGATGCCGAGCGCCTTTGCCACCTATAAGCTGGGCGAGAAGACGAACCTGCGCTTTTCGTACGCCCACCGCATCCGCCGTCCGGGCGCGGGCGAGCTGAATCCGTTCGTGGTCTACCGCGACGAATTCAACGAGTCCAGCGGCAACCCCTACCTGAAGCCGGTGCAGACCGATTCCTTCGAGGTCGGCTACGAAACCAAGGCCGGCGTGCTGGACGCCAACGTGCGCGCCTACTACCGCAACGAGCGCGACACCATCCGCAGCCGCCAGCTGGCGGTGAGCGACACGGTGATCTTGACGACGCTGGAAAACGGCGGCAGCAACCGCTCAGGCGGCATCGAGTTCACCCTCAGCGGCAAGCTCACGCCGAAACTGTCGGTCAACACCAGCGGCAACGTCTTCCTGGCCGAGCAGCAGCAGATCGACTTGCTCGGCAACGAGTCCAAGCGCAGCGCGACTTCAGTGAACGTGCGCGGGCGCCTGAACTACCAATTGACGCCGCTCGACCAGCTGCAATTGATGTTCAATGCCCAGGGCAAGACCCTGACCGGCTATGGCTACCGCGAGCCGAGCGCCACCGCGAATCTCAGCTACCGCCGCAACCTGAACCAGAGCCTGACGCTGGTGGTGAACGCCAACGACATCTTCAGCTCGCAGAAACAGGAAACCGTCACCGATTCGGCCACGTTGAAGGAATACTCGGTGCGCCGCTTCGATGGGCCGGTGGTGTTCGTCGGCCTGTCCTACCGCTTCGGCGGGGTGCAGGCGAACCGCCGGCAGGATGGGCCGCCGGGCGAAGGCTGGCGTCCGCCGCCGGGTGGCATGCCGCCCGGCGGCTTTGGCGGCGGCCCCGGCGGTGGCGGTCCGGGTATGTAAATCCCGGTAGTGTGAAATAAAATTTCAGAAGGTGCTGTTGGATGAAATTTTATTTCACGAGCGCTGCGGGCGGTTCCAGGAAGCCGGCGCCGCCATCCTCGCAATGCGAATGCCTGAGCGTCTTGCCGCGCCGTTCGACGGTGAGGCCATCGTCGAACTCGGGCGTGACGCCATCCGGCCCGCGGCCGACGCGGCTGTAGACGGTGTAGGTATAGCCGCTGCGCTGGAAGGCGACCGAGGTGAGCCCGCCGCCGATCAGCGGCTCGTCCCGTACCTTGAACACCGGCTGCACGCGCTGGCCGGGCGCCGGATATTCCAGCTCCAGCCTGGCCGGTGAACCGAAGCGATACTGCAAGCCGTTCCCGGGAAGGGAAGGGCGGCACAGCGACAACGTCTTGCCCTCCATGGCGCAGGCGAACACGACCTGCTCGCCGGCGTTGCACAGCGAGGCCGGCGGTGCTTGTGCCGGCGCCTGCGCCCACGCCGGCAAGGCCAGGCAGCAGCCCAGGCAGCAGCTCAGCGCCGCCGCCCAATCAAATCCCCAATGCTTTCTTGATGTTCGCAAGGCGCGCTCCCCGGTCGCTCAATCCGTTCAGGCCGCCGTTGACGGCGCGGGTGACCGCTTCCAGGTCGTCGGTGTCGGCCACCGCATTGACTTTACGCGCCTCCCAGTAGTGGAAAGCCGATTCGATGGCGTATTTGAGCTCGCTCACGAGCAGGTCGGGTTCTGCAACAAAATCGAGTGGGTCGTTCGCATCGCGCGCATTGTGGGCGGCCGTGAAGGCGGCGTAGTTGTCGCGCCCGGTGAGCTGGATCAGGCCGCGCCCGCGGTAGCGGTAGCCGTCGCCCGAGGCTTCGCTGCCGTTGCCGAGACGGTCGGCATACACGTAGCTGAGCAGGTGCTCGGCATTGCCCGCATAAAAATCGGATGCCGTCCACAGCCTGGGCCGCAGGCGCGCCGGCTGGCCATCCGGCCCCAGGCGGCACTCGTCGAGCGTGCGGTCGTACTGCGCCTGCCCGCCCTTGCAGCCGAATACCTGGCGCATGCGCACGGCGGCATAGCGGCCGTTTTCCTCGGTCGCGCGAAAACTGCTTTCGTGCCCGATCTGGGCCAGGAAGTGGGCGATGCGCAGGGGCGTGTCGACCCGGTAGCGGCGCGCGCTGTCGTTCAGGCCGTCGACGATGGCGGCGTAATAATCCGCGGAATTGGTCGGCTCGGCAATTCGCAGCAGCGCCACGCTGACGCCGAACGGCGCGCTTTCGTTCTGCGGCAAGGCTGGCCCAGAACGGGGCAGGCGGGAGCGGGCACCCCCGCGGGAAGAGCGTCGAAGTCGCACCATGGTCGGTTTCCAGCCGAAGTTGAGGCCATGGTGGCACAGTACGCGCCTGCCGCCTCATCGCCATCGACCAGATGTTTGCGCTGGCGTAAAGGCTACGTTCACCAAAATTTACATTGGTCAAAGAACCCATATTGCATCTTTTTCAGGTGCGCGCATTGACTTTGAAATGAGAATCGTTATCATTCACGTTCTCATTACGGTCTGCAATCCTGCGTTTCCATGTGAATGGTGCTGCGCAATACCCGCCTATCGTTTTTTTTTCTGCTACTAACCCGAGGTCTCTGATGGAAATGCATGTGCACGCACGTGGGCTTTATAAACTGAACCGGATCGCGCTGTCGGTCGCCCTGGCCCTGCCGCTGCTCGCGCATGCCGAAGTCGACGAAGCGCCGCTCGCCGATGCCGACCAGCCCATCCAGCAAGTGCAGATCCGTTCGCAAAAGGTCCCGACGGCCGGCTCCTACAGCACCCCGTCGCAAACCTCGGCCACGCCGCTCGACTTGTCGCTGCGCGAAACGCCGCAGTCGATCTCGGTGGTCACGCTGCAGCGCATCGAAGACCAGCTGATGACCTCGGTCACCGACATCGTCGACAACGTTACCGGCGTCTCGGTGAATGCCTACGAAACCAACCGCGCCGGCTTCACTTCGCGCGGCTTCGACATCGACAACCTGCAGATCGACGGCATCCCGACCACCTACGAGCAGGCCTGGAGCGTCGGCGAAGTGTCGAGCAGCCTGGCGACCTATGAGCGCGTGGACGTGGTGCGCGGCGCCACCGGCCTGATGACCGGCGCCGGCAACCCGTCGGCGGCGATCAACCTGGTGCGCAAGCATGCCGACAGCAAGGAAGTCACGGGCTGGGTGGAAGGCGGCATCGGCCGCTGGCACGAAAAGCGCGTGCTGGGCGACGTCTCGACCCCGCTGAATGAAAGCGGCAGCGTGCGCGCGCGCTTCGTCGGCGAATACACCGACGGCGACAGCTGGATCGACTCCCTGAAGAACCGCAACCACACGCTCTACGCCACCATCTCGGCCGATCTGTCGCCGCGCACCCTGCTGCGGGGCGGCTACAGCCACCAGGACCTGAACGCGCGCGGCCCGATGTGGGGCAGCTTGCCGTACTGGTACAGCGACGGCACGCTCACCAACTGGGACCGCAGCAAGACCACCGCCGCCGACTGGACCGCGCTGCCGTCGACCTACGACAACGGCTTCCTCGACCTGACCCACACTTTTGAAAACGGCTGGAAGGTGCGCGCCAACTACAACCACGGCGAGCGCCGCGGCGACTCCTACCTGCTCTACCTGTCGGGCATGCCGGACCGCGTTACCGGCGCCGGCATGAGCGACTTCTCGGGTTCGTACCACACCCGCACGAAGCAGAACGACTTCGGCCTGCACCTGAGCGGCAGCTTCGACGTCGCCGGCCGCACCCACGAAGCCTCGTTCGGCTACATGCGCATGAAGCAGGAATTCACCTCGGACAACCGCGCGGCCGACTTCGGCGGCGCGAGCTCGGTCGTCACCGACTTCAACAACTGGAACCCGGCCGCCTACCCGGAGCCGACCTGGGGCGAGCTGACCTTCTACGAGCGCAGCAAGACCGAGCAGCAGGCGCTGTACGGCGTGACCCGCCTGAACCTGGCCGATCCGCTCAAGCTGATCATCGGCGCGCGCGTCACCGACTACGAAAAGAACGGCGTCGGTTTGTGGACCGCCGCCTACTCGGTGAAGCACGACCACGAAGTCACGCCGTATGCCGGCCTGGTCTTCGACTTTGCCCCGAACTACTCGGCCTACGCCAGCTACACCGACATCTTCCAGCCGCAGAACCGGCGCGACCTGGCCGGCAACCTGCTCGATCCGGTGGTCGGCAAGAACATCGAGGCCGGCATCAAGGGCGAGTTCTTCGAGAAGCGCCTGAACGCCTCGCTGGCCGTGTTCCAGATCAAGCAGGATGGCCTGGGCCAGGAAGCGGGCCTGGTCGACCGCGACGGCGCCGGCCCGAACGCGCCGGAAACCTACTACCGTGCGGTGGCCGGCGCCAAGAGCCGCGGCTTCGAGTTCGATTTGAGCGGCCGCCTGGCGCCGGGCTGGAACGCCAGCGCCGGCTATACCCAGTTCCGCGCCAAGGATGCCGACGGCAACGACTTCAACAGCATCTACCCGCGCCGCCTGCTGCGCGTGTTCACGACTTACCGCCTGCCGGGCGCCTGGGACAAGCTGGTCATCGGCGGCGGCGTGAACTGGGAAGGCCGCACCTGGACCGTCGATCCGCTGGCGCCACCAGCCACGAACGGCATCATCGAGCAGACGGACTTCGCCCTGGTCAACCTGATGGCGCGCTACGAATTCAGCCCGCAACTGTCGGCCCAGCTGAACCTCGACAACGTGACCGACAAGACCTACTTCGGCATGTTCGCGGCCTACGGCGGCGTCAACTACCGTGCACCGCGCAGCGCCTCGCTGACCGTGCGCTACCGCTTCTAACCAGTTCGACAAAGAGAGGCCGGCATGCGCGCATCCTGGACCCTGGTCCACCGTTATCTCGGCCTGCTCACGGCCGCCTTCCTGTTCGTGAGCGGCGTGACCGGCGCCATCATCTCCTGGGACCACGAGCTCGACGACCTGCTCAACCCGCACCTGATGGAAGCGCATACCCCTGGCAAGCCCCAGGACGCGCTGCTGCTGGCGCAACAGGTCGAGGCGCGCTATCCGGACATCCGCGTCTCCTACATTCCGCTGCACGTGGAAGCAGGGGAGTCGCTGGCGCTGGGCGTCTCGCCGCGCTACGACGCCAAGACCGGCGAACTGACCCAGCCCGGCTTCAACCAGGTCTTCGTCGACCCGGTAACGGGCGCCGAACTGGGCAAGCGCGAGTGGGGCGCGGTGTGGCCGATCACCAAGGAGACCTTCGTCTCCTTCCTGTACCGCCTGCACTACACGCTGCACATTCCCGAAATGTGGGGCATCGACCGCTGGGGCGTCTGGCTGATGGGCGCGATCGCCATCGTCTGGATGGTGGACAGTTTTGTCGGCTTTTATCTCACCCTGCCGGCGCGCAAGCGCCAGGCGGTGGTGGCGGTGGCTGCCTTGAACGGCAAGCTGGAGCCGTCCGCCAAATCCTGGTGGCAGCGCTGGCAGCCGGCCTGGAAGGTGCGCTGGAAGGGCGGTTCGTCGAAGCTGAACTTCGACCTGCACCGCGCCTTCAGTTTGTGGACCTGGGTGCTGCTGTTCATCCTGGCGTTTACCGCATTTTCGCTGAACCTCTACCAGGAGATCTTCTATCCGGTGATGAGCAAGGTGTCGCAGGTGACGCCAACGCCGTTCGACACCCGCAGCATGGCCGACAAGCAGCACCTGATCGAACCGAAGGTGCCGATGGCGGAAGCGGTGAAGGGGGCGAATGGCGAAGGCATGCGGCGCGGCTGGACCGACCCGGTCGGCGGCATCTATTATTCGCAGGAGTACGGCATCTACATGGTCAGCTTCTTCCAGCCGGGCGGCGACCACGGCACCGGCGGCGTCGGGCCGGCCCTGCTGTACTACGATGGCGTGAACGGGGCCTTGCTGGGCGAGCGCCAGCCGTGGAAGGGTACGGCGGCGGACATTTTCGTCCAGGCCCAGTTCCCGCTGCACTCGGGCCGCATCCTCGGGCTGCCGGGGCGGATCCTGATTTCCTTCATGGGCGTGGTCGTGGCCATGCTGAGCGTGACCGGGGTGATCATCTGGTGGCGCAAGCGCGCGTCACGCAGGGTGGTGGCGACGCAGCGTAAAGTCGCGATGGCTTGAACGGTGGCGCGGCATCCCGTACGGTGGGCACCCCGTGCCCACGCGGACGTTTGCATCGCGTCGGCCACTGAACGCGGCGATGGAAACATCAAACCCGACACGTTATCGCGGATCATCCGGATACGTTTCCGAACGGCGAAGGATTCGATGGAAAACGCGTCAACATGGCGCGGACATCCGCGTGGGCACGGAGTGCCCACCGTACGTTTGAAGAGTAGGGGGGGCACCCCGTGCCCACGCGGACGTTTGCATCGCGTCGGCCACTGAACGCGGCGATGGAAACATCAAACCCGACACGTTATCGCGGATCATCCGGATACGTTTCCGAACGGCGAAGGATTCGATGGAAAACGCGTCAACATGGCGCGGACATCCGCGTGGGCACGGAGTGCCCACCGTACGTTTGAAGAGTAGGGTGGGCACCCCGTGCCCACGCGGACGTTTGCGTGGTGTTGGCCGCTGAACGCGGCCCTTAAAACATCAAACCCGACACGTTGGCGCGGATCATCCGGATACGTTTCCGGAGGGCGAACGATTCGATGAAAACGCGTCAACATGACGCGGACATCCGCGTGGGCACGGAGTGCCCACCGTACGGTTGAAGCCTCAGGCCAAGTGTCAGGCTTACGCCAGTTTGGCGAACACCCGCTTCGCCGCTTCCACCGTCTCGGCAATCACGGCGTCATCGTGCGCCGCCGAGACAAACCCCGCCTCGAACATCGCCGGCGCAAAGTACACGCCTTCGTCCAGCATGCCGTGGAAGAAGGCATTGAAGCGCGCCTTGTCGCCGGCCATCATCTGGCCGTACGAGCCTGGCACGGTCTCGCTGAAGTACATGCCGAACATGCCGCCCACCGAATCGCCGCAGAAGGCAATGCCCGCTTCCTGCGCCGCAGCCGTCAAGCCGGCGACCAGCTTCTCGCCGGTCGCGGTCAGCTGCTCGTAGAAGCCCGGCGCCTGGATCAGCTTCAGCGTGGTCATGCCGGCAGCGACGGCCACCGGATTGCCCGACAGCGTGCCGGCCTGGTACACCGGCCCGATCGGCGCCATCTTCTGCATCAGTTCCGTCTTGCCGCCGAATGCCGCCACCGGCAGGCCGCCGCCGATGACCTTGCCCAGCGCGGTCAGGTCGGGCGTAATCCC
The DNA here is from genome assembly GCF_030711405.1 of Massilia brevitalea. Taxonomy (GTDB): domain Bacteria; phylum Pseudomonadota; class Gammaproteobacteria; order Burkholderiales; family Burkholderiaceae_D; genus Telluria; species Telluria brevitalea. The sequence continues at coordinate 48,698 of NZ_JAULSI010000019.1, forward strand.
GTACATCTCCTGCGCCCCGCCCAGGCCCACGCGGAAGCCGCACATCACTTCGTCGAAGATCAGTACCGCGCCGTGCTGCGTGCACAGTTCGCGCATGCGCGTCAGGAATTCCGGCGTGGCGCGGATCAGGTTCATGTTGCCGGCCACCGGCTCGACGATTACGCAGGCAATGGTCTCGCCCATCGAGGCAAACGCTTCTTCCAGCTGGGTGACGTTGTTGTAGTCGAGCACCAGGGTGTGCTTGACGAAGTCTTCCGGCACGCCGGCCGAGGTCGGGTTGCCGAAGGTGAGCAGGCCCGAGCCGGCCTTCACCAGCAGCGAGTCCGCATGGCCGTGGTAGCAGCCCTCGAACTTGACGATCTTGTCGCGGCCGGTGGCGCCACGGGCCAGGCGCAGCGCGCTCATGGTCGCTTCCGTGCCACTGGATACCAGGCGCACCTGCTCGATCGACGGCACCAGCTTGCAGATTTCCTCGGCGATCTCGATCTCGCCTTCGGTCGGCGCGCCGAACGAAAGGCCGTTCGCGGCCGCATCCTGCACCGCCTTGATCACTTGCGGATGCGCGTGGCCGACGATCGCCGGGCCCCAGGAACCGATGTAGTCGATGTAGCGCTTGCCGTCGGCATCCCAGAAATACGGCCCTTCGGCGCGGGTGATGAAGCGCGGGGTGCCGCCGACCGAGCGGAAGGCGCGCACCGGCGAATTCACGCCGCCCGGGGTGCTCTGCTGGGCGCGTTCGAACAGGATGTCGTTGCGGGAGGTGTGTTCAGTAGTCATCTTGGGAACCTTGTCTTCTTATTGCCGGCCCAAAGCCTGGGCGCGGTGGAAACGATTGGGAACGAACTTGCCCATGCCGAAGCGGCGGGCGTGGCGCAGGGCGCCGTAGGTGTAGTCCTGGGCGGCGGCCAGCGCCTCGGGCGCATCCAGGCCTTGCGCCATCAGCGCCGCCAGCGCGCCCGACAGCGTGGTGCCGGCGCCGACGAACGGCCCCGGCAAATGCTGCCAGTCGATGGTGGTCACCATACCGTCGCGGTCGAACAGGGTGTTGGCGCGGTTGTTGCCGCTGCCCTGGGTGCAGGTGACGAGCACGTACTGGCAGCCGCGCCCGGTGAGTTCGGCGACGTCGGCTTCCAGCGAACTGTCGGCGCCGGGCTCGCGCCAGGACTCGGCCATGCGGCCCAGTTCCGCCTGCGACAGCATCAGCACCGTGGCTTGCGGCGCCAGGATCTGGCGGATCGCGGCGACCGTGTCCTCGTCGGACATGCCGGCATCCGGCAGCGACGACAGGAAAGGGTCGACGATCAGCGGCACGTCGGCGTAGTCGGAGACGATTTCGGCGATGGCGGCGGCCTGCTCGATGCTGGCGATGGCGCCGATCTTGACGGCGGCCACCGGCATGTCTTCGAGCACGACGCGCGCCTGGTCGGCCATCCAGCCGGTGTCGAGTTCATGCATTTCTTCGACGCGTGCGCTGTCGGCCACCAGCAGGGCGGTGGGAACGGAAAGGGCGTGGCAGCCGTGGGCTGCGAAGGTGGCAAGGTCAGCCTGCACGCCAAGCGCGCCGACGGGATCCAGCACGCCAAAAGTGAGAATCAGCGGAGACGTTTGGTTTTGCACGACGGGTAGATTAAGATACCTGATTCCCCATTTTACTAGATAGAAGGAACGACACCGTGAGTAACGAAACGACGGCGACCGCGTACCAGACCTGGATGTGCCTGATTTGCGGCTGGGTCTACGACGAAGAAGCGGGCGCGCCGGAAGATGGCATTGCGCCTGGAACACGCTGGGCCGACGTGCCGATGAACTGGACTTGCCCGGAATGCGGCGCCCGCAAGGATGATTTCGAGATGACGGCTATCTAAAATAGCAGGTTGTACCGCAGGGTGGACGGCTGCGCCGTTCACACCGCATTTTCTGGCATTTTTGCCAACTCGGTTATCAAAAACACCCACACCGATAACTGATTTTCTAGCCCTTCCAGCAAGCTTTCTCCTCCCTGTTTTGTCTGTAGTTGACTCTGTGCAACACTTTGCGCACAAGCCTACAGCCCTATGCTATCGTGGCGTTCCATGCTGAAGTGAAACGAACATGACGACATCGCAGCACACCGACCGCCCCACCATCATGGTGATCGACGACAGCAACACGATCCGCCGTTCCGCCGAAATCTTCCTGACCCAGGCCGGGTACCAGGTCGTGCTGGCCGAGGATGGCTTCGATGCGCTGGCGAAGATCAACGACCATCATCCGGCGCTGGTGTTCTGCGACATCCTCATGCCGCGCCTGGACGGCTACCAGACCTGCGCCCTGATCAAGAAAAGCGCGCGCTTCCATGCCACGCCGGTGGTCATGCTGTCGTCGAAGGACGGCCTGTTCGATCGCGCGCGCGGCGCGATGGTCGGGTCCAGCGCCTACCTCACCAAGCCATTTTCCAAAGACACCCTGCTCGCGGCCGTCCGCGAGCATACGGCCCCAGCGGCCTGATTAACCGAGTACGGAGCCCACCGTGGCCATTCACAAGATCCTGATCGTCGACGATTCCCCGACCGAACGCTATTACCTGACCGATATCCTGGTGAAGAACGGCTTTTCCGTGTCCACCGCCGAAAACGGCGAAGACGCGCTGCTGAAGATCCGCGCCGACCGTCCCGAGCTGATCCTGATGGACGTGGTCATGCCCGGCGCCAACGGCTTCCAGGTGACCCGTTCGATCGCGCGCGACCCGGAACTGTCGTCGGTGCCGGTGATTATCTGCAGCAGCAAGAACCAGGAAACCGACCGCATCTGGGGCATGCGCCAGGGCGCGCAGGATTACCTGGTGAAGCCGGTCGACCCTGAACAGCTGCTGGCGCGCATCGCCGCCCTCGGCGCCTGATGAACGCCGCCCCGTCGGCCAACGCCCTGCGCCGCACCCGCCTGCGCGATTACCAGACGCAGCTGCTGGCGCGCGTGCAGGCGGCCCAGAGCGGCGCTGCCCAGGCCGTGCACCAGCTGGGCGTGTCGATCGGCGGCCAGCGCTATCTGCTGGAGCTGGCCGAGGCCGGCGAAATCGTGCCGCCGGTGGCGCTGGCGCGCGTGCCGCGCACCCAGCCCTGGTACCTGGGCCTGGCGAATATCCGCGGCAGCCTGCTCGGCGTGATCGACCTGGCGCGCTACCTCGACCCGCACCACAGCGCCGCCGGCCCGGAGGCGCGCTTCCTGTCGCTGTCGCCGCGCCTGGGCCTGAAGTGCGCGCTGCTGGTGACGCACGTGCATGGCCTGCGCCGCGCCGAAACGATGACGCCCGATACAGGAGGCGACGCGTTGCGCCTGCTCGACGCCGACGGCCAGGCCTGGACCCCGCTGTCGCTGGCCGCCCTGGTGCAGGAAGAACGCTTCCTGCAGGTGGGGCTGTAGCCGCCGGCAGGGGCCTGGCAAGAACACCGCAAGTACTCATTTATTACAACAACAATCAACCCGCTGGACCAGGGAGCCGCAATGGGAATCATGTCGTTGAATTTTCTGTCGAAGGGCAAGGCCGGAGACGAAACCGTGTTGTCGTCGCCGGATACCGAGTTCGGTGAAGGCGCCGGCGGCGCGCTGGCGCTGCCCGGCGGGGGAATCCTGGGCGCCGCTGCGGCTGCCCCCGCCCCGGCCGCCGAAGCCGCTTCCGGCTCGGCCGGCGATGCGATGCGCCGCCTCGGCCACCTGGTGCGTCCCGGCGCCGCCGGCGCCGACGACGAGGAAGAAAGCAACCTCAGTCTGCCCCTGATCGGCCACCTGTCGCTGCCGCGCCAGCTGCGCATCCTGCTGGTCGCCTTTGGCGGCGGCATCCTGCTGACCATCCTCGGGATGTGGCAGAACGCCAACGTGAACGCCCGCGTCGCTGCCCAGATCCAGGTCGCCAGCGAAGTGCAGCTGCACTCGCAGCGCGTCGGCAAGGCTGCGCCGAATGCGCTGTCCGGCAACGCCGACTCGTTCACCCAATTGGCCGAAAGCCGCAACGAAGTGAACCGCGACCTGCGCCTGCTGAGCGCGGGCGGCAGCGTCGGCAACGTCACCGTGCCGGGCGCCAGCGGACGCCAGGGCGCGCTGCTGGGACGGGTGCGCGCCACCTGGACCGCTTCCGAGCTCGGTGCGGCCAACATCCTGCAGATGAAGGGCGCGCTGATCGGCTTCGATAAAAGCGTGAAGCAGCTCGACGCACTGGCCACCGAGATGCTGGTGCTGACCGAAGACCTGATGGCGCAGAACGTGGAGCGCGGCGCCAGCGCGCGCGAACTGGCCGCGATCGGCCGCATGATGATGCTGACCCAGCGCCTGGCGCGCGGCGCGAACAGCTTCTTCGCCATCGGCGTGCCGCGCGACGACGCCGCGGTGCGCATCGGCGCCGACAGCGCCGCCTTCGAGCACGCCCTGCAAACCCTGCTGAGCGGCGCCGCTGCCCAGCGCAACGACGATTTGCGCGACAAGCTGCGCCAGATCCAGGTGCGCTTCGAGGCCTTCCGCAAGGACTTCACGCCCTTCCTCGACAACCCGGTGGCCTACTCGAAGGCGCGCGCCGCGGCCCGCACCATCCACCGCGACAATGAGGAAATGAAGAAGCAGGTGGCGTCGCTGGAAGCGAGCTACCGCTCGCAGCAGTCCTCGTCGAATCCCTGGTTCTGGCTGCTGGTGGCGGCCTCGGTGTTCACCCTGGCTACCGCTTTCTCGATCAGCCGCGTCATGCTGCAGGACTCGCGCAACCGCACCCGCGGCGCGGAAAACCGCCGCCGCGAAGCCGAGGCCAGCCGCCAGCTGGCCCAGGCCAAGGAAGAAGAAGCCAAGGCCACCAACGACCAGAACCAGGCCGCCATTCTGCGCCTGATGAACGAACTGCAGGACGTCGCGAACGGCGACCTGACCGTGCACGCCACCGTCTCGGAAGACATCACCGGCGCGATCGCCGACTCGGTCAACTTCACCGTCGAGGAATTGCGCGGCCTGGTGCAGCGCGTGACCGGCACCGCCGAGCAGGTGACCCAGGCCTCGAACGAAGCCCAGGACGTCTCCGCCGAACTGCTGGGCGCCACCGAGGCGCAGTCGCGCGAGATCGAGGACGCCTCCTCGACCGTCCTGCGCATGGCGAACGAGATTACCGACGTGTCGAAGTCGGCTAACGAATCGGCCGACGTGGCGCGCCAGTCGGTGGCGGCGGCGGAGCAGGGCTCGGCGGCGGTGCAGAATGCGATCATCGGCATGAACGAGATCCGCGAGCAGATCCAGGAAACCTCGAAGCGCATCAAGCGCCTGGGCGAATCCTCGCAGGAGATCGGCGAGATCACCGAGCTGATTTCCGACATTACCGAGCAGACCAACGTGCTGGCGCTGAACGCGGCGATCCAGGCGGCGTCGGCCGGCGAAGCGGGACGCGGCTTCTCGGTCGTGGCGGAAGAGGTGCAGCGCCTGGCGGAACGCTCGGGCGAGGCGGCCAAGCAGATCGGCGCCCTGGTGCGCACCATCCAAACCGATACCCACGACGCCGTGGCGGCGATGGAAAAATCGACCCAGGGCGTGGTCGAGGGGGCGCGCCTGTCGGATGCGGCCGGCGCCGCACTGGCCGACATCTCGCGCGTCTCGAACCGCCTGGCCGAACTGATCCAGGGTATCTCGTTCGCCACCGGCTTGCAGGCGACGTCCGCCAACGGCGTGGCGCACAATATGCAGCACATCCTGTCGGTGACCGAGCACACCCAGGCCGGCACGCGCCAGACCGCCCAATCGATCCACCAGCTGGCAGCGCTGGCGCAGGAACTGAAAAACTCGGTGTCGCGCTTCCGCGTGGCCCCATAAGCAAGCGACGACCATGACTTCATCCCTGCCAGCGAGCACCTTCGATACCGGCCCGTTGTCCTGGGTGATCGGCGAAATCCGCGATGCCCTCGAGCGCTCCGGCAGCGCGCTGAACGACGCCGCGGCGCGTTCGCCCGAGGCGCGGCCGACCCTGCTGCTGCATGCGAAGACCCACCTGCACCAGGCCCACGGCGCACTGCAGATGGTGGACGTGGAAGGCGTGGAGCTGCTCACCGCCGCCGCCGAGCGCGCCCTCGACGCCTTCAAGGACCGTTCGCTCGACTGCACGGCGGAGCACGCGAAGACCGTGCGCGACGCCTATGGCGCGATCGGCGAATACCTGGAAGAGCTGGTGGCCGGCGCCGCGCCGCAGCCGGTGCGCTTGTTCCCGTATTACCGCGCGTTGCAGGAACTGCTGGGCGCGGAGCGCGTGCACCCGTCGGACCTGCTGGTGGTGGATACGTCCGTCACGCTGGACCTGCCGGCATCGTCCGATGCCGGTGCGCCGGACTATGCCGGCTGCCGCGCGCGTTTTGAAAAATCGCTGCTGCCTTATTTGAAGAGCGTCGATCCGCAGCACGCGCAAGCCCTGGCCGACGCCATCGCGCCGCTGGCCGCCAGTGGCGACGCCTATGCGCGCACCTTCTGGACGGCGCTGCACGCCTTTGCCGCGCTGGTCGGCAGCGGCGCCTTGCCCGCCGACCTGTACGTGAAACAGCTGTTCGGCCAGATCAATTTGCAGCTGCGCCGCCTGTCGCAAGGGCAGGCCAGCCTGCCGGATGCGCTGCTGCGCGATGCGCTGTTCTTCATTGCCGCCGTGCCCACTGGTGGGGACGAAGATGAGGACGAGGTGGCTGCATTGCGCCGCGTCTTCCGCCTGGGCGGCGCCGTGCCCGCCAACTATGCCGAGCGCCGCTACGGCCGGGTCGACCCGGCCGCGCTGAAGGAAGCCAAGGAAGCGCTGGCGCGCTCGAAGTCCGACTGGGACCAGCTGGCGGTGCACGCCGACGGCACACGCGAGGCCGATTTCAATGCCGCCCTGGCCACCCTGGCCGGCGCCAGCGACAGGCTCGGCGCGCCGGCGCTGGCCCAGCTGCTGCGCGAACTCGGCCAGGCCGCCAGCGACTCGATCGCCTGCGGCCGCAGCGACCAGTTCGGGCTGGAGATGGCGGCTGCCATGCTGTTCGTCGAACATGGCCTGGACCAGGTGCGCCAGCTGCCCGAGGACTTCGGGCAGCACGCCGAAGTGGTCGGCCAGCGCCTGCTGGCCCTGGCCGCCGGCGCCACGCCGCCGGACGCGCCGCCATGGCAAAGCGAACTGGCCGGCCGCATCCAGCAGAGCCAGACCGTGGCCGTGCTGGCCGGCGAGATCAAGAGCGGGCTGCGCCAGGTCGAGAAGCTGCTCGACGATTATTACGACCAGCCGCAGCTCAAGCGCGGCGCGCTGGACCAGGCCGCGCCGCTGCTGCACGGGATCGAGGGCGCCCTGCGCATCCTCGACCAGGACGAGGCCGCGCGCGCCGCGGTCCACGTGCGCGACGCCGTGCGCGGGCTGGGACAGGGCGATGGCGACGTCGCCGCCCAGGCCGCGCCGCTGCACAACATCGCCCGGAACATCGGCGTGCTCGGCTTCTTCACCGACATGCTGGCCCAGAACAGCGACAGCGCCCGGACCCGCTTTGCCTTCGATGCGGACGCGGGATTGCTGCGCGAACTGAGCATCGAGCAGGCGCAGGCGCAGGCGCAGGCGCATGCGCAACTCGGCGCGCAGGCGAATGGGCATGATGCCGCGCCGGCCGCGCAGGTTTCCACGCCACCGGCGGCCGTGCCGGCGCCGCAGGCAGCGCAAGCCGCCCAGCCGGACGCCATCGACGCCGAGCTGCTCGAGATCTTCGTCACCGAGGCCGGCGAGGTGCTGGACACGGTGGACGGCACGCTGCCCCAGCTGCACGCCAACCCGGCCGCCCAGGACGCGCTGATCATCGTGCGCCGCGCCTTCCACACCTTGAAGGGCAGTGCGCGCATGGTCGGCCTGGAGGAATTCGCCGCCACCGCCGCCGCGCTCGAACGCGTGATGAATGTCTGGCTGGCCGATGGCCGCGCCGCCACGCCGGACCTGCTGGCGCTGGCCGCGCACGCGCACGCCCAGCTGCTGCCCTGGGTGGCCGAGCTGGCCCACAGCGGCCAGTCTGCGCGCAGCGGCGTCGGCCTGGTCGCGGCGGCCGAGCGGGTGCAGGCCGGCGGGGCCTTCGTGGAGGACGAGGCGCCGGACGAGGTGGCGGCGGCTGAAGCCGTTCCGGCAGCGCAGCCGGCCGATGCCGCCGCCGAACCGGAGCCGTTCGCCGAGCCGCATGACGCGTTGCAGGCTGCGCCGGAAACCGAAGCTGAAGCCGCGCCGGAAACCGAATTCGAGGGGGAGCAGCACGAGGCCCAGCCGGTCCCGACGAACGTGTTCGCGCTGCCGGCGGCCACCCGGCCGCTGCCGGAGCAGGACGACAGCATGCGCCGCGTGGGCGAGCTGGACATCCCGCTGGCGCTGTACAACATCTATGTCGCCGAAACCGACGAGCTGCTGCGCACGCTCGAGCGCGACTTCGGCGAATGGCGCCACGAGCCGGGCCGCGAGGTTACGCCCGACGCGCTGAAAGCGGTGCACACATTGGCCGGCACCTCGGCCACGGTCGGCTTCGACGCCCTGCACGACCTGGCCCAGGCCCTGGAAACCACGCTCGAACACCTGGGCGAACCGGCGCCGCTGCTGGACGCCGCCCAGCACGACGTGCTCGACGCCGTCCTGGCGCGCGTGCGCGACATGCTGCAAACCTTTGCGCGCGGCGAGCTCGCCCCCGGCCAGCCGGAACTGCTGGATGCGCTGGCGACGCTGCGCGCCCGCTTCACGGCGCAGCAGGCCGACGACCTGTACGGCGACGTGCCGCAGGACCTGGCGCAGCGCCTCGACGCCCTGTTCGCCGACACCTACGACAGCCTGATGGCCGACCCGCAACCGGAGCTGATACCCGCGCCGGCGGCAGCGCCTGCGGGCGCCGCCGCAACCGACGACATCGACGCGCTCTTCGGCCTCGATATCGACGACCTGTTCGACAGCCCGGCGCCGGCACCGGCTCCGATCGCTCCGGTGGACGAACCGGCTGCCGAATCGGTCAGCGACACCGACACGCTGGCCGCGGCCGAAGCCGACTTCGCCGACAGCATCGAACTGGCCGAACCCGAGCCGATCGAGCTGCCGATCGAATTCGATATCGCTGCGCCGGAGGAACCCGAACCTGCATACGAACCGGAACCGGAACCGGAACCCGCAGTCCAGCCCGAGGCCGAAACCGCCGGTGCACCGGAAACCGCCGCCGACAACCTGGCCGCGCCGGAACTCGAAGCCGTCGCGCTGCCGGTGACCCTGGACGCAGCGGTCGCTGCGCCCCTGGCCGGCGAGCCCGTCCTGCACGACGAACTCGACCCCGACCTGCTGCCGGTCTTCCTGGAAGAAGCCGCCGACTTGCTGCCGCAGATCGGCAATGGCCTGCGCCAGTGGCAGCAGGATCCGAGCGACACGGGGCCGGCGCAAGGACTGCTGCGCACCCTGCACACGGTCAAGGGCAGTGCGCGCATGGCCGGCGCAATGCGCATCGGCCAGCACACCCACGAACTGGAAACCCAGATCGAGAACATGGTCCACGCCGGGACCACGGCGCCGGGCGCCTTCGACGAACTGATGGCCAGCTACGACCAGGTGCTGGTGCTGTTCGAGCAGCTGGTCAAGCCGGCCGCGCTCGAGGCCGAAGGCGCCGAGCCAGCCGCGGCGGCACCTGGCGCCGCGGCCGACGCCCCCATCCTGCCAGCCTTGCCCGCCGCGCCGGCCGACGCCCAGGGCGAGGCGCGCACGCCGCTGGTGCGGGTGCGCGCCGACATCCTCGACCGCCTGGTGACCCAGGCCGGCGAAGTCTCAATCACGCGCTCGCGCCTGGAAAACCAGATGGGCGTGCTGAAGACCGCGCTGAACGACTTCTCGGACAACCTGGGCCGCCTGCGGCGCCAGCTGCGCGAAGTCGAGATGCAGGCCGAATCGCAGATCGCCTCGCGCATGTCGATTGCCGGCGAGCGCGAATTCGATCCGCTCGAATTCGACCGCTTCACGCGCCTGCAGGAACTCACGCGCATGATGGCCGAGAGCGTGAACGACGTCGCCTCGTTCCAGGAGTCGCTGGCGCGCAGTGTCGACGGCGCCAACGAGGAACTGGCGGCGCAGTCGCGCATGACACGCGATCTGCAGCGCGATTTGATGCGGGTGCGCATGGTGCCGTTTGCCAGCCTGTCGGAACGCCTGTTCCGCGTGGCGCGCCAGACCGCCAAGGAAACCGACAAGCGCGTCAACCTGGATATCCGCGGCGGCGGCGTGGAAATCGACCGCAGCGTGCTGGAACAGATGGCCGCGCCTTTCGAACACCTGCTGCGCAACGCCATCGTGCACGGCATCGAGCCGCGCGCCGCGCGCACGGCCGCCGGCAAGAACGAGACCGGCGAGGTGCTGGTGCAGGTCAGCCAGCAGGGCAACGAGGTCGTGCTGCAGTTCAGCGACGACGGCGCCGGCCTCGACCTGGAGCGCATCCGCGCCAAGGCGCGCGCGCAAGGGCTGGCCGAGCCGGATGCCGAGCTGTCGGACAAGGACGCCGCGGAGCTGATCTTCGCGCCGGGCTTCTCGACCGCCGATACCCTGACCGAGCTGGCCGGACGCGGCGTCGGCATGGACGTGGTGCGCTCGGAAGCCCAGGCGCTGGGCGGACGCGTGGTGATCGCATCAAGTGCGGGGCAGGGCACGCGCTTCACCATCCACCTGCCGCTGACCCTGGCGGTAACGCAGGTGGTGCTGGTGGCCAGCGCCGGCAAGACCTACGCCTTGCCCTCGACCCTGGTCGAGCAGGTGATGCCGGTGCGCGAACCCGACCTGCAGGCCGCCGCCGCGGCCGGCGTGCTGGAGGTGCAGGGCCAGGTGCTGCCTTTCCATTACCTGCCGGCGCTGCTGGGCGAAGGCGGGACCTTCGAACCCGGCATGCGTTCGCGCCCGGTGATGCTGCTGCACAGCGGCGGCGAACGCATCGCACTGCAGGTCGACGAGGTGCTGGGCAACCGCGAGGTGGTGATCAAGAATTTGGGTCCGCAGCTGGCGCGCGTGCCGGGCATCGCCGGCGCCACGGTGCTGGGCTCGGGCGACATCGTGCTGATCCTGAACCCGCTGGCGCTGGGCCGCAACGCCGGCACCGCCGTGCCGATGGTCGACGTACCGCAGCACCCGGTGCCGGCGGTGCACAAGCCGATGGTGATGGTGGTCGACGATTCGCTGACCGTGCGCCGCGTGACCCAGCGCCTGCTGGAACGCGAAGGCTACCGCGTGGCCCTGGCCAAGGACGGCGTCGACGCGCTCGAGCAGCTGCCAGAAGTGCGGCCCGACCTGATGCTGGTGGATATCGAGATGCCGCGCATGGACGGCTTCGACCTGGTGCGCCACGTGCGCGGCGATGCGGCAACGCACGCCATCCCGGTCATCATGATCACCTCGCGCACGGCGGACAAGCACCGCAACTACGCGATGGGGCTGGGGGTGAATGCCTACTTCGGCAAGCCGTTCCAGGAGCCGGTGTTATTGGGAGCGATTGCGGGCTTGCTGGGTGGGGAGATGCCGCCGGCGGAAGGCGGCGTGTCGTAACCGCGTGGGCACGAGTGCCTACGCCGGCCGCGCCCACCCTACGGAACCCCGCTCTTGTAGGGTGGGCACTTGTGCCCACGCGGTACTACGGCCGATCAATCGTCCGGCTGCGCGAGAGCCTTCACCACCGCAAACCGCGCCAGCGTCTTCTCGCGCGCCTCATCATGCTTCACCAACCGCTCCGGATAATCCCTCCCCAGCACCACACCGCACGCCGCCAATTCGTCCGCCGGCACCAGCCACGGCGCATGCACATCGCGCGCATCGAGCTTGCCCAACTGCGGCAGATACTGCCGGATGAACTCCCCGCGCGCATCGAACTTCTCCGATTGCCGCACCGGATTGAAGATCCTGAACCAAGGCTGCGCGTCGCACCCCGTCGACGCCGCCCACTGCCAGCCCCCGACATTCGACGCCATGTCGTAATCGTTCAGCTTCAGCGCAAAGTAACGCTCGCCCCAGCGCCAGTCGATCCCCAGGTCCTTCACCAAAAAGCTCGCCGTCACCATGCGCAACCGGTTGTGCATGAAGCCCGTCCGGTTCAGCTGCAGCATGGCCGCATCGACCAGCGGATAGCCGGTCCGTCCCTCGCACCAGGCCGCAAACAGCGCGTCGGCTTCCGCCCCCGCCTCCCACGCCACCGCGTCAAACGCCGGCTTGAACGAGCGCTCCGCCAGGTGCGGATGGTGCGACAGGATCATCGCGTAGAAATCGCGCCACACCAGTTCCGACAGCCACACCGGCGCACCGGCGCCGCCGGCCCCCATCGCCATCATCTGCTGCAGCGTGCGCACCAGGTGGCGCACCGAGGTGGTGCCGAAGCGCAGGTGGATCGACAGCTGCGAGGTGCCGGCCTGCGCCGGGAAATCGCGCGCCGTGCCGTAGTCGGCCAGGCGCGGCAGGAAGCTTTCGAACAGCGCAGTGGCGCCGGACATGCCGGCCGGAGCGGGCAGGGGGCCGTCCTCGAAGCCCAGTTCCGCCAGGCTCGGGATGGCCACCTCGGGCAGCGCTGCCAGGGCCGCCGCATGCGGTTCGATCATCCACGGCGCCACCGCGTCCGGCTCGGCCGCCAGGCGCTTGAGCCAAGCGTTTTTATACGGCGTGAACACGCCATATACCTTGCCCATCTGCGTCAGCACTTCGCTCTTCTCGAACACCACCTGGTCCTTGAAGCCCAGTAGCGTGCGGCCGTTTGCCGCCAGCGCCTCGGCAACGACAGCATCGCGCGCCACCGCACCCGGCTCGTAGTCGGCGTTCGCATACACCGCATCCACCCCCAGCTCGGCCGCCAGGGCGGGAATGATGTCCTGCGCCAGCCCCTGCCTGACGATCAGGCCGCCGCCCAGCCGGCGCAGTTCGGCATCGAGTTCGTGCAGGCTGGCGTGGATGAAACGCACGCGCCGGTCGTCGCGCGGCAGGCCGTCGAGGATGGCGCGATCGAAGACGAACACGCAGTAGACAGACCGTGAATCGGACCGTGAGGCGGCCTGCGAGGCGCGCAGCGCGTGGTGCAGCGCGGCATGGTCGAAAGCGCGCAGGTCGCGCCGGAACCAGACCAAGGACTTGCTTATTGGAATCATTGTGTGTTCAGTCAACGCGGCGTAGAAGGCGACGCGCTATTTTACTGGCTTGTATCCTTCCTCTTGTATCCATCGTCCAGGGCCGCTGTGTTGGCAATCCTGCCGCGCGCAAACCACGCTGCCGGGTGGCTGCCCGGCGTTTCAGTGTAAACTAATGAAAACCTAATGTTGTGGTCTGGATACTAATGGACAATCAGCGCGTCAGCCAAGAGAGAGTCAGCGTATGAAAAAGAGTAAAGTCGTCACCACTCTGCCCATGGCCGGCCTGTCGCAGGGAAGCGAAACCCTGGGAATCATCGGTCCGGCCGCTTCTGGGTTGAATTTAGCTAATCATTTCCTCATTGCCATGCCGTCCATGGAAGATCCGATCTTCGGCGGCGCGGTGGTGTACATCTGCGAACACAACGAAAAAGGCGTGCTCGGGGTCGTCATCAACAAGCCGACCGACATGACCATGGACGTGCTGTTCGACCGCATCGACCTGAAGGTGGCCGATGGCCTGCGTTCCGGCGTGGTGGACGAGCCGATCATGTTCGGCGGCCCGGTCCAGGACGACCGCGGCTTCGTGCTGCACAGCCCGGGCGGCCGCTATTCGTCCTCGCTCAACGTCACCGAGGAAGTGGCGTTCACCACCTCGATCGACGTGCTCGAGGCGGTCGCCGGCGGCACCGGCCCGGAGCGCATGCTGGTCTCGATCGGCTATGCCGGCTGGAGCCCGGGTCAACTGGAAGAAGAGCTCTTGCGCAACGGCTGGCTGACGGTGGGCGCCGACGCCCACGTGCTGTTCGACCTGCCGATCGAGGAGCGCTACAATGCCGCCATCAAACTGCTTGGCATCGACCCGATGATGCTCGCCACCGAGGCCGGCCATGCGTGACAATGCCTGACATCGTTTTTGGATTCGACTTCGGCGTCAAACGCATCGGCATTGCGATGGGCAACACCCTTACCGGGCAAGCCCAGCCGCTTTCCATTGTCGATGCGATCGACAACGCCACCCGCTTCAAGCTGATCGGCGCCCTGATCGACGAATGGCGCCCGGCGCGCCTGGTCGTCGGCGAGCCGCGCCATCCCGACGGCGCCGAGCACGACATGACCCTGCGCGCACGCCGCTTCGCCAACCAATTGCACGGCCGCTTCAACCTGCCCGTCGAGCTGGTCGACGAGCGCTATTCTTCCGTTGTCATTCCCGCCAAGCGCGGCGAGCGCATCGACGCGAAAGCGGCCGCCATTATTTTGCAACAGTACTTTGACGACCATGCCAACAACTAACATCGACTTCGATGCCGAGGCGCTGTACCGCACCTTGCTCGAACAGGTACGCACGGGCCTTGCCGGCGTAACGGATGCCGCCATCGTCGGCATCCATTCGGGCGGCGCCTGGCTGGCCGAACGCCTGGCCGGAGACCTGGATTTGAAGGACCGACTCGGCTTCATCGACGTCTCGTTCTACCGCGACGATTATGCGAAAAAGGGCCTGCATCCCGACGTGAAGCCGACCCACATCGGCTTCAACGTCGACGGCGCCACCATCGTGCTGGTCGACGACGTGCTGTACACCGGCCGCACCACGCGCGCCGCGATCAACGTGCTGTTCGACTACGGCCGCCCGCAGTGCATCCGGCTGGCGGCGCTGGCCGACCGCGGCGGACGCGAACTGCCGGTGGCGCCGGATTTCGTGGGCGTGCGCACCGCGCTGCAAAGCGGCCAATCGCTGTCGCTGGCGCGCGACGGCGCCGGCCAACTCTCGCTCACCATCGAAGACGACAATGCCGAAACTGCATAATCATCCGCAACTCAACAAGAACGGCGAGCTGCAGCACCTGCTGACGATCGAGGGTTTGCCGAAGGCGATCATCCACCACATCCTCGATACGGCCCAGAGTTTTGTGGGCATCTCCGACCGCGAAGTCAAGAAGGTGCCGCTGATGCGCGGCAAAAGCGTGTTCAACCTGTTTTTTGAAAACAGCACACGCACCCGCACCACGTTCGAGATCGCCTCCAAGCGCCTGTCGGCCGACGTCATCAACCTGAACATCCAGGCCTCGTCGACCAGCAAGGGCGAGTCGCTGCTCGACACCATCGACAACCTGGCGGCCATGCATGCCGACATGTTCGTGGTGCGCCACGCGCAGTCCGGCGCGCCCTACCTGATCGCCCAGCACCTGAACCGCATGGGCCAGAACGACATCCACGTCGTGAACGCCGGCGACGGGCGCCATGCGCACCCGACCCAGGGCCTGCTCGACATGTACACGATCCGCCACTACAAGCAGGACTTCACCAAGCTGCGCGTGGCGATCGTCGGCGACATTTTGCATAGCCGCGTGGCGCGCTCGGACATCCATGCGCTGACCACCCTGGGCGTGCCGGAAGTGCGCGCCATCGGCCCGCAGACCCTGCTGCCGGGCGGCCTGGAACACATGGGCGTGCGCGTATTCAACAACATCGAGGAAGGCCTGAAGGACGTCGACGTGATCATTACGCTGCGCCTGCAGAACGAACGCATGTCGGGCGCGCTGCTGCCCTCGGCCCAGGAATACTTCAAGAGCTACGGCCTGACGCCGGAGCGACTGGCGCTGGCGAAACCGGACGCCATCGTGATGCACCCGGGCCCGATGAACCGCGGCGTGGAAATCGATTCGGCGGTGGCCGACGGCAAGCAGGCCGTGATCCTGCCGCAGGTGACCTTCGGCATCGCGGTGCGCATGGCAGTGATGAGTATTTTGGCGGGAGGCAGGGCTTGAACTTCGCACGCATGAAACTTCATATCCAGAACGGGCGCCTGATCGACCCGGCAAACGGCATCGACAAGCTCGCCGACCTGTTCATTGCCGATGGCAAGGTCGCCGCGGTGGGCGAGGCCCCTGGCGGCTTCGTGGCCGACAGCGTCATCGACGCCACCGGCATGGTGGTCGCCCCCGGCCTGGTCGAACTCTCGGCGCGCCTGCGCGAGCCGGGCTACGAATACAAGGCCACGCTCGAATCCGAGATGCAGGCGGCGGTGCAGGGCGGCGTGACCACGCTGGTCTGCCCGCCCGACACCGACCCGGTGCTCGACGAGCCGGGCCTGGTGGAGATGCTCAAGCACCGCGCGCGCAACCTCGATTTGGCCAACGTGCATCCGCTGGGCGCGCTGACCATGGGCCTGAAGGGCCAGGCCCTGACCGAGATGGCGGAACTGACCGAGGCCGGCTGCATCGGCTTTGCCCAGGCCGAGGTGCCGATCCTCGACACCAACGTGCTGCTGCGCGCGCTGCAGTATGCGAAAACCTTCGGTTATACGGTGTGGCTGCGTCCGCAGGATGCGCATATCGGCCGCGGCGGCGTGGCCCACAGCGGCCCGCTGGCCTCGCGCCTCGGCCTGTCGGGCGTGCCGGTGATGGCCGAGACCATCGCCCTGCATACCATCTTCGAGCTGGTGCGCTCGACCGGCGCGCGCGTGCACCTGTGCCGCATCTCGTCGGCCGCCGGCCTGGAGCTGGTGCGTGCCGCGAAAGCCGAGGGCTTGCCGGTCACCTGCGACGTCGGCGTGCACCACCTGCACATGACCGACGCCGACATCGGCTTCTTCGACTCCAACGCGCGCCTGACGCCGCCGCTGCGCACCCAGCGCGACCGCGACGCCATCCGCGCCGCCCTGGTCGACGGCACGGTCGATGCGATCTGCTCGGACCACACGCCGGTCGACGACGACGAGAAGCTGTTGCCGTTCGCCGAGGCCTCGCCCGGCGCCACCGGCCTCGAGCTGCTGCTGTCGCTGACCCTGAAGTGGGCCGAGGAGCTGCACGGCAGCGAGGCGCTGCTGCGCGCGCTGGCCAAGATCACCTCGCAGCCCGCACGCACGGCAGGCCTGGCGGCCGGCCAGCTGGCGATTGGTGCGGCGGCCGACGTGGTCGTGTTCGATCCGGATGCGCGCTGGACGGTCGATGGCGCGGCGCTGGCCAGCCAGGGCAAGCACACGCCTTTCCTCGGCTTCGAAGTCACCGGGCAGGTGCGCGCCACGGTGGTGGGCGGACGCATTGCCTATCAGCGTTGATGACGCCGGCAGGCGCTGCGGCGCCGGGTTCCCGGCGCCGCGTTGAACCTCGGTCGATCCGATGATCCGCCTGCGGCTAGCCTGGCGCCTGATGCGCGTGGTCCTGCACCTGCTGGTGGGGCTGGGCGCCTGCGCGCTCGTCTTCCCGTGGGCGCGGCGCGGCCTGCGCGACGCCATCACGCGGCGCTGGTCGCGCCGCATGCTGGCGATCTGCGGCGTGCGGGTGGAGCAGGCGGCCGGCAGCCCGGTGCTGGAACACGCGCTGCTGGTGTCGAACCATATCTCCTGGCTCGACATCTTCGTCATCAATTCGCTGTATCCCTGCCGGTTTGTCGCCAAGGCCGAGATCCGCGCCTGGCCGGTGCTCGGCTGGCTGGCGGCGGGCGCCGGCACCGTGTTCATCGCACGCGGCAACCGGCGCGAGCTGCGCCACATCTTCAAGGGCATCGTCAGCGTGCTGGAGCAGGGCGAGCGGGTCGGCCTGTTCCCGGAAGGGACGGTGGCGCAGCAGGGCACCGTGCTGCCTTTCCACGCGAATTTGTTCGAGGCGGCGATCGACGCCGGGGTGGCGGTGCAGCCTTGCGCCGTCGCTTACCTGGACGCCGCCGGCGGCTGGCATCCGAACGTCGACTACGTCGGCGATATCAGCTTTGTCGACAGCCTGCTGACCATCCTGCGCGGCGGCCCGATCCGCGCCCGCCTGCAGCTGCTGGCACCGCTCGACGCCGTTGGTGCGCACCGGCGCGAGCTGGCGCAGGCGGCGCATGATGCGGTGGCCACGGCCCTCGGCAGCGGAACGACGGTTTTGTAGGGTGGGCATTTGCAGTGCTGGCATTTAGCCAGCCCTGCTGCCCACGCGGTACGGCACTCGCCAGTCGATACGTCACCGAAGATCACGCGCTGTACCGCGTGGGCACAAGTGCCCACCCTACGAAAATCCAATCATCGGCCGAGTTTCGACATGCATGCGCGGCCCGGTCCGCCCTACGCCTTGCCTGCGTGCGGCCGATACTCCGGACAATCCACCTGCAACAAGGTCCGGTCATCCAGGCACACCGCGGTCAGCTTCCCGCCCCACACGCAGCCGCTGTCCAGTCCCACCAGGTTCGGCCTGAGCACCAGCCCCAGCGCCGACCAGTGACCGAACACCACCGTCACATCGGCAGTGCGCCGCCCCGGCAGATCGAACCAGGGCACCAGTCCCGAACCCTCCGGCCCGCTCTCGCTTTCCTTGTGCGCGAAGTCCATGGTCCCATCCGGCAGGCAGAGGCGCATGCGGGTGAGGGCGTTGACGATGCAGCGCAGGCGCGGAATGCCTTCCAGTTCGTCGTCCCAGCGGTCCGGCTGGTTGCCGTACATCTGGGCCAGGAAATCGATCCAGTGCCCGCTGCGCAGCATCGCCTCGACTTCGCCGGCCAGGGCCATGGTCTGGGCCGCGTCCCATTGCGGGGCGACGCCGGCGTGCACCATCAAATGGGCGTCGACGAACATCGCCAGTGGCCGCTCGCGCAGCCAGGCGATCAACGCATCGCGGTCGGGAGCGGCCAGGATCTCGTCCAGGGTGTCGGACTTGCTCGCCTTCTGGGCGCCGACGGCCACCGCCAGCAAATGCAGGTCGTGGTTGCCGAGCAGGGCCTCGACCCGGCCTTCGCTCGCTTCGGACAGTGCCTTCATGCGCCGCAGCGCCATCAAGGACTCTGGACCGCGGTTGATCAGGTCGCCGACAAACAGGATGCGGGCCTCGCCCCCGGCATCGTCGGCGATCTTGTCGAGCAGGGCCTGGGCCTCGTGGGCGCAACCCTGCAGGTCGCCTATGACATATGTTTTCATCGTGTGTGCTGGTTCCGCGCGGCGGCTGCGCGCCACCGCGCCTGTTCTTGTTCGATAATGCCGGCAGGTGCCGTGCCTGCATACTAAATCATATCAGCGATGGGCGGCTTGCAGCGGTGGCCGAACGCCCCGACAATGACGGCCCCGCCCAATCCGAAAAACCTGTTTCCACATGCCAGACACCCTATCGAATTCCCGCTGCAACCGCCGAATGGATTGGTGCTGACATGAAGGTGCTGGCCACTGCATTTCCTGGCGTCCTGCTGATCGAGCCGGCCGTGCATGCGGACGAACGCGGCGTGTTTTTCGAAACCTTCAATGCGCGCGCCTTTGCGCAGGCCACCGGCTTGCGCGTGGAATTTGTCCAGGATAACCAGTCGGTGTCGCGGCCGAATACCGTACGCGGCCTGCATTACCAGGTCGGACAGGCGCAGGGCAAACTGGTGCGAGTGGTAAAGGGTGCGATATTCGATGTGGTGGTCGACATGCGCCGTGGTTCGCCGCATTTCGGGCAGGCGATGTCGGCCGTGCTCAGCGAGGAAAACCGGCGCCAGTTATGGATACCGCCCGGTTTTGCCCATGGTTTCCTGGCGATGGAAGAAGGCGCCGAATGCGCCTACAAGATTACCGAATACTGGTCGACCGCACATGAGCGGATTCTGTTATGGAATGACCCGGCATTGGGAATCGACTGGCCACTGGCAGGCGCGCCGGTCATCTCGGAAAAAGACCGCAAGGGCCAGCTTTTGCGGGACGCCGACACATATGATTTTTCCTGAGGTTTGCTCCTCGGGCCGAATATTGCTCCCGGAAGCCATTTCCCGTGGCTTCTTTCTGTAATCCACATCTTTCGGCATTTCCGCCACACCCGATCTTGCTCAATCGTGCTTGCTTGCTGCGCGATAAACTGATGTGTTCGGGGATGAGAAAGCTTATCCGGTTACAATGTCAATACGCTTTCTGCAGGAACGACGCAATGCCGCCGCAGGGTGTCCGGCATTGCGGCAGGTGTCCACATGTGTTTTGCATTGCCTTACAACCCGGCCATATTGCGCGCCGCAGGCCGCTGCCTGCCGAGTCGGAACCGCAGGATAACCATGTTCTCTTTCCTGGTGAGCTTTGTCTGTTCCACCCTGCTGACCCTGCTTGTCATCAAGCAGGCGAAATTGTACGAACCTGCGCTCGACAGCGATTTCCAGGGCGTGCAGCGCGCGCATACGCACCTGGTGGCGCGTATCGGCGGCTTGCCGATTTATCTCGGGGTCGTGGTCAGTGCGTCGATTTCGATCTGGCGCGAACCGTCGCTGCTGCACACGATGGCGGCGCTCCTGTTATGCGCCTTTGTCGCTTTCAGCGGCGGCATCGTCGAGGATTACACCGGCACCGTGCGCGCCTCGCGCCGGCTGCTGCTGACCATGGCGGGAGCCTGGCTGGCTTACCTGCTGCTCGACGCGAAGATCGCGCGCCTCGACCTGCCATTCGGCGTGTATGTGCTGTCGGCCTGGATCGTCCTGCCGCTTACGGTATTGGCCGTGGCCGGCATTGCCAACGCAGTGAATATCATCGACGGCTTCAATGGCCTGGCCAGCATGGTCACCATCTGCATGCTGCTCTCGCTCGCCTACGTGGCCTTGCAGGTAGGCGACGTATTCGTGCTGGTGGCGGCATTGACGGTGGCCGGCGCCACTGCCGGCTTCCTGGTCTGGAATTACCCGGTGGGCCTGATATTCCTTGGCGATGGCGGCGCTTACTTTATCGGATTCATGCTCGGCGAGCTGGCTTTGCTGCTGGTGATGCGTAATCCCGAGGTATCGACCTGGTACGCGGCATTGCTGCTGATTTATCCGGCATTTGAAACGGTATTTTCCGCTTATCGGCGCATGTTTGTACGCGGGAAATCTCCCGCCGTTCCCGATGGCATCCACCTGCACAGCCTGATTTTCCGGCGCGTGGTGCGGTGGACGGTGGGCAGAAAAGAAGCGCGCGCACTGCTGAAGCGCAATGCCCGGACTTCGCCGTATTTGTGGCTTTTTTCGCTCATGGCCGTGATTCCGGCGACTTTATTCTGGCAGAATACAATCGTACTGATAATTTTCTGTTTATTGTTCGTTATCAGCTACCTCTGGCTGTATGCGCGTATTGTTCGATTCAGGTCCCCGCGCTGGCTGATTTGGCGCAAGAAGGACTGGCAATAAATCGCCAATGTAGTATATTGCGACATTTGGTGAGAATTCACCTGAATTGGATTAACCCAACTCTCGAGGAACGAAGATGGATCTGTCAAATATGTCGGTAGGTGATTTGCGCAATCTGCAGGAGCAAATCAAACAGGAAATGAAAAAGCGCGAAGTGCAAGACCTGCAGAAAGCGCGCGAACAAATCCTGGCAATTGCCCAGAGCGTGGGCGTACCGCTGAAAGATCTGATCGCCACCAATGCCCGCGGTGCGAAAACCGGTTCGGTCGCCGTGCGTTACCGTCACCCGGATAACCAGTCCCAGCAATGGACCGGCCGTGGCCGTCAACCGAAATGGGTCAAGGAATGGGTCGAAGGCGGCAAGTCGCTCGACAAGCTGCGCGTTTGATGCAATTCGATGCGTATCCGGTTTGCGCTTGATGCATCGCCTGATGCACATTCGAGCGCATTCGACGCGTATTTGATTTGCATTTGATTCGCATGTAACGCTTCCGTTCGCCGGCGCTCGCCGGCGAATGCACCGCGCAGGCGGCCAATGGCTTACCTATTGGCCGCGCTTGCCGCTACAATACTCCCTGTTTTGTCATCCCTCTAACATTTGGCGAAGCTGCGCGCTTTCCGCATGAGCGGTGGCCTGTGCATGCTCGACGCCGGACTCATCAAGGTAAAACATGGTTGCTCTCTCCAAGACGATTTTCAAGGCATATGACATCCGCGGCGTGATCGACAGCACGCTCGACGCCGGCGTGGCGCGCAGCATCGGCCAGGCCTTCGGCAAGGCCGCGCTGGCCAAGGGCGAGCGCAAGGTCGTGATCGGCCGCGACGGCCGCCTGTCGGGCCCGAGCCTGTCGGCCGCGCTGGCAGAAGGCCTGCAGGCCGCCGGCGTCGACGTTGTCGACCTCGGCATGGTCGCCACCCCGATGGTCTATTTCGCCACCAACGTCCTCGAGGGCACGCGCTCGGGCATCATGGTCACCGGCAGCCACAACCCGCCTGACTACAACGGCTTCAAGATGGTGCTGGCCGGCGAAGCGATCTACGGCGACGCCATTACCGGCCTGTACGAAAGCATCCAGGCGCATGACGGCAAGGACGCCGAACAACAGGGCAGCTACTCCACCCACGACATCCGCGCCGCCTACATCGAGCGCATCGTCGGCGACGTGAAAGTGGCGCGCCCGATCAAGATCGCGGTCGACTGCGGCAACGGCGTGGCAGGCGCCTTTGCGGGCGACCTGTATCGCGGCATGGGCTGCGAAGTCGTCGAGCTGTTCTGCGAAGTCGACGGCCACTTCCCGAACCACCACCCGGACCCGGCGCACCCGGAAAACCTGCAGGACCTGATCCGCGCGCTGCAGAGCACCGACGCCGAGATCGGCCTGGCCTTCGACGGCGACGGCGACCGCCTCGGCATCGTCACCAAGGATGGCCACATCATCTATCCGGACCGCCAGATGATGCTGTTCGCGGCCGACGTTTTGGAACGTAATCCGGGCGCCGAGATTCTGTACGACGTGAAGTGCACGCGCCACCTGGGCCCGTGGATCGAGCAGCACGGCGGCCGTCCGCTGATGTACAAGACCGGCCACTCGCTGGTGAAGGCCAAGCTGAAGGAAACCGGTTCCCCATTGGGTGGCGAAATGAGCGGCCATATCTTCTTCAAGGACCGCTGGTACGGCTTCGACGACGGCCTGTATTCGGGCGCGCGCATGCTGGAACTGCTGACCCGCCACGCCGACCCGTCGAGCGTGCTGAATGCGCTGCCGATCGCCACCAGCACCCCGGAACTGCACCTGCACCTGCAGGAAGGCGAGAACTTCGCGCTGATGGACAAGCTGCGTGCGGATGCGAAGTTCCCGAGCTCCGAGAAGATCAACGACATCGACGGCCTGCGCGTCGAGTACGCCGACGGCTTCGGCCTGGCGCGCTCCTCGAACACCACGCCGGTGATCGTGCTGCGCTTCGAAGGCGAGAGCCCGGAAGCCCTGGCGCGCATCCAGGACGAGTTCCGCAGCGTGATCCTGGCTGCGAAACCGGACGCCGAACTGCCGTTCTGAAGCGAGCCTGCATGAAGATTTTGCTGGTGCGGGTATCGTCGCTGGGGGATGTCCTGCATAACCTGCCGATGGTGGCCGATTTGCTGAGCCACCATCCGCATGCGACGATCGACTGGGTGGTCGAAGAGGGCTACGTCAGCCTGGTGCGCCTGAACCCGCACGTGCGCAAGATCATCCCGTTCGCGCTGCGGCGCTGGCGCAAGGGCCTCGGCAAACCCGGGACCCGCGCCGAAATGAAAGCCTTCTGGCGCAGCCTGCGCGAGGAGGAATACGACCTCGTGTTCGATACCCAGGGCCTGCTGAAGACCGGCGCCATCATGGGAGCCGCGCGCGTCAAGCCGGGCGGGCGCAAGATCGGCCTGGCCAACGGCAGCGAAGGCTCGGGCTACGAGGGTATCTCGCGCTTCTTCCACACCGAGAGCATTCCGCTCGACCCGCGCACCCATGCGGTGGCGCGCGGGCGCCTGGTGGCCGGCAATGCGCTCGGCTATGCGGTCGACACGCCGCCGGACTTCGGCTTGCCGGCGCCGCAGGCTTCTAACCGCCCCGACTGGCTGCCGCAAGAAGGCTATGCCGTGTTCTTCCACGGGACCGCACGCGACGCCAAGAAGTGGGCGCCGCCAAACTGGATCGCGCTCGGGAATGCGCTGGCGCCGATGCCGGTGCTGCTGCCCTGGGGCTCGGACAAGGAGCGGCAGGAGGCCGAGGCGCTCGCCGCCGGTATCCCGAACGCGCGCGTGCTGCCGAAACTGTCGATGATGGATGCCGTGACGCTGGCCCAGCAGGCGGCGCTGGCGGTGGGTGTCGACACCGGCCTGACCCACATCGCCGCGGCGTTTTATCGGCCGACGGTGGAAATCTATGCCGACTCGCCGAAGTGGAAGACCGAGGGCAACTGGTCGCCGCGCATCGTCAACCTGGGCGAGATGGGCGCGCCGCCGTCGAGCACCGACGTCATCGCCGCGGCTCGCGCCTTGCTGCAAACCGTATGAACCGTTCCCTGTATTCGCTGCTCTGGTGGCTGGCGCTGCCGCTGGTGCTGGGGCGCCTGTGGTGGCGTGGGCGCAAGGAGCCGGGCTACCGCCAGCACATCGGCGAGCGCCTGGGCTTCTACGGTCCTGCGCTACCGCCACGACAGACCTTCATGGTGCACGCCGTCTCGGTGGGCGAAACACGCGCGGCCGAACCACTGGTGGAAGCACTGCTGGCGCGCTGGCCCGACTGCCGCATCCTGCTGACCCACATGACGCCGACCGGCCGCGCCACCGGGCGCGCACTGTTCGGCAAGCACGGCGAGCGCGTCGTGCAATCCTTCCTGCCCTACGATACCGGCCTTCTGGTGCGGCGTTTCCTGCGCCACTTCCGGCCCCGGGCCTGCATCCTGATGGAGACCGAGGTCTGGCCGAACCTGATCGCCGGCTGCGCGCTTAAAAAGGTGCCGGTGGCGCTGGTGAATGCGCGCCTGTCCGAGCGCTCGCTGCGCCGCGGCCAGCGCTTCGGCGGCATCATGATGGATGCGGCGCGCGCGATCACGACCGTCGCGGCCCAGACCGACGCCGATGCGCAGCGCATCCGCTCGCTGGGTGCGCCGCAGGTGGCGGTCACCGGCAGCATCAAGTTCGACGTACTGCCGCCCGAGGCGGCGCTGGAGAAGGGCGCCTGGCTGCGTGCGCGCTTCAAGGGGCGGCCGACCTTCCTGTGCGCCAGCACGCGCGACGGCGAGGAAAGCCTGGTGCTGGATGCCTGGCAGCGCCTGGCGGATAAACCGGCGCATGCGCTGTTGGCGATCGTGCCGCGTCATCCGCAGCGCTTCGACGAGGTGGCGCAACTGGTGGCGGCGCGTGGGATGTCGCTGCAGCGGCGTTCTCAACTCATGGACGCAACAGCGGACAAGGCCGATGTCGACGCCGATGTGCTGCTTGGCGACTCGATGGGCGAGATGTTCGCCTATTACGCCGCCTGCGACTGCGCCTTCATTGGCGGCAGCCTGCTGCCCCTCGGCGGGCAGAACCTGATCGAAGCCTGCGCGCTGGGTAAACCGGTGCTGGTGGGCGAGCACACGTTCAACTTCCTGGATGCGACGAACGAGGCGGTGGCAGCCGGCGGCGCCGTGCGCGTGGCGGATGCCGATGCATTGGTGGCGCAGGCGGCGCACCTGCTGAAGGACGCCGCGGCACGTGCGGCAATGGGCGCGTCGGCCGCGGCCTGGGCTGGCCGCCACCGCGGCGCGACCCTGCGCACTGTTGAACTCTTGCAACGAATTATTGCCTAGCTTTTGATACCATTGCTTTTTGAGTTCGGTAGAAAAGGGGATGCGCATGTTGTCGTCAAATCACCCGGGACCGGCACGCAAGGGACAACCAATGGCCATGATGGCTCATCAACCTGCCGATGGCAGCGACGAAGGTTTCTACAGCGCTGCCACCACCTCTGGGGCGCCATCCAACCCCGCTGCGGCAGTCTTATGCGACCTGCATTTCTTTGTCCGCTACACGCTGCGCGAGTACATCGGATTCATGTGGCAGCATGGCGGCTTCCTGATTCGCCGCCGCCGCATCCGCTGGCCAGCCAGCTTCTACCTGCGCCTCAAGAGCACCCTGAGCGCGGCCATGCATTTCGTGCTGCTCGGGCGCGGCAAGCGCACCTATGAATTCACCATCGACCAGCACGGCATCGTGCGCACCAGCGGCGGCGTGACCCTGATCGACTGGTCCGACGTGACCGCGGTGCGTACCTATTCGCGCGGGTTCATGATGGTCCTGAAGCGCGGCACGCTGCCGATTCCGTTCCGCTGCCTGAACGAGGCGCAGCAGCGGGGGATGCGGGTGCTGGCGGAGGCTCGGCGTGAAAGTGCTTTGCGCTGAAGGCCGGAACAGCTTCGTGGTCGTGTAAGGTTCTATACCGCGTGGGCTCGAGAGCCCACCCTACGAAGACAGGTAGCGTGGGCACTTGTGCCCACGCGGTACAAGGCGCGATCAATCGAAAGATTTTGGTAGGGTGGGCCGCGCAGCGCAAGGCTCTCGAGCCCACGCGGTACAACATACGATCAATCGAAACGGCGCGCGAAAAACGCGCCCGCATCACTCCACAAACAACACCGGCATCTCATGCGACCGCCGCCTCAGCTCCAGCCGCGCGCCGTCGTAATCCCTGTACACCGACCCCACCACCGCCCAGAACGCCGGGCTGTGGTTCATCTCGCGCAGGTGGGCCAGTTCGTGCACCACCACGTAGTCGATCAGCGCCAGCGGATAGTGAATCAAACGCCAGCTCAGGCGGATATTCCCCGCCACCGTGCACGAACCCCAGCGCGTGCCGGCCGACGACAAGGTCATCGAGCGGTAATGCACATCCAGCTGCGGCGCATGGAAGTCCAGCCGTTCGGTGAACAGGCGCTTGGCCTCGGCATGGAACCACAGCTTCACACGCTCCTTCAGCTGCCACTCCGACAGCCCTGCCGTGACGCCGATGCGCAGCTCGCGCGACTCGGGATCGAACACGCAGTGGCTGCGCGCCGCCGGTTCCAGACGCAGCACGATCTCGCCACCCAGATAAGGCAGGCGCGCACCGTCTTCCCAGCGCAAGGGCTCGCGCTGGGCCTGGCGCGCACGCCGCTCGCCGCGTTCGTGCAGCTTGGTCAGGATCCAGCGCTGCTTGGCGCGGATCGCTTCTTCGATGGAGGGCTGGGTGGCGCGGCGCGGCGCCGTTACGTGCAGGCCGCCGTCGTCGATCATGAAGCCGATCGAACGGCGCGTGGAGCGTTTCAGTTCATAGTCGACCGCGTACTGGCCCAGCACGATGCGTTTCAAGGGCGGATCGTCGGCCGTGCGTGGCGGGGAGGGAAGCGTGATGCGGGGCGGCGCGGGCGGCGCCTTGAACAAGGGCAGGGGAGGCGGAGGCGGCGCCGGCTTCTCGGCCGGCGGCGCAGGCGCTCTCCATGGATCGAGGCGCGGGTCGCGTGCGAACAGGTCCAGCTGGGACCCGTCCGGCTTTTGGGAATGCATGCTTTGCTGCGAAGAAGAGGCGGTGATCAGGTTCCCGACTTCGTTCAGCCACCGGTGTAGACGTGGGGCGAAATGACGCGCATTTCTGATTCTATCCAATTTTCGACCTCTTGCATCAGGCTGTCGGGAGTGTGATTCAGCGGCGATATCGGCTTGCCGATCGAGACGGTCACCAAACCAGGACGCTTGATGAACGAATTCTTCGGCCAGCACTCACCTGAATTATGCGCGATCGGCACGACAACTGCGCCAGTTTCGATCGCCAGGCGGGTGCCGCCGCTCTTGTACTTTCCCTTTTTTCCAACAGGGATGCGCGTCCCCTCGGGGAACATGATGATCCACTGGCCGTCGGCCAGGCGCCGCTTGCCGTGGCGGACCACATGCGAGAAGGCGTTCTTGCCTTCCTTGCGGTCGATCGGGATCATGCGCAGCAGCGCCATGGCCCAGCCGAAGAAGGGAATGTACAGGATCTCCTTCTTGAAGACGAAGACCAGCGGGCGCGTGAGGTTCGGCAGCAGGGCGATGGTTTCCCAGGCCGACTGGTGCTTCGACAGGACCACGGCCGGCGCGTCCGGCAGGTTGTCGTAGCCCTTGAATTCGTAGCGGATGCCGCAAATGACTTTCGCGCACCAGATGATGAAGACGTTCCAGCGCGAGGTCACCCAGAAGCGCTTGTTGTAGGGCAGGGGCGCGGCCAGGAAGCAGACGCAGGCCCACACCACGGTAGCAAGCACCATCACGACGGTAAACAGCAGGGAACGCAGGAACGGGACGACGGTACGCAAGAACGATCTCTCTTTCGGATCAGGTGGAAGAAGTGCTGGACAGGGATTTCAACAAGGCGGTCACCATGGACGCCAGGTCGGGGAAGATCTGGGTGCCGGGTGGCAGGCCGCCGGTCTGGTGGGTCTTTTCGCCCTTGCCAGTCAAGACGAGATAGGGCACGCAGCCCTTGATATAGCCGGCCTGCAAATCGCGCAGCGAATCGCCGACGGTCGGCACGCCCTTCAGGCTGACCTTGAAGCGCTTGCTGATCTCCTCGAACATGCCGGCCTTCGGCTTCCGGCAGTCGCAGTTGTCGATGGCCGCATGCGGGCAAAAGAACACCGCATCGATGTCGGCGCCGACCAGCTGGGCGGCGCTGTGCATCTTCTGGTGGATCGCGTTCAGGGTCGGCATGTCGAACAGCTCGCGCGCGATGCCCGACTGGTTCGAGGCGATGATGACCCGGTAGCCGGCCTGGTTCAGGCGCGCGATCGCCTCGAGCGAGCCGGGAATCGGCACCCACTCGGCCGGACTCTTGATGAAGTCCGGCGAGTCGTGGTTGATGACGCCGTCGCGGTCGAGGATGATCAGCTTCACGATGCCAGCTTTCTCAGGCGGCCAGCTTCGAGATGTCGGCCACGCGGTTCATCATGCCGTGCAGTTCGGCCAGCAGGGCCAGGCGGTTGTTACGCAGCGCCAGGTCCTCAGCCATCACCATCACGTCGTTGAAGAACGCGTCGACTTCGTCGCGCATCCGGGCCAGGGTTTGCAGGGCGCCGGCGAAATCGCTGTTGGCGAAGGCGCTGGTAACGCTCGACTCCAGGCTTTGCATTTTTGCGGCCAGCGCGCTTTCGGCCGGTTCGACCAGCAGTTCAGCCTTGATGGCGGCGTCCTGCGGCATCGCTTCCTCGTTCTTCTTGAGGATGTTGGTGATGCGCTTGTTGGCGGCGGCCAGCGAGGCGCTTTCCGGCAGGGCGGCAAAGGCCTGCACCGCTTCCAGGCGCTGCACCACGTCGTCGACGCGGTCCGGATTCTGGGCCAGCACGGCTTCGACTTCGTTCGGCGTGAAGCCGCGCTCGCGCAGCATGCCGCGCAGGCGGTCGAGCATGAAGGCTTTCACTTCGACGGTCGGGTCCTTGAATGCGGCCTGGCCTTCGAAGACGCTTGCAGCATCGGCCAGCAGGCTTGAGAGCGACAGCGGCAGGCGTTTTTCCACCAGCATGCGCATCACGCCCAGGGCATGGCGGCGCAGCGCGAACGGGTCCTTCTCGCCGGTCGGCTGCAGGCCGATGGCCCAGATGCCGACCAGGGTTTCCAGCTTGTCGGCCAGGGCCACTGCCAGGCCCGTGTTCGTGGTCGGCAGGGCGTCGCCGGCAAAGCGCGGCTGGTAGTGTTCGGACGCGGCCAGGGCGACTTCCTCGTGCTCGCCGTCGTGGCGCGCGTAATAGGTGCCCATGATGCCTTGCAGCTCGGGGAACTCGCCGACCATGTCGGTCAGCAGGTCGGCCTTGGCCAGCTGGGCGCCGCGTTCGGCCAGGGCCACATCAAAGCCGAGGCGCTTGGCGATGGCGCCGGCCAGGCGCGTGACGCGCTGCGTGCGTTCGGCCTGGGTGCCCAGCTTGTTGTGGTAGACCACGTTCGCCAGTTGCGGCAGGCGCGATTCCAGGTTTTTCTTCTTGTCCTGCTCGAAGAAGAACTTGGCGTCCGACAGGCGCGGGCGCACCACGCGCTCGTTGCCGCCGACGATGGCCGTCGGATCGTCGGTCGCGATGTTCGAGACGATCAGGAAGCGCGAGCGCAGCTTGCCGTTCGCATCGGTCAGCGCGAAGTACTTCTGGTTCGTTTGCATGGTGAGGATGAGGCATTCCTGCGGCACGGCCAGGAATTCGTCCTCGAAGCGGCATTCGTACACGACCGGCCATTCGACCAGGGCCGCCACTTCGTCCAGCAGCGATTCCGGCATCAAGACCTGGTCGGCGCCGGCTTTTTCCAGCAGTTGCGAGCGGATGCTTTCCTTGCGCGCCTCGGCGGAGGACAGGACCTTGCCTTCGTTTTCCAGCACGGCAGCATATTGATCGGCATGCGGCACCGTGATCGCGCCGCCATGCGACAGGAAGCGGTGGCCCATGGTGATGCGGCCGGCTTGCAGGCCAAGCAGCGACAGGGGCAGTACCGCGTCGCCGTGCAAGGCCAGCAGCAGGTGCACCGGGCGGACGAACTGCACGGTGGCGCCGTCCGGGCGCTGGTAGCTCATGAGCTTAGGGATCGGCAGCTTGGTGACGGTTTCCTGCAGCACGTCCTGCAGGGCGCCGGCCAATGCGCTGCCGGCTGCGGTATAGGTGTAGAAGAAGGATTCGGTCTTGCCGTCCTGGGCGCGTTCGAGGTCGCTGATCTGCAGGTCGGGGAAGCCGAGGGCGGCCAGCTTCTTGCCAAGGGGCGCGCTCGGATTGCCTTCCTTGTCCAGGGCCACGGTCACCGGCAGCACTTTTTCGCGGATCGATTTGTCCGGCGAGGTGGCGCGCACGTTGGTGATGCTGACGGCCAGGCGGCGCGGGGTGGCGTGGGTGGTGACGGTGCTGTCGGCTTCAAGGAAGTCGCGCGCCTTCAGGCCGTTCGCGATGCCGTTGGCAAAGGCGGCGCCGAGCTTGACGAGCGCCTTCGGCGGCAGTTCTTCGGTCTGGATTTCGACGAGGAGAGTCTGGTTCATGGTCTGTTCTTGTTCTGTTCAGGCGGCGGCTTTGGCGTTGGCTTCAGGAGAAGCAGGAGCCATGGGGAAGCCGAGCTTCTCGCGCGAATCGTAATAGGCTTGCGCCACCAGGCGCGACAGGGTACGCACGCGGCCGATGTAGGCGGCGCGTTCAGTCACCGAGATGGCGCCGCGCGCGTCGAGCATGTTGAAGCTGTGCGAGGCCTTCATGATCTGCTCGTAGGCCGGCAGCGTCAGCTCCAGTTCGATCAGGCGCTTGGCTTCGGATTCGTGGTTCGCGAAGGCCTGGAACAGCAGCTCGGTGTTCGCGTATTCGAAGTTGTAGGTCGACTGCTCGACTTCGTTCTGGTGGAAGACGTCGCCGTACGACAGCGTCTTTTTAACGCCGTTTTCTTCCCACTCGGTCCAGACCAGGTCGTAGACGTTTTCCACGCCCTGCAGGTACATCGCCAGGCGTTCGATGCCATAGGTGATTTCGCCCAGCACCGGCTTGCAATCGAGGCCGCCCACTTGCTGGAAGTAGGTGAACTGCGTCACTTCCATGCCGTTCAGCCAGACTTCCCAGCCCAGGCCCCAGGCGCCCAGGGTCGGGCTTTCCCAGTCGTCCTCGACGAAGCGCACGTCGTTCTTCTTCAGGTCCAGGCCCAGTGCTTCGAGCGAACCGAGGTAAAGGTCGAGGATGTTTTCCGGCGCCGGCTTCAGGACCACCTGGTACTGGTAGTAGTGCTGCAGGCGGTTCGGGTTTTCGCCGTAGCGGCCGTCTTTCGGGCGGCGCGAGGGCTGCACGTAGGCGGCGCGCCAAGGCTCGGGGCCAATCGCACGCAGGAAGGTGCCGGTGTGGAAGGTGCCGGCGCCAACCTCCATGTCATACGGCTGGAGCAGGGCGCAACCTTGCTTGTCCCAGTAGGTTTGCAAGGTCAGGATGATTTGTTGGAATGTGAGCATCTCGAGGGGGCGCCGCAGGCGTGGAAGCCGCGGTCACGGTAAGTTTGCCAAATGACCAATTCTAGCGGGTTTTACCGGCCTTCTGGGGCCGGATTCAACTCATCTATACGGGATTGGCCTTTTTCTGTTTGTATTTGCGTCCAGCGAACCAGGCGCCGGCCAGGGCCAGTGCGCCGAGGAACAGGAAGCCCAGGTTGCCGAAGCGGATGAATGGCGTCATGCCGGTCGTGCCGCGCACGGTGGCGCTCAGGATGCCCTCGGTATAGAAGGGCAGCAGGTGCGTCACCTGGCCGCGGTGGTCGATCACGGCGGTGGCGCCGTCGTTGGTCGCGCGCAGCATCGGGCGCCCGGTTTCCAAGGTGCGCATGCGCGAAATCTGCAGGTGCTGGGGCACCGCGCTCGACTGGCCGTACCAGGACAGGTTCGACATGTTCAGCAGCATCGTCGCCGGACGCGGCGCAGCGCGCAATTGATACGCGATCTCTTCGCCGAACACGTCTTCGTAGCAGATGTTCGGCAGAACCAGCTGGTCTTTCACCGCGAACGGCGCCTGCAGCGCCTTGCCGCGGGTGGCGTCGTTCAGCGGCAGGTTCAGCATGTCGGTGAACCAGCGGAAGCCCGGCGGAATGAATTCGCCGAAGGGAACCAGGTGGGCCTTGTCGTAGCGGTAAGCCTGGGCTTGCGGCTGCGGCGTGATGGTGACCACGCTGTTGGCATACTGTTGCGGGCCGTCCAGCAGCGGCATGCCGACCGCGAGCGTGCTGCCGCTCGTGCTGGCAAAGCCTTGCAGGCTGTTCAGGTAGCTCGGGTCGAGCTGGTGGCGGAACACGGGCACCGCGGTTTCCGGCGTCGCGATCAAATCGGCCGGCGCGGCCGTGATCATGCCGTGGTAACGCGTGAGGATGCTGGTGAGGAAGGCGTAGTCGAACTTCTGGTCTTGCGGGATATTCCCTTGCAGCAGGCGCACCGTGATCGGCTTGCCGGTTTCCTGGGTCCATGCCACGCTGCGCAGGCCGAAGCCGGCCGCCAGCACCACGGCGAGCAAGCCGATGGCCGGCAGGCGTGCGCGCTGGGTCAGCATCACCAGGCAGCCGGCGCACACCGCCACCAGCACGCCGATGCCGTACACGCCGACCAGCGGTGCATAACCCGCCAGCGGCGAGGTATCGTGGGCATAGCCCGACACCGACCAGGGGAAACCGGTAAACACCCAGCCGCGCATCCATTCCGACATGCCCCAGGCCACCGGCAGAACCAGCAGCACGAAGGCGGCGATCGGCAGCGACCAGCGCTGGCGCAGCCAGGCCGATACCCCGGTGGCAAAGGCGCCGAACAGGCCCATGTACAAGCCGAGCAGCACCACGCCGATCACGCCGAGGATGCCCGGCAGGTGGGCAAAGCGCGTCATGAAGGTGTACAGCCAGAACATGGCGCCGACCGACCAGCCGAAGCCGAAGGCCCAGCCGAGCAGGGTGGCGCGCTTGACCGAGCTGCCCAGGCCAACCTGGTAGAACAGCCAGCCTAGCAGGACGAACTGGATCGGCCACCAGCCGAAGGGTTCGAAGGAAAACAGCGAAGCGCCGCCGGCGAGGGCGGCAACGACCAGGGATGCGGCGGATGGCCGCGACCCACGCGAGGCGGGATCAGCGACCGGAGCGGACGTGGAACGGCGACGCAACAGCATCAGTCGTCGTCGTCTTTGTGCAGGGACGGCGGCAATTTTTCGACCAGCAGCACGTGGATCTGGCGGGCGTCGGCGCGCAGCACTTCGAATTGCAAATTGCCCAGGGTGAATTCCTCACCCTTGTGCGGCATGCGGCCGAGGTGGCTGGCCACAAAACCGCCGATGGTGTCGGCGTCGCCGGCCGGCAGGTCGGCGCCGATTTCGTCGTTGAACTGCTCGATCTCGGTCAGCGCCTTTACGCGCCAGCGCGGGCCTTGCTGGCCTTCCTTGATCGACAGGACATTGTCTTCTTCCTCGTCGAAATCGTATTCGTCCTCGATATCGCCGACGATCTGCTCCAGCACATCTTCGATGGTGATCAGGCCGGCCACGCCGCTGTACTCGTCGACGACGATGGCCATGTGGTTGTGATTCGCGCGGAAGTCGCGCAGCAGCACGTTCAGGCGCTTCGACTCGGGAATGAAGATCGCGGGGCGCAGCATGGCGCGCACGTCGAAGGTTTTCTCGGTGTAATACCGCAGCAAATCCTTGGCCAGCAGGATGCCGGCGACCTTGTCGCGCTCGCCTTCGATGGCGGGGAAGCGCGAGTGCTGGGTTTCCAGCACGATCGGCAGCCATTCCTCGATCGGATCGGTGATGTCGATCACGTCCATTTGGGAACGGGGCACCATGATGTCGCGCGCCGACAGGTCCGAGACCTGGAACACGCCTTCGATCATCGACAGGGCGTCGGCGTCGATCAGCTTGCGCTCGTGTGCTTCGTGCAGCACTTCGAGCAGCTCGGTGCGATTTTCTGGCTCAGGGGAGATGAATGCGGTCAGTCGTTCGAAGAGCGACCGGTGGGGTTTGGCGTCCGATCGGACGTCAGTGGGATACTCGGGCATAGTTGGCGTGAAGCCGTTGTTGCGATGAGCATAAGCATACACCAAAAGCGGGCTTGCCTGAATTTTGCGCAGCCGTGCGCTTTCATTGCGCTTGCTGGCGCGGTCCTGCAGCGGGGTGCCACTTACATTATAGTGATTGCTCAATTATAAAGGAGCGCCCATGCCCGCCCTCACCATCAACGGCAACACCACCACCCTCGACGTGCCCGACGACATGCCCCTGCTGTGGGCCCTGCGCGACGTCGCCGGTCTCACTGGCACCAAGTTCGGCTGCGGCGTGGCCATGTGCGGCGCCTGCACCGTCCACCTCGACGGCCAGGCGATCCGTTCCTGCGTGACGCCGGTATCGAGCGCGGTGGGCAAGCAGATCGTTACCATCGAGGCGGTCGGCAACGACCCGGTCGGCGCCAAGGTGCAGGACGCCTGGCGCCAGATCGACGTGGTGCAGTGCGGCTATTGCCAGTCGGGCCAGATCATGTCGGCCACGGCCTTGCTGAAAGCCACGCCGAAGCCGAGCGACGGCGACATCGACAACGCCATGAGCGGAAACATCTGTCGCTGCGGCACCTATGGACGCATCCGTCACGCGATCAAGATCGCGGCCGCGAAATAAGGAGTACACATGAGCCAAGTCAAAAAAGAGCAACGCGCCGTTGCAAACTCGCGCCGCCGCTTCATGCAGCTCGGCGCCACCGCCGGCGGCGGGCTGCTGTTCGGCTTTTCCCTGTTCGGCTGCAGCAAGGAAGACGACCGCAAGGAGGCGCCGCCGGAAAAAGCCGTCGGCCAGGCCTCGACCGAGCATTCCGATACCCCGGCCGGACTGGCGCGCGACGCCTTTATCCGCATCGACCGCGACGGCATCGTGACGCTTGTCATCCACAAGGTGGAAATGGGGCAGGGCACCTTTACCTCGATGCCGATGCTGCTGGCCGAGGAACTCGGCGCCGATCTGTCGAAAGTGAAGCTGGAACAGGCGCCGGCCAACAACGAACTGTATGCCGACCCGCTGCTGGGCGGCCAGGTGACCGGCGGCTCGACCTCGGTGCGCGGCGCCTGGCGCCCGCTGCGCGAAGCCGGCGCCATGGTGCGCGCGGTGCTGGTGCAGGCCGCGGCCAAGCAGTGGGATGTCGATACCGCCGATTTGCAGGTGGTGGCCGGCACCGTGCGCCACCAGGCCTCGGGCCGCTCGGCCCACTTCGGCGAACTGGTCGATGCGGCCTCGACGCTGACGCTGCCGAAAAACGTCAAGTTGAAGGACCCGGAACAGTTCGTCCTGATCGGCAAGGCCATGCGCCGCCTGGATGCGCCGGCCAAGGTGAATGGCACGGCCCAGTTCGGCATCGACGCGCGCCTGCCGAACATGGGGATTGCCGCCGTCGCCGCCTCGCCGGTCACCGGCGGCAAGCTGGTAGCGGTGGACGAGCAGAGGGCGCTGGCCGTGAAAGGCGTGCGCCAGGTGCTGCGCCTGGAGGGGGCGGTGGCCGTGGTGGCGGATCATTTCTGGGCCGCGAAACAGGGTCTGGCGGCAGCTGCCCCGCGCTTCGAGGATGGCGCCAATGCCAACGTGAGCTCTGGCGGCATCGTCGCCGACATGCTGAAGCTGTCGCAGGGTACCGGCGCCGTGGCGCGCGACGATGGCAATGCGCTGAAGGTGCTGGGCGAGGAAGGCGGACGCAAGATCGAGGCCGTGTACGAGCTGCCTTTCCTGGCGCACGCCACCATGGAGCCGATCAATTGCACCGTGGACCTTCGCGCCGATGGCTGCGACCTCTGGGTCGGGACCCAGGTGCCGGCCCTGGCGCAAGGGGCGGCGGCCAAGGTGTCCGGGCTGCCGGTCGAGAAAGTAAAAGTGCACAACTTTTATATTGGCGGCGGTTTCGGGCGGCGGCTGGAGGTCGATTACGTAATCCAGGCGGTGTCGTTCGCCAGGCTGGCCAAGGGACCGATCAAGTTCATCTGGACCCGCGAGGAAGATATCCAGCACGACATGTACCGTCCTTATTATGTGGACCGCCTGGCGGCGCGCCTGGACGACAAGGGTAAACCTGCGGCCTGGTTCCACCGCGTCACCGGTTCCTCGATCATGGCGCGTTTTGCGCCGCCGGCAGTCAAGAACGGCGTCGACCCGGATGCGGTGGAAGGCGCGGCCGATTTGCAGTATGCGATTCCGGCCATGCGCGTGGAATATGTGCGCCACGAACCGCCGGGCGTGCCGACCGCCTTCTGGCGCGGCGTGGGGCCGACCCATAACGTGTTCGTGGTCGAAAGTTTCATCGACGAATTGGCTGCGGCGGCCAAGCAGGACCCGGTGGCATTCCGCCGTGCCTTGCTGGAGAAGTCGCCGCGCACGCTGGGCGTGCTGAACCTGGCGGCGGAGAAGGCGGGCTGGGGCAAGCCTTTGAAACCCGTTGCCGGGCGCAAGGTGGGGCGCGGGGTGTCGACGCAGTTTGCGTTCGGCAGCTACATGGCGCAGGTGGCCGAGGTGTCGGTCGGGCCGGACGGCGACGTACGCGTGCACCGGGTGGTGTGCGCGGTCGATTGCGGGCAGGCGATCAACCCGGACGGGATCATTGCGCAGATGGAAGGCGGGATCGTGTTCGGCGCCTCGGCAGCGCTGTGGAACGAGATCACGCTCGACAAGGGGCGGGTGCAGCAGTCGAACTTTGGCGATTACCGCATGATGCGCATCCACGAGGCGCCGGTGGTGGAGGTGCACATCGTGAACAGCCGCGATGAGCCGGGCGGGATTGGCGAACCGGGGACGGCGGGGATTGCGCCGGCGTTGACGAATGCCGTGTTTGCGGCGACCGGGAAGCGGGTGCGCAAGTTGCCGATTGGGGAGCAGTTAAAAACATAAAGCGGCGTGATGTTGCCGTTGTAGGGTGGGCTCTTGAGCCCACGCGGTCTCATCGCTTGCCGGGTGATGCGTATGACAATGGACCGCTAACGTTGCGTCCGCGTGGGCACAAGTGCCCACCCTACGAACCCCGATACGCCAACAAATTTATTGGCGATCACTTCTCGGCATACGGATCCGGATACCCCAGCGCTTCCATCACGTCACGCTCGAACTGTTCCATTTCCTCGGCTTCCTCGTCATGCTCGTGGTCGTAGCCCTGGGCATGCAGCACGCCGTGCACCACCAGGTGGGCGGCGTGTTCTTCCAGCGTCTTCTTCTGCTCGTCGGCCTCGCGCTGCAGCACGTCGGTGCACAGCACGATGTCGGCCTGCACCGGGTCGTCCTCGCCCAGTTCCTCGCCTTCGTTGTAGGCAAAGGTCAGCACGTTGGTGGCGTAGTCCTTGCCGCGGTAGTCGCGGTTCAGGGTAAGGCCCTCGGCGGCGTCGACGAAGCGGATCGCCAGTTCGGCCGGGCCCAGCAGGGCCGAGCGTACCCAGCGTTCCACCAGCTCCGGGGTGATGGTGGCTTCCAGGCGCGTGTCCGGGTACTGGACGTCGAGTTCGAGATTATGGTTTTTTTCTTGCATTGCGGGCAGTCGTGGGTTTAGGAAGCGCGCCCAGTTCCTGGACTTCGCTGGCTTTTTCGTAAGCGTCGACAATGCGGCCCACCAGCGGGTGGCGCACCACGTCGGCACTCGAGAATTGCGTAAACGCGATGCCGCGCACGTCGCGCAGGACATGCATGGCGTCGACCAGGCCCGAGCGCTGGGTCTTGTGCAGATCGACCTGGGTCACGTCGCCGGTGACCACGGCCTTGCTGCCGAAGCCGATACGCGTGAGGAACATCTTCATCTGCTCCACCGTCGTGTTCTGGGCTTCGTCCAGGATCACGAAGGCGTGGTTCAGCGTGCGGCCGCGCATGTAGGCCAGCGGCGCGATCTCGATCACCTGCTTTTCGAACAGCTTTTGCGTGCGGTCGAAACCGAGCAGGTCATACAAAGCGTCGTACAGCGGACGCAGGTAAGGGTCGACCTTCTGGCTCATGTCGCCGGGCAGGAAGCCGAGGCGTTCGCCGGCTTCCACCGCCGGACGCGTCAGGATGATGCGTTTCACGGCGTCGCGTTCCAGCGCATCGACCGCGCAGGCCACGGCCAGATAGGTCTTGCCGGTGCCGGCCGGGCCGATGCCGAAGCTGATGTCGTGCTCGAGCACGGCGCGCAGGTACTGGATCTGGTGCGGCGTGCGTCCGCGCAAGTCGCTGCGGCGCGTCTTCAGGGTCGGGCTGACCAGCTCCGCGTTGTCTTCGCCGTCTTCTTCGTGCGTGGTCCCGGTGCTGGCAGCGGCGGCTTCGGCTGGCTTGGCGCTGTCGGCTGTCGGGCGCAGGCCGGCGCGCTGTTCCACCAGGGCCAGCTGCACTTCCTCGATCGGCACGACCTTGTTGGCCACTGCATAGAAGCGTTCGAGCAGTTCGACCGCGCGCTCGGCATTCGTGCCGGTGACGATGAATTTCTCGCCGCGGCGGAAGATGGTCACGTCGAGGGCCGCACCGATCTGGCGCAGGTTTTCGTCGAGCGGACCACACAGGTGGGCAAGCCGCGTGTTATCGAGCGGCTCGGGAATGAAGTACGAAGGCTGGGTAGGAGTGGTTTTCAACTGGCTTTGGCAATCGTATCGAGATTGGCGACGAGTTCGCCGCGCAGGGAATAATCCAGGGTTTCCGTGACGCGTACGTCGACCAGCTGGCCGACCAGTGCGTTGCCGGAAGCGCCTGGGGCGAAATAAATGACGCGGTTGTTTTCGGCGCGGCCCTGGAGCTCATTCGGATCGCGCTTGGATGGGCCTTCGACCAGGATGCGCTGGACGGTGCCGACCATGGCCGCGCTGAGCTTGCGGGTATTCGCGTCGATCTGGGCCTGCAGGCGCTGCAGGCGCGCCAGCTTGACCTCGTGCGGGGTGTCGTCTTCGAGATTCGCGGCCGGGGTGCCCGGACGCTTGCTGAAGATAAAGGAGAAGCTGTTGTCGAAGCCGACGTCCTGCACCAGTTTCATCATGGCTTCGAAATCGGCATCGGTTTCGCCAGGGAAGCCGACGATGAAGTCCGAGGAAATCGTGATGTCCGGGCGCACCGCGCGGATGCGGCGGATGATGCTTTTATATTCCAGTCCGGTATAGCCGCGCTTCATGGCTTGCAAAATACGGTCGGAACCGTGCTGCACCGGCAGATACAGGTGATTCACCAGCTGCGGAATCCTGGCAAAGGCGTCGATCAGGCGCTGGGTGAATTCCTTCGGGTGGCTGGTAACGAAGCGCAGGCGCTCGATACCGGGAATATCGGCAATGTATTCGAGCAGCAGCGCAAAGTCAGCAAATTCACCAACTGCGCCACCCTCCATCGCGCCGCGGTAAGCATTCACATTCTGGCCCAGCAACATGATTTCCTTTACGCCCTGGGCGGCCAGGCCGGCGACTTCGGTCAGCACATCCTCGAAGCGGCGCGAGACTTCCTCGCCGCGGGTGTAGGGCACGACGCAATAACTGCAATATTTGCTGCAGCCTTCCATGATCGATACATAGGCGACCGGGCCGTCGACCTTGGCCGGGGGCAGGTGATCGAACTTTTCGATTTCCGGGAAGCTGATGTCGACCTGGGCCGTGCCGCTGCTGCGCCGCTCGCGGATCATCTGCGGCAGGCGGTGCAGGGTTTGCGGGCCGAACACCATGTCGACGTGCGGGGCGCGCTTGACGATGGCCTGGCCTTCCTGCGACGCCACGCAGCCGCCGACGCCGATGATCAGGT
Source organism: Massilia brevitalea (assembly GCF_030711405.1). Classification (GTDB taxonomy): domain Bacteria; phylum Pseudomonadota; class Gammaproteobacteria; order Burkholderiales; family Burkholderiaceae_D; genus Telluria; species Telluria brevitalea. The sequence continues at coordinate 88,613 of NZ_JAULSI010000019.1, forward strand.
CGGGGCGCTGGCGTTTCAGTTCGCGCAGGCGGCCCAAGTCGGAAAACACTTTCTCCTGCGCTTTTTCGCGCACCGAGCAGGTATTGAACAGGATGACGTCGGCGTCGTCCGGTTTATCGGTGCGCACCAGACCATCGGATGCGCCAAGCACGTCCGCCATTTTGTCCGAGTCGTACTCGTTCATCTGGCAACCGAAGGTCTTGATAAATACTTTTTTCTGCATGGAATGCTTCGTTAAAAGAAATGCTAACGCTTTGACAAAGCGTCAAGCGAGTTTACCGTAAATCCCTGTTTGAAGCCGAAAAGCGGCGTGCGGGAGGGGCGAATGAATGCTACCAAGAATCACTTATTGCCTGAATAAATCACGTTGTTAATCTATTCAGATTGTTAAATTGCGTTGAGGAATCAAAACGCGCTAGCCAAGGCAGAGTCAGGGTTTGCTCAGGATATTTCCTGTTGTAAATCAATACGTTCGGCTCGAATTCTTTCACACAAATTAACGGAAGAAATCTCTTGCGTGCGCCACAAATTATCCCCATGTGTTGAAATGCTTATGTGACAAGCTTTCCGCACGATAGCTTGATTTCCAACAATGACTCATGTGCTCAGGACGGATGTTCAAATACTGTGTGGGTCTGATAATTTGTTTGAAAGACAAGTGCGTTTGGGGGAGTGTTAAGCAGAGAGCATGCAAGCCGGCATGTTTCTTAAGTAAAGATTCAGATTGGGTCGGCAGACTTGTTCTGAATGTTGGCTCAAGAGCGTGTTCGGGAACTTATGTTGACAGAAGCACAGTCTTTACAAAGTTCGTAAAGAACTATTTTAAACTACACTCACGAGGTAAAAATCATGGCACATCATGCTTTGTCTTCACAGGAAAGCTACAACCCTAACCATCTGCTCGACATTCTGCTGGGCAAGATGCAACTGAAAAACGACGCCGCGCTGTCGCGCATGCTGGAAGTGGCCCCGCCGGTCATCAGCAAGATCCGTCACCACCGCCTGCCAGTCGGCGCCTCGCTGCTGATCCGCATGCACGAAGTTACCGGCATGAGCATTCGCGACCTGCGCGACCTGATGGGCGACCGCCGCACCAAATACCGCCTGTCCGACGCCCAGGGCCGCCCGAAACCAGAAGAGAAGGCAGCACAGGCCGCAGCGGCAGCCCAGCAGCAGCAACAGCAGCAATCGCAAGGCAACGAAGCTTCGCCGTCGACCGGTAATTATGCGCACTGATACCGGCGGCATGGCAGATTCTACTGCCGTGCCACCGGTGATGCGCGGCAGCTGCCCGGCGCGCTAAGCGCCGCGCACGCTGTCGGTTTTCCTTCCTCGTCCTTCCGGACGCACGTTTTCCCAGTCCTGCATTTTCCGGCGCCCTCCAGGGCAGGCCGGTATTTTTTTGCGTCCAGCGCGTGAACCGGGCGGATTGAGCGGCCCCAAGCAGGCAGGTCCCGGATACGGTATTCTCGCGCTGCCTCGGCGCGGCGTTTGCTGCCCGCCCGGGCGGCCTGGCTATTCGCCATGCCCTTCACCCAGACAAAGGACCCTACATGAAACTGTATTTCAGCCCCGGCGCCTGCTCGCTGTCCCCGCACATCGTCCTGCTCGAAACGGGCCTGCCCTTCAGCACCGAGCGCGTCGACCTCGGCAAGAAACGCACGGCCGGCGGCGCGGACTTCCGCAGCATCAATCCGAACGGGTACGTGCCGGCGCTCGAACTGGAGAATGGTACCGTGCTGACCGAAGGCCCGGCTATCGTCCAGTACCTGGCCGATCTCGCGCCGCAAACCGGCCTGCTGCCTGCCGTCGGCCAGGTCGAGCGCTACCAGGCCCTGGGCTGGCTGAACTACATTTCCACCGAGCTGCACAAGAACTACAGCCCGCTGTTCAAGCCGGACGCAAGCGACGACATGCGCGCCAACGCGCGCAAGATGCTGGCACTGCGCTTCTCGCACGTTGCAAGCCACCTGGAAGGCCGCGACTTCCTGGCGGGCAGCCAGTTCGGCGTGGCCGATGCCTACCTGTTCACCGTGCTGGGCTGGGCCGACGTGGTCAAGTTCAGCCTGGCCGACTGGCCGCAACTGCAAGTCTTCCGCGAGCGCATCGGTGCACGCCCGGCCGTACAGGCCGCCCTGCGCGCCGAAGGCTTGTTGAAATAAGTTGCATAAATAAAATGATGCTGCCCAGCTCCATGGGCGGTAACATGGCCGCATGACCAGCAAACGCTATATTGCCCTGTTACGCGGCATCAACGTGGGCCGCGCCAAGCGCGTGGCCATGGCCGACCTGCGCACCCTGGTGGCCGAACTCGGCCATACCGACGTGCGCAGCCTGCTCAACAGCGGGAACATCGTGTTCGGCGCGGGTGACATCAATCCGCTTGGCGCCGCCAAGGCTATCGAAGAAGCCATGGTGCTGAAACTCGGCGTGGCGGCGCGCGTGATGGTGCTGGACGATGCAGTCCTGGCCGCTGTGCTGGCAGAAAACACCTTGTTGCCGCTGTCGACCGACCATGCGCGCCTGCTGGTCTTCCTGCTGCCGGACGCGGCTGCGCGCGCGGCGATTGCGCCGCTGTGCGAACGCGACTGGGGCGAGGGCGCCCTGGCCGTTGGCCAGCATGCCGCCTATGTCTGGTGCCCGGATGGCGTGCTCGACAGCCCTGCGGCGGCCGCGCTCGGCAAGCAGCTGGGCGACACGACCACTTCGCGCAACTGGAATACCCTGTGCAAGCTGTATGCGCTCTGCACGGAAGCGCCGCGCATTACGAGGATGTGAAAAAATCGCCATGGCTGCGTTGCCTCGTCTCGCCGTACGCTCGTACTGTCTTCGACTCGGCGCCTTGCCCTGACAATTTTTTCACATCCTCTACGTGACGCGGTACTTAACGCGTCATTTGAACTTTTCGCTGCTGTCGCGCCGGCGTGCCCGGTAACCGAGCAGCACCAGGCCAACCAGCATCATCGCAAACACTTCCGGCTCCGGCAATTCCGACATGTGGCNGACGCGGTACTTAACGCGTCATTTGAACTTTTCGCTGCTGTCGCGCCGGCGTGCCCGGTAACCGAGCAGCACCAGGCCAACCAGCATCATCGCAAACACTTCCGGCTCCGGCAATTCCGACATGTGGCGCGGCGGGCCGACGACGTCGAGACGGGGTGTGGGGGCCAGGTCGGCGACCCGGGGCGGGGCGGCGGCATGCGGCGCCGACAGGTCGATGACGGTTGCCTGCGCCGCACCGCCCGCCAGCAGCCCCAGCGCCAGGGCGATAAAGAATCTGTTCACGATTGTTCCCTTCCTTGCAGATAGTGCTGGGTACAAACGCCTTTCGAAAAACCGGGGCGATCGTGCTGATGCCGCCGGCTATTCGAAAAGCATAACAAAAACCGCTGACCGAGTTGCGTTCGATTTGCGTGCGATGGGTGTGCACATCGCAGGCAGCAGCGCAGCGCCGCACGAACGTACTCCTTCGCCATGTTAAAGAAATGCGACAGGCATCAAGGCCGTGCATATCAATGAACCAAGATTTCGGTCTTCATTTATTGTCAAAAGGTCAAGCTCTTGCCGCTATGAATAGACGCTTTACCGATACTTTTGACAGGCTCACAACGAATTCCCTTGTCAGCCTTTCTACCTATGCTACCGATCAAGAAAATTTAAGCCTGGCGTATACATCTGGGTTTTCTTTACGGGTATAGTCTCCCTATCGCTGTTGCCTACCGGCATCAAAAAGATGTCGAATGCTTATCTGTTCGACTCCATGCGGCCTTTGAATACGCCGCCGCCATTCCGACAAGCGCACCCGGAAGGCCGCCTCCGCTTCACGCACTGTTGCATCACGCGCACCATACATTCGTAGAGTACCGAACATGCCCAACTTTGCCCGACTCCAGATCGCTTTCAAGAACGTGTACGTGCGCATTGCCGCAGCCGTGATGCTGGGTGCGATGACTGGCGTGGCGATCTGGTCGGCGGACAAGCCGCAAGACACGAGCCCGGTCGTCCACTCGCAGGACATTTCCGAAATCACGCGCCTGGCCACGCAAAAGGACAAGCTCGATTACCTGATGGTGGCCAAGCCGCTGTCGGAGTCGCCGCGCTATGTGTTCAAGTTCAAGGGTGCGCCGGAACTGCACGTGGTCAAGGTGCCGAGCACCTCGCACCTGAGCCTGGAACGCGAAGTCCTTCTGAAGAACGCCATTCCCTACTCGATCGCCAAGGACGACTACCTGGCTTCGCACAAGGCCGTGCTGGAAGAAGAAGGTTCGGCCGGCGACCACGCCGTCGACTTCATGAAGCGCCACGCCTTCGAGATCGTGCTGCTGCTCCTGATCGTGTATTGCCTGAAGTTCGGCATCCCGGGCATGGGTGCGAGCTCGACCATGATCACCCCGGACAAGCTGAAGGGCAGCATGGACGATTTGATCGGCATGGAAGACATCAAGCAGGAAGTGCTGCACCTGGAAGACATGATCCGCAACCGCGACGAATATGCGTCGCACAACATCGACAAGCCGTTCAACGTGATGCTGACCGGTCCTGCCGGCACGGGTAAAACCAAGCTGGTCGGCTATTTGGCCAAGCGCCTGAATTTGCCGCTGATCTCGGCCTCGGGCTCGGCCCTGGAATCGGGTTACGTCGGCGGCGGCTCGAAAGCCCTGAACGCCCTGTACCGCAAGGCTTGCGCCAAGGGCAAGTGCATCATCTTCCTCGACGAAGGCCAGAGCCTGTTCATGCCGCGCGGCCGCAGCGAAAAGAAATGGGAAGACGATACCGCCAACACCCTGCTCGGCCTGCTGGACGGCGTGAAGAGCGACAAGGGATCGGGCGTGATCTGGATCATCGCCTCGAACTTCGACGATGCCTCGACCGAGATGGACGAAGCGATGCTGCGCCGCTTCTCGGTGAAGATCAACTTCCGCCTGCCGAACAAGACTGAACGCCGCGAACTGCTGCGCAGCTTCCTGTCGCGTAAAAAAGAAGGCCTGGTCGACTACGACGACCTCGACCTGGACCAGGTGGCGGAAATCACCCAGAACCTGAGCCCGGCGCTGCTGGAAACCGTGGTCGAACGCGCTTCGATGCTGTCGATCCAGGAAAAGGCGATCATCAACACCGATTTGCTGTTCCGTGCCTACGAGCGCGCCACCATCGGCCTGACCGACCGCGCCACCACGGCTGAAAAACACAAGCAGCGCGAACGCATCGCCCTGCACGAACTGGGCCACTTCTTCATGCAGATCGACCCGCACCTGCGCGCCGGCCTGTCGCTCGACGAAGTGAAGGAAAAGTCGCACCTGCTCAAAATCTCGACCGAAGCCGTCTCGAAGATCGGCGCCCTCGGCTACGTGCTGCAGTCCGGTGACGACATGTCGCTGCGCACGCTGGAAGAACTCGAACGCGACGTGATCGGCCTGTACGGCGGCATGGCGGCCGAGGAGCTGTTCTACGGCGCCCGCGGTATCTCGGTCGGCGCCCAGAACGACATCGAGAAAGTGACCAAGATGCTGAACCTGATGGTCAATCGCCTGTCGATGTACTCGCGCTCGAAGATCGACTACAGCCAGCTGAAGAACGACGCCAGCGGCGAGCACACCCTGCGCCAGATGGAAGACAAGGCCGACGAACTGTACAGCTATACCCTGGGCGCCATGCGCGACTACCGCGCCATGATCGAGTCGATCAAGGACACGCTGCTCGACCAGTACGTGCTCTCAAAAGACGCCGTGTTCGCGCTGCTCGAAGAGCGCAAGGAACTGCTGCAGTTCGCACCGAAGCATGCGAACCTGAAGCTGTGCTCGGAGACGGGCGAGATGGTTGCCGCGTAATTCAGCTTCCCGCGTAAAAAAGCCCGCTGCGCGCAATGCGCCGGCGGGCTTTTTTTATTCGGGATAGTCGACCGTACGGTGGCACTCCGTGCCCACGCGGTTACGTGTTCATCCTTGCACACGCGGCAGGGATAATTCGCCCGCTGACGTTTCCGACGACGGTGCAAGATGCGAGGCAGGTTTTTCAGGCCGTCGCATGCATCGCGAGCGACGCGTCGCCGCAGCCGTCCATCGGATACGTACGTATCCGCGTGGGCACGGAGTGCCCACCGTACAGGATATGCCGCAATCCGCGCTTTAATGCGCGTGCTGCGCATCCTTCAAGGTATCGAGCACATAGCGCGTCATGCTCCCCGCCAGCTCGTGCTCGCCCAGGAACACCTTGCCGCCGGTATCCTCGCGCAGCAGCTCGGCTTCCTGCTCGTTATGCGTGCGCACCACCACGCGCACCGTCGGATTGAGCGCCTTGGCGGTCTCGATCATGGTACGCACGTGGAAGGTATCCGGCGTGGCGATCACCAGCACCGCCGCGCGCGCGATGTGCGCCTGGATCAGCACCGCCGGTTCCGCCGCATTGCCCACCACCGCCGGCTGGTCGCGCTTGCGCAGGGCGTCGACGATCTCGCGGTTCTGCTCGGCCACCACGTAATGGATGCCCTGCGCGATGAGGGCGTCGGCGATGCGCCGGCCCACGCGGCCGTAGCCGACCAGCACCACCTGGCCGCTGAGGCGCTCGTGCGGCACCGTCATCGGCAGCTCGGCCAGCGGATCGGGCGAGGATTCGAGCTTGCGCACCGCAGCGGAATTGGCGCGCAGCCAGCGCTGCAGCGGCTCGATCGCCGTGAACAGCAGCGGGTTCACCGCAATCGAGATGATCGCGCCGGCCAGGATCAGGCTTTGCCCTTCCTGCGGCATCAGGCCCAGCGAAATGCCGAGCGCGGCCAGGATGAAGGAGAACTCGCCGATCTGCGCCAGGCTGGCCGAGACGGTGATCGCGGTATTGAGCGGATAGCGCAGCGCCAGCACCAGCAGCATCGCCGCGATCGACTTGCCGAAGATGATGACGGCGACCACGCCCAGTACTTTCAGCGGGCTGTCGACCAGCACCATCGGATCGAACAGCATGCCGACCGATACAAAGAACAGCACCGAGAACGCGTCGCGCAGCGGCAGCGATTCTTCGGCCGCGCGGTGCGACAGATCGGACTCGCGCAGCACCATGCCGGCAAAGAAGGCGCCCAGCGCGAACGACACGCCGAACAGTTCCGACGAACCGTAGGCGATGCCGACGGCGGCGGCGATCACCGCCAGCGTGAACAGCTCGCGCGAATTGGTCTTGGCCACGCGCCACAGGAACCAGGGGAACAGCTTGCGCCCGACCAGCAGCATGAAGGCGATAAAGGCGCCGACCTGCAGCAGGGTCTTGCCGAGCGCGTACCAGATCGACACGTCGGCATCGGCGCCCTTGCCGCCGAGCGGGCCGGCAATCGCCGGCAGCAGCACCAGCACCAGCACCGTCACCAGGTCTTCAACCACCAGCCAGCCGACCGCAATACGGCCGTTCATGGAGTCGAGGATGCCGCGGCTTTCCAGCGCGCGCAGCAGCACCACGGTACTGGCCACCGACAGCGCCAGGCCGAACACCAGGCCGGCGCCCAGGCTCCAGCCCCACAGGTGGGCCATGCCGATGCCCATCGCAGTCGCTACCGCAATCTGCAGGATGGCGCCGGGCAGGGCGATCCGGCGCACGTCGAGCAGGTCGCGCAGGGAGAAGTGCAGGCCCACGCCAAACATCAGCAGCATCACCCCGATCTCGGCCAGTTGCGAGGCCAGCGACACATCGGCAACGAAGCCGGGTGTGGCTGGGCCGATGACGATACCGGCGGCCAGGTAGCCAACCAGCGCGGGCAACTTCAGGCGCACGGCGAGCATCCCGAAGAGGAGGCCGAAGCCCAGCGCGGCGGCAATGGTGGTGATCAGACTGAGTTCGTGATGCATGCAGTACAGCTCCTTATCAAGGTGGAATCGGAGCAGTATAAGCGACGTAGCAACATTGCTGATAAAAAAATAGAGCAGGGCTTCGGGCACCTGCGGCTTCCAGCGCGGCTGTATCTGTCTATAATCGAACGATAAAAAAGGACCACAGGTCCATACACAATCAGGAGACGAGCATGAACAAGGTTTATGTGACCGGCGTCGGGATGATCCCGTTCGCCAAGCCCGGCGCCAGCGCGCCGTATCACGAGATGGGCGCGCAGGCCGCCCGCGCCGCGTTGCAGGACGCCGGCATAGCCTACGCCGACATCGAGCAGGCCTACGCCGGCTACGTCTACGGCGACTCGACCTGCGGCCAGAAGGCCTTGTACGGCGTCGGCATGACCGGCATCCCCATCGTCAACGTCAACAACAACTGCTCGACCGGCTCCACGGCCCTGTTCCTGGCGCGCCAGGCCATCGCCAGCGGCGCCGCCGAGTGCGTACTGGTGCTGGGCTTCGAGCAGATGAGCCCCGGGGCCCTTGGCTCGGTGTTCACTGACCGCCCGGCGCCTTTCGACGACTTCGACGCCGTCACCGACCGCCTGGTCGGCAAACCCGAGATTCCGCTGGCGCTGCGCTACTTCGGCGGCGCGGGCCTCGCGCACATGGAAAAGTACGGCACGCCTTTGGAAGCATTCGCCCGCATCCGGGCCAAGGCCAGCCGCCACGCCGTGAACAATCCGCTGGCGCTGCTGCGCAAGGAGGTGTCGGCCCAGGACGTGCTCGACGCCCCCGCCATCTGGCCCGGCGTAATGACGCGCCTGATGGCTTGCCCACCGACCTGCGGCGCGGCCGCCGCCGTGCTGGTGTCCGAGGAGTTCGCGAAGAAGCGCGGCCTGCGCGCCGGCGTCCATATCGCCGCCCAGGCCATGACCACCGACCGCGCCAGCACCTTCGACGCGGGCGACATGATGCGCCTGGTCGGCTACGACATGAGCCGCGAAGCCGCCGCCAAGGTCTACGAACAGGCCGGCATCGGCCCAAACGATATCGACGTGATCGAGCTGCACGACTGCTTCGCCCACAATGAATTGATCACCTACGAAGCCCTGGGCCTGTGCCCGGAAGGCGGCGCCGACAAGTTCATCCGCGACGGCAACAATACTTACGGCGGCAAGGTCGTCACCAATCCTTCGGGCGGACTGCTGTCGAAGGGCCACCCGCTCGGCGCCACCGGCCTGGCCCAATGCTTCGAGCTGACCCACCAGCTGCGCGGCAGCGCCGGTGCGCGCCAGGTCGAGGGTGCGCGCACGGCCTTGCAGCACAACCTGGGCCTGGGCGGGGCCTGTGTCGTGACCATGTACTGCGCAGGCTGAACATGGAGATCACGCCTTCCTGGACCAATCCGGAACTCGATGGTTTCCGCGACGCCGTGCGCCGCTTCGTGGCCAGCGAAATCGCCCCGCACGGCGAGCGCTGGCGCCAGCAACAGCACGTCGACCGCGACCTGTGGAACAAGGCGGGCGAGATGGGCCTGCTCGCCGCCGACATCCCCGAGGAATACAGCGGCAGCGGCGGCAGCTTCGCCCACATGGCCGTGGTGTTCGAGGAACTCGGCTACGCCGGCGACATGGCCTTCGGCCTGCACGTGCACGCCATCGTCGCCCACTACCTGCTGAACCAGGGCACCGAGGAGCAGAAGCGCCACTACCTGCCCAAGCTGGCCAGCGGCGAGATGGTGGCGGCGATCGCCATGTCGGAACCGGGCGCCGGCTCGGACCTGAAGGGCATCCGCACCACGGCCACGAGGCCCACCCCCGGCGCCGAAGGCGGCTACCGCCTGAATGGCTCGAAGACCTTCATCTCGAACGGCTACCTTGCCGATTTGATCCTGGTGGTGGCCAAGACCGACCCGGCCGGCGGCGCCAAAGGCATCTCGCTGATGCTGCTGGAAACCCGCGACAATCCCGGTTTCCGCGTCGGCCGCATCCTGGAAAAGGTCGGCCAGAAGGGGCAGGATACCTGCGAGCTGTTCTTCGACGACGCGCACGTGCCGCTGGCGAACGTGCTCGGCGGCGAGGAGGGCAGGGGCTTCGTCCAGCTGATGACCGAGCTGCCCTACGAGCGCACCATCATCGGCGTGGCCGGCGTGGCCGCCATCGAGCGCGCATTGCACCTGACCGTGGAACACGCAAAGGAACGCCGCGCCTTCGGCCAGGCCCTGATCGAGATGCAGAACACCCGCTTCGTGCTGGCCGAAATCAAGACCGAAGCCACGGTGGCGCGCATCTTCATCGACCGCTGCGTCGAAGACATGCTGGCGGGCCGCATGGACACCGTACGCGCCTCGATGGCGAAATACTGGATCTCCGACCTGCAATGCAAGGTGGTCGACGGATGCGTGCAGCTGTTCGGCGGCTACGGCTACATGCTCGAATATCCGATCGCGCAAATGTACGTCGACGCCCGCGTCCAGCGCATCTATGGCGGCGCCAACGAGATCATGAAAGAGATCATCGCCCGCTCCCTGTGATGTCGGATGGGCGGTAGCGCCGTTGAACACTCGAAAACGAAAACACATGCCCGGACCCCTCACCGGTATCAAAATCATCGAACTGGTCGGCATCGGCCCCTGTCCCTTCGCCGCCATGATGCTGGCCGACATGGGCGCCGAGGTCATCCGCATCGACCGCAAACCCAGGCCCGGCGCCGAAACGCCTTTCCCCTCGCTCGGCACCAAATACGACGTCATGGCCCGCGGCCGCCGCTCCCTCGCCCTCGACCTGAAACACCCCGAAGCCAGGGAAGTCGTCCTGAAGCTCACAGAACAAGCCGACATCCTGCTCGAAGGTTTCCGCCCCGGCGTCATGGAGCGCCTTGGCCTCGGCCCCGACGCCTGCCACGCGCGCAACCCAAGGCTGGTCTATGGCCGCATCACCGGCTGGGGCCAGACCGGCCCCTTGTCGCAAGCCGCCGGCCACGACCTGAACTACATCGCCCTGTCCGGCATGCTGCACGCCATGGGCCGCGCCGACACCCCGCCCACCCCGCTCCTGAACCTGGTCGGCGACTTCGGCGGCGGCGCCATGATGCTGGCTTTTGGCGTGGTCTGCGCCGCACTGGAAGCGCGCAATTCGGGCAAGGGCCAGGTGGTCGACGCCGCCATGAGCGACGGTTCCGCCCTGCTCGGCGCCATGCTGTACGGCCTGCGCGCACACGGCTCCTGGCTTGATGCCCGCGGGGCCAACATGCTCGATGGCGGCGCCCCGTTCTACGACACCTATGCCTGCCGCGACGGCAAATTCCTGGCGCTCGGCGCGATCGAGCCGCAGTTCTACGCCCGGCTGCTGGCACTCACCGGCGCCACCGACCCGGACTTCGGCAAGCAGTGGAACCAGGGGCGCTGGCCCGAACTGAAGGCGAAATTCGCCACCCTGTTCGCCACCCGCACGCGCGACGAATGGTGCGCACTGCTCGAAGGGAGCGACGCCTGCGTGGCCCCCGTGCTCGACATGGCGGAAGCCCCTCGACACGCGCACAACCGCGCACGCGGCGCCTTCGTCGACATCGACGGCGTCACCCAGCCCGCCCCGGCGCCACGCTTCAGCCGCACCGTGCCCGAAGCCGGCGCCGCGCCCGCCACGCCCGGCCAGCACAGCGCCGAGGTGCTGGCCGACTGGGGCTGGCCGCCTGAAGCAATCGAAAAGCTGAAAACCTTTCAAGTCATATAGGATTGCTACGGAATAAACACTTACCGTACCCATGACGAAAGAACGCGAACTCGACCAATCGAAACGGCTGGCGCTGGCCTTCTTCATCGGCGCCGCCGCCCTATTCGTCCTCAGCTTTTTCCTGCCCCAGACCTGGTGGACGGGATTATTGAAAGCCTTTTCCGAAGCGGCGATGGTCGGCGCGCTGGCCGACTGGTTTGCCGTGGTGGCGCTGTTCAAGCGCGTGCCGATTCCGGTTGTCTCGCGCCACACCAACATCATCCCGAACAACAAGGCCAAGATCGCCGATAACCTGGCGCTGTTCGTGCGCGAGAAATTCCTCGATACCGAATCCATCGTCGGCCTGATCCGCAAGCACGACCCGGCGCAAAAAGTGGCCGACTGGCTGGTAAAACCGGCGAACACCGAGCGCATGGGCCACTACCTGGTGAAAGTCGCGTCCTGGATGCTCGACTTCACCGAAGACACGGCGATACAGAACTTCCTGCGCAAGGCCGTGCACTCGATGGTGAAAAGCGTCGATTTGTCGAAATCGGCCGGCACTATCCTGGAAAGCCTGACGCGGGGAGGGCGGCACCAGGAACTGCTGAACGAGGGCATTCACCAGTTGGCGACGCTGCTGGATAACGAGGAAACGCAATCCTATATTGCGCAGGGCATCGTCGACTGGCTGAAGGAAGAATATGCCTTTATCGAAAAGATGCTGCCTTCGGAGCTGATTGGCCGCAAAGGCGCGGATATCGCCGTGCGCCTGGCATCGGGCATCCTGAACAAGGTGAGCGAAGACCCGCACCACCCGCTGCGCCAGCGCTTCGATGTGTTCACGGCCGAATTCATCGCGCGCCTGAAAGCCGACCCGGCATTCAGTGAGCGCAGCGAGGAAATCAAGAACTACCTGCTGAACGACGAAGCGCTGAACAATTACCTGGCCTCGCTCTGGAACGAATTGCGCGCGTGGCTGAAACGCGATCTGCACAGCGAGAACTCGATGCTGCGCGGGCGCATCGAATCGGTGGGCGCCTGGCTCGGCCAGACCCTGGCCGAAGACCCGCAACTGCGCCAGTCACTGAACGAGAACCTGGAGCTGGCCTCGCGTGCGGCGGCGCCGGAATTCGCGGTCTTCCTGACCCACCACATCGCCGACACCGTGAAGAACTGGGACAGCGCCGAGATGTCAGAACAAATCGAACTGAATATCGGCAAGGATTTACAATTTATTCGCATAAATGGCACGATCGTCGGCGGCTTGATCGGGGTGATCCTGTACCTGCTGTCTTCCTTGCCGGGCATGATGCATTGACATCCAATCCGGCGTCGCACCAGCGCTGGGACAGGTAGTATTCGCTCATCCATCACCACGGCAGGGGGAAGCTCATGGATCAAGCACTCGACGCATGGCTGGCCGCACACCCGGAGATCGAAGCCATACCCGGACGCGATTTGTTCATCATTGCGCGTTACATGATTCCGATGGATGCCGCACTGATGCGCGGTTGCCTGGAAGCCGCCGGCATTCCGGCGGTATTGGCGGATGCACATTTGATGCAGGCGGACCTGTTACTGGCGCCCGCGCTGGGCGGCGTGCGCATTCTGGTGCCGGCCGATTACCTGCAGCAGGCGCAGGAAGTGATCGAGGCGTTTGGGCGGGGTGAATTCGAGTTGGATGAGGATGCCGAGGTATAAAGCTTATCGCCGACGTTTCTCGTACGGTGGGCACGCCGTGCCCACGCGGAACGATGAGCATGGTTGGCAGGGTTTCACCCCGTGACCCAAGCCCATCGAAACGTATCGGGATGATCATTTGGAAGCGCCAACAAATGGCATCCGTACGATTCAAATATCGCTGGCATGGTGCAGGCTTCCGCGTGGGCACAGAGTGCCCACCGTACGGTCGGCGTGGCGTGAACAAAAACCGCCGTATGAACAAAAAAAGCCGCCGATTCTTGCGAACCGGCGGCTTTTCTATCTTCTGGTGGTGATAGGTGGACTTGAACCACCGACCCCAGCATTATGAGTGCTGTGCTCTAACCAACTGAGCTATATCACCGAAACTGAGCACCGAAACTGAACAACGATACTGCTTAAAGCAAAATGGCCCGACTCGCGTGAGCCAAGCCATTTGCCTTGAATCCTGGTGGTGATAGGTGGACTTGAACCACCGACCCCAGCATTATGAGTGCTGTGCTCTAACCAACTGAGCTATATCACCGAAACTGAGCACCGAAACTGAACAACGATACTGCTTAAAGCAAAATGGCCCGACTCGCGTGAGCCAAGCCATTTGCCTTGAATCCTGGTGGTGATAGGTGGACTTGAACCACCGACCCCAGCATTATGAGTGCTGTGCTCTAACCAACTGAGCTATATCACCGAAACTGAGCACCGAAACTGAACAACGATACTGCTTAAAGCAAAATGGCCCGACTCGCGTGAGCCAAGCCATTTGCCTTGAATCCTGGTGGTGATAGGTGGACTTGAACCACCGACCCCAGCATTATGAGTGCTGTGCTCTAACCAACTGAGCTATATCACCAAAGAGAACGATATTATCCAAGGCGGAACGCGCTCTGTCAAGGCTGCTTCAGCGAAACAGTGCGCGTTTTTCTTGGCAGTGCTAATCCGACAAGCCGTCCAGGTGGCGCAGGATCTCGCCGGCCGGGTCGCGCCCCATGAAGTCGACCACGATCCGCTCCGGCATCGCGCGCAGCCAGGTCAGCTGGCGCTTGGCCAGCTGGCGCGTGGCGATGATGCCGGTCTCGAGCAGGCCGGCGCGGTCGATCTTGCCGTCGAGGTAATCCCAGCTCTGGCGATAGCCGACGCAGCGCATCGACGGCAGATTCGGCGACAGATCGCCGCGTGCACGCAGGCGCGCCACCTCGGCCACGATGCCGGTGTCGTCGGACGTGCCCAGCATCTGCTCGAAACGCAGCGCGATGCGCTTGTGCAGGATGCTGCGGTCCGGCGTCTCCAGCGCAAACGACACCAGCTCGAACGGCAGCACCGGTTTTGCGCGCCGCGCCAGCAGTTCCGACATCGGCTTGCCGGACAGTTCGATGATCTCCAGCGCGCGGTTGATGCGCTGGGCGTCGGCTGGCGCCAGGCGGTCCGCCGTCACCGGATCGAGCAAGCGCAGTCTGGCGTGCATGCCGGGCCAGCCGATTTGCGCGGCTTCCGCATCGAGGCGCGCGCGCACGGCGGCATCGGCGGTCGGCAAGTCGTCCAGGCCCTCGGTCAGCCCCTTGAAATACATCATCGTGCCGCCGACGAGCAGCGGCAAGGCGTCGCGTGCGCTGATCTCGGCCACCAGGCGCAGCGTGTCGTTCCTGAACTGGGCCACCGAATAGGCGTCGAGCGGGTCGATGATGTCGATCAGGTGGTGCGGCACGGCGGCCAATTCCTCGGCGGTCGGCTTGGCGGTGCCGATGTCCATCTCGCGGTACACCAGGGCCGAGTCGACCGAGATGATTTCCACCGGACGCGCGCGCGCAATGGCCAGCGCGGTCGCAGTCTTGCCCGACGCGGTCGGGCCCATGATCGCCACGGCCAGCGGCCGGGCGTTGTCTACTTCGTTGAACATGTTATTGACCGCGCAGGAACAGTTTGTCGAGGGCCGCGATGTCGAGCTGGACCCAGGTCGGACGGCCATGATTGCACTGGTCGGCGCGCTCGGTGCTTTCCATCTGGCGCAGCAGCGCGTTCATCTCTGGGATGGTGAGGATGCGGTTGGCGCGCACCGCCGTGTGGCAGGCGAGTGTGCCGAGCAGCTCGTTGCGGCGCTCGATCAGCACACGCGAGCCGCCGAATTCGCGCACGTCGCGCAGCACGTCGCGCGCCAGCGTCTGGGCGTCGGCGTTCTTCAGCAGCGTCGGCACCGCGCGCACGGCCAGCGTGGTCGGCGACAGGGCGGCGATGTCGAAGCCGAGGGCTTTGAGCGTGTCCTGGTGGTCGTTGGCGGTGGCCACCTCGATGGCGTCGGCAAAGAAGGTCACCGGAATCAGGAGCGACTGCACCTGCATGTCCTGGCCGTCGACCTGGGCGTCGAGTGCATTCTTCAACTGCTCGTACAGGATGCGCTCGTGCGCCGCGTGCATGTCCACCAGCACCAGGCCGCGCGTGTTCTGGGCCAGGATGTAGATGCCGTGCAGCTGGGCCAGCGCGAAGCCGAGCGGGAAGTCGTCGTTGCTGGGCGCGTTCGATACGGCCGGCATCGGCGCCACCTGCAGCGGCGCCGATGAAGCCGACCGTTCAGGATCGGCAAACAGCGCGCCGTAACTGGCAGTGGATTGCGCCACACCCTGCGTTGCCGGCGCATCCCAGCGGCTGCCCGGCGGGTAGGGCGATGGCGAGAAGGTCGGCGCCAACTGCGCGCCGAACGAGGTCTGTTCATGCGGACGGCGCCAGTTTGCAGTCACATTCGCGTTCGAGGACGTCGGCGTGATCTCGGCCGCGCTCAGGGGCGGCGGCACGCTGCCGTGCGCCGTGGCCGAGGTCTGCGCCAGCGCGCGCTGCACCGCGTGGAATACGAACTGGTGCACGGCGCGGCTGTCGCGAAAGCGCACTTCGGTCTTCGATGGGTGGACGTTGACGTCGACCAGCGCCGGGTCGAGGTCCAGCGCCAGCACGTACGAGGGGAAGCGGTCGCCGTGCAGCACGTCCTGGTAGGCGGCGCGCACCGCGTGCACCAGCACCTTGTCGCGGACAAACCGTCCGTTCACGTAGAAGAACTGGCCGTCGGCGCGCGCCTTGGAGGCGGTCGGCAAA
Source organism: Massilia brevitalea (assembly GCF_030711405.1). GTDB lineage: Bacteria > Pseudomonadota > Gammaproteobacteria > Burkholderiales > Burkholderiaceae_D > Telluria > Telluria brevitalea. The sequence goes on from NZ_JAULSI010000019.1 coordinate 104,910, forward strand.
CCGGCATAGCCGAACAGGCGCAGCGGCCCGGCCGACTCGTCGATGGCGATGCGCGCCTCGGCGAAATCGCTGCCGAGGATCTGGCTGCTGCGCCGGGCCATTTCGCCCACGGTCCAGTGGTCGATGGTGCGGCCGTTATGCGTGAGGCTGAACGAGACGTCGGGGCGCGCCAGCGCGATGCGGCGCACGACTTCGGCGCAGTGGCCGTATTCGGTCTGCTCGGATTTTAAAAACTTGCGGCGCGCCGGCGTATTGAAATACAAATCCTGCACGTCGATGGTGGTGCCTAGCGGGCCGGAGGAGGGCACGACCTGGCCCAGGTGCGAGCCGACGATTTCCCAGGCATGCGGCGCGTCCTTGGTGCGCGAGGTGATCGACACCGCCGCCACCGAGGCAATCGAAGCCAGCGCCTCGCCGCGAAAGCCCAGCGTCGCCACGTTCTCGAGGTCGGTCAGCGAGGCGATCTTCGACGTGGCGTGGCGCGCCAGGGCGAGCGGCATCTGGTCGGGCTCGATGCCGCGGCCGTTGTCGGTGATCGCGATGCGCTTGACGCCGCCTTCCTCCAGGCGCACCGTGATCTGGGTGGCGCCGGCGTCCAGCGCATTTTCCAGCAACTCCTTGACGACGGCCGAGGGCCTCTCGACCACCTCGCCAGCGGCGATCTGCGAGATCAGCTGGTCGGGAAGTTGCTGGATGGGACGATGGGTAGGGACGGGCGCGTTCATCGTTCGGATTATATCGCGCGCCGAAATCGCCGGCCCATCCTCCGGCCCCAAGGCTGTCTTATTTTTGTGCGTTGCCCTGCTCACGCACCGGAATCGGCGCATTGCACAAGTCGACATGCCCGGCCGCCACCACGTTCCACGGGCCGCCGCGGTTGCGCTGGGCTTCCACCACTTTCTGATACGTCGCGCTGTCGGTGCGCATCACTTCGAAGTTGCTGCGCTCCGAGGCCGGCACGTCCGCCGCCACGCGGAAGGCGGTAATCGGCACCTGCATCTCCGGCTTGTCATAGAAACCCATCGGCGCCGGGCCGCGCGGCATGCTCGACAACAAGGGCATGCCGGACACCACGCGTCCGACCACGGTAATATTCCGGTCCAGGTGGCGCGGCGCCTGGCCGGTGACCACGTACAGCGCGGTGCCGCCGCCGCTGTCGGCTTCGTTGTCGCGGCCCACGCCGACCATGGCGTAGCAGTGCGCAAGCCAGGTTTCACCCTTCTTCGGATCGCGCCCGACCGGGAAGCCGTTCGAGTGGCCGACCTGCGGCGCGTAGCCGTCGACGTCCTTCAGGCGCGTGAAGTGGCGGTCGTTCTTTATCGGCGCGGTGAACTCGGCCTTCAGCTTCATCTTCGCGTCTTTTGTTGGGCGCGGATTCTTTTCGTCCGGATCGCCCCACTGGACCACGAAGTTGTCTTGCGAGCGCAGGATCACGAGGCCGTCGAAATAATGCTCGCGCGCCAGGGCCTTGATGTTGGCGGCATGGTTCGGCGCAAAGGGCGGCGCCAGTTCGATCACTACGCGGCCGCCGGGCAAGTCCATGTAGAGCGTGTTCTCGAGGTCGAGCGGGCGCCAGTCGGACGCCTTCGATTCCTTGACGATTTCGCCCACGCTCGCCTTCAGCGGCAAGGGTTTCGGCTCGGCTGCCTGCGCGAGTGCGCTGGCAAACGCACCGGCCAACACCAGCGCACCGATAGTCATCGTTCCAACATTCATCTCCACCACCTTTGTTGTTTGTATAAGGTAATTGTAGACCTGAATTTGGGTGTTTCGGAAACTTAACAGACCCTTAAAAACCGCGAGCGGCGGGAGGTCTGCTTGTCCGGCCAGAGGTTTTGGCGGGCTCACTAATGGTATGATGCGTCGTTACCGTTTAGGAAAATTATGGATCTGATGCAATTTTTCGACATGATTCTTCATGTCGATAAGACGTTGGGCGTCCTGCTGGCCCAGTACGGCGTGTATGTCTACATCGTCCTGTTTGCCATCGTGTTCTGCGAGACCGGTCTCGTGGTCCTGTTTTTCTTCCCGGGCGACACCTTGCTCTTCATCGCCGGCGCCTTCTGCGCCACCGGCGAGATGAGTTATCCGCTGTTGATGGCGCTGTTGATCATCGCGGCCGTCACAGGCAATACCCTGAATTACTACATCGGCGAAGCCGTCGGTCAGCGCATGTTCACCCATGATTACCGCTGGATCAACAAGGACGCGCTGCACCGCACCCACGACTTCTTCGAAAAGCACGGCGGCAAGACCATCATCCTGGCGCGCTTTGTGCCGGTGGTGCGCACCTTCGCTCCGTTCGTGGCCGGCGTGTCGGACATGACCCATACCCGCTTCCAGCTGTACAACATCACCGGCGCCGTGCTGTGGGTCGCCAGCCTGGTGACCGCAGGCTACTTCTTCGGCAACATTCCTATCATCCGCGACCACCTGACCGAGATCGTGCTGGTGGGCGTGAGCGCGGCGATCGTGCCGCTGATGCTGGGCGGTTTGTGGAAGTTCGGCCGCAGGATGCTGAGCCGATAAGCCGGATCGACAACTCTCTTGCTCGAATGATCAAAGCGCCGGATTTATCTGGCGCTTTTTCTTTTGGCAGGGCGCTTAAATCGGCAAAAACACTCAAGTTTCCGTACGGAAGCGTCGTTAAAGGAGGGTAGATAACTTCCACCAACCCCATGCGCCACTTCATTGCCCTGTTTGCTTGCAGCCTCGTCATGCTTCACGCAAGCGCCAACGAACCTGCCCACGCCGCCAAGCCGGAAGCGGACGCGGCCAAGAAGCTGGCGGCCGATATCGCCAAGCCGGCCAGCGCCAAACCGGTCGAGAAGCCTGCCGACAAGGCCGCGCCCGCTGCCGACAAAGCCGCCGCCGACAAGGCCGCCGCACTGGCGATTGCCCGCGCCGCCGACAAGACGGTCGCCGACAAGGCCGCTGCCGACAAGGAGCCGAAGGGCGAGAAAGCCGCTGACAAGACGGGCAAGACCAGCGCCGCCAGCGCCGACAAGGCCGCCTCGGCCATCTCCGCCGCCAGCGAAGAAGATGCCGAGGTCGATTTGTCGGTGCGCATCGCCGAGCGCCTGGCCGAGATGCGCGCCAAGCAGGCCGCGCGCGTGGCCGCCGCCGCCAAGGCGAAGAAAGCTGCCGATGCCAGGCGCAAGAAGGAAGCCGCCGCAGCCGCTGTTGTCGCCGTGGCCGCCGCCGCGCCGAAGATCAGCAATCACTGGGATTACGAAGGCGAGTTCGGCCCCGAGAACTGGGGCAAGATCAATCCCGCCTGGTCGCAGTGCGGCGCCGGCAAGCGCCAGTCGCCGATCGACATCCGCGACGGCATGAAGGTGAGCCTGGACGAGATTGACTTCAACTACCGTTTCTCGGACTACACCGAGGTCGACAACGGCAAAACCGTGCAGGTCAACCTCGCGCGCGGCAACTTCATGACGATCGGGAACCAGAGCTACGAACTGGTGCAGTTCCACTTCCACCGTCCGTCGGAAGAAAAAATCAACGGCAAGGGCACCGAGATGGTGATCCACCTGGAACACCGCGGCCCGGGCGGCAAGCTGGCCATCGTCGCCGTGCTGCTCGAACGCGGCAGGGCCAACGACGCCATACAGACCGTGTGGAACAACATCCCGCTGGAGAAGAACCAGCAGGTGGCGTCGGGCGAGCCGCTGGACCCGATGGAACTGCTGCCGGAGCGCCGCGAGTATTACACCTACATGGGTTCGCAGACCACGCCGCCGTGCACCGAGAACGTGCTGTGGATCGTGATGAAGCAGCCGATGACGGCGTCGCCGGCGCAGATGGCCCTGTTCTCGCGCCTGTATCCGCTGAATGCGCGGCCGCTGCAGGAGAGCGAAGGGCGGATGGTGAAGGAGTCGCATTGAACGAAAGCCGGCGCGAGCCGGCTTTTTTATGCGCTGATTGATTCTGTGACGTGATCAACAAACGTGTGCGTTCGTAGGGTGGGCGCCCCGTGCCCACGCGTAAACGCTGCGTCCACGCGGCTCAATAACGCCAACATGGTGCATGCGTCTACGGCCATCAACTGACGTGGTACTCGCCCACCCAGTGCTCGCCCGGCTGCAGCACCGGCCCATTCAACAAGGCCGGCTCGATGCACACGAAACGCCGGTACTCCTCGTCCGCCATGTCCGACAGCGCCGCCGCATCTTCCGCGCCCGGATTCCACACCACCGCATCGGTAAACCCTTCCTGGCGCACGGTCAGTACGAGACCGCCGTCGACCAGCGCCAGCGGCGGCGCCACATCCTCGTACACCTGGTCGAACTTGCCCGTGATCGCCAGCTCCTCGCGCTCGACGCCGTTGATGCGCACGGTCCCGATATCGCCCACCAGGTGATAGGTGTGCAGCGCCGCCGCGAACGGAAACGCATCCTGCCCGGCATTGCGTACCTCTAAGCGCATCCTCAGTTCGTTGGCGTGGATGGCGACCCGCAGCGCCAGCGCAAAGCCATGCGGCCAGGCCGCGGCATGCGCCGGCGCCAGGTCGCCTGGCTCCAGCGCGAAGACGGCAAACGCCCAGCCCTGCTCGACGCCGCTGTCGGCCACGCGCCAGTTGCTCACGCGCGCAAAGCCGTGGCGCATGCCGTCGCCGCGTTCGGCGAACTGGGGAAAGATCACCGGCACGCCGCCGCGGATCGCACGGCTGCCGTCGAGCGCCGACTGGGCGCTGCAGAACAGGCGCTCGCGCCCGTCGGCGCCGCGCCAGGAAATCAGGTGGGCGCCGTACAGGGTGACGCAGGCTTGCGCGCCGTCGGGTGCGGTGAGGAGCAGGGCCGGCAGCTGGCCGTAGGTGGTCTGGATTGCGGCTTCCATATCGATGAGTTGTCGAATCGTTACGTGGGCGCGTAGTATGCCATGTCCATCGGACCGATGCGCCGGGACGACACCAACCCAATTTCTCGAATGGGCGGCCGAGCGCTAGCAGTCGGTCTTTGGTTTCGGCGCTGCCGGCAGGGGGGCATCACAGCACTGCCTCCTCTACGGCCGTCTCGTGCGACGCGCGCGGCCACTTCGCCGATGCTCTGGTACCCGGCGCGCCGGTACCGGTGCCGAGGAACTGGCAGCCTCGCTAACCTGAGCCAGATGCGCCAAATTAAGCCAGGCTTAGCTAAACTTCACATGGTTAAGTTGAGCTAAAGTGCCTTGGACTAAAGTGCGCGGCTCTTGGCCATCGGCGGATTCGCCGAGAAGTAGCGCTTGATGCCCTTGGCAATCGCATTCGCCAGTTGATCCTGGTAGCCGTCGTCCTTCAGCTTGGCTTCCTCTTCCGGGTTCGAGATAAAGGCCGTCTCGACCAGGATCGATGGGATATCCGGCGCCTTGAGCACCGCAAAGCCGGCCTGCTCGACCGCCGCCTTGTGCAGGCGGTTGATGCCGCCGATCTCGCCCAGCACGGCCTTGCCGAGCTTCAGGCTGTCGTTGATCTGGGCCGTGGTCGAGAGGTCGAACAGGACGCTGGCGAGCTGCTTGTCATGCTTGCCGAGGTTGACGCCGCCGATCATGTCGGCCTTGTTCTGGTCGTTCGCCAGCCAGCGCGCGGCGGTGGAGGTGGCGCCTTTTTCCGACAGCACGAACACCGAGGACCCGCGCGCGGTCGGCACCGTGAACGCATCGGCGTGGATCGAGACGAACAAATCGGCCTGCACCTTGCGCGCCTTTTCCACACGGGTGCCGAGCGGGACGAAATAATCGCCGTCGCGGGTCAGCATCACGCGCGTGTTGGGCAGCGCTTCCAATTTGGTTTTCAGGCGCTTGGCCACGGCCAGCACGATGTCCTTTTCGCGGCTGCCGGTGGCGCCGATGGCGCCCGGGTCTTCGCCGCCATGGCCGGGGTCGAGCGCAATCGTCACCATGCGCACCACGTTATTCACGGGCGGCTTCGGCTTGATCAGCGACTTGCCGGGCGCCGGTGGCGGCGCCACCTGCGGCGTGCCGCCCAGGGCCGCGATCTCGGCCTCGATGCGGCCTACCGGATCGGGCACCGGCGGCTGGGCTGGCGCGGGCTGGGCCGGTACCGCGGTCGGGGTACCGTCGCCGGGCGACCATTCGCCTTTTTCGATCAGGGCCGCAATCGGATCCGCCTCGCGCACCGGATACAAATCAAAAATCAGGCGGTGTTTATACGTGCCGACCGGGGCCAGCGTGAACACTTGCGGCTTGATCTCTTCCTTCAAATCGAACACCAGGCGCACCACTTTCGGGCGGTTCTGGCCCACGCGTACCTGCTTGATGTAGGGGTCGTTCGGCTCGACCTTGGCCACCAGGCTTTTCAGCGTGCTGTTCAGGTCCAGGCCGTCGATGTCGACCACCAGGCGCGGCGGATCGGGCACCAGGAAGTGTTCGGTCTTCAGGTCGCTGTCGTTTTCCAGCGTGACGCGGGTGTAGTCGTCGGCCGGCCAGACGCGCACCGCCAGGATCTGGGCGGCCCCGGCGGGCAGCGGGGCGACCACCGACAGCAGCAGGGTACCGCCGGCCTTGAGCAGGGTGCGGCGGGAGCTGGACGTCAGGGGAGCGGGAAGGAGAGGCGGTCGAGGCATAGCAGGCCTAATTCGGACAACGCCTGCAATTCTACAGTACGCCCGAGGCCGCTAACATTAAGCAAGACTTTAACGTCGGGCAATGGCAACACGGGTTCGCCTTTTTCCGGCCATTCGACGATGCAGATATTCTTGCCGTCGAAATCGTCGCGAAAGCCCGCGTCCAGGAATTCTTCCGGGCTCGACATGCGGTACAAATCGTAGTGGATGACGTTGACCGGCTGGCCGTCGAGCTGCACGCGGTAGGGCTCCGACAGGGTGTAGGTCGGGCTTTTCACGGTGCCCTTGTGACCGGCCGCCTGGATCAGGGAACGGGTGAGCGCGGTCTTGCCGGCGCCAAGGTCGCCGTGCAGGTAGATGACCAGGCCGGGAACGACGGCGCGCGCCAGGGCGGCGCCCAGGGCGGCGGTGGCTGCTTCGTCCGGCAGGTAGGCTGTGAAGTGCTGCATCAATTAAAATGGTAGGTTTCGCGGCGCGCCGGCGCCGTCAGTGTGATTCTTCTTGCCATGATTCCAACTTCCCCCGACCTGCACGAACTCGCGCGCGCCATCAAGGCGTGGGGGCGAGAGCTCGGCTTTGCCGACGTGCGCATTGCCGACGTCGACCTCGCGCATGCCGAGGCAGGCTTGCAGGCCTGGCTGGCGGCCGGGCACCATGGCGAGATGGATTATATGGCAAGCCACGGCATGAAGCGCGCCCGGCCGGCCGAACTGGTGCCGGGTACGGTGCGCGCGATCGTGGCGCGCATGGATTACCTGCCGAGGGATGGGGGCGATTGGCGCGCGCACGAGGCGGCCCGCCAGCTTGACCCCGGCGCGGCCGTGGTCTCGGTGTACGCCCGCGGCCGCGACTACCACAAGGTGCTGCGCAACCGCCTGGCCCAGCTGGCCGAGCGTGTAAAACGCGAGATCGGCGAGTACGGCTACCGCGTGTTCACCGATTCGGCGCCGGTGATGGAACTGCCGCTCGCAGCCAAGGCTGGCCTCGGCTGGCGCGGCAAGCATACGCTGCTGCTGTCGCGCGACGCCGGCTCGACCTTTTTCATCGGCGAGATCCTGGTCGACTTGCCGCTGCCCGTGGATGAAGCGACCAGCGGCCACTGCGGGCAGTGCAGCAACTGCATCGATCTCTGCCCCACGCAGGCCATCCTCGGCCCGGGGCGGCTGGATGCGCGGCGCTGCATTTCCTATCTCACCATCGAGCTGAAGGGCAGCATTCCGCTGGAGTTGCGGCCGCTGATCGGCAACCGTATCTACGGCTGCGACGATTGCCAGCTGGCTTGCCCATGGAACAAGTTTGCCCAGCGCGCGGTGTTGCCGGATTTCGACGAGCGCAATGGTTTGGGGGATTCTTCATTAGTGGAACTCTTTGCCTGGGAAGAGGAAGAGTTCAACCGCCGCACCGAGGGCAGTCCGATCCGGCGTATCGGCCACGAACGCTGGCTGCGTAACCTGGCGGTGGGGCTGGGCAATGCGGCGGCTGGGCGCGCCGGCGATCCGGCTATCGTGGCAGCGCTGCGTGCGCGTGCGCAGCACCCGTCCGAGCTGGTGCGCGAGCACGTTGCCTGGGCGCTGGAACGGCATGGCGTCTAGGACGCGTCATGCCTCGATGCGTTTTGCGCGCAGGGCCGACCAGTCCAAGTCGATGGAGATCATGGCGACCGAGGTGATGCCTTGTTCCTTCAGGTAGGCGCTGATGGAATCGCGATTGATGTCGGTGGCTTTCGAGGCGGTCTGTTTCAGGTAGGCGATCCAGAGCGAGCCCTTGTCGCCCAGGAGTTCCTTGGCAGCGGGCACGATTTCCTCGAGCTCCTTGCGGTTCAGGCAAAAGGCCATGATTACGTCGAAGGGGCCGTCGCCTTCTTTCATGAGTTCTTGCGGAAATTGCGCTACGACCGAGGGGTGGGTGGCGCCGTTGATGACCTGCATCGATTTCGCGTTTCGCAAAAACATCCTGTCTGCAACTGTCTTTTCGTTCATCTGCTTTTCCTAAAAGAAGTTGGCGTCGCGTGGCGGGAAGGGGCGACGCGTTCAAATTGATTTTACAAGCGATTGGGGAAAGGGGAGGAGGGGAGGGTGTCCGGTGCGCGTGCTCCGGTGACCGGGAGTTGTGGCTGGGTTCGGGAGGGTTTTTCGGGGGTTGGTGGCGCTGTTGCGTGCGCTGTTCGTGGTGGGTTGAATCCGCGTGGGCACGAGTGCCCACCCTACGGGACGCGCTGCGTATCGGGTTTCGCATGATCTCGCTGATAACGGTAACCGTATCTATGGACTCCACCCGTTTTGCAAGAAGAAGAT
>NZ_JAULSI010000002.1 GCF_030711405.1 Massilia brevitalea
GCACTCTACAGGAAAGAGTGTTGCACTTGGTTTTAGAGACTGCCCCTGCTAAAGCTCTGCTCGCCAACCATGGAAAACTAACGAATTTCTACTGTTTGGAGACATCGAATGGCTATCGACGTGTACCTACAAATTGATGGTATCAAGGGCGAATCAATGGATTCGAACCATCAAGGCTGGATTGAAATTCATTCCGCTTCGATGGGTGTTACACAACCCAAGAGTGCAACTGCCTCTACCGCCGGTGGTCATACATCCGAGCGGTGCGAACATAAAACGATTGCCCTGTCAAAGCTTGCCGATCTTGCTTCACCCATCCTCATGCAATACTGCTCAATGGGCAAAACCATACCAAAAGCGAAACTTGAATTCATGCGCGCGGATGGCGATGGCAAGCCTGTCAAATATTATGAAGTTGAGCTTGAAAATGTTCTTGTTGCAAACATGGATCAGGTCATTCATGAAGGCAGCATTCTTTATGACTCTATCGGACTTCGCTTCTCAAAAGTGAAATGGAAATACACGCAACAGAAAATTGGTGGGGGAGCTAGTGGCAACACGTTTGGCGGTTGGGACCTTGCCTGCAATCGATGCGCTTGAGGAGTGCGCATCATGCCAGACGGAGTACTAATTCAACCAAAAGATGGACGCAGCTTTTTCATGTTGCCACAGGCACCTGAAGAGGCGAATTACTATGTTTACGGAACGCCTGGCGAGGGTGCGCATCAGTATGCCCATCCGTCCATGTTGACTCTCATATTCTGGGTCGAGAAGGAATGGGCTGCTACCGAAAAACGAAAATTCGGCGTTGGAAATATTAGCATGGCCGATAAAGTCTCGACAGGAGAGCACCGTTCGCACATCAATGGCCTACAGGTAGATGTAAGACCCATGAGGAAAGATGGTCTGCATCTGCCAGTTACATGGCAACAAGCAGTTTATGATGGCGAAGCAACGGCAAAACTGATCGCCATTTTTTTCTCTCATCCACTCGTCAAGCAGGTGCTTTTCAACGATACCCGGATACCGGGTGTGCGACGTTGGGCCAAGCACGATGATCATTTTCACGTTGGGCTGAAGCTGGGGACAAAATGAAATATCTTGCCGTAGTCGTTGCCATGCTGTTGATGACGCACTCGCATGCAGAAGACAAGGACAAATGGTCAGGGAAGAATAAACCATTGGCGAATGCCACCTACCTTGTCTACTCGGGTGAGCCCGGTGATCGCGCCCCACCCACCAGTGCAGACCGGAAGCTTGCGATTGCCATCAGGGGACAAGCTGCAAAAGAGATATTCGACTCCATCGGACCGGATGCCAAAGGGGTCAGTTGCAGTCTTGAGGACGGTGAACGAATGAGAAGCAAGGGCGAAATCTGGTGCTCCTATATGCCCAGTGATGGGTATATGTGCTTCCTGGGATTCAATCTTCGCACAGGCCAGCCGCACTCTGGGGGAACTTGCTAGTCCTGGCAATTGAACAACGCCTCAAAAGGGGGCGTTGTTCCTATCGCTCCAGTTTCAGCAAAACTTCAGACGCTAATCAAAGTCCCGCCCTTGGGTTGCCGGCTGGGCGGTACAGCCGGGGCAGGCGGCTCCACCTCCTCGCGGTGCGCGTTCCCGATCCGATCCAGATCCTCTAGCCCCATCAGCGGCGCATACATCAAGTCCTGCGGATCGGTCGAGCGTTTCCAGCCCAGGTGCAGTTCGCCCACCGCACGCTTGGCCAGCTTGACCGTGCGTTCGCCGGTGCGGTCGGTCAGGCGCGGCTCGCCGTTTTCGTATTCGAACAGGCGCGCCATCGACACCACCGAGCAGTGCAGATTCGGACTGTGCATCGAGAACTGGTAGCGGAAACCGCCCGACTGGGCATTGATGTCGCGCGCGGTAATGAACAGGCGGTAGGTTGCCGGTCCCAGCCCCGGCAGGCGAGCGCTGGCGCGCACGGCCTGTTCGAGCAGCGCTTCGGCGGCATACTGCTCCGTGCCCGGCAGCCTGGACAGGCGCAGCGGCGGCAACCGCATCGCGGCCCGCACCCGGATGCCCAGCTGCCGCGCCAGCGCACGCGCGACAGTCGCCGACAAGGCTTCCGGCACGTCGTCGAGCGGCACCACATACACGGCAACGGACTCATCGCCTGACTTGAGCGCAAGCGCGGTCCCGCTGCCCAGCAGCGCAACGGCCGACAACAGCACATGACGTCTCTGCATGGACTTCCCCGGTTAAGGATAGCTATTTAATTCTTGGCAAGTTTATCCTGAGCAAATCCTGTCGTCCATGCCCCTTGCATGCGAGGCAAGATTGTTCGCCCAGCATTTCTGAAAATCGGTGTCGCCATTTGAAAAGCCCGGCCCCAGCAGCTGGCATAGAATATTTCGATACCCGGCCACGCCCGGCGAAACCAACAAGGACCACAGAGACATGACGCACCCTTCCCGCACCGGCGGCCAGATCCTGGTCGACGCGCTCCACGTCCACGGCGTCGAGATCGCCTTTGGCGTTCCCGGCGAAAGCTACCTCGACGTGCTCGACGCGCTGCACGATTCCAGCATCCGCTTCGTCATCAACCGCCAGGAAGGGGGCGCCGCGTTCATGGCCGAAGCCTACGGCAAGCTGACCGGCCAGCCCGGCATCTGTTTTGTTACGCGCGGCCCGGGCGCCACGAATGCCTCGATCGGCGTGCACACCGCCTACCAGGATTCGACGCCGATGATCCTGTTCATCGGCCAGGTCGGCAACGACTTCGTCGACCGCGAAGCCTTCCAGGAAATCGACTACCGCCGCATGTACGGCGAAATGGCGAAGTGGGTAGCGCAGATCGACCGCGCCGACCGCATCCCTGAGTACATCGCGCGCGCCTTCCAGGTTGCCACCAGCGGCCGTCCAGGCCCGGTCGTGCTGGCCCTGCCGGAAGACATGCTGATCGCAAAGGCCGAGGTGGCCGACACGCGCCGCTATGCACCGGTGCAGGCCGCACCCTCCTCGACCCAGATCGACACCCTGCGCAGCATGCTGCTTGATGCGAAGAAGCCAATCGTCCTGCTCGGCGGCGGCAGCTGGAACGCGCAGGCCTGCGCCGACCTGGCCACCTTTGCGGAAGCGAACGCGCTGCCGGTCGGCTGCACCTTCCGCTTCCAGGATTTGCTGGACAACGCGCACCCGAACTACGCGGGCGACGTCGGCATCGGCATCAACCCGAAGCTGGCCGCGCGCGTGAAAGATGCCGATCTGGTAATCGCCATCGGCCCGCGCCTGGGCGAGATGACCACCGGCGGCTACACCCTGCTCGATTCGCCGGTACCGAAACAGCGCCTGGTCCACATCCATAACGATCCCGAGGAACTCGGCAGCGTCTACCAGGCCGACCTGATGATCGCCAGCGGCGCGCCGCAAGCCTGCGCCATGCTCGCGGCCATGGAGCCGGTCGACAGCAGCGCCTGGCGCCACACGGTGGAAGAAGCCAGGGCCGATCTCGCCGCCTGGCAGGCGCAGCCGCCGATCTTCAAGGATGGCCAGGCCCCGCTCGATTTGTGGCAGGTGGTGCAGGACCTGCAGGCCGCCCTGCCCGCGGACACCATCATCACGAACGGCGCCGGCAACTACGCGAGCTGGGCGCACCGCTTCTGGCGCTATGGCGGCATGCGCACCCAACTGGCGCCGACGAATGGCGCGATGGGCTATGCTGTGCCCTCGGGCGTGGCGGCGAAAATCGTCGATCCGCAGCGCACCGTGGTGACCTTTGCCGGCGACGGCGAGTTCATGATGACGGGCCAGGAACTGGCCACCGCCGTCCAGTACGGCGCCGGCGTCGTGATCCTGGTCTTCAACAACAGCATGTTCGGCACCATCCGCATGCACCAGGAAAAAACCTATCCGGGCCGCGTGTCAGGCACTACGCTGCACAACCCCGATTTTGCAGCGCTGGCGCGCGCCTATGGCGGGCATGGCGAAGTCGTCGAACAGACCGCCGACTTCGCGCCGGCCCTGGCACGCGCACTCGAGCATGCGAACGGCAAGGGGATGCCGGCGCTGATCGAACTGCGCTACGACGGCAACCTGATTACGCCGAATGCCACGCTGGAGAGCATGCGCAAGGCGGCCGAGGCGGCGAAACAATAAGGCGCCGCGTCGGCAACAGCAAAGGAAGACGATGACTGAAGCACCCGAACTTGTCTTGTGTATACCCGGTCCCTGGACCAGCCGCGAAGAACTGCTGGAGAGCATGTCGGCGAGCGACGCCGGCTTCGTCTACGCCGGCCATTTGCTGCTCGAAATGGAAACCGGCTTCACCTGCGAGCTCGTGTTCGAAGGCGCCGACCCGGCGGTGACGGCGGCGTTCAGGGTGGCCGGGCCGCACTGGGCCGCTTCGGAGGCGATGGCGGACGTGGCCGGCCACGCTTCAGTCGTCTACCTGGCCGGCAAGGGCGGCACACGCGAAGCGGCCGAATCGATGATGCGCGCCGGTGCTGCCCTGGTCGACGCGGGCGGCCTGGGCGTGAAGGTGGACAGCACCGGCATTGCCCACGGCCCGGCCTACTGGACCGAGCTGTGCCACGAACTCCACCTGCAGACCGCGCACCGGGCGCTGGTGGTCTACATCACGGGGCAGGATGTGTATTCCTGCGGCATGCACAACTTCGGCCTGCCGGAAGCGATCGTCACGCCCGTCGATGGCGACGTGCAGGCCGCCGCCGACCTGCTGCGCACCTTTACCCACTACCTGTTTGCGCAGGCGCCGGTGTTCGAGGAAGGACATACCTTTTCGGTGAGCGAAGGCGCGCCGGTGTACCGGGTGCGCGCCGCGCCGGCCCTGGATTATGGGCCGGACTCGCTGTTCAACAATCCCTACGGGGTCTGGGAACTGGAGCCGGAGGTGCTGCAGAAGGCGGAGAAAAAGGCGGGGTGGTGGAACCGGCTGCGGCATTGAGCCGGCTGCCCGGGACGCTTAAAATATTCCCGCAAGGTAACAAATTTACCCTATCATTTGTCGCTACCCAAGCCCGATCTGGAGCGCCAGATGAACCAGCCTGTAGCAGCAGCACCGCGCATTGCGGTGCTGGTCGATTGCGATAACACCTCGCCCGAGGCGCTGGCGTTTGCGCTTGGTCTGATTCCAGCATCGGCGCGTATCGTGGTGCGCCAGGCGTATGCCAACGACGTCACGATAAGCCATCAGTGCTGGCGCGAGGCGCTGAACCGGCACGCGTTCACCCCGCTTCACCTGTTCGGTACCGGCAAGAATGCAGCAGACATCGCGCTTGCGCTCGACGCGTTCGAGCTGCTGGCGGATGGGCGCGCCGACACGTTTTATCTCCTTACCAGCGACGCCGACTTCACTGCCCTGTGCCGCAAGCTGCGTACGCGTGGCGGCAATGTATTTATCGTAGGTGAGAAGAAAACATCGGTCATGCTGCAAGAGGCCTGCACGCGTTTTCACGCGTTCACACCGGCCGCGCAGAGCGGAGCGAACAAGCCTGCGCTACCTGCACAGGCGCAGACAAAAGACCTGCTGGACTCGATTGCGCAGGCGGCCTATGCCGAGCAATCCAAGAGACAGTTAATTCATGCCGTTACCGATCTTGCCGGACAGAACAAGACAGGTTTGGTCGGATTGGGAGCACTTGGGAAGCACATGACCGAAAAGTATCAGGGATTCGTAGCAAAAAAATGTGGTTTCAAAGGGCTTGGTGCAATGGTCGCAAGCATCCCGCAGTTAACGGTACAACAGAAAAATGGCGGCGACTGGGTGGGACTGGCTTCGAAAGAAAGCAGAACTGCAAGATAGCGCCCGAGGCTTGGGTTTTCGAGCGACAGGTTGCGACACGTGTCCCCGCGATACGCACGAAACGCGTGGGCACTGGGTGCCCACCCTACGAGGATGTGAAAAAATCGCCATGGCGGCGTTGCCTCGTCTCGCCGTACGCTCGTACTGTCTTCGACTCGGCGCCTTGCCCTGACAATTTTTTCACATCCTCTACGTCATTGCCGCAGGCCGCCTCCGACCCCGGCGTAGCGATACCTCGTCCCCCACCACGCACGGCCGGGACTTGCGTATTCGTCATTACTGTGCTCTGGTAGAATACTGCGATCCTTTTCATCGTGCCGGCGCCTGATGCCGGCATGTGCATGCAGTCCGCTCCCACCACATACCCATGTTTAGTTTCTTCAAGAGAAAAAAAGCCGAAGCAGAAACCCCGGCGCCGGTCGAGCCTGTCGACAGTGCGCCTGCACCAGCGCCAGCCCTTGCCCCTGCTGTTTCCCCTGCGCCGCTCGTCACTCCCGCACCGGCGCCCGCCCCCTCGCCTGCGCTGGCCGCCGAACCCGCCCTCGTCATCGAGGAAACCGCCGAACGCCCGACCTCCCCGGCCGAGCAAAAGAAATCCTGGATGGCGCGCCTGAAGGCCGGCCTGTCCAAGACCTCCAGCAACCTCTCGCTGCTGTTCGTCGGCGCGCGCATCGACGAAGACCTGTACGAGGAGCTCGAATCCGCGCTGCTGATGTCCGACGCCGGCATGGACGCCACCGAGCACCTGCTGAATAGCCTGCGCCGCAAGGTCAAGGAAGACAAGCTGCTCGATGCCGCCGCCGTGAAAGCCGCGCTGAAGGAACTGATGATCGAGATGCTGCAGCCGCTGCAAAAGCCGCTGGAACTCGGTCGCCACGCGCCGCTGGTGATGATGATCGCGGGCGTGAACGGCGCCGGCAAGACCACCACCATCGGCAAGCTCGCCAAGCACATGCAGCGCTTCGAGCACTCGGTGCTGCTGGCCGCGGGCGACACCTTCCGCGCCGCCGCGCGCGAGCAGTTGATGGTCTGGGGCCAGCGCAACAACGTCACCGTGATTTCGCAGCAGTCGGGCGACCCGGCGGCGATTGCCTTCGATGCGGTGCAGTCGGGCAAGGCGCGCGGCGTGGACGTGGTGATGGTCGATACCGCCGGCCGCCTGCCGACCCAGCTGCACCTGATGGAAGAGCTGAAGAAGATCAAGCGCGTGATCGGCAAGGGCGCCGATGGCGCGCCGCACGAGACGCTGCTGGTCATCGACGGCAATACCGGCCAGAACGCACTGGCGCAAGTCAAAGCCTTCGACGATGCCCTGCAATTGACCGGCCTGGTGATCACCAAGCTCGACGGCACCGCCAAGGGCGGCGTGCTGGCGGCGATAGCGCGTACGCGTCCGGTGCCGGTGTACTTTATCGGCGTGGGCGAAAAGCTGGACGACCTGCAGCCTTTCAATGCAGAAGAGTTCGTTGAAGCGCTGCTGGGATAATCACACACGATGATCGAATTCCACTCCGTTTCCAAGAAATACTCCGCCGACGCCACCGCCCTGCGCGACGTGTCGCTGAACATCGGCAAGGGCGAGCTGGTGTACCTGGCCGGCCCGTCCGGCGCCGGCAAGTCGACCCTGATGAAGATGGTGGCCGCCATCGAGCGCCCCAGCAGCGGGCGCGTGATCGTGTTCGGGCAAGACATCGGCAAGATCCGCAAGGCGGGCATTCCCTTCCTGCGCCGTAACCTGGGCCTGATCTTCCAGCACCAGCGCCTGCTGAACGACCGGAATATCCTGGCCAACACCATGCTGCCGCTGCTGGTGACCGGTGCACCGAAAGCGCAGGCCGAGCAGCGCGCCCGCGCCGCCCTCGACAAGGTGGGCCTGCTGGAACGCGCCAAGGCGCATCCGCTGGAACTGTCCGGCGGCGAGCAGCAGCGCGTGGCGATTGCGCGCGCCATCGTGAATCGTCCGCAGATCATCCTGGCCGACGAACCGACCGCGAATCTCGACCGCGTGGCGGCCGACAAGGTGCTCGACGCCCTGCGCGCGTTTCACTCGGTGGGCGTGACCTGCCTGATCTCGACCCACGACGAGCAGGTGCTCGACGGCGCGGCGCGCGTGATCCGCCTGGAACATGGCCAGCTGGTGTCAAGCGGCGAGCCGAGCAGCCCCGCCACCGGCGAATTCAATATCGACGCGGGAGGTGCGGCATGAGCCCGTGGTTCCGCCAACACCGCTTCGCGCTCGGCGCGGCGCTGTCTACGGTGCGCAAGGCGCCGGGGAGTTTCCTGTTCAACGTACTGGTGGTCGCGGTGGCGCTGGCGCTGCCGTTTGCCGGCATCACCCTGCTCGACAACGTGCGGCCGATGTCCGAGCAGCTGTCCGTCGATCCCGAGGTCAGCCTGTTCGTGAAGCCCGAGGCCACGCGCGAAGAAGCCGAGGCCCTGGGGCCGCAGCTGCGCCAGATCATCGACGACAGCAAGGCGAGCATCACCTTCATCCCGCGCGAACAGGCCCTCGACGACCTGAAGGCGCGCAGCGGCCTGTCCGCCGCGCTCGACACGCTGGGCGACAATCCCCTGCCCGACAGTTATGTGATGAAACTGGCCGGCTCGGCCAGTACGGCGGACGCCTCGCGCATCGATGCCGTGGTCGAGCAGCTGCACCAGTTGCCGCACGTGGACACCGTGCAGGTCGACTCGGCCTGGGTCAAGCGCCTGGCCGCCCTGCTGGGCGTGCTGCGCCTGGTGCTGCTGTTGCTGGCGGTAACGCTGGGGGTGGTGGTGATTGCGGTGGTGTTCAATACCATCCGGCTGCAGGTGCTGACCCAGCGCGATGAAATTGCCGTCTCGAAGTTGCTGGGTGCAACCGACAACTTCATCCACCGGCCCTTCTATTACACCGGAGCCCTGCTCGGCCTGTGCGCCGGTGCGGTCGCGCTGGGCGGCGTGGCGCTGGCGCTGCAGCCGCTGAATGCGGCGATTGCCGAGTTCGCGCGCCTGTATGCGTCGGAATTCCAGCTGGCGCCGCTGAGTGCGCCTGAAGTGGGCGGCTTGCTGGCGATTAGCGCCGGCCTGGGCCTGATCGGCGCCATGCTGTCGGTGCAGCGTCACCTGGCGCGCCTGAGCTAAGTTCTTTCCACCGGACAGGCTGCCATTGCGGTCTGTCCGGGCGGCATCACCTTCTTCTTTTTCAAGTCCCCTGCTTGTGCGCCTACTTCCATCGCTGAAGTAGGACTTTGCCTCGCGCGTGTACGAACGCACGGCTTTGTGAGGCAACTAACAGAAACCGCCTTGCGCGCACCCTTACGCTGTGCCTCAAGGTCACACGCAACAGACACACATTTGAGATAACTCAATAGCAAAGCAACGATCCGCTCTACAGTAGACCGGGCGCAAATTGATGCTTAATTGCAATACTTTAGCCAGACTTAAACACCCCTGCCATTCCGAGGGGGTCGCTAGCACTCCCCACCGGAGAGTGCTAAACTGTAGCTCAAGTGAATGGTAAATGGGTTCGCTTGCATCCGGATTCAAGGCCGAAAAAATCACGCCGCGGGGTTGTCCCGCCGCTGAGATGCAGCAGAAATTACTCTACGAGGAAAAGATAATGTCCGCACAATCCGCATTGGTTCCGACCACCAGCAGCCGTGCCCTGGGACTTGGCTTCACCGGCAATCTCGGTAACATCGACGCGTATATTTCCGCGGTGAACCGTCTGCCGATGCTGACCCATGAGGAAGAAATGTCGCTGGCGAAGCGGCTGCGCGAGGCAAACGATCTCGACGCCGCACAAAAGATGGTCTTGTCCCACCTGCGCCTGGTGGTGTCGATTGCGCGCGGCTACCTGGGCTATGGCCTGCCGCACGCCGACCTGATCCAGGAAGGCAACATCGGCCTGATGAAGGCCGTGAAGCGCTTCGACCCGAACCAGGGCGTGCGCCTGGTGTCGTACGCGATGCACTGGATCAAGGCCGAGATGCACGAATACATCCTGAAGAACTGGCGTCTGGTAAAGGTCGCCACGACCAAGGCGCAGCGCAAGCTGTTCTTCAACCTGCGCAGCAACAAGGTCGGCCTGGACGCGATGTCGCCGGGCCAGGTGGATGACCTGGCCAAGCTGCTGGGCGTGAAGCGCGAAGAAGTCATCGAGATGGAAACCCGCCTCTCGGGCCGCGACATCGCCCTGGAAGCGCCGACCGACGACGAAGACGACAAGTTCTCGCCGATCGCCTACCTGTCGTCGGATCAGCAGGAACCGACCAAGGTGCTGGAAGCCGAGCAGGTCACGCGCCTGCAGTCCGAGGGCCTGGAAACGGCTTTGTCGAAGCTGGATCCGCGTTCGCGCCGCATCGTCGAAGCGCGCTGGCTGGCGAATGACGACGGTTCGGGTGCCACGCTGCATACGCTGGCCGAGGAGTTCGGCGTGTCGGCCGAGCGGATTCGCCAGATCGAATCGGCGGCGCTGAAGAAAATGAAGGGTGCGCTGGCGGCGTTTGTGTAAGCCAACAGCGGCATCGTTGTAAAAAGCGGCTCCTTCGGGAGCCGTTTTTATTGGCGTGCGCGATTCGCATACCGGCTTTCGTAGGGTGGGCACGAGTGCCCACCCTACGCCCTCATCAGATTACATGGCCGACAATCGATTCCCCGGGCCATCCGTCAACGAAAAAAAAGCGGCGGCCCCATTCCTGGAACCGCCGCTAAACCTGGCCGCAAAGTCACCCACGGCCAGCCCGACACACGGGGCTTGCCGCCCCGTCCTGTGATCGATCGATACGGATCAGTAGATCGCCTTGCCCGATGCATCCTTCAGGTTGGCTTTCCACGCGTCCTGCACCAGCTTGACGACCGATGCCGGCATCGGCACGTAGTCCAGTTCGGCGGCAGCGGCGGCGCCGCTCTTGTAGGCGTAGTCGAAGAACTTCACGACCTCTTTACCCTTGGTGGCGTCGGCCTGGGCCTTGTGCATCAGGATGTAGGACACGCCGGTGATCGGCCAGCTGTTCTTGCCGGCGGCGTCGGTCAGGATGACGGCGAAGCCCGGGGTCTTGGTCCACTCGGCGCTGGCGGCGGCGGCCTTGAAGTTTTCGTCGTCAGGCTGCAGGAACTGGCCGTCCTTGTTCTTCAGCTGGGTGTGCGACAGCTTGTTTTTCTTGGCGTAGGCCCACTCGACGTAGCCGATCGAACCCTTGATACGCTGCACGTTGGCGGCGACGCCTTCGTTGCCCTTGCCGCCCACGCCGACTGCCCATTTCACGGCGGTATTGGCGCCGATCTTTTGCTGGAATTCAGGGCTGGTCTTCGACAGGAAGTCGGTGAACAGGAAGGAGGTGCCCGAGCTGTCGGCGCGGTGGACAACGGTGATGTCGGTGTCCGGCAGCTTCACGCCCGGGTTCAGGGCGGTGATTTCCGGTGCATTCCACTTGGTGATCTTGCCCAGGTAGATGTCGGCCACGACCGGGCCGGTCAGCTTCAGCTGGCCAGGGGCCACGCCGTCGACGTTGACCACGGTGACCACGCCGCCCATGATGGCCGGGAACTGCATCAGGCCTTCGGCGTCGAGTTCAGCGGCTTTCAGGGGCATGTCCGAGGCGCCGAAGTCGACGGTCTTGGCCTTGATCTGCTTGATGCCAGCACCCGAGCCGACCGACTGGTAGTTCAGGCCGGTGCCGGTGGCAGCCTTGTACGACTCGGCCCACTTGGCGTAGATCGGGTACGGGAAGGTTGCGCCCGCGCCGGTCACGTCGGCAGCGAACGCCGACGACATCACCATTGCTGCAGCGGCGCCAGCGATCATCGTTTTGAACATGTGCTTGATTTTCATATTGTCGTAACTCGGGGGTTGGTTAAGTGACGAGGGCCAGTCTAGCCAGCGAATATGACGGCTGTATGACGCGGCTGAGCAAGATCAAACAGCAACGGCTTTGCATTCTTGCTATGCTGGCCTGCCCTCTTCACCTTGCCGCCTTCGTCCATGAACCAGACCCTGCTCGTTTCCACCCTCGTCTTCTCCATCGTCCTGCACGCGCCGGCAGCCGCCGCAAAAACGCCGGTTGCCACGGGCAGCGGCGGCGCCGTCGCCACCATCAGCGAAAAAGCCTCACAGTCCGCACTCGCCATCCTGAACAAGGGCGGGAATGCGGTCGATGCCGCCGTGGCCGCGGCGGCCACGCTGGGCGTGACCGACCCGTTCAGTTGCGGCATCGGCGGCGGCGGCTTCATGGTGATCTACCTGGCCAAGGACAAGCGCGTGATCACGGTCGATCACCGCGAGACGGCGCCCGCCGCGTTCACGCCGGCGGTGTTCCTGGAAAACAGCAAGGAGATCGACTTCGAGACGGCGGTGGCAAGCGGCGCGGCGGTCGGCGTGCCGGGCACGGTGCGTGGCTGGCATGAAGCGCTGGAACGCTACGGCACCATGGGCTTCAAGCAGGTGCTGGCGCCGGCCATCGGCGTGGCCGATAAAGGCTTTACGGTCAGTGAAACTTTCTCTCATTTGACACGCGAAAATGAAAGAAAATTTCAACAGTTCTCGAGCACCAGCGCGCTGTACCTGCGGGGCGGCAAGGCGGTCGCGCCGGGTACCGAACTGCGTAACCCGGACATGGCCAAGGCCTACCGCGAAATCGCTGCGCGCGGCTACAAGGCCTTCTACGAAGGACCGATGGCGCGCGCGATCGTCGATGCCGTCAACCGGCCGCCGCTGGCCGCCGGCGCCCAGGTCCGCGCCGGCAGGATGACGCTGGCCGACCTGGCCAACTACGAAGCGCGCATCCGCCAGCCGATTGTCAGCAGCTACCGTGGCTACCAGGTCTACGGCATGCCCCTGCCCAGCAGCGGCGGCATCGCCGTGGCCGAGGCGCTGAACATCCTCGAGGGCTACGACCTGAAGGCCTTGCCGCGCGCGGATGCCGAGCACCTGTACCTGGAAGCGAGCCGCCTCGCTTTTGCCGACCGCAATGCCTATCTGGCCGATCCGGAATACGTGGATGCGCCAGTGGCCGGCTTGCTGACCAAGGAATTCGCGGCGCAGCGGCGCGCGCTGATCGATCCGAAGCGGGCGGCGGCCGACGTGGCGGCGGGCGATCCCTACCCTTTCCAGGATGACCCGAGCATTCCGCTGCGTCCCAAGCAGCCACGCCCACTGCAGAAGGAAAGCCCGCACACCACCCACCTGACGGTGTCGGACAAGGACGGCAATGTCGTGTCCTACACCTTCACCATCGAATCCTGGGGCGGCAGCGGCATCGTGGTGCCGGGCTACGGCTTCTTGCTGAACAACGAGATGACCGACTTCGATTTTTCAGGCCCGCGTCCGAACGTGCCCGAAGCGGGCAAGCGTCCGCGCAGCAGCATGGCCCCGACCATCGTGCTGAAAGACGGCAAGCCGGCCTTCAGTATCGGTAGCCCAGGCGGCGCGACCATCATCACCACGGTGCTGCAAACCATCGTCAACCACATCGACTTCGGCATGCCGATGTCCGATGCGATCAACGCGCCGCGCCTGTCCGAGCGCAATGGCGCGACGACCTCGGTCGAGCCGGGCTTTGCCGGCAGTGCCCAGGCCCGGGCGCTGGAAGCCTTCGGCCACAAGTGGGAGGCGCCGGCCGAGGAGATCGGCGCCGCGAACGCCATCGTGTTCAATCCGGATGGCACAGTGACGGCGGTCAGCGAAGGCAAGCGGCATGGGGTTGGTACGGCCCTGGTCCAACGCCGCGGTCACTGAAGGGGTTCGATTGGCCGCCAGACCATGGAAGGCGGTCAGCGCGATCGCTCCGCGGCGGCATTTCAACCGATCACGTGCCGTACCGCGTGGGCTCGAGAGCCCACCCTACCACTGCGCGACATCGTCGCGGCCGATTGCATCCATACCGGTGGGTTCGAAGACGCAATTCAGGCCAAGCGCCCTGCCGGGAAAGCATACGGCGCCGTCCTGGCACGCCTGAATCCGTTCGCGACCAGCGCAATGGCGATGAGGATGCTGGCCAGCGCCGCCCCTGCAAGCACCGGCAGCCCAAATACCGCGTGCGCGGCGGCGCCTACTGCAAAGCTGATGCAGACCGACAGCACGAACCCGCACAGCAGCCGCCAGCCCAGCAGCCCGGCGTGATGCGCATGGTCGCGCAGGTTGGCGGCCACCACCGGCAGCGTCAGGCAGCACAGGCAAACCTGCATGCCGAGGTCGGCGGAGGATGCGCCGCTCAACAGGCCCAGGCACAGCACCGTCGCCGCCAGCATCGCCCACTCCAGCAGCCCCACACGCAGCAGCGTGCGCGCCAGGTGGCGGTTGAAGGCCGGCGCGCCCGCCGGCAGCGGCGGCACCAGGCGCATCAGGGCCTGCTCGGCAGCGGTGTCCTTCAGGCGCACGTTGCGCCGTTCGCAGTCGAACAGCGCGCCCAGCATCAGCAGCGCGGCGCCGGCCCAGCCGATATTCGCCGTCATCTCCTGCAGTTCAAGGCTGCCGAAGGCATGCAGCAAGCCCACGGCAACGACGCCGGCGGCCAGAATGCCGCCCATCGCCAGTGCCCGATATACCCAGTGGTTGCGGGCGCCAAGCAGGTGGCCGAGCAGGCGGCCGCTGTTGCGCGCCGCGCTGTCGCGGCGCAGCACCCATTCGTAGAGCGAAGCGCCGATCCGGTGCTGCTTGCGCTCCTTGAACTGGCCTGCCGCCGTCAGCTTCTCGGCCTGCAGGATCTGGGCTTCGCGCGCCGCGTAATGGCGCTCGCCGCCGTTCAGGAACATCCATTGCAGCGCCAGCGCGCCGAAGGCCAGCATCAGGAGCGCGGCCACGGCGAAGCCGGTGCCGCCCTTCAGCTGGTCGATCAGCCCCGCCGGCAGATGCTGGTTGAAGACGATGCAGGTCCATGCCGCGAACTGCACCCAGGCCCCCGCGCGGTTGCCGCTCTGGCCCAGGCCATAGGCGGCGAGCCAGGTGCCGGTACCGAGGAAGACCAGCGCCGGCGACAGCTTCGTGCCTTGCGCCATCAGGGCGCTCGACACGATGGCGACCAGCCAGACCAGCGCCGTCAGCTCGATCAGGCGGCGGCGCAGGCGCGGCACCAGGCGCGCCGTGAAAGGCGAATTCAGCTTCACCGCGCCGGGCACGAAATACAGCATCCATCCCATCATCACGCCACCAAGCGCGACCCGCACCGCGAAGCTGGCGGTCAGCAGCGGGTCGGCGTTCTTCAGCTGGACCAGCAAGGCGACCACCAACGTGGCGACGCCGGTCAGCCCCAGCACGATGGCGCTGGCCCGCGGATGGCGCGTGCTGAGCGCCATGCGCCACAACAGCCAGTAATCGGCCGCGGGCCCCTTCAGGGCGGCGCTCATTGCGTCACCTCGATGAACAGGTCTTCCAGGCTGAGCGCCTCGACGCGCACGCCGCCTTCCTTGCCCAGCTGCGCCAGGCCGGCGCCGCCATGCGTGATGACGCTGACGCTGCCGTCCGGCGTGCGCTGGCGCCGCAGTTCGCCGGCCAGCTGCCTGCCGTCGAGGAGCGCCGCCGGTCCCACCACGCGGCGCGCGCCTTCGAGCAGTTCGTCGAGGCGGCCCTGCAGCGCGATCCTGCCGTCCTTCAGGAAGGCGAGATCCAGCGCCACCCGCTCCAGGTCGGACAGGATGTGGGTCGAGAACACCACCGTGGTGCCGCGCTCGATCACGCCGTCGATCAGCTCGCGCAGGAATTCGCGGCGCCCGACCGGGTCGAGCGCCGACACCGGCTCGTCCAGCACCAGCAGCTCCGGGTCGTGCGCCAGCGCGCGGATGATGGATAAACGCTGCTGCTCGCCGCCCGAGAGCTTGCTGATCGGCTTGTTCTGCATGAGCTGGTCGAAGCCCCAGCGTGCCAGCAGGCCGTCGACCTTGGCGCCGTTCCAGCGCGGATACAGGGCCTTGAAGTAATTTAGCATCTGGCGCGGCGTCATCCACTCGAACAGGTCCGACTTCTGCGGCACGTAGCCGATGCGGGCGCGGGTGGCGTCGCTCAGGTGGGTCACGTCCTCGCCGTAGATGCGCACCGCGCCCCCATCAAGTTCGCGCAGGCCGAGCAGGCATTCGAGCAGGGTCGACTTGCCGGCGCCGTTACGGCCCAGCAGGCCAATCACCTGGCCCGGCATCACCTGCCAGTCGAGCCCACTCAACACGATGGCGCTGCCGAAGTACTTGCTGATATCGGTGCTCTGGATGATCGGAGTAGTCATGCTTGTTCCTTCAGGATCTGGATGAAGAGGGAGACGACGGTGTCGGAATCGAGTTCGAGCTGGCGCGCTTCCATGGCGGCGCGCTCCAGGGTGGGACGCAGCAGTTGTGCGCGCTCCTGCGCGCTTTGCGCGGTGCTGGCACGCGCGGCTACTTCCATGCCCAGGCCGCGGCGGCGGGTCAGCACGCCTTCCATCTCGAGCAGGCTGTATGCCTTGGAGACGGTCATCGGGTTCAGGGCCAGGGCCTGGGCGACCTCGCGCACCGAGGGCATGCCGTCGCCCGGGGCCATCTGGCCGGCGGCGACCAGGCGCTTGACCTGGTCGACCAGCTGGCGGTAGATGGGCTCGGACGAGCCGGTCGCGATGGAAAACAGGCGGGCGGCGTGGTTGGTCATGGTGTATAGCTGTATTAGTTACTTAATACAGTAGACGTTAACCAAAAGCATGTCAAGCCGATTTTCGTAGGGTGGGCACTCTGTGCCCACGCGGTTACGTGCCCGGCTGGTGGACACGTTCGGGGAGGTGTCGCTCGCGGTGCAGGCAAAGGCCAGGAAGGTGTCTGGTCGGGCTTGACGTTTGGGGGCGAGATATCGCGGTTAACGCAGGAAGCTGGCGCACGTAACCGCGTGGGCACGGAGTGCCCACCCTACGGGAGACGTATCGTCCAACAGCAGGCGTCAGCGTAATGCAGGCATAAAAAAACCGGGGCACAGGCCCCGGTTCGTGTCCTACGCAATCAAGCGCAGATTACAGGTGCGGCGTGATCGACGGCATCAAATCGTCAAACGTACGGCCGCTGGCGTTCTCGCCGATCGCGTGCATCTTCCATTCGCCATTGTGACGGTACAGCTTGGCCATCACCTGCGCGGTGTGGGCGCCCTGCACCGACAAATCGTAGCGCGCCACTTCCTTGTTGCCGTTGGAGTCGACCAGGCGGCAATAGGCGTTCTGCACCTGCGAGAAGTTCTGGCCGGTGAAGCTGTTCACGGTGAACACCAGCGACTTCACCGTGGCAGGCACGCTTGAGAGGTCGACGTTGATCTGCTCGTCGTCGCCATCGCCGGCGCCGGTGCGGTTGTCGCCGGTGTGATTGACGCTGCCGTCCTTGCTTTTCAGCTGGCGGAACCAGACCGTGTCGACCGGACGGTTGGCCTCGTCGAACATGACCACCGAGGCGTCGAGGTCGACGCTTTCGGTCTTGCTGCCGAAGCCGAGGAAGCCCTTGGTCTTGATGGCGTCCCAGCCCAGGCCCATGGTCACGCGGGTGAGTGCGCCGCCGCCCTCTTTCGAGAGCGAGATTTTCTGGCCTTTTTGCAGACTGACTGACATTGTGTAGCTCCTTAATTATTTGCCGGGGGTTTGCATCCACGCCTTGAAGGCGGTGCGGTTACGCGAACACACGTAGACCTTGCCCTTGCCCGAAAAGCGCAGGACCATGCCCTCGCCACTGGTTTGGCTGTTGATCAGGTTACCCAGGAAGCCGCCGCTGGTGCCGGTCGTGATCGAGATCTCGTAGCGCAGGGTGCTGTCCCAGCACACCACGTGCGAGTTGTCGATGATCGCATCCTTGC
Organism: Massilia brevitalea; assembly: GCF_030711405.1. Lineage (GTDB taxonomy): Bacteria > Pseudomonadota > Gammaproteobacteria > Burkholderiales > Burkholderiaceae_D > Telluria > Telluria brevitalea. The sequence goes on from NZ_JAULSI010000002.1 coordinate 17,549, forward strand.
CCGGTTCCACGTCCAGCATCGACATCGACCCGAAGCCCGACACCACCACCTGGCCCTGGCCGCTCGTCTCGGTGACGAAGAAGCCGCCGCTGTTGGCGAACAGCGCGTTGCCCAGGCTCTGGGTACGCACCTTCAGGTCCACACCGGACGTGGCGGCCACGAAGGCGCCGTCGCTGATGATGTAGTGGTTCGGGCCGACGTCGACGACCTGCATCGCGCCCGGCAGGGTCGGCGACAACAGGCAATCGCCGTCGCCGCGCGCCGCTTCGATGTGCTGCTGGAAGAAGGACTCGCCGTTGGCGAAGGTGCGCATCAGCGCGCTGCCGAGCCCGCCCTTCATCTTGCCTTTCAGGTCGAGCGTCGATTCCATCATCACCATCGCGTCGGATTCGCAATAGATGGTCTCGCCCTTCCTCATCGACACGTGCAGGAAGGGATCGACATCCCCGGTCACGGTAAAAGTTGGCATTGCTAAGCTTCCTCTCAAGGTGCGGTCCCGGTCGTGGGACCGCGAACCTGAATTAAATTAAACGTTGACGCCGTAGTTCTTGGCGAGTGGCCCCAGGCCGCCCTGGAAGCCCTGGCCAATGGCGCGGAATTTCCAGTCGGCGCCGTTACGATACACCTCGCCGAAGATCATTGCTGCTTCGGTCGAGCCGTCTTCCGACAAATCGTAGCGCGCGATTTCCGCGTCGCCGTTGGCGTTGACGCAGCGGATGAAGGCCTTGCCGACCATGCCGAAGTTCTGGCGGCGCGCGTCGGCGTCGTGGATGGTCACGGCCAGCACGATCTTGTCGACATCGGCCGGGACCTTGGTCAGGTCGACGGACACGTATTCGTCGTCGCCTTCGCCGGCGCCGGTGGTGTTGTCGCCGGAGTGGACGACCGAGCCGTCGGCCGACTTCAGGTTGTTGTAGAAGATGAAGTCGGCGTCCGAACGCACCTTGCCGGACGAGTTCAGCAGGAAGACGGCGCCGTCGAGGTCGAAGCCGGCGCCATCGGTGGCGCGGGTATCCCAGCCGAGGCCGACCTTCAGGTTGGTCAGGCCAGGCGCCTCTTTCGACAGGTTGACGTTACCGCCTTTTTGCAGACTGATTGCCATGATGTGTTTCTCCTAAAAGTTGAGAACTGCTTTTTTGAACACCGGGTTATACGCGCAGCGAGCTGGTGTTCTGCCGCTCGCCGGGCGGTTCGTTGTGCGGGGCGCCTTTTGTGGCGCTCTCGCGTGATTCTTTGACGCTGTTCTTGCGGTCAGACCGCGTGGGCACGAGTGCCCACCCTACGAACATCGGGCTTTTGTAGGGTGGGCACTTGTGCCCACGCGGTACAACGTTTCCCCATCGAGACGGTGGCAAACAACCGGCCACCATCCCAACTACGATCAAGCCAACTGCTTCCCCTCAGCCGCCTCAAGCGCAGCATGCTTCTTCTTGTACCGAATCGACGACCACAGCGAGGCAGCAATGAACGCCACACCCGTCAAGCCGGTGATCAGCTCAGGCACATGCACATGCATACTCACCAGCATGATCACGGCCAGGATACCGATCGCATAGTGCGCGCCGTGTTCCAGGTAGACGAACTCGTCCAGCGTGCCCTTGCGCACCAGGTACACCGTCATCGAACGCACGAACATTGCACCGATCGCCAGGCCCAGCATGATGATCACGACATCCGAGGTGATCGCAAACGCGCCGATCACGCCGTCGAAGGAGAACGATGCATCGAGCACTTCGAGGTACAGGAAGCCGCCGATACCGCCGCGCTTGACCATGTCGCCGACATTGCTGTTGGCATCGGATTCGCTCTTTTCCAGCAGCCCGCTGATCATGTCCACGCCGACGTAGACCAGGATGCCCCAGATACCTGCGACCAGAACAATCATCCTTTGGCCGGCATCAACGAAGGTCGATGCGAACAGCAGCGACGCCAAGGCCACCATCACCGAGATCGACGAGACACGGCCCAGCGCGCCGAGCTTCTTCTCGAAGTTGCCCAGCCAGTGGGTTTCCTTCTCATCGTCGAGCAGGAAGTTCAGGAAGACCAGCAGCAGGAACATACCGCCAAAGGCCGCCACTTCCGCATGGTGCGCCGTCAGGTGACCGGAGAACGCTTTCGGATCGGTCAGCGCCAGGTTCCAGACTTCGGTTGCACCCAGGTCGGCCGCCACGGCCACGATAACCAGCGGGAAGACCAGGCGCATGCCGAACACGGCGATGATCATGCCCAGGCCCAGGAACAGCTTCAGCCAGAATTCATCCCAGCCCTTCAGCACGGACGCATTCACGACCGCATTGTCGAACGACAGCGAGACTTCCATGATCGACAGGATGGCGGCAACGCCGACCGCAGTCAGCATGCCGGACATGCCGCCATGGTCGTAACCCCACCAGGCCGCGAGACCCATACAGATGAATGTGACGAGGAAAGATCCCCGGAAATGCTTCATATTGTTTTCCCTTCTATGTGAAAGTTGATACAACGCAGTGTAGAGCTGTACGCTTCATAGAAAAAGCGAAGATAATCGAAGTATTACTTCGGAAAAACGGAAGAGTATGAAAAACACCGTCACCAATTTCCGTCACCTGCACTATTTCTGGGTGGTGGCCAAGGAAGGCAGCATTACCCGCGCCGCCGAGCGCCTGGGCCTGGCGGTGCAGACCGTCAGCAGCCAGATTACCCTGCTTGAGCAGGCAGTTGGAAAATCATTGTTCACTCAACAAGGCCGGCGCCTGACGCTCACCGAAGCCGGCCGCCTGGCCCTGGGCTACGCCGACCAGATTTTCCTGCTGGGCGAGCAGATGCAGGAAGCGCTGGACGGCGCCGGCAACCTGCGCACGCGCCTGACGGTGGGCATCGCCGACTCGCTGCCGAAGCTGACCGCCTTCCGCCTGCTCGAAGTCACCACCAAATTGACGACGCCGGTACGCCTGGTCTGCTACGAAGACCAGCACGACGCCCTGCTGGCCGACCTGGCCCTGCACAAGCTCGACGTGGTGCTGACCGACCATCCGCTGGCCAGCGGCAGCACGCTGCGCGTGTTCTCGCACCTGCTGTTCGAAAGCGAGATGCTGGTGGTCGGCACCAGGGTGCTGGCGGCGCGATGGGGCGCAGATTTCCCGCAGGGCTTGAAGGGCGCGCCGTTCCTGCTGCCTACGCGCAATAATGCATTGCGGGGCCGGATCGACGCCTGGCTCGACGTGCATGGCGTGCAGCCCGACGTGGTCGGCGAGTTCGAGGACAACGCCTTGTTGACGACCTTCGGGCGGCGCGGGCTGGGGCTGTTCTTCGCCCCGGCGGCGCTGGCCACCGACCTGGCCGAGCAGCTCGAAGCCGAGGTCGTGGGCCGCGTGCCCGGCGTGCGCGAGCAGTTCTATGCGATCTCGAACGAGCGCAAGATCCAGCACCCGGCCGTCGAAGCCATCCTTGCCGCTGTGCATGAAGGCATGCTTGGCGCCGCTTGAGTTGTACAATGGACATCGGCCATGCCTTCGGCTGAACGCGCTGGCCACAATTTTATTCACTCACCTTTGATATGGAAAATATTTTATTTGTCGTTCTGGCATTGTTTCTCGTTGCATTGAACGGCTTTTTCGTGGCGGCGGAATTCGGCATCGTCACCCTGCGCAAGACGCGCGTACGGGCAATTGCCAAGACCACCGGCCTGCGCGGCAGCATCCTCTCGAAAGTCCACGGCCAGCTCGACGCCTACCTGTCGGCCTGCCAGCTCGGCATCACCCTCGCCTCGCTCGGCCTGGGCTGGGTCGGCGAGCCGGCCTTTGCCAGCCTGCTCGAACCGCTGTTCGCACTGGTCGGCGTCACCTCCGAGAAAATCATCCACGGCGTCTCCTTCGTGGTCGCCTTCAGCGTGATTTCCTTCCTGCACATCGTGGTCGGCGAACTGGCGCCGAAATCGCTGGCGATCCGCATTCCCGAATCCGTCGCCCTGTGGTGCGCCCTGCCGCTGTACGGCTTTTACTGGGCCATGTACCCCTTCATCTTCGTGCTCAACGCCAGCGCCAACATGGTGCTGCGCGTGGCCGGCCTGGCCGGCGCCGGCAACCACGACACGCATTACTCGACCGAGGAACTGAAGCTGATCCTGCGCACCAACACCAGCACCGGCAAGGAAAAGTTCACCCACGACGAGCGCCACATCCTGGCCCAGTCGCTGGAATTCTCGGAAATGGCCGTGTCCGACCTGATGCGACCGATTAACGAAGTCATCGCCCTGCACGAGGATGTGTCGATCGAGGAAAACCTCGACACCGTGCGCCGCAACCGCTTTTCGCGCTATCCCTATTTCGACGAGGAAGGCGAAGAGGTGCTGGGCGTGATCCACCTGAAGGATTTGTTCTTCGCCCAGCAGTCGGGCAAGGACATCGCCGACCTGTCGCAATACCTGCGCCCGGTCGAGACGATTTCCGCGCGCACGCCGGCGCAGGACATCTTCCGCCGCTTCCGCACCGGCGCCCCGCACTTCGCCCTGATCGGCGAAAAAGGCAAGCGCCCGGTCGGCTTCATCACGCTCGATAATTTGCTGGGCGCGATGGTCGGCGAAATCCGCGACGAATTCCGCCTCAACGAAAACGACTGGCTGCCGCAGTCCGACGGCACCTACATCGGCAAGGCGAGTTTGCCGATCTACTCGCTCGAACGCCTGCTCGGCATCGACATCGACAACGAGGAAATGGGCCTGGACGACGTCGAATCCGTGGGCGGCCTCTTGATGGCGAAGCTGGGCGATATTCCAAAACAGGGCCAGCGCATCGAGTTCCCGAAATTCGACGTGGTGGTAAAAAAGACGAACGGCCCGCGCATCCTGCTGGTGAAAGTGATCCCGCGCCTGGAGCGCGGCGAGGACGAGGACGAACACATTTAAGCGGACGGGCCGCGCACCGGTATAATCGATCTCATCCGCCCGTTTCCGCCTTCCAGTCATCGCATGAGTGTCCGCCAGCGCAACAACGTCACGATTTCCGGCCACGGCGCCCGCACCGTGGTCTTCCTGCACGGTTTCGGCTGCGACCAGACGGTCTGGCGCTTCCTGTCTCCGGCCTTCGAGGAGCGCTACCGCATCGTCGCCTTCGACCTGGTCGGCAGCGGCAACAGCGATTTGTCGGCCTACGACCGCACGAAGTACAACACCCTGCAAGGCCATGTCGACGACCTGCTCGAAGTCATCGCTGAATTCGCCGACGGCCCGGTGGTCTTCGTCGGCCACTCGGTCAGCACCATGATCGGCATGCTGGCCGGCATCCAGGCGCCAGGGCGCTTCCTGGCGCAGATCATGCTCTCGCCCTCGCCCTGCTATATCAACAACACCGATTACCGTGGCGGCTTCACCCGCGGCGACATCGACGAGCTGCTCGAGACCATGGACGCCAACTACCTCGGCTGGTCGAGCGGCGTGGCGCCGGTCATCATGGGCGCGCCGGACCAGCCGCAGCTGACCACCGAACTGACCAGCAAGTTCTGCCGCAACGACCCGGACATCGCGCGCCATTTCGCCCGCGTCGGCTTCACGGTCGACCACCGCGCCGACCTGGCGCGCGTGCGCGTGCCGACCCTGATCGTCCAGGCCAGCGACGACGCCCTGGCCCCGCTCGACGTCGGCGACTACATGCACCGCCACATGCCGGGCAGCCGCCTGGACGTGGTGCGCAACATCGGCCACTGCCCGCACATGAGCGCGCCGGAAGCAAGCGCGCGCGCCGCCCTCGACTTCCTCGATGCACTCGGCGCAGCGGAGACCCGCGCTTGAGCGGCCTGCCCGACGACGCCACCCTTTACCAGCAGGCGCCCTGCGGCCTGCTCGTCACCGACGCCGCCGGCATGATCCTGCGCGCAAACGCCACCCTGTGCCGCTGGCTGGGCTACTCGCAGGCAGCGCTGGTAAACAGGCAGCGCATCCAGGACCGGCTGCCGGTTGGCGCCCGCATCTTCCACCAGACCCACTGCCTGCCCATCCTGCAGGTACAGGGATCGGTCGGCCAGCTGCAGATGGAAATCCGCGATGCCGGCGGCCAGCGGGTGCCGGTGCTGGTCAACATCGTGCGCCGCAACGTGGCGGGGCGCATCCTCGACGAATGGTCGCTGCAGGGCATGAACGAGCGCCGTTCCTACGAGCGCGAACTGCTGGCTGCGCGCAAGACCGCCGAGCAGGCCCTCGACGCCCGCCTCGAAGCCGAAGCCCAGCTGCGCAGCCTGAACGAAGAACTGTCGGACGCCGACCGCCGCAAGGACGAGTTCCTGGCCACGCTCTCGCACGAACTGCGCAACCCGCTGGCGCCGATGCGCAGCGCCCTCGAGGTGCTCAAGCTCGACCCGGCGCGCCCGTCGCGCGAGAACCAGCTGCTGGACGTGTTCGACCGCCAGCTGCGCCACATGGCGCACCTGGTCGACGATTTGATGGAAGTGTCGCGCATCACCCAGAACCGCATGGAGCTGCGGCGCGAGCCGGTGGCGCTGGCCGACGTCGTGCATGCGGCAGTGGAAGACGTGGGCACCATGATGCGTGCGGCCTCGCACACCCTCACCGTGCACATCGAGGCCCAGGGCGTGGTGGTCGACGCCGACCCGACCCGCCTGGGCCAGGTGCTGGTGAACCTGCTGACCAACGCCTGCAAGTACACGCCGAACGGCGGCGTCGTGTCGCTGACCCTGCGCGTCGAGGACGAGCAGGCCGTGATCGCCGTGCGCGACAACGGCATCGGCATCCCCGAACACGCGCTGGGCACGATCTTCGGCATGTTCTCGCAGCTGGAACCGGCGCTGCAGCGGGCCAAGGGCGGCCTGGGCATCGGCCTGGCCCTGGTGCGCGGCATCGTCGCCCTGCACGGCGGCAGCGTGGAAGCCTGGAGCGCCGGCGAAGGCCTGGGCAGCACCTTTACGGTACGCCTGCCGCTGGCGCCGGTGCAGGGCAAGCCCGATGGCGCCGAGAGCGGCGAGGACCGCGTGGCGCCGACGGACGTGCTGGTGGTGGACGACAACGTCGACGCCGCCGAGATGCTGGCCATGTTCCTCGCGATGAGCGGCTGCACGCCGCAGACCGTGCACACGGCGCATGCGGCCTTGAACCTGCTGGAGACCTTCCGCCCGCAGGTGGCGCTGCTCGACATCGGCCTGCCGGACCTGACCGGCTATGAACTGGCGCGCCGCATCCGCCTGCTGCCGGGAGGCGCAGACATGCTGCTGATCGCTGCCACCGGCTGGGGCCAGGCCAGCGACCGCCAGCTGGCCTTCGAGGCCGGGTTCGACCACCACCTCACCAAGCCGATCGACTTCGACCGCCTGCGCGCGCTGCTGGCCGAACCCAAGCGCCCGATCTGACCACGGATATCGATTAATCCGCCACCTGCTCATTGTTGGCCCGCACGATCGGATCGCGCGTGCCGGTCCACTCGCTCATCAGCGAGTAGCCCACGGCCAGCAGCACCGGCCCGATGAACATGCCGACGAAGCCGAAGGCAATCACGCCGCCGAGCACGCCCAGCAGGGTGAGCAGGAACGGCAGGCTGGTCCCGCGGCTGATGAGCATCGGCCGCACCACGTTGTCGACACCGCTGATCAAGACCGTGCCCCAGATCACCATGAACACGCCCCACCCCGTCTCGCCCTGGGAAAACAGCCAGAGCGCCGCGCTGCCCCAGACGATGGGCGGGCCGACCGGGATCAGCGACAGCACGAACACCAGCACCGACAGCAGCGGCACCGCCGGCACCCCGGCGATGAAGAAGCCGATCGCGGCCACCAGGCCCTGGGCCAGCGCCGTGCCGAGCAGGCCGTACATCACGCCGCGCGTGGTCTGGCTGACGGTGTCGGACACCGACTCGGCGCCCTCGCCCATCACCTTGGCCATGGCGACGCCGATCACGGCGATCAGGGACTTGCCGTCGCGGTAGAGGAAGAAGCTGACGAATGCGGCCAGGCTCATCTGCACGACGCCGGTGCCCAGCATCAGGCCGCCGGCCAGCAGCCAGTGGCGCGCCGGCTCGATCATGCGCTGGGCCAGGGCCAGCATCTGCTCGCGGCTGGCGACCAGCTCGCGCAAGTAGGTATCGATGGTGTCGCCCAGAAAAGGGATGTCCCGGATCCACGCCGGCGGCAGCAGCTCGCCGTGTTCCAGCGCGTTGCGCATCTGGCCGAAGGTGGTGGCGACGTCGTCGGCCAGGTTGTAGGCGACGATCGCCAGCGGGATGATCACCAGGAGGGTCAGCGACAGCGTCATGGTCAGCGCCGCCGGCGTGCGCCGCCCGTGCATGGCCGTGAGCAGGCGCAGGTACAGGGGCCAGGAAGAAATGACGACGGCGGCCGCGAACAGGATCGCCGGCAGGAAGGGCTTGAGGACGTACAGGCAGCCCAGCGTGAGCAGGACGACGGTGGCGATGCGGGCGTAGTTTCTACCTGAACGTGGTTCCATGCCGTCCCTGCTCGATGATCGTCTTTACACGATCATAACAGCTGGCGCAGATCGTGGACGATTGGAGCGGGTCCGCCGCCGTGGCGCACGAACAGGCGGATACGGCCTTCCTTGTCGAACACGTAGCTGCCGGCCGTGTGGTCGACCGTGTAGTTGTCCGGCGTGCTGCCTGCAACCTTGGCGACGAAGACCTTGAATTCCTTGGCCGTCTGCGCGGTCTGCTCCGGCGTGCCGCGCAGGCCGATAAAGCGCTTGTCAAAGGCCGGCACGTAATGGGCCAGCACTTCCTGGGTGTCGCGCTCGGGGTCCAGCGTGACGAACAAGACCTGCACGTCGTTCGACGACGGTCCAAGCTCCTTCATCACGGCGGCCATCTCGGCCATCGTGGTCGGGCAAACGTCCGGGCATTGCGTATAGCCGAAGAACAGCACCACCAGCTTGCCGCGGAAGTCGGCCAGGGTGCGCGCCTGGCCGGTATGGTCGGTCAGCGAGAAACCCTTGGCGTAGTCGAGACCGGTGAGGTCGGTGTTCTTGAATGCCGGCGGCGACGACAGCTTGTCGCAGCCGGCAAGCAACAGCGCGCCAGCGAGCAGCGCCAGGGACAGCAGTTTTTTCATCGTCAGAACCTGAAGTAATGGTCGACCAGCAGCGCCGCGAACAGCAGCGACAGGTACAACACCGACCAGGCAAAGGCCTTGCGCGCGACCTGGTCGGTGTAGTGCTTGTGCACGCGCCAGGCGTGGCGCAGGAATTCGGCGTTCAGGATGACGGCCGCCACCAGGTAGATCAGGCCGCTCATGCGCACCGCGTAGGGCAGCAGCGTCGTCGCGGCCAGCGCCAGCGAATACAGCCACACCTGCTGGCCGGTGTAGGCCATGCCGTGGGTGATCGGCAGCATCGGCAGGCCCGAGCGCGCGTAATCCTCGCGCCGGTACATGGCCAGCGCCCAGAAGTGCGGCGGGGTCCAGACGAAAATGATCAGCACCAGCAGCCAGGCCTGCATCGGCACCTCGTTGGCGACCGCCGCCCAGCCCAGCGCCGGCGGCATCGCGCCCGACAGGCCGCCGATGACGATGTTCTGCGGCGTGGCGGGCTTCAGGTAGATGGTGTAGATGACGGCGTAGCCAACAAAGGTGACGAAGGTCAGCCACATGGTCAGCGGATTGACCAGCGCATACAGGATCCACATGCCGAGGCCGCCGATGATGGCGGAGAAGACCAGGGTCTGGTTGCGTGTGAGTTCGCCGCGGGCGGTGGCGCGGCGTGCGGTGCGGGCCATGCGCGCGTCGATCCCGGCCTCGATCAGGCAGTTCACGGCAAAGGCGGCGGCGGCCAGCAGCCAGATGCCGGCGGTGCCGGCGATCAGCACTTGCCAGCCGGGGAAGCCGTCGGTGGCGAGGAACATGCCGATCACGGCGCAAAAGACGGCAAGCACCGAGACCCGTGGCTTGGTCAGGGTCCAGTACTGGGAGATACGGCTGGTCGGTTGGAGAGCGGTAGAGGTGGTCATCGATACGAGTTCGCAGGGGCGTCCGCATTCGCGGGGGTGCGCTGCGACACTTCGAGAAGGTACTTGACCTTGTAGTTTAACATGGTCACCGTCAGTACGAGGAGAGCAGCCCCTGCGTTATGCAACACGGCAATGGCCAACGGGAAGTCAAAGAACACCGTGGCCACACCCGTGAACAATTGTGTAAGCAGGATGGCGGCGATCAGTTTGCCGGTCTTGCGCAGCTGCGGCTGGCGCATCGCGCGCCAGGCGGCCAGGCCTAACACGACCGTCACGACGACGGCAAAATTGCGGTGCACCCAGTGAATCGCCACCAGGGCCGAGAATTGCAAATAGTGGCCGGCGGCGGTCTTGCCGAGTTCGCGCCACAGGGTAAAGCCGTGCTCGAAATCCATCTCGGGGATGAATTGGCCGTCGCACAGGGGGAATTCGTCGCAGGCCAGGGTGGCGTAGTTAGTGCTCACCCACCCGCCGAGGGCGATCTGCACGACCAGCACGGCGGCGGCAACCAGGGCCAGCGTGCGCAGGTTGCGCAGCCTGACGTGATCGCGGCTTGGGGCCGGTGGCTTCATCAAGTAATCTTCCCTGCCGCCCAGCCAGACCAGCATGGCCAGCAGCGCCATCCCCAGCAGCAGGTGGATGGTGACGATCACCGGCTGCAACTTGAGCGTCACAGTCCAGGCGCCAAAGGCGCCCTGCACGCAGACGAACAGGAACAGCGCCACCGGCATGGCCGGCTTGAAAGCATCGAGCTTCGTCTTGCGCCACTGGCGAATCGACTGGAACATCAGCGCCATGATCAGGACGCCGATGCCCATCGCCAGGTAGCGGTGGATCATCTCGATCCAGGCTTTCACTTTCGTCACGGGACCGGTCGGCATCAGCGCCTCGGCAGCGGCAATCTGTTCATGGGCGATGAAGGGATTCGCCGCGCCGTAGCAGCCCGGCCAGTCCGGGCAGCCCAGGCCGGAATCGGTCAGGCGCGTGAAGCCGCCGAACACGATCAGGTCGAAGGTGAGGAAGGCCATCACCCACACCAGCTTGCGGTACTTGTTGGCGTCGGACGACAGCCAGACCATGGTCAGGGGGATGCTGGCAACGAACAGGCTAATTACGGCCAACTGGAACAGGGTAGACGGGTGCATACTTCTTTCTAGCCGATGGCCGAGGCGCGCAACAGCTTGGCAATGTCCTTGTGGACGCGCGCCGGCTCGGGGTTCTTCGGGAAACGCATCATGAGGTTGCTGCGCGGGTCGACCAGGAAGAGGTGGTCTTCCAGCTTGCCGTCCTTGTCGACCGGCAGCCATTTGCTCAGCTCTTCCGGCTTCACACGCAGGATGTGCATGTCGTCGTAGACGCGGATCAGCACCGTGTCGATCGGCTGCGCGTCGGTGACGAGCCAGACGCGCTCGACGCGGTCCATGTTCTTGCCCTGCATGGTGCGCAGCTGGCGCATCGCATACAGCTGGTCCTGGCACGCCTGCTCGCATGCGCCGCCGCCGACCTTCACCATGATCCATTTGCCGGCATAGTTCTCCAGCGTTTCCGGTCGGCCGTCCAACGTGGTGCTGCTCAATTTCGGCATCGGGTGGGTGCGCTGGTCGATCAGGGTGCCGTAATTGGTGCGCCCTTCCGGCTTGATCACGTAATAGCTCAGGTAAGACGCGATCAGCGGCGCGGCGCAAACCAGCAGCACGGCAAACAATTTCCAGCGGCCGCTGCGGCGCTGGCCGGCGTCTTGCGTCACGCGCTCACTCAACTTGTTTTCTTCCACTGCGAAATCCTGTGATCACAAAAAATAAGGCCGCCATCGCCGCCAGCGCATACCACTGGACGGCGTAGCCGCGGTGCTTGTCGATGCCGGTATCCGGCGCCGGCCAGTCGCGCACGATGGGGTCGCCCGCCACCTGCGGCCCGGTCTGCTGCACAAAGAACGGTTCCAGGCGCAGCCCGCTGGCCCGCGCCACATCCATCACTTCCAGATTCTGCACAATCGTCCCCGGCTTCAAGGCCGCGGCCGTCCCCAGCTGCATCACATGCCCCGCCTTGTCGACAACGACGCCTTCAACGGTCGTCGTGCCCTGTGGCGTGGCATATTCCGGCAGCCGCCCATACTCGCGCGGATCGCGCGGCAACCACCCGCGCAGCACCAGCACGTGGCGATCCGAGCCCGCTATTCTAAACGGCATCGCCAGATAAAACCCGGCCCTGCCCGCATGTGGCCGGTTATCGAGAAAAACCGGCCAGCTTCGAACAAATTCACCCGTCACCTGAATTCTTCGATACGTAGGGTGGGCTCTTGAGCCCACGCGGTCGTCCTGCCGCACACCACCACCGCCCCCCAAAACAATCGGCGCCTGCATCCCACGCTCATGCAACTGCGCTGCAATGGCAACCTTCTCCCCCGCCCGCCGCACCTGCCAATTCCCCAACGCAATCCCCACGCCCACGACAACCACGGTCGCCACAAACGGAATCCCCCGAAACCTGAACCGCAAACCCATTACAATGAATTCCTTCCCGAACGCGCCACGCCGACCATGAAAATCCTCATCGCCATCGCCTTCATCCTGATCATCGGCAGCCTCGCTTCGGCGCTGTTCTTCCTCATGAAGGACAAGGGCCGCAGCAACCGCACGGTGCAGGCCCTGGCGATGCGGGTCGGCCTGTCGATCACCCTCTTCCTGATCCTGCTCGCGTCCTACAAGATGGGCTGGATCGCCCCCACCGGCATCCGTTAAACGGAACGGGGACAGCCACCCCAGGCGACTGTCCCCGCTTCCTGAAAATCAAGCCAGCCTTACAACCAGTAGATCACGACGTACAGCCCCAGCCACACCACGTCGACGAAGTGCCAGTACCAGGCCGCGCCCTCGAAGCCGAAGTGGTGATCCGCCGTAAAGTGCCCGCGCAGCACGCGGTACAGCACCACCGACAGCATGATCGCCCCCATGGTCACGTGGAAGCCGTGGAACCCGGTGAGCATGAAGAAAGTCGACCCGTAGATGCCCGAGGTCAGCTTGAGGTTCAGTTCCTGGTAAGCGTGGATGTATTCGTAGGCCTGGAAGCCCATGAAGATCGCACCCAGCAGGATGGTGGCGAACAGGAACACGGCCGTATTGCGGCGGTGCCCGGCGCGCAGCGCGTGGTGCGAAATCGTCAGCGTCACGCCCGACAGCAGCAGCAGCGCGGTGTTGATGGTCGGGATAGGGAACGGCCCCATGGTGTTGAAGGTGTCCACCGTGCCGGCCGGGCCGATGTTGCCCCAGTGCGCAGCGAAGTCCGGCCACAGGATCTTGTGGTCGAGGTCGGCCAGCCAGGGCATGGAAATCACACGGGCATAGAACAGCGCGCCGAAGAAGGCGGCAAAGAACATGACCTCGGAGAAGATGAACCAGCTCATCGACCAGCGGTAGGAGCTGTCGATGTTCTTGCTGTATTGCCCCGCTTCCGACTCGCCGATGGCGTCGCCGAACCAGAAGTACAGCACGACCAGCATCGCCACGATGCCGGCCAGGCACACCGCCGGGCCCCAACTGGCGCTGTTGACCCAGCCCGAAGCGCCGGCCATGGTCACCAGCATCGAAATGCCGCCGGCCATCGGCCACATCGAAGGGCCGGGCACGAAATAGTGCGGCGCGGTTTTTGACACACTCATCTTCATCTCCTGAATCATTCTTCTAATACGTTGAATTACGAAGCTTGAAAAACGGTTGTACTTATTATTGCCAGGACTGTGAGACTGCCGCCTCACGACACTGCAAATCGGACCACCATGACCAGTACCCCGATGAAGATCGCCACCCCGATCAGCGCCGCCAGAATCACGTGGAAGGGATTCAAATTGGCCGCATCATGCTCGTAGTCGCGGCGCTTGCGCACCCCGAAGAAGGACCAGAACACCGCCTTCATCGAGGCCCCGAACGAGGACTTGCGCTGGGGCTGCTTGTTCATTTCGCCGCCACCGCCCCGGCAATTTCAAAAAAGGTGTACGACAGCGTGATGTTCTTCACTTCCTTCGGCAGCGCCGGGTCGATGAAGAATACCACCGGCATCTGGCGCGCCTCATTCGGCTGCATCATCTGCTCGCGGAAGCAGAAGCACTCGACCTTCTTGAAATGCGGCGTGGCCGATTGCGGCGCATAGCTCGGAATCGCCTGCGCCTTGACCGCCCTGCCCTGCGTGTTCACGACCTCGTAGGTGACGGTCGCCAGCTCGCCCGGGTGCACCTGGATGCTGCGCTGGGTAGGGCGGAAGCGCCACGGCCCCTGGGCATTGCCGTCGAGTTCGATGGTCACCGTGCGCGTCAGGTCCACCTGCGTGTTCGCCGGGCGTTCGACGGTGCCGTCCTGTTGCGTCAGCACGTTCACGCCCAGCACCTCGCAGATCTGGCGGTACACCGGAATCAGCGCATAGCCGAAGCCGAACATCGCCACCGCCACCACCACCAGTTTCTTGAAGGTGGAGCGGTTCAGGCGCAGGCGCGTGCTGTCGTCGTAGGCCATGGGCTTACATCCAGAGCCGCTTGAGGATCACCGAGGCGAAGAAGAACAAGGCAATCGCTCCCAGGATCAAAGCGATGCGCAAGTTTCCCTTGTGCGGTGGCTTGCGTTGGGCATTCATCATTTCACCAGCGGCGGGTTTTCGAAGGTGTGGAACGGCGCCGGGCTCGGCACGGTCCACTCCAGGCCTTCCGCGCCTTCCCATGGCTTGGCTTCCGCTTTCGCGCCGCCGCGGATGGTCGGCAGCACGACGGCGAACAGGAAGTACACCTGCGACAGGCCGAAACCAAAGGCGCCGATCGACACCAGCATGTTCCAGTCGGTGAACACGCCGTTGTAGTCGGCATAACGGCGCGGCATGCCGGCCAGGCCCAGGAAGTGCATCGGGAAGAAGGTGATGTTGAAGCTGACCAGCGACAGCCAGAAGTGCATCTTGCCGCGGCCTTCCGGATACATGTGGCCGGTCCACTTCGGCGCCCAGTAATAGAAGCCGGCAAACAGCGCGAACAGCGAACCGGCCACCAGCACGTAGTGGAAGTGGGCCACCACGTAATACGTGTCGTGCACCTGGATGTCGATCGGCGTGACGGCCAGGATCAGGCCGGTAAAGCCGCCCATGGTGAAGACAAAAATGAAGCCGACCGCGAACAGCATCGGTGTCTCGAAGCTCATCGAGCCGCGCCACATGGTGGCAACCCAGTTGAATACCTTCACGCCGGTCGGCACCGCGATCAGCATGGTGGCGTACATGAAGAACAGCTGCGAGGTCACCGGCATGCCGGTGGTGAACATGTGGTGGGCCCAGACGATGAACGACAGCACCGCGATCGATGCCGTGGCGTACACCATCGACGCATAGCCGAACAGCGGTTTGCGGGCAAAGGCCGGGATGATCTGCGAGACGATGCCGAAGGCCGGCAGGATCATGATGTAGACCTCGGGGTGGCCGAAGAACCAGAAGATGTGCTGGTACATCACCGGGTCGCCGCCGCCGGCCGCGTTGAAGAACGAGGTGCCGAAGTGGCGGTCGGTCAGGGTCATGGTAATCGCCCCGGCAAGCACCGGCATCACGGCGATCAGCAGGAAGGCGGTGATCAGCCAGGTCCAGCAGAACATCGGCATCTTCATCAGCGTCATGCCGGGCGCGCGCATGTTGAGGATGGTGACGATGATGTTAATCGAGCCCATGATCGACGAAGCGCCCATGATGTGCATGGCGAAGATCGCCATGTCCATGCCCGGGCCCATCTGCGTCGACAGCGGCGCATACAGGGTCCAGCCGGCGGCAGTCGCCCCGCCCGGCGCCAGGAAGGAGCCGGCCAGCAAAATCGCCGCCGGCGGCAGCAGCCAGAACGAGAAGTTGTTCATGCGCGCAAACGCCATGTCGGATGCGCCCACCTGCAGCGGGATCATCCAGTTGGCGAAGCCGACAAAGGCAGGCATGATCGCGCCGAACACCATCACCAGGCCGTGCATGGTGGTCAATTGGTTGAAGAACTCGGGGCGGAAGAACTGCAGGCCGGGCTGGAACAGCTCGGTGCGGATCATCAGCGCCAGCACGCCGCCCGAGAGCAGCATGACGAACGAGAACCATAAATACAGGGTGCCGATGTCCTTGTGGTTGGTGGCGAACAGCCAGCGCCGCAGGCCGTGCGGGTGGTCGTGCGCGTGGTCGTGGCCGTGGTGGTCGTCGTGAACGTGGTCGAGAGTGCTGGTAGTCATGTCAGTATCCTGGGAAACTTATTGCTTGCTACGTGCAGCCAGAACCTCGGCCGGTTGAACGATGTTTTCCGCGGCCTTGTTCGACCAGGTGTTGCGGGTATAGGTGATGACGGCGGCGATGTCGGTGTCCGACAGCTGCGGCCAGGGCGGCATGGCGCCCGGGAAGCCCGGGGTGTCCTGGCCGTGCAGCAGCACGTCGATCTGGTGGTCCTTGGCGCCGGTGACGGCCGGCGAACCGTCGAGCGCCGGGAAGGCGTTCGGCAAGCCCTTGCCGTTGGCCTGGTGGCAGGCGACGCAGTTGGCGGCGTACACGGTTTCACCCTTGGTTTTCAGTTCGTCGATGGTCCAGACCTTGGTCGGATCGTCGGCCAGCGCGGCCATGCGTTTCTTTTCGCCGGCGACCCAGGCAGTGTAATCCTCGGCGGAGACGACGCGCACCACGATCGGCATGAAGGCGTGGTCCTTGCCGCACAGCTCGACGCAGTTGCCGCGGTAGACGCCGACCTGGTCGGCCTTGAACCAGCCGTCGCGGACAAAACCCGGAATCGCATCCTGCTTGATGGCGAATGCCGGGATGGTCCAGGCGTGGATGACGTCGTTGGCGGTGAAGACCATGCGGATCTTCTTGCCGACCGGGACCACCATTTCGTTGTCGACTTCGAGCAGGTAGTTCTCGCCGCGCGCCGCGGTGGGGGCCACGCCCGGCTCGCCGATCTGGCTGCGCGGGGTCGACAGGTTCGACAGGAAGCTGATGCCCTGACCTTCGCCGTTCAGGTAATCGTAGCCCCATTTCCACTGCATGCCGGTGGCCTTGATGGTGATGTCGGCATTCGAGGTGTCCTTCAGCGCGATGACGGTCTTGGTGGCGGGCAGCGCCATGCCGATGACGATCAGGAAGGGAACGATGGTCCAGGCGATTTCGACGGTGGTCGATTCGTGGAAGGTGGCGGGTTTGTGGCCGAGGGCCTTGCGGTGCTTGAACACCGAATAGAACATGACGCCGAAGACGGCGACGAAGATGACCAGGCAGACGATCATCATCCAGTTGTGCAAGCTGTAGATATCCGCACCGACACCAGTGACGGGCGTTTGCATGTTCAACTGGTGTTCCACCGGCCGCCCGGTTATCTCCTGGGCTGCCAGTGCCGGGATGCTGGCCGATACGGCGAGGCCCAGCATCAAGGCGTGAAGTCGCTTTGCATATGTCATGAATTGTCCCCAACCACCCAAAATAAGAATATTTTTAAACGGTCAGCAATTCCATGAACGAACCGCCGCCGCTCCGAAACCTTGCGCAGCAAGTGGCTCCCGGACGGCACGCGGTCTGTGGCCGCGCTAGGTTCGATTACCGTACCGCGGCCACCAGCAAAGCAAAACACACTGTGGGGCGCGGAACTTGCTGATGCTGCTTTTTATTGTTCTATTTTCAGCGCTTTTCTGCCTCATTTTTCAGCGAATACAGGGCCTGGAGCGAAAAAATAGTTATTGATTATACTCAAATCGCTAATTTTTATTCAAGGAAAATCCTTGCCATGCCGCATGCATGTGATGCGTGGGAGCATCAATCGAGGTCACGGCTGGCGCGGCCGGAACTGGATGATCGCCTCACCCGCCGCTGTGGTCTTCGGCACCGGCCGGAACGCATGGCCATAGATCACCTCGAAGCTGAGCGGAATCTTGCCATCCGCCCCGCGCTGGGCCTCCAGCGCCGCCACCATCCTCCCCCAGGCCGCGCGTCCGACCAGCCCGCGCCGCCGCGTCGCCAGCGGATTCCCTCCAATCGCCCGCACATCCGCCAGCAGCGCCTCGACCGTCCCGTACGTCACGGTGATGCGCTCGACATCCATCACCGGCGTCGAGAATCCGGCTTCCACCAACTGGTCGCCGAAGTCGTGCATGTCGACGAAGGGCAAGGTATGCGGCGTTTCGTCGACCGCGGCAAACGCCGTACGCAGCTCCTTGAAGGTATCCGGCCCGAAATTGGAAAACATCAGCAAGCCCTCGACCCGCAGCACGCGGCGCCACTCGGCAAACACCCGGTCCGGCTGGGGGTGCCAGTGCAGCGCCAGGTTCGACCACACCAGGTCGAGCGAGTTCGGGCCGAACGGCAAGGTGCCGAAATCGCCGCAAACGAGGTCGACGCCGGTCTTGGCCGGCATCAAACGGCTGAGCATGGAACCGAGCGAGCGCGGCGCCGGGGCCGGCGTGCCCGCCTGCGCCAGCATGCCAGGCGTGGCGTCGAGCCCGACGATGTGGGCAGCCGGCCAGGTTTTCTGCAAGGTGGCCAGGTCCGGCCCGGTGCCGCAGCCGGCGTCAAGCACGCGCTGGGGCACGATCTTCACCAGCGACAGGCGCTCGTGCATGCGGCTGGCGATCTCGCGGCGCAGGAAGTCGGCCGGCGCCACACGCGCCGGATCGGCGAACAGGACGCGCACGCGTTCCTGGTCGATCGGCGCGCTCATTTTCGACGGGGATTGGGGAGATGCCATGATTCTATTGCGTTCAAATGAGATAATGGCGGGAGTGTACATGTTTGTAGGGAAGTCGAGCCGATGACCGGGCGCCTGCCACTGTGGAGCTACCGCTGGCCGCGCGCCTTTGCCGCTGCGCTGGCCGATGCGCTGCTGCCCTGCTCGTGCGCGCTGTGCGGCGAAACGACGGCCACCGTCGTGTGCCTGCCCTGCCGGCAGGATCACGCGACGCCGGGCGGCGTGCGCTGCCCCTGCTGCGCCAATCCGCTCGGCGCCCATGAGGGGGCTGGCCAGCGCTGCGCCGGCTGCATCGCCGAGGCGCCGTATTTCGACGCCACGGTGGCCGCCGCCGATTACGCCGCGCCGCTCGATTCCCTGGTGCTGCGCCTGAAGTTCGGCGCCCAGCTGCCGCTCGCACCCTGGTTCGCCGCGCGCATGGTCGACGCCGTGCTGGCCCAGCCCGGCTGGCGCTTGCCCGACCTGCTGTGCCCGGTGCCGCTGGGGCCGCGCCGCCTGGTCGAGCGCGGTTTCAACCAGGCGCTGGAAATTGCCCGGCCGCTTAGCGCAGCGCTGGGCGTGCCCTTGCAGCCGCGGCTGCTGGTGCGAGCCATCGACACCGCCGCCCAGTCCGGCGTGGCGCCGAGCGAACGCGCGGGCAATATCCGCGGCGCCTTCGAGGTTGCGGACGATGCGCTGGGACGGATACAGGGCCGCCACGTGGGTGTCGTCGATGACGTCATGACCAGCGGCCACACATTGAATGAAATCGCGGCCACGCTGAAGCGGGCCGGCGCGGCGCGCGTGTCGAACCTGGTATTCGCACGCACGCCTCCACACTGAATAAGGAGAAGGTCTTGTTCCACGTTGTATTGGTCGAACCCGAAATCCCGCCGAATACGGGCAACGTCATCCGCCTGTGCGCCAACACCGGCGTGCAACTGCACCTGATCGAACCACTGGGCTTTCCGCTCGACGACGCCAAGATGCGCCGCGCCGGCCTCGATTACCACGACTACGCGACCATGAAGGTGCACAAGAACTGGGAAGCGTTCCTGGCCAACGCCCAGCCCGATCCTTCGCGCATGTTCGCCATGACCACGCACGGCTCCTCGCCGTTTGCCAAGGTGGACTTCAAGCCGGGCGACGTGTTCGTGTTCGGCGCCGAATCGCGCGGACTCGACCCGGCCCTGCGCGAAAGCTTCGCGCCCGCCCAGCGCATCCGCCTGCCGATGATGCCGGACAACCGCAGCCTGAACCTGTCGAATACGGTGGCGGTGGTGGTGTACGAAGCCTGGCGCCAGAACGGCTACGCCGGCGGCATGTAAACCTGGCCAGAAAACGGGAATGGCGCCCGAAGGCGCCATCCGATGACTGCTGCTGGCCTGGTCGATCAGGCTTGCTTGCGGCGTGTCGCGGCCAGACCGGCCAAGGCCAGGCCGAACAATGCCAGCGATGCCGGTTCTGGCACCTCATGTTGCGCGGGCTGGTCCAACGCCAGGTCGTCAACCAGGAAGTGGTCGCCCAGGTCGAGTTTCAGGGTGTCGATCAGGCCGGATTTCGCGCCAAAACTGACGTATTCCACATTCTGGATTTCCTGGGTGATTGACCATACCAGCGCGCCGTCCTTGTACCCCTCAACCGTTCCTGCACGCACCTGGTTGTAAAGCCAGACTTTCGCGTAAAGACCATCGAAGGTGAAATCGCCACCGCCGACCTTGGTCACGATGCCGGGACCGCCATAGTTATTCAGCAAAGCATAGCTGCCGCTATGCGCGCCAAGGGTCCAGTACATATCGACCAGGTTGATCCAGTCCAGGGTACGGTTGAAAGCGAAGCCCTGGTAGGTTTCCGCGTGCCCGTACTGTTGATTCGCCTGGCCTGGAATGTCGTCGAACGTCAAGAGCGCGGCGTTGGCGGTGGCGCCAAAGAACGACAACATAGCGGCGAGAGCAATTTTTTTCATTTCTTCTTTCAGGTAAGAGTTATTTACCTGGCGAAGCAATTATTATTCCAGAGAACAGTTCCATAGTAATCAGCGGCTTATATCGTCAAGAACGAAAATCCTTATCCATGTGTAAGGTTTCCCGACATGGGCAGCATGAGGCAAACAGGGCTGCACAGTCGAGCTCGTGTCCGAATGTCAGACCTGACCCCGGCTGTTCCACCGGCTGCTGCCTCATCCGTATGAGGCCATCAAACATTTACAGATTACAATAGCGGACCCTTTTTCCGGACTGCCATGTCAATCTCGTCCACATCCCGTCCGAGCAAGTTGTTTGCTGCCCTGCTGGGCAGCGCCATGCTGATCGCACTCCTGTCGTTCTGCATCCGTGCCCAGGCCGCGCCGGCGCCGGTGCGCATCGGGCTCGACGCCTAATTCGGCCTCGACAACAGCACCTCGGCCCAGGCCGTGGAACTCGGCCTGGGCACCGCCATCGGCGAGATCAACCGCGCCGGCGGTGTGCTCGGCGGCCGGCCGCTGGAAATCGTCACCCGGGATCACCGCTCGATTCCCGCACGCGGCATCCGCAACCTCGAGGAATTCGCGCGCACGCCCGACCTGGTCGCCGTGTTCGGCGGGCGCTTCAGCCCGGTGGTCATCGAACAATTGCCGACCCTGAAGGCGAGCAAGACCCTGTTCATGGCGGCCTGGTCCTCGGCCGACATGATCGTCGATAACGGCATGCGGCCGAACTACGTCTACCGCCTGTCGCTGCGCGACAGCCTGGCCATGCCCAAGCTGCTCGATACGGCGCGCAAGCGCGGGCTGCGCAAGGTCGGCCTGCTGCTGACGAATACGTCCTGGGGCCGCAGCAACCTGGCCGCAGCCGAGAAGTTCGTCGAAGCGAACAAGGATGTCCGCATCGTGCAGACCGCCTGGTACAACTGGCGCGACCAGACCCTGGTAGCGCGCTACAAGGCGCTGCGCGCTGCCGGCGCCCAGGCCATCGTGCTGGTCGCGAACGACGACGAGGCGGCGGTGCTGGTGCGCGAAGTGGCCGCCCTGCCGCCGGCCGAGCGCATGCCCATCCTCAGCCACTGGGGCGTGACCGGCGGCGAGTTCACGCGCCAGGCCGGCCCGGCCCTGCACCAGGTCGACTTTTCCGTGATCCAGACCTTTTCCTTCTTTAACGCCGACAAGAAACGGCTGGCGCGCTTCATGACCGCCCTGGCGGCGGTGTCGAAGATCCGCCGCATCGAGGACATCGACGGCCCGGTGGGCGTGGCCCATGCCTACGACATGATGCACATCCTGGCCAAGGCGATCGACCAGGCTGGCAGCACCGACCGCAAGGCCGTGCGCGACGCGCTGGAAAAAGTGCGCCGCCACGAAGGCCTGATCAAGACCTACGCCCCGCCCTTCTCGCCCACGCGCCATGAAGCGCTGGGCGAACGCGAACTCCTGATGGCGCGCTACCGGAAAGACGGCGTGCTGGTGCCAACAAGCGATTGAGCATGTGGACCTCGCTCCGGGCCGGCAGCCTCACGCGGCGCTTTGCGATTGCATCGGCAATCCTCACCGCGGTGGCCGTGCTGCTGGTGGCGGCCGCGTCGCTGTGGCTGGTCAATCGCCAGCACGCCGCCGCGGTGGAGCTGCTGCAACAGCGCGAAACCGCGTTCAACGCACGCACGGTCGGCAACACGCTGGCTACGCTGGCCTCGCGCATGAAGGACGTGGCCGACAGCCCGATCCTGGCCACCGGCCTGGTCGATAGCGCCGGCCGCGAAACCTACCTGGCGCCCTTCCTGAACAGCCTGCGCCAGATCAACGGCATCCCGGTGCAGGTGCTGTTTACCGATTTCGAAGGCAAGCCGATCGCGGGCAACGGGTTCGAGCGTTTCGATACCGAGCAGCTGGCCTGGCTGCGCACGCGTATCGACGCGGGCGAGGAAAGCGCGGCCATTTTCGACCGCCCCGGCGGCCCCGAACTGGTCGGCGTCAACCTGCTGCGCTATTCGCGCACGAACACGCCGGAAGGCGCCCTGGTCTACAAGATCCGGCTACAGGACCTGCGCCCGATTGCCTCGTCGGTGCTGGCCTGGCAAGCGCAGCCCGGCACCCATGCGGGCGAGGTGGCGGTGCCGGCGCCGGAGGCGTTCAGGCACCTCGGGCTGATGATGAAGATCGACGTGTCCGACGTCGGCCAGCCGCTGGAAACGCCATGGACGCAGTACGGCCTGATCGGCGGCATGACGCTGGCGTTTGCCGTCATCGTGTTCCTGCTCGGCTCGCGCCTCTCGCTCGGCCTGACCCAGGACCTGCGCCGGCTGGAACAATTTGCCGGCAAGCTGGGCGAAGAAGGCATCGGCGCAGCGCGCGCCGAGCTGGCCGGCAGCAGCGAAACCATCACCCTGGCGCGCTCGATCAACCGCATGCTCGACGGCCTGCAGCGGCAACAGGAACGCCTGGAGCGCGAGCACCAGCGCAAGGATGAATTCCTGGCCATGCTGGCCCACGAGCTGCGCAACCCGCTGGCGCCGATCAGCAGCGCGGCCCAGCTGCTGCGCGTGCTGTTTGCCGACGTCCCGCGCATCAAGGAAGTCAGCGGCGTGATCAGCCGCCAGGTCGCGCACATGACGCACCTGGTCGACGATCTGCTGGACGTCTCGCGCGTCACGCGCGGCCTGGTGACCATCAACCAGACCACGGTGGAACTGGGCGCGGTGCTGCGCGAAGCGGCCGAGCAGATCAAGCCCGTGATCGACGCACGCAGGCACAGCCTGACGCTGGAAATCGCGCCCGAAGCGCTGCCGGTGTGCGGCGACCGCACCCGCCTGGTCCAGGTGGCGGCCAACCTGCTGAACAACGCCGCCAAGTACACGCCCGACGCCGGCGAACTGCACGTGTCCCTGGCGCG
The DNA here is from genome assembly GCF_030711405.1 of Massilia brevitalea. Classification (GTDB taxonomy): domain Bacteria; phylum Pseudomonadota; class Gammaproteobacteria; order Burkholderiales; family Burkholderiaceae_D; genus Telluria; species Telluria brevitalea. Next base: position 41,035 of record NZ_JAULSI010000002.1, read on the forward strand.
CCAGGACGGCATGGCGGTCTTGCAGGTGCGCGACAACGGCATCGGCATCGGCGCCGATCTGCTGCCGGTGGTGTTCGATCTGTTCACCCAGGCCGAGCGCACGCCGGACCGCGCCCAGGGTGGGCTCGGGCTGGGACTGGCGCTGGTGAAAAAGCTGGTCGAGCTGCATGGCGGCGCGGTCGAGGTGTCCAGCGCGGGACAGGGCCAGGGCAGCACCTTCACGGTGCGCCTGCCGCTGCTGGCGGCGTCCGCGGGCGCAGCGGCAGCGCCGGCCGCCGCCGCTGTCCCGGCTTCCCTCGGCACCCTGCGCATCCTGGTGGTCGACGACAACGTCGACGCCGCGCAGACGCTGGGCATGCTGCTGGAAACCGCCGGGCACGCGGTGACGGTCGAGCATTCGGCGCAGGCGGCGCTGGCGCGGGCCGGCGAGGGGCGATTCGACATCGTCCTGCTCGACATCGGGCTGCCCGACATTAGCGGGCACGAGCTGGCCAGCGTCCTGCGGCAATTGCCGAACTGCGCCGGCTGCGCGCTGGTGGCGGTGAGCGGTTACGGCCAGGAGCAGGACCGCCGCCTGTCGCGCGAAGCCGGCTTCGATGCCCACCTGGTCAAGCCGGTGCCGCCGGACCTGCTGGCCGAGACCATTGCGCGCGTGGCAAATGCAAACAGCCGGGGTCAGGTCTGACATTCGGACACGAGCTCTGCATTAAGCAGGGATTCGCCCGGCGTTTCGTGACCGGCTTCGTATTGACGGCTGAGGCCGTGTCTGAATGTCAGACCTGACCCCCGCTGTTAATCCTGGAGCGAGGGAAGGTAAGCTGGCATCTCGGAAATCGTGTTGTGCCCTGCCCCGCCGATCACGGTCATGGTTGCCACGCCACGTGGAAAGCGTGCCAGCAATTGCCGCGTACTGCTCGCCGGGATGATCTCGTCGTGTTCGGCCGCCAGCAGCCGGGTCGGCGCCGTCACGCGCGGTGCGTAGCGCCAGGATTTATACTTGTCCCTGAGCAGCCAGCGCACCGGAAAATACGCGAAATGCGCGGCGGCGATCTCCTGCAGGCTGTCATAGGGCGTTACCAGAATGAGTTTTTTCACCGGGCGCCGGCTCGCCACCTGTACCGCGATGCCGCTTCCCAGGCTGCGGCCGATCACCGTTACCTCGCCGTGCTCCGCCACGACGCGGTCGAACAGCGCCAGCGCGTCCGCCACATTTGCCTTTTCGCTCGGTTTACCCGTGCTGCCCAGGTAAGCGCGGTAATGCAGCAGGTACAGCGCCTGCTTCGGGAAGGCCTTGTCCAGCAGGGGCAGGCTCGTCGTCACATCCTCGGCATTGCCGCCGAGGTAGATGACGGCGCCTGGTCCTGGCAGGGGGCGTTCCGAGACCTTGAGGACGGCGCCGGGAACATCGAGCGTCGATGTCCGTGGCGCCTGGAGCATCGGCGTCGCGGGAGGATAGTAGATGTAGGAACGCTGCATGAGAAACAGCGCCAGGCAGGCTGCTGCGTAGCTGCCCAGGGCAATCAGCAAGACGATGCCGAGCATTCTCTGCATGCGATCCGGGGCGCCGTCAGCCCGCCCTGACCTTGGTCAGCAGCTTGGTCGTCGACCGGTCATGCTCGAAATCGATCGCCACCGCCTGCCCGCCATACGCCAGCACCGCCTGCCCTTCCGGGATCGCGCTCATCACGTAGTCGCCGCCCTTGGCGTAAATCTCCGGCTGCGCTTCGAGCACCGTCTCCAGCGCCGTGTCTTCGTCGAATTCCACCACCAGGCTCACCGATTCCAGCGCCGCCAGTACCGCCATCCGGTCGTGCAGGGTATTCAGCGGCCGGTCGTCCCCCTTGCCCAGGCGCTTGACCGAGGCATCGGTATTCGCCGCCACGACGAGAGACGCCCCCAGCTCGCGCGCCTGCGCCAGGTAGGTCACATGCCCGCGGTGCAGGATGTCGAATACGCCGTTGGTGAGGACGACAGGTTTCGGCAGCGTGGCCACGCGCGCCTTGAGCTCGGCGCGCGAGCAGATCTTGTTTTCAAAATTCGGCATAAGGTTCACAGATTAGGCTGGGTTCGCAGGATCTTCGGGCTCTTCTTCGAGCGCCATCGACAGCGTCGGCGACTTGCCGCCGCCATCTTCGCCCGGTTCGCGGCGGTCGCCCGAGAGCTTGATCTGCAAGCGCAGGCCGTTCGCCGAGTCGGCATTGCGCAGCGCTTCGTCGTAGCTGATGTAGCCTTTGTTGTAGAGCTCGTACAGCGCCTGGTCGAAGGTGCACATGCCGAGTTCGCGCGACTTCTGCATGATCTCCTTGATGCTGTGGAAATTCCCCTTCAGGATCATCTCGCTGATGGTCGGGGTGTTCAGCAGGATTTCGATGGCGGCCTTGCGGCCCTTGCCGTCCTCGGTGCGCACCAGGCGCTGCGACACAATCCCGCGCAGATTTGCCGACAGGTCCATCAGCAGCTGGTTGCGCCGCTCTTCCGGGAAGAAGTTGATGATGCGATCCATGGTCTGGTTGGCGTTGTTCGCGTGCAGCGTGCCCAGGCACAGGTGGCCGGTTTCGGCAAACGCGATCGCGTGCTCCATGGTCTCGGTGTCGCGGATTTCGCCGATCAGGATCACGTCGGGCGCCTGGCGCAGCGTGTTTTTGAGGGCGTTGTGCCAGGAATGGGTGTCGACGCCGACTTCACGGTGCGTTACCAGGCAGCTCTTGTTCTTATGGACGTACTCGACCGGGTCTTCCACCGTGATGATGTGGCCGGCCGAATTGCTGTTGCGGTAGTCGATCATCGCCGCCAGCGTGGTGGATTTACCCGACCCCGTGCCGCCGACCACCAGCACCAGGCCGCGCTTGATCATCACGACCTCTTTCAGCACCTCGGGCAGTTCCAGCTTTTCGAAATTCGGGATTTCCGAGGCAATGGTCCGCACGACCATGCCCACGCTCTGCTGTTGCACGAACACATTCACGCGGAAGCGGCAGACGCCCGGCAGCGAGATCGCGAAGTTGCACTCCATCTCGGCCTCGAACTCGGCGCGCTGGCGCTCGTTCATCAGCGACATGGCGAGCGCCCGCGTGACTTCGCCCGACAGGCGCTGCTGGCTCATCGGCTTCATGCTGCCCTGGTGCTTCATGCTGGGCGGGAAATCGGCGGAAATGAAGAGGTCGGAGCCGCCCTGCTGGAACATTACCGTGAGCAGCTTGTGGATGTAGGCCTGGGCTTCCGCCGGGCCGAAGGGATTGGTCATGCGCGCCTTTCTGGTCGTGGCGGGCCCATGTAAAGACGACATGCGCCCGCCCGGCAATTATATCGACTAAGATGTTCGGTAAAATACACTTTCTTTCGCTGAACCCACTACTCTGGCAGGATAATCGTTGCAGCCCTGCAATTGAACTCCCATACGCCCATGACACTCACCGAGCTGAAATACATCGTCGCCGTTGCCCGCGCCAAGCACTTTGGCCATGCCGCCGAATCCTGTTTCGTTGCGCAACCCACCTTGTCGGTGGCCATCAAGAAGCTGGAGGACGAGCTGGGCGTGACGCTGTTCGAGCGCGGCGGCTCCGAGGTCTCGGTGACGCCGGTCGGCGCCCAGATCGTGGCCCAGGCCGAGCGCGTGCTGGAGCAGACCGCGGCGATCAAGGAACTGGCCAAGCAGAACAAGGACCCGCTGGCCGGGCCGATGCGCCTGGGCGTGATCTACACCATCGGGCCGTACCTGCTGCCGCCGCTGGTGAAGAACCTGATCGACAACGTGCCGCAGATGCCGCTCGTGCTGCAGGAGAATTTCACGGTCAAGCTGCTGGAACTGCTGCGCCAGGGCGAGCTCGACGCCGCCATCATGGCCCTGCCCCTGCCCGACCACGGCATGCTGATGCAGACCCTGTACGACGAACCGTTCGTCGTCGCCATGCCGCGCACCCACCCCTGGGCCAAGCGCCGCGAAATCGCTGCCGACGATTTGAAGGCGGAGACCATGCTGCTGCTGGGCAGCGGCCACTGCTTCCGCGACCAGGTACTGGAAGTCTGCCCCGAGATGGCGCGCTTCTCGTCGCCGGGGAACGGCATGCAGCGCACCTTCGAGGGCTCGTCGCTGGAAACGATTCGCCACATGGTAGCCAGCGGCATCGGGCTGACCGTGCTGCCGCGTGCTTCGGTGCGCGACATGGACGACCCGAACGGGATGCTGAGCTTCGTGCCGTTTTCAACGCCGGCGCCGTCGCGGCGCGTGGTGATCGTGTGGCGCAAGAGCTTTACGCGGCGCGCGGCGATCGAGGCGATCGTGAATGCGGTGGCGGAGTGCGATTTGCCGGGGGTGGATATGCTGGCGCTGGATAAGGCAGCGTAAGCTCAGTCGCAATCCCGTAGGGTGGGCACTCGTGCCCACGCGGTGCAACGGTCGCATGTCGAATCCAATGCATCGGTGGCTCAACCGGTGAGACCGCGTGGGCACGAGTGCCCACCCTACTCCCAAGCCAACGCTGTGCTGTTTGATCGGCCAACAATGATCATCGTTCCGCGTGGGCACGGAGTGCCCACCCTACGCCGCTCCGATATCGTTACCGGTGTTTCCATCCCGCGACTCCGGTAAAATCGCTGTCTTGTACACAACAAGACCGCGATTCCATGAACAAGCTGGCGCTTTATTTTCGGCTGGTCCGCGCCGACAAGCCGATCGGTATTCTTCTCCTGCTCTGGCCCACCCTGTGGGCGCTGTGGATGGCGGCCGGCGGCACGCCGCCCTGGCACATCGTGGTGATCTTCGTGCTGGGCACCGCCCTGATGCGCTCGGCCGGCTGCGCCATCAACGACTACGCCGACCGCGACTTCGACCGCCACGTCAAGCGCACCGTCGACCGCCCGGTCACCAGCGGCCGCATCAAGGCCTGGGAAGCGGTGATGGTCGCCGCCGTGCTGGCCATCGTCTCCTTCCTGCTGATCCTGCCGCTCAATACGCTGACCAAGCAGCTGTCCGTGGTGGCCGTGATCGTGGCCGGCACCTACCCCTATTTCAAGCGCTTCTTCGCGATCCCCCAGGCCTACCTCGGCATCGCCTTCGGCTTCGGCATCCCGATGGCCTTTGCCGCCATCCAGGGGCAAGTGCCGGCGCTGGCCTGGTGGCTGCTGGCGGCGAACGTGTTCTGGGCCGTGGCCTACGACACCGAATACGCCATGGTCGACCGCGACGACGACCTGAAGATCGGCATGCGCACCTCGGCCATCACTTTTGGGCGCTACGACGTGGCGGCCGTGATGCTGTGCTACGGCGTGGCGCTGTCGATCGACCTGGTCTGCGGCTGGCTGCTCGGCCTGCGCTGGTGGTTCGTCGGCGGCGTGATCGTGGCGGCCGGCATGGCGCTGTACCACTACACCCTGATCCGGAATCGCGATCGCATGCGCTGCTTTGCCGCCTTCCGCCACAACAATTGGTTGGGTGCGGCCCTTTTTGCCGGTGTCGCGTTAGACTATGCATTAGGATAATATTGTCCGAAATACAAATACCCGTCCTGCCGGCAAGGCAGCGGCCAATCACCCCCTATTACGAGGCTAAAACATGATGGAAAAAATCCCGACCCAGACCGGCGCCCGCGACCAGCTCCTGGCTGACCTGAAGACCGTGATCCTGGACGCGGAAGCCTGGCTGCGCCACGGCGGCTCGCTGACCGGCGAGCAGCTCGAAGCGGCCAAGGCCAAGTTCGAGGGTGCGCTGACCAGCGCCAAGGAAGGCCTGGCGAACCTGGAAGTCATCGAGAAATCGAAAGCGGCTGCCAAAGCGACCGACACCTACGTCAAGGACAATCCCTGGAAAGCCGTGGGCATCGGCGCCGTCGCCGGCGTCGTCCTGGGCATGCTGATCAACCGCCGTTGATGGCGGTCACCGAAACGCTCGGCCGGATCGGCGGCACGTTGCTGGCCATGGTGCGCACGCGCCTGGCGCTGGCGGCCGTCGAGGCGCAGGAGGAAGTGCAGCGCGTGCTGGGCTTTGCGGCCTGGACGCTGTTTGCGGCATTTCTCGGCGCCGGCGCCTTCATGCTCGTCGCCCTGTTCGTGATCGTGCTGTTCTGGGACACGCACCGCCTGCTGGCGATCGGCGGCATGGCCGGTTTGTTCGCCCTGGCGGCGGTGTTGATCCTGGCGCGGGTGCGTGCGGCGTTTGCTGCGCGTCCACCGATGATGGCGGCCACGCTGGCGGAACTGAACAAGGACATCGCCTTCATCAAGGGCACGGGAGCTGCGCATGAACAGTGAAACCACACCGCTGGCGGTACGCCGCGCGCACCTGGTTGCAGAGTGCGCGCAGCAGCGCGGCGACATCGCGTATGAACTCAACCTGCTGAAGGCGCCGGTCGAACGGCTGGGCGGCGTTGGCCAGTCGCTGATGGCCAACCGCAAGGTGCTGCTGGCCGGCGGCGGCGTCGCGCTCGGGATGCTGATCGCGCGGCCGAAGCCGGTGCTGGCCATCGTGGCCACGGGCGTGTCGGCATGGAAGATCGTGCAGAATGTGCTGCCGCGCGTGATGCCGGTGGTGCAGCGGGTGATGCCGCAGGTGATGCCGATTATTCGGGAACGATTCGGTTCGCGGTTTTAGCAAGCGTTGGATCCGCGTGGGCACGAGTGCCCACCCTACGAAAACCATGTTCGCAACCGAAGACATGTAGGGTGGGCCGGGCCGCGCAAGGCACTTGTGCCCACGCGGTACAACGTCTGAACGTTCAAAAACCCGCGCTTAATCCGCCCCCAACTCATCCCCCAACTCGCGCCCGCGCGCCGCTGCCGCTTGCATCGCCGCCATGATGGCCGCCTTCACCCCCGCGTCCTCCATGCTCGTGATGGCCGCATGCGTCGTTCCTCCTTTCGAAGTCACGCGCTGGCGCAGCACTTCCAAAGACTCGCTCGATTGCGCCGCCAGCTCCGCCGCCCCCGCAAACGTGGCCAGCGCCAGCGCCTTGCCCTGCTCCGCATCCAGCCCCATCTCCACGGCCGCCGCCTGCATCGCCTCCAGGAAGTAAAACACATAGGCCGGCCCGCTGCCGGACACCGCCGTCACCGGATCGATCAGCGCCTCGTCGTCCAGCCACACCGTCGCGCCGACCGCGCGCATCACGCTGTCGGCCGCCTCCCGCTGGACCTCGCTCACGCCGGCGGTCGCCACCATGCCGGTGATGCCCATCCCGATCAGCGCCGGCGTGTTCGGCATGGTGCGCACGATGGCATCGTAGCCGCCCAGCCAGCGCGACAAGTCGCTGCTGCGGATGCCCGCCGCAATCGACAGCACCAATGGACCTTTATTCAGCTGCGCCAGTTGCGGCGCCAGCATGGCCGCCACGTCGCGCATCTGCTGCGGCTTCACCGCCAGCACGACCACGTCGCAGGCGCCCACGGCAGCGTCGATCGACGTCGCGGTGCTGGCGCCGAACTGCGACGCCATCTTCTCCAGCGCATCCGCATTCGGATCGACCACGTGCACCTGCGCGCCCGCGCCCAGCTCCTTGACCAGCCCGGCGATCAGCGCCGTGGCCATGTTCCCGCCGCCGATGAAAGCGATCTTCATTCCGAGTCCTTGTGATAAGTTCGTGTGCCAAAAATGGCGCTGCCGACGCGCACGATGGTGGCGCCTTCCAGGATCGCCGATTGCATGTCGTCCGACATCCCCATCGACAGCGTGTCGATTATCAAGCCGTCCGCGCGCAGGGCCTCGCCCAGCTTGCGCAGCCGGGCAAAGGCCGCGCGCTGCAGGGCCGGGTCGGTTTGTGGTTCCGGGATCGCCATCAGCCCGCGCAGGCGCAGCTTGGGCAGGGCCGCGACCTTGGCTGCCAACTCGGGCAGTTCGTCGGGCGTGGCGCCGCTCTTGGTGGCTTCGCCGCTGATGTTCACCTGCAGGCAGATGTTCAACGGACCCAGCTCCGGCGGACGCTGTTCCGACAGGCGCTGCGCGATCTTCAGGCGGTCGACCGTGTGCACCCAGCTGAAACTGGTGGCGATCGGTCTTGTCTTGTTGCTCTGTATCGGGCCGATGAAATGCCATTCGACCGGCGTATCTGGTTGCGCGCGCGCCACGGCGGCGATTTTTTCCACGCCTTCCTGCAGGTAGTTTTCGCCAAAGGCGTGTTGGCCGGCGGCGATGGCTTCGAGCACTGCTTCCGCCGGAAACGTCTTCGAAACAGCGAGCAACTGAACCATGGAACGGACCCGGTTGGCGTCCTTGACGGCGGCGGCGATTGTCGCTTCGACAGCTTGCAAGTTATCGGCGATTGTGACCATAATCGTTTTCTGTGGGCAATATTCAGGACATGCGAGAACGCTGGCCGAAGCTGCGCCCTTCACGGCACTGGGATTATAAATGGACATCTCCGAATTACTCGCCTTCTCGGTCAAGAACAAAGCCTCCGACCTGCACCTCTCCGCCGGCCTGCCGCCGATGATCCGCGTCCATGGCGACGTGCGCCGCATTAACTTGCCGCCGCTCGAGCACAAGGACGTGCACGCCATGATCTATGACATCATGAACGACGGCCAGCGCAAGCAGTACGAAGAGGTGCTGGAGTGCGACTTCTCGTTCGCCATTCCCGGCCTGGCGCGCTTCCGCGTCAACGCCTTCAACCAGGAACGCGGCGCCTCGGCCGTGCTGCGTACGATTCCGTCGAAGATCCTGTCGCTGGAAGAACTGAACGCACCGAAGATCTTCGGCGAGCTGGCCCTCAAGCCGCGCGGCCTGGTGCTGGTGACCGGCCCGACCGGCTCGGGCAAGTCGACCACGCTGGCCGCGATGGTGAACCACCTGAACGAAAACGAATACGGCCACATCCTCACCATCGAGGACCCGATCGAGTTCGTGCACGAATCGAAGAAGTGCCTGATCAACCAGCGCGAAGTCGGCCCGCACACCCTTTCCTTCAACAACGCGCTGCGCTCGGCCCTGCGCGAAGACCCGGACGCCATTCTCGTCGGCGAACTGCGCGACCTCGAGACGATCCGTCTCGCTTTGTCCGCCGCCGAAACCGGCCACCTGGTGTTCGGCACCCTGCACACTTCGTCGGCTGCGAAAACCATCGACCGTATCGTCGACGTCTTCCCGGCCGAAGAAAAAGAGATGGTGCGCGCGATGCTGTCGGAGTCCCTGCAGGCCGTGATTTCGCAGACGCTGCTGAAAACCAAGGACGGCTCGGGCCGCGTGGCCGCACACGAGATCATGCTCGGCACGCCGGCGATCCGTAACCTGATCCGCGAAGCCAAGATCGCCCAGATGTATTCGAGCATCCAGACCGGCAGCAACGTCGGCATGCAGACCCTGGACCAGAACCTGACCGACCTGGTGCGCCGGAATATCATCTCCAGCAGCGCCGCGCGCTTCGCCGCGAAAATTCCAGAAAACTTCCCGGGTTAAAAAATGGAACGCGACCAGGCTTCAAAATTCATGTTCGACCTGCTGCGCCTGATGGTCAGCAAGGGCGGCTCCGACCTCTTCATCACCGCCGGTTTCCCACCTGCGGTCAAGATCGACGGCCGCATGACGCCGGTCTCCAGCCAGCCGCTGACGGCTGCGCACACGGCCGACCTGGCGCGTTCGATCATGAACGACAAGCAGACCGCCGGCTTCGAACTGACCCGCGAAGCGAATTTCGCGATCAGCCCGGGCGACCTGGGACGCTTCCGCGTCTCGGCCTTTGTGCAGATGAGCAGTGTCGGCATGGTGCTGCGGACCATCACCACGCAGATCCCGAAGTTCGAGGACCTGGGCCTGCCCGCCGTGCTAAAGGAGGTCATCATGGCCAAGCGCGGCCTGGTGATCATGGTCGGCGCCACCGGCTCGGGTAAGTCGACGACGCTGGCGGCGATGGTCGGCTACCGCAACGAGAACAGCTACGGCCACATCATCACCATCGAGGACCCGGTCGAATTCGTCCACCCGCACCGCAACTGCGTGATCACGCAACGCGAAGTGGGCGTGGATACCGACAGCTTCGAGGCGGCCCTGAAGAACTCCCTGCGCCAGGCGCCGGACGTGATCCAGATCGGCGAAATCCGCGACCGCGAGACCATGGAACACGCGATCGCCTTTGCCGAAACCGGCCACCTGTGCCTGGCCACCCTGCACGCCAACAGCGCCAACCAGGCGCTCGACCGCATCATCAACTTCTTCCCCGAAGAGCGGCGCCAGCAGTTGCTGATGGACTTGTCGCTGAACCTGCGCGGCCTGGTGTCGCAGCGCCTGATCCCGAAGAAGGAGGACAAGGGGCGCGTGGTGGCGATGGAAATCATGCTGAACTCGCCGCTGATCTCGGACCTGGTCTTCAAGGGCGAAGTCCACGAGATCAAGGAAATCATGAAGAAGTCGCGCGAGCTGGGCATGCAGACCTTCGACCAGGCGCTGTTCGATCTCTACGAGCTCGACAAGATTTCGTATGAGGACGCGCTGCGCAATGCGGACTCGGTGAACGACCTGCGCCTGACCATCAAGCTCAACTCCAAGCACGCGAAGAACCGCGATTTCTCGGCCGGGACCGAGCACCTCGGGCTGGTGTAACGGCCACGAACGTTGACGACGTAGGGTGGGCGCCCCGTGCCCACGCGTGACACGTGCATGTTGTTGGCGCAAAAACCAGGCCGACAATGTTCGGAGTTCACGCGTGGGCACGGAGCGCCCACCCTACGCGGCTGAATGTATTGGTATCATCAGCACATGAACGTTTTCGACTACTCCGCCACTGCCCTCGACGGCACGCCCCTAGACCTGTCGCGCTACCGCGGCAAGGTGCTCCTGATCGTCAACACCGCCAGCGCCTGCGGCTTCACGCCGCAGTACAAGGGCCTGGAAGCGGTCTACCGCCAGTTCCAGGCGCGCGGCGCCGAAGTGCTGGGCTTCCCCTGCAACCAGTTCGGCCGACAGGAACGGGGCAGCGAAGCCGAGATCGGCGCGTTTTGCGAGAAGAACTTCGGCGTCAGCTTCCCGCTGTTTGCCAAGATCGACGTCAACGGCGCCGAGACCCATCCCCTGTTCCGCTACCTGAAGCAGGCCGCGCCCGGCGTGCTCGGCACCGAGCGCATCAAGTGGAACTTCACCAAGTTCCTGGTAAACCGCGACGGCGAAGTGGTCAAGCGCTATGCGCCGCAAACGAAACCGGAAGCCATCGCGGCCGACATCGAAAAGCTGCTCGCCAACTGACCGACGCCGGCCCGAGAATCAGCGCCGCTCGAACCACGCCATGAAGGCGTCGTATTCCTTGTGCGCCTTAGCAGCTATGGCATAAGTAGGGTGGGCACTCCGTGCCCACGCGGTACGTGCGTGTCCGTAGTCCGCGCCTGTGAGATATCGCCCGCAAAGCATGCGACGGCCACGGGCCGCGCTTGGCGTTTCGAGCGGCACCTCACAGCCAACGCAAAAAGGCCACGCACGTAACCGCGTGGGCACGGAGTGCCCACCCTACGATTATGGCCGCAGGCCACACGAAGGCCGCAGGCCCTGTTGAAGGGGCTGCATGCCCCTTACCCCTCAACGCGCCGGCGAAAACCGGATCGCCTGCCCGCCACCCGGCGCCAGCTGCAGCTGCAACACGTCCTTCGCCGTCACGTTACGCTTCTCGACCACCAGGTCGAAGCGGCGCTCGCTGCGGTAGTCGGCGGCGTCGCCGTCGCGGTAGATCTCGGCCACGTAGGTCTTGCCTGCATCGAGGAAGGTCAAGGGCAGCGCCAGCGCGCGCTTCTCGCCGTCGGTCACCGCGCCCACGTACCAGTCCTGCGAGTTGCGGTCCTTGCGTGCGATGGTCGCGTATTCGCCCACGGCGCCGTCCAGCACACGGGTGTCGGCCCAGTCGGTCGGCACATCGCGGATGAACTTGAACGCCGCCGCGTACTTCTCGTAGTTTTCCGGCAGGTCGGCCGCCATGGCGATCGGCGAGTAGATCACGACGAAGTTGGCCAGCTGCTTGGCCTGGGTCGAGTTGAAGACCTTGCCCTCCGCGCCTACCAAGCTCAGGACGCCCGGCGTGTAGTCCATCGGGCCGCTCAGCATGCGCGTGAAGACCAGCTTGGCTTCGTGGTCGACGGCGTTCGGCGGGTTGCCCCAGGCGTTGTACTCGACGCCGCGGGCGCCTTCGCGCGAGACCCAGTTCGGGTAAGTGCGGCGCAGGCCGGTGTCTTTCACCGGTTCGTGGGTGTCGACCGCGATGCGGTATTTCGCCGCTTCGGTGACGGCCTTCAGGAAGTGGCGCACGCCCAGCTGCGAATCATAGTGTCCGTAGCGCAGCTTGCCGTCCTCGCCCATGAACTGCATGGAACCGGCTTCGTGCACATAGCCCGACTTGACGCTGTCGACGCCATGCTTGGCATACAGCTGATACGCCGCATCCATCTGCTTTTCGTAGGCCGGCAGGTTGCCGCCGGTCTCGTGGTGCCCGATCAGGCGCACGCCCTTGGTCTTGGCGTACGCGGCCAGGCCCGGCAAGTCGAAGTCGGGATACGACTCGGTGAAGCTGAAGTCGGCGCCGCCATGGCCCCAGTCGCTTTCCCAGCCCTTGTTCCAGCCCTCGACCAGCACGCCGCGGAAGCCATACTTGGCCGCGAAGTCGATGAAGCGCCTGGTGTTGGCGTTGTTCGCCGCATGCTTGGGACCGGCGTTCCAGGTGCCCGACTGCAGGTGCATCTCCCACCACACGCCGACGAATTTCGAGGGCTTGACCCAGGACACATCGCCCAGTTTATTTGGCTCGTTCAGGTTCAGGACCAGGTCCGACATGTACAGGCCAGCCGCGTTGTCGGCGATCTGCATGGTGCGCCATGGCGTGGTGAAGGCGCCGTGGCGCACGACCGCCGGGCCGTTCGGCGAGGCCACCAGTTGCGCGCGCAGCTTCTGGCCATCGACCTTGCGCAGCCACATCGAGGCGTAGTCGACCAGGGCCGCTTCGTGGAAGGCGATGTGGGTGCCGTCGTCCAGGCGCACGGTCAGCGGGGTGTTGGCGGTGCCGATCTCGGACAGTGGCGAGGTGCGGATTTCTTCTTCCAGGCCCGGCAGCTCGCCGGCCGGGATCCACCAGGCGGTGCCCTTCTGGGCGACGGCGAATTCGGTCAGCTCGTCGATGATCTCGGTGTCGCGCAGTTGTGGCTGGTCCGGGAATTCGTAGCGGAAGCCGATGCCATCGTCATAGATGCGGAACACGATGGCCAGGCGGCGGTTGCCGCGGTTCTTTTGCTCGACCTCGACGCGCAGTTCACGGTAATGGTTGCGCACAAATTGGCGCTCGCCCCAGGGTTGCTCCCAGGTCGAGTCGTGCAGCGTGGCCGATTGCTTGAGCAGGGAGAAGCCGCCATCGAGTTTCGGCGCATTCGCCAGGTTGAAGCCCAGGCGCGACAGGCCGATGACCTGCTTGCCCTTGCGTTTCACCGCATAGCCGAGCTTGCCGCCATTCTCGATCTGGACTTCGACATCGAGCACCTGGCCCGGCGACGCAGCTTTGGCGATGACTTGTTGGGCCCAGGCGTTGACGCTGAGTGCGAAAGTTGCCGCCAGAATGGCGGCGCTGCGGCGAAGCTGCATCGGTAGTCTCCTTGTCTTCTCTTCCGGCCGGAAGTAGCAAAACTACGCTATCTTCCAGAGTATTTAGGGAATGATAAGACAAATAGTGTAATTCGACTACCAATGGATGAGTTGTCGCCGCAGCGGTGCATACCTAGGCCATGCCGGCGGTGGCGCTGCGCGGCAAGTGCTGGCGAATCCAGTGCGTGGTATCGGCCAGCACGTCTTCCTTGCCGTAATCGTTGAGCAGGTCGTGGTAATGGCCCTCGTACATCTTGAGGGTCTTGTCGGGGGAGCCGGCGTGTTCATAGAAAAACTGGCTGCCTGCCGGCACGGTGGCCTTGTCGACGGTGCCGTGCATGATGAAGACCGGCAGCGTGATCTGGTCGAAGGATTTCTTCAGGCGGTCGTCGGCGCGCACCAGCGCCGCCACGGTGCTGGCTGGCTGTATTTCCCCGGCAATTAGCGGATCGCTGTTTAGCGCGCGCACCGCTTCCGGATCGCGCGAAAAATCCTCGTTGCGCAGCTTCAGCACGCCCAGGTGCGGGGCGATATGGCTCAGGCCCTTGATGACCGACAACGCGATGTCGGGCGCCGGCACCTTGAAGGCAAAGCTTTCGCAGATGAAGCCGTCGAGCTCGGCCTGGTGCTCCAGCGTATAGACGCAGGACACCACGCCGCCCGCCGAGTGACCGAGCAGGAACACGGCCAGGCCGGCTTCGCGCGTCTTGGCCAGGTCGACCAGGGTCGCCAGGTCGCCCACGTATTCCTCGATGTCCTCGACATAGAAGCGCTCGCCGCTCGACTTGCCGCGCCCGCGCAGGTCGAGCGCGTAGACCACGAAGCCGCTTTCGGCCAGCTGGCGCGCCGTCCATTCGTATTGGCCGCTATGGGAATTGACGCCGTGGCAGATCAGCACCAGGGCGCTGGGCGGGCCGGGCGGATGCCAGCTGCGGAAGAAGATCTGGTTGCCGTCCTTGCCGTTAACGGTCTCTTCGCTCGACTCGATAGCCATGACAACGCCCTCCTGAAGGTAAGAGCGGCGCGTGCCGCCGGACCCTCAGGGTAAACCGATATTGTGCGCCTGCCGCAAGCCTGCGCGTGATGCCTGATGTAGCGCAACGAATAGTGATTCAATGCGGCGATTCAAGGCGGCGCTTCGACATAGCGGTTCAGTTCGGGACAGGAACGGCAAAAAAGCCCGCCGAAGCGGGCTCCTTCCTGGCGAACAGGATTATTGCCGGGTGGTCGGCGTTGCCGGGGTCGGTGCGGCCTGGGTATCGACCGGGGTCATCGGGCTGGTCGGCGGCACGGTCGACGCCGGCGCTGGCGCCAGGCCGGTTTCGGTCGGCGCGGTGGTTGGCGGCGTCATTGGCGCCGGCGAGGTCAGCGGGGCCGAGCTTGGGGTTGGCGCCATGTCGCTGCCGGCCTGGGTGCTTGCGCCGGTCGCGCTCGAACCGGTGGCGGTGCTGGCCGGGCCGGTCGTGGCCGTGTTGTCGGTCTGGGTCGTGCCCGAGGCCGTTGCGTTGCCGCTATCGGACTTGGCGCTGTCCTTGTGCGCCGCGTGCTTCGGCTTCGACTGTTTCTCGGCCTTGGCCTGCTTGTCCGATTTGACCTGCTTCTCGGATTTCTTGGTGGCCTGGGTATCGGCCTGGGCAACCACGGTGTTGTCCTTGGCATCGGCCTTGATCGTCGATTTCACGTCCTTGTTGTCCACCAACACGGCGGTCCTTGCATCCATTTTCTCTGCGTTGACTTTCGCAACAGGCGTGGCTGGCGATTGGGCAAAGGCAGCGCTTGCGAACAGACCAGCGATCAGGGTAGCGATGGTTTTTTTCATGATGCAACTCCTCTTGGTAGTTTGTCGGTTGACGTTGATTGTCACTCCACCAAGAACGGCGTGGCGCACGGGACTGTTGACAGCTTTAACATTCGCTTACAACGCTGGCATTTGCTTACATGTCGTGCAATGCCTGTTGACGGACAACACCCCTGCCCTCTACGTCACGTTCAGGCCCATCTCGCGCACCAGCGCGGCAGCCTGGCGCGGCGAAATCGTCGCGCCCAGGAACAGTTTTGCGTTCAGCAGCTTGAGCCCACCCAGGTCGGCCTCGCGCAGGTCGGCGCCTTCGAAGCGAGTGTCCTTGATGTGGGCGTCGCGCAGGCTGCCGCCCTCGAACACGGCATCGCGGAAGTCGCAGCCCGACAAATCGGCGTCGGCAAAGTCCAGGCCGACAAGCTTCATCTTGCGGAAAGACATGCGGCGCAGGTCGGCGCCAACCAGCAGCGTGTCCTCGAAAGCGAGGCCGAGGTAGCTCGCTTCCTCGAAGTTGGCGCCGGTGAGTTTGCAACTGCGATAGCTGGCCGACGCCAGTTTTGCACGGCGCCAGCTGCTGTTATTCAGGTCGCATGAAGCGAAGCGGGCGTCGACCAGGTCGGCGGATTCGAAATCGGCATGCCCGGCGCGGCAGCGCTGCCATTGCGTATGCGCCAGGTTGGCGGCATACAAGGAGGTCTCGCCCAGCTGGCAGTGGCGAAACACCGCTTCCTGCAGGTTCAGGCGCGACAGGTCGGCGCCGGAAAAATCGCATTCTTCGAAGACGAGGATGGCGCCGTCGAGCAGGAGTTGCTCGACACGGGCGCGGTCCGGCGTTTCGCCGGTGACGGTGATGGTTGATCGTGACATGAAGCGCGCGGCATGGCTGGCGGTTGCTGGAACCCGGCAGCATACACGCTCGCCGGGCGTGCCGGAACGGCGTTTGAAGCGGCGCTCTACTTAACGCGTTTCGATGTGGGCCGTGCCGTGGATCACGCAGGCGCGGTTCACATCCTCGAGGAAGCGGATCGCCTCGCCCATCGACAGGCTGGACGGGATCAGGCGCGCCAGCGCGGCTTCTTCGCCGATGCGGTCGAGGCCATAGGCGATGCGGCGCGATACGTCGCGTGCCGGCTGGCCGTCGCTGTTGTAGAGCGCGTCATAGACGCCGACTTCTTCCCACAGGGGCACGAAGCCGGGGCTGGTGGAATCCTCGAACACGATGGCGGGCGCGGCGCCGCCCTCTTCGCGCACGAGACGGAATACAAAACTCATCGCTGTCCCTGGTGAATCATGGATGGGGACGCATGCTAGCACGAAAAAAAAGACCAGGCCGGAGCCTGGTCTTTCGTCAAACCGGCTGTTTCAGCCGATCAGAAGGTGTAGCTTGCTGCCACGCCGAGAGTACGCAGTTGCGGCGAGGTGGTGGCCCAGCCTTCGCGGTAAGCGATCGGACGCGCTTCGTTGAACACGTTGTAGACATACAGGTTCAGCTTGACGTTCGGGATGCCCGAGTAGGTCAGGTTGTAGTCCACGGTGGTGTTGTGGTCGACGCGCTGGCAATCGCCCATGTCGGCCGCCTTGACGCCGTTGGTCGCGCACCAGGTCGGCGACAGCAGGCTGTTGTTGCTATAGCCGCTGACGTAGTTCCAGGTGATGCCGTTGTCGAAGTCGCCCTTCTTCACGTACATGCGGGCCTTGACCGACATGCGCGAACCGAAGTCGTAGGTACCGACGACGTTTGGCTCATACGCGCCATCGCCGACGCTGTAGCTCTGGTATTTCAGCACGTAGCTGCCGTCCAGCTTCAGGCGCCAGTCCATGCCCGAGAACTTGAAGCGGCCCGATGCGTCGAAGTCGATGCCCGACACACGGGTACGGCCGCTGTTGACGTACGGGTTGTAGACCATGCCCAACTGGCCGACGTTACCGTAGGTGAGGGTGTTGGTCGGGTTGTACTTGCGTACCAGGTCCAGGAACTGATTGTCGGCGACGCTGTTGTCGACACGGATCAGCTGGCCTTCCGGCAGGTCGGCTTCGCCGCGCAGGATGTCGGTGACCGAACGGGTACCGATTTCGTTGCGGCGCTCGATGAAGTAGTAATCGATTGCCGTGGTCCAGTTCTTGATCGGCTCCCACACCAGGCCCGCGGTCAGCGAACGCGAGGTTTCCGGCTTCAGGTCCGGGTTCGACGACACGAAGCTTGGCAGGTTGGCCGAGCACTCCGAGCTGCGGAACGAGTTGCCCTGCGTTTTGTCGGAAGCGGTCGCGCCAGGCGCGTTCTGGATCATGTTGTTCAGCGTGGTCGCGATCGGGCAGCGGCGCGGATCGTTGATCAGCGTAGCAACCGAGCTGCGGCCCAGGCCGTTACCGGTCTCGACGACGTTCGGTGCACGGAAGCCGCCGGTTGCGGTGGCGCGCAGCAGCAGGCTGTCGGTGGCGTTCCAGCGCAGGCCGAGCTTCGGCGACAGGTGGGCGTCCGAGTTTTCGCTCTTGTCGGCGCGCACTGCTGCGTCCAGCGAGACGGTCTTGGTCAGCGGCAGGTTGGCTTCGGCGAACACTGCGTACTGGCTGATCGAATCGTCGACCTGCAGGCCGAACACGCCGATCAGTTCGCCGCGCAGGACGTTCTCCGAGCTCTTCATCCAATAGGCGTTCTTGCGGATGTCGGTACCGAATGCCACTTGCACAGGACCAGCCGGCAGTTGTGCCACGGTGCCGGTGATGCTGGCATCGAAGAACTTGATGTCGGCTTCGCCTTCGGTGGTACGGACCGGGAACATCGAGTCGAGCAGCGCGTAGTCGTTCTGCTGGCCGAACTTGTAGGTGCCGTTGCGGACGGCGTTGGTGTAGCCGGTGGCGCTGGCGCTACGGGTTGCCTTGGTTGCCGAGGACTTCATCCAGCCGCCGGCAGCATTCCAGTCCCAGTCGGCCACGGTGCCGCTCAGGGTCAGCATCACGCGGTGCTGGTCCGATTCGGTGCGGTTGAAGTTGAAGCCATTGCCGGTGTCCATCAGGCGGGTGCGGTATTCGATTGCCTGGTTGTACGGGTTGCTGGCGTGGCCAACCGGCAGTTTCGGATACGAGAACGGACCGACCATCTTGCCTTCGCGCACGTTGTACCAGATGCTCGTGCCGCTGGTCGGCTGCAGGGCGAATGGCGCCACGATGTACTCGCTGGTCGCGCCAGCCGTGGTGATCTCGAAGTTGGCGTCGATGTCCTTGCCGATGCGGAAGTGCGTGTTGCTGGCAATCGCGTGGCGTTTATTATCGGTGGTCAGGCCAGTGTATGGCGCCGGATCCCACTTGCACAGGTTCTTGTCGGCACGGTCGATGCTGCCTTCAGGGCAGCCCGGCGCCGGACGGATGTCGCTGGAGCTGAAGAAGTAGTTACCGGTCGGCGAGTAGGTGCTCAGCGCATCATAGGTCGAACGGCCCGGGGTTTTGCGGTGCCACGCCGGGTAGTATTCCTTCAGGTCGTCCTGGGAATAACCGTCGCGCTTGTAGGTTTCGGCGGTGATGTAGGTGTTGAAACCGTTCTCGTCGATGTCGCCGAAGCCGACGATGGCCGACAGGTTGCGGCTGCGGTTGTCCTTGAAGTGCTGGCCTTCCTGGTAGCCGCCACGGATCTTGGCGCCCTGGAAGTCCTTGCGCAGGATGATGTTGACCACGCCGGCGATCGCGTCGGAGCCGTAGCGTGCCGATGCGCCTTCCTTCAGGATCTCGATGCGCTCGATGGCGTCGCTGGCGATCGCGTCCAGGTTGGTGAAGTTTTCTTGTGCGCCGTCGGCCAGGCCGTACTGCGCGATGCGGCGGCCATTGACCAGCACCAGGGTGCTGACCTTGCCCAGGCCGCGCATGCTGACGCCCGATGCGCCGGTCGCGAAGCTGCCCGAGCTGGAGGTCGCCGAGTTCAGGCTGGTATCGATGGAAGCGGTGCTGGTCAGGATGCCCAGGGCCGTCATCTGGCCGGTTTTCTCGATGTCGTCGCGGTTCAGGATCTGGACCGAGCCGGCGGCTTCCGCTTCGGTACGCTTGATGCTCGAACCGGTCACGACCACGCGCTGCATCTGGGCAGCAGGTTCAGCCGACGTTGCCGCTTGTTGCGCAACAGCGAAGGCAGGGAAAGCCATGGTCAGGGCAACGGCAATGGCGCTTTTGTTCAAAGTACTTTTATGCTTCACAACGACTCCAGGTGTTAAACTTATTTTAATATTCCACCCCAACAGCAGGCCGCGTACTACGGTCCAGGGTGAAGGGGCGCATAAACACTTTTGCATAACATTGCCGCGCCGCAAAGGATTAACGATGAGTTTTTCAGTTGGCAGTCAAATAAGCGTACTTTTGTCGCTTATTTGATACATTCTGTTACTGTTCGAAACCCCAGTTCTACACCAACCGTCACATATTCGTTTTGCGCAGATGTTTATGCGGTTTTATTGCGAAATGTCGAGTCGACGAGAGTGGATTTGTACATACAACATCCGGCATTCGCCTTATCGAATGTTTCGGGAGGATGACAAAGACCAGTAGCGGCAACAAGAAGGCGCAGCCGATATCTGCCTGTCTGGCAGACCGGCTGGCCAAAAAGGAAAGAATGACGGCTGTCAGGCAGCCGCTGGGGGCGTGGCCAGTAGCCGGTCCAGCAGCTCGATCCAGTGCGACACGGGTGTGCCGGTACCGGCCTGCAGGTGGCTCACGCAGCCGATATTCGCCGACACGATTTCAGGCGCGCCGGTCGCCTCGAGGTTGGCCAGCTTGCGGTTCCTGAGTTCGTGCGCGATTTCGGGATGCAGCACCGAATAAGTGCCGGCCGAGCCGCAGCAGAGGTGGCTGTCGGCGCACAGCGCCACGTCGATGCCGGCGGCGCGCAGCACGCCTTCCACCTTGCCGCGGATCTGCTGGCCGTGCTGCAGCGTGCAGGGCGGATGGAAAGCCACGCGCCGCCCGTCCCGCCCGTTTACCCCCTGCTTCACCTGCAGCGCCAGCTGCGCCTCGAACTGGGGCAGGATCTCGGCCAGGTCGCGCGTCAGCAGCGAGATGCGTGCCGCTTTCGCCGCATAGGCCGGATCCTGGGCCAGCAGGTGGCCATACTCCTTGACCGTCACGCCGCAGCCCGAGGCCGTCATCACGATCGCCTCCACCTGCTCGACATACGGCCACCAGGCGTCGATATTCCGGCGCATGTCGTCCAGCCCGCCCGCCTGGTCGTTCATGTGGTAGCGCACCGCGCCGCAGCAGCCGGCCTTGGGCGCCACGAACAGCTGCACGCCAACTGCGTCGAGCACGCGCGCGGCGGCGGCATTGATGTTCGGCGCCATGGCCGGCTGCACGCAGCCGCCAAGTACCAGC
The DNA here is from genome assembly GCF_030711405.1 of Massilia brevitalea. Taxonomy (GTDB): domain Bacteria; phylum Pseudomonadota; class Gammaproteobacteria; order Burkholderiales; family Burkholderiaceae_D; genus Telluria; species Telluria brevitalea. The sequence continues at coordinate 61,710 of NZ_JAULSI010000002.1, forward strand.
ATCTTGCGGGCGTGGCTGCGCGTGGGCCAGCGCCCTGCGGCAGGCGCCGGCTGCAGCTTGTCCTGCAGGTTTTTTGAAAGCAGCGGCCGCGCCAGCGATCCGGTGCGGTGCGCCAGCTTGAACAGGCCGGTACGCGGCAGGAACTCCTTCAGGGTGTGGCGCTTGAGGCGGTTGCCCAGCGTGCGCGGCACGCGTTCTTCCACCACGCGGCGGCCGATATCGACCAGGCGGCCGTACTTCACGCCCGACGGACAGGTCGATTCGCAGTTGCGGCAGGTGAGGCAGCGGTCCAGGTGCAGCTGGGTCTTGCGCGTGGCCTCCGCCCCTTCCAGCACCTGCTTGATCAGGTAGATGCGCCCGCGCGGGCCATCGAGTTCGTCGCCCAGCAGCTGGTAGGTGGGACAGGTGGCGGTGCAAAAGCCGCAATGCACGCAGGCGCGCAGGATGGCTTCGGCCTCGTCGCCATCCGGCGTGCCCTTGATGAAATCGGCGAGATTGGTTTGCATGGTCTAGTACATCCGTCCCGGATTGAAGATGTGCGCAGGGTCGAAGGACGCCTTCAGGCGCTCGTGGATACGCGCCACGGCCGGCGCCAGCGGCTGGAACACGCCGACATGCTTGTCGCCGCCGCGGAACAGGGTGGCGTGGCCGCCGGCGGCTTTCACGGTGGCGCGGATGGCTTGAGCCGCTTCGCTGCCTGCCCGCAGCCAGCGCTGCGCCCCGCCCCACTCGATCAGCTGTTCGCCCTTCAAGACGACCGCGCCCGTGGTGGACGGCAGCGACAGGCGCCACAGCGCCGCGTCGCCATCCCCATCACCCGCGAAAAAGGCCTGCTGCTGCTCGCGCAGCGACGCCCAGAAGGCCGCGCAGTCGGGCATCACCTGCCCGCCCAGCGAGCGTACCGCCGCATCCACCGCTGCCTGGGCGCCGGACAGCCTCAGCGCCAGCACGCCGGCGTGCCAGCAGCTGGCGGACAGCGGCAGCGGCTGGCCGCCCCACTCGTTGAGCTTGCGAATCGCTTCGATCTCGCCGATCTCGAAGCGCAGCGTGGTCTCGGCAAAGGGACGCGGCAGCACCTTGACCGAGGCCTCGGTGATCAGCCCGAGCGTGCCGAGCGACCCGGCCAGCAGGCGCGAGACATCGTAGCCGGCCACGTTCTTCATCACCTGGCCGCCAAAGCGCAGCAGGTCGCCTTTCCCGTCCAGCAGTTGGGCGCCGAGCACGAAGTCGCGCAGGGCGCCGCCGTTGGCGCGGCGCGGGCCAGACAATCCCGCAGCGATCGCGCCGCCGAAAGTCGCGCTGTCGCCAAAGTGCGGCGGCTCGAAGGCCAGCATCTGGTTCTGTTCGGCCAGCACGGCCTCGATCTCGGCCAGCGGCGTGCCGCAGCGCGCCGTGATCACCAGCTCGGTCGGCTCGTAGTCGACGACGCCGGTGTGCCCGCGTGTGTCGAGGATCTCGCCCTCGAAGGACTGGCCGTACCAGTCCTTGGTGCCGCCGCCGCGGATGCGCAGTTGGGTCCCGCTTGCCGCGGCCGCGCGCACCTGTTCCCTGAATGTCTCGATCATCTATGTATTCTTAAAAGCGCGGCAAGTCGGGGAAAGGCAGCACGCCGCCGCTCACGCGCATCTTGCCGAATTCGGCGCAGCGGTGCGGGGTGGGAATCGCCTTGTCCGGGTTGAGCAGCATCGGCGCGTCGAACGCGCGCTTCACGGCGAAGAAGGCGTCGAGCTCGAGGCGGCCGAACTGCACGCACATCGAATTGATCTTCTCCATGCCGACCCCGTGTTCGCCGGTGATCGTGCCGCCGACTTCCACGCACAGCGCCAGGATCGCCGCACCGAAGGCTTCCGCACGCTCGAATTCGCCCGGCTTGTTCGCGTCGAACAAAATCAGCGGGTGCAGATTGCCGTCGCCGGCATGGAACACGTTGGCGCAGCGCAGTCCATACGTCGTTTCCATGCCCTCGATCCCGGTCAGCACTTGTGCCAGGTTCTTGCGCGGGATGGTGCCGTCCATGCAGTAGTAGTCCGGCGAGATGCGCCCCGCCGCCGGAAAGGCGTTCTTGCGCCCGGACCAGAAGCGCATGCGCTCTGACTCGGTCTGCGACACGGTAATCGCGCTGGCGCCGGCCGCCTGCAGCACCGCCGTCATGCGTTCGATTTCCTCGGCCACCTCCAAAGGCGTGCCGTCGGCCTCGCACAGCAGGATGGCGGCGGCATCGGTGTCGTAGCCGGCGCGCACGAACGGCTCGACCATGCGCGAGGAGGTGCGGTCCATCATTTCCAGCCCGGCCGGGATGATGCCGGCCGCGATCACGCTGGCGACCGCATTGCCGCCGGTGACCACGTCGTCAAAACTGGCCATGATCACCTGCGCCGCGGCCGGCTTGGGCACCAGCTTCACCGTCACCTCGAGGACGATGCCGAGCATGCCTTCCGAGCCGATGAAGACGGCCAGCAGATCCAGGCCCGGTGCATCCAGCGCCTCGCCGCCGAGTTCGATGATGTCGCCGTCGATGGTGGCCACGCGCACGCGCAGCACGTTGTGCACGGTGAGGCCGTATTTCAGGCAGTGCACGCCGCCCGAATTTTCCGCCACGTTGCCGCCGATGGTGCAGGCGATCTGCGAGGACGGGTCGGGCGCGTAGTACAAGCCGTATTGCGCCGCCGCTTCGGAAATCGCCAGGTTGCGCACGCCCGGCTGGACGACGGCGGTGCGTGCGTAGGCGTCGACCTTGACGATGCGGTTCATGCGCGCGGTAGAGACCACCACGCCATCATGAATCGGCAGCGCCCCGCCCGACAGGCCGGTGCCGGCGCCGCGCGGCACGATCGGCACCTTCAATTCACGGCAGACGGCGAGGATGGCCAGCACCTCGGCTTCATTCGCGGGCAGCGTGACGATCATCGGCAGCTGGCGGTAGGCTGCCAGGCCGTCGCATTCGTAGGGACGCGTGTCTTCGGGGTCGTGCAGGACCGCGCGTTCCGGCAGCCTGGCGCGCAGGGCTGCGGCGACCTGCTCACGACGTTCGATAGGTACTTGGAGAGAGGCGGACATGCGGAGGATTGTAAGCACAATCACATCGTTTTGTCGTATCCTCGGGCTATCTTTTTTTATGGTCTGGACATAATCATGGGCAATCGACTTTCTAAAATCGCCACACGCACCGGCGACGACGGCAGCACCGGCCTCGGCGACGGCAGCCGTACCGGCAAGGACAGCGCGCGCATCCACGCGCTGGGCGAAGTCGACGAGCTCAATTCTTTTGTCGGCCTGCTGCTGTGCGAAGACATGCCGCCCGACCTGCGCGAAGAACTGGTCTCGATCCAGCACGACCTGTTCGACCTGGGCGGCGAGCTGTGCATCCCCGGCTACCAGATGATCAAGGACGAACACGTGGCGCGCCTCGACGGCCTGCTCGAAAAATACAATGCCGACCTGCCGATCCTGAAGGAATTCATCCTGCCGGCCGGCTCGCGCGCCGCCTCCACCGCCCACGTGTGCCGCACCGTGTGCCGCCGCGCCGAACGCGCGATCGTCGCGCTGTCGAAAGAGGACACGATCAATCCGCAGCCGCGTCAATACGTGAACCGCCTGTCGGACCTGATGTTCGTACTGGCGCGCGTGCTGAACCGCTTTGCCGGCGGCAGCGACGTGCTGTGGAACCACGAACGCAAGCGCGGCTAAAGGATCGTACGCATGGCGGGCGCCAACGTCTTCAAGCTGCGTTTCTACATGGCCGGCCCGAACTGGCCGACCAATCCTTTCCAGTACCGGGGCAATGGCGCGATCGAGATCGGCCAGGACTTCGTGACCCTGCGCGGCAGCCGCCACCGCTCGTTCCGCATGCCGCTGCGCGAGGAACAGCGCCTGCGCATGGTCGATATCGTCGACGTCTACGCCAGCGGCAGCGACGTCACCTTCACGCTGCTCGGCGTGAAGGAAGACCTGACGATCGGCTTCAGCGTGGCTGACGCGGCCACTGCCGACCGCATCGTCGCCCTGCTGCCCGCGCGCCAGACGCCGGCGCACGCGCAAGCGCACGCCGAGCAGGAGGTCTTCCACGACCGCATCGATTACTGGAGCCCGTCCACGCCGGTGATCTGGGGGCTGCTGGTGGCGAACATCGGCATCTTCGCGCTGATGTGGCTGGCGCGTTACCGTTACCAGACCTTCCTCGACGGGCCGCTGCGCCAGCTGTTCGCGCTCAATCCGGACGTGTCGGCGCTGCTGCAGTCGCAGCAGCTGGTCGAATGGGGCTCGAACTACGGCCGCCTGACCCTGAAGGGCGAATGGTGGCGCCTGTTCACTTCGATGTTCCTGCACGGGAGCATCTGGCACATCGGCTTCAACATGCTGGCGCTGTGGCAGGTGGGGCAAGTCACCGAACGCATCTTCGGTAGCGCGCGCTTCGCCGGGCTGTACGTCCTGGCGGGACTGTCCGGCAGCCTGGCCAGCGTGTTGTGGAACCCCAACGTGAACAGCGTCGGCGCCTCGGGCGCGATCTTCGGCATCATCGGCGGCCTGCTCGCCTTTTTGGGACGCAAGGACAGCGGCGTACCGCCCACGGTGGTGGCGGACCTGCGCGGCTCGATGATTCCCTTCCTGCTGTTCAGTTTGTGGATGGGCTTCATCTATCCGCACACCGACAACGCGGCGCATATCGGCGGCCTGGTTGGCGGCTGGCTGGCGGGGCACCTGCTGGCGCGGTCGATTCATTTGCCGGAGCGCGCATAAGGATTTCGGCCTTCTACATACCTTCACCATGCGCCGTCTTGCCATATTCCTGTTTACCCTCGCCACACTGGTCTCATCAAATGTGCAGGCCGCTCCAGGTTCGCGCTGCGCCAACGATGACTTCCTGCTGCATCGGGATACCCTCAAGATTGCCAAGGTGAGCTTGCCGGTGTTCGCCCACTTCTGCTACCGCGACGATAGCGGCGATCACGTGGTGTACCTGACCGAAAGCGGCGACCGGCGCTACGATGGCAAAACCTTGTCGCGTAAAATCGGCGCCCACTTGTTCACGATACATGCTGGGCCAAGCCTGACGGCCAAGGGCACGGTCAGCGATAGCGCACCGATAGAGATGGCCGGCGTGCAGTGGTGGACCAAACTGACCGAGTTAAGCGATATCGACGGCGACGGGCTGGTCGATCCGATCCTGGTTTACCGTTTCTACGCTAGCAATGAGGGAAAGATGGTGAACGATGCTTTCGAAGGGCGGCTGAAGATCATCGCTTTTCACCGTGACACCAAGGCCGCCATCCGGGCAATCACGGGCGACCTCGACGTGCAACGCTCGACCACCGCCAGCGCCCCCTACTTCAAGCTGCCGCCCGCCCTGCAAATGCACCTGGTGCGCAAGATGCGCCGGATGTATGACGAAGACATGTTTGGCTTCGACAATAGTCATGCCTTCAAGCCTATGAAGTGATTTTTAAGTACGCAACCTCGTACGCTGGCCTTAAGCCGAGTCTGCCGGACATCATGCTTCGCCCGGATGGCTTAGCATGATGTCATGAAACCCGACCGCAAAACCCTCTTCCTCGAAGGCTCGATCCCGCGTGCGCTCGTCACGCTGGCGGTGCCGATCATGCTCGCCAACCTGCTGCAAACCGGCTACCAGCTGACCGACGCCTTCTGGGTCGGGCGGCTCGGCGCGTCGGCGGTGGCGGCGATTTCGGTCAGCTTCCCGGTCACCTTCCTGGTGATCGCGCTCGGCTCGGGCCTGGCCATGGCGGGCGCCACCATGGCCGCGCAATACGTCGGCGCCGGGCGCCAGGACATGGTGAACCATGTGGCGGCGCAGACCATGCTGATGGTGGTGATCACCTCGATCGTGTTCGGGGCGATCGGCTTCGTGCTGGCGCCTGCCCTTTTGCGCCTGCTCGGCGTGGCGCCGGAAGTCTACAGCGGCGCGCTCGGTTTCCTGCGCGTGTCTTTTGTGGGCATCCTGTTCGTCTTCATGTACGCGATGTTCCAGGCGCTGATGCGCGGCGTCGGCCAGACCCGCATTCCCCTGATGATCGTGGCCGGCACCGTGCTGCTGAACTTCGTGCTCGATCCGCTGTTCATCTTTGGCTGGGGGCCGATTCCCGGCCAGGGCGTGATGGGCGCGGCGTATGCGACCCTTATCACGCAGGCGCTCGCCGCCGGCCTGGGCATGCTGGTGTTCCTGCGCGGGCGCCATGGCATCGCCCTGGCGTGGCGCGGCTTCAGGCCCGATCCGGTGTACCTGAAGCGCGCCTTCTTCCTCGGCTTGCCGGGGTCGGTGGAACTGTCGACGCGCGCACTGGGGCTGATGGTGATGTCCTTCCTGGTGGCCAGCTTCGGCACCCTGTCGATTGCGACGTATGGCGTGGGCTCGAACATCCTGCAGGTGATCACGATTCCGGTGATGGGTATCGCGATGGCGGTGGCGACCCTGGTCGGCCAGAACATCGGCGCGGGCAACACGGCGCGTGCCGAGCGCATCACCTGGCTCGGCACGGTTGCCAGCTTCGTGCTCCTGACGCTATTGGGCGGCGTTGCCTGGCTGTGCGCGCCGTGGCTGGTGCGTTTCTTCATTCCCGACGATCCGGCGGTGATCGCGGGCGGCGCCCACTTCATCCGCATCATGTGCCTGGCCTGGGGCGGCATCGGCATCCAGCTGTGCATCGTCTCGGCCTTCCGCGCGTCGGGGAATATGCTCAGTGCGATGATCATCGCGATGGTGTCGCAGTGGATGATCCAGTTCCCGCTGGCCTATGTGCTGGCCAGGCACACCACGCTGGGGGCGGATGGCCTGTGGTGGTCGTTCCCGGTGACGAACGTCGCGGTGGCCCTGGTGTCGGTGGCGTGGTTCGCGCGCGGCAGCTGGAAGACGGTGCGCCTGACCGAGGACGACCGGCAGGTGGCCGAGGTGGCCAAGGAGACGATGGTCGAGGAAGGCAGCCTGCGCTGAGGCCGCCCCGTTCAGCCCTGCCGGCGCGGCAGGGTGAAGTGGAACGTGGTGCCCGCGCCGACGCTGTTCTCGACCCAGATCCGGCCGCCCTCCTGTTCGATGATGCCCTTCACGATCGACAAGCCCAGGCCCGCGCCTTTTTCCGCGCCCACCGTGCCTTGCGTGAAGCGGTCGAAGATACGCGGCAGCAGCGCAGGGGCGATGCCCATTCCGGTATCGGCGACCGACATGACGACTTCGCCATCGCTCTGCCTGGCCGCCACCGTGACCCGTCCACCCGCCGGCGTGAACTTCAAGGCATTGCTGATCAGGTTGCCCAGCACCTGCTCCACCTGCGTGCGCTTGCAGGCGATCGTCAGGTCGCTGCCATTGCATGCCGCGCCGATGTCGATACCGGCTTTCTCGGCCAGGGGCATGGCGAGATCGACGGCATCGCGAACGAGCGTGCCGGCATTCGCCAATTGCAGGTCCGGCGACAAGGTAACGCGGTCCGACTTGGCCGCATCGAGCACCGAGGTCACCAGGCGCTCGATGGTGTCGACTGCGCGCATGCTGCGCGCGACCATTTCCGGCGACGTGGCGGTACCTGCGGCATGCGCCCGCTCCATGAATTGCAGCGACATTTTCAGGACGCTTAACGGATTGCGGATGTCGTGCGAGACGACATGCACCAGGGTTTCTTTTTCACCGCTGATTTTTTCGGCCAGCGCACGGGCTTCCTGCGCCTTGGCAAACGCGCGCCGCAAGTTGAACCCCAGGATGCCGGTACGCAGCTCGGCCGCCGACTCGATCTCCACCTTTTTCCATGGCGCGGCGATGCCGTTCACAACCTGTTTCCAGGAGTCGAAGGAAAAGCGCGGATGCAGGCGCACGACGCCGCCTTCCACTTCGACGCGCTTGTCCGGTTGGCCGGCCCAGGTAATGGTCTGCGCCACCTCGGGCCGGAACCACAGCACATAATTGCGTTCCGACTTGAGAATCGCGATGGCCAGCAGGCCGCTGGCGATGTCCCGGTAGCCGCTGGCCGGCGCAAACACGCTGCCGAGCTGGTTGCTCGCATAGATTTCCTTCGCCCCGTGGGCGGTAGCAAGCCATTCGACCAGTTCTCCGATCTGGGCCACCGATGGGGTCGCACCAACGGTGATCCACGTGTTCTTGTGAAAAACTGCCGCCCCGCCGCTGCCGGTCCCGACCAGGTCGAGCAGATTCGGCGTGCACTTGGCCAGCCCGCCCGCCACGCTTTCGCTCTCTTCCATGAAACCCAGGAGCGTGCCGCGCGTGCGTTTCAGTTCGTTCCGGTAGCGCTGGTCCTCCAGCGATTCCTTCAACGCCAACTGGGACGACACGAGCTGCGCGACCATCTTGGTGGCCAGGCGCTGGTCGGAACCGAGCGTCCTGGGGCCAAGGTGATGGCAGGCGACCAGGCCCCATAGCTTGCCGTTGTCGATCAGCGGCAGCGTCAGGGTCGCGCCCACGCCCATGTTCTGCAAATACTCGATATGCAGCGGCGACACGCTCCGCAAGGACGACATGCCGAGGTCGAGCGGTGCGCCGGTGGTCGCATTCCTTCGGGGATAAATGGCGACCGGCGTATAAGCCACGTCCGGGATCATGCGCATCCAGTTATCGAGGAATATCTTTCTCGCTTGGGCAGGAATATCCGAAGCCGGGAAGTGGTGATGCAGATACGACTGCGCATGCGGTACCCTGGCCTCGGCGATGACATCGCCATGCCAGTCTTCCGTGAAGCGATAAATCATGACGCGGTCGTAACCGCTGATCAGCCGGACCTGCTCGGCCGCGCGCCGGCACAGATCGATCAGCCTGGAGGCGCCGAATATCAGGTGCACGGCATTCCGGACCAGCCGTTGCAGTGGCTCGGCCACGTCTTCCGACGATAAAGGTTCCAGCTCGAGGATCAGGACGCCATGGCGCAGGTGGGCTGTCGCTTCCCACTCCTGCTCGCGCGAGGTACCCGCATGCAGGAGCGGCACCATCAGAGGCGCCTGCTCGACCAGGTCGTGCGAATGGATGTATTGCTCGAGCCTCTGCAAGGCATCGGCAGACAGGTGCTCGGCGAGTGAGCGATTGACGAGTTCCCTCGCATCGAGGCCAAAGGCTTCGCTGCAATTGACGCTGGCATTGGTAATGGTCAGTGTCGCCGCTTCGACACTCAGCAGGATGCCGAATGGCTGGATCGATCCGGGAATGTGGATCGGCTCATTCTCGCATTGGGTGTGAGATGGCGTCGTAGGCAGGCTGGTCATGGGTGAACTTTGCGAAATGACCAGGATGTTTACTGTAAGCGTAGACTTGGCCGAGGAATGTCAAACCTTTGGTAATCGACCAAAGTTGCCTTTGACATTCTAATCCAGGAGCGCTTGCTGGGCCATCCTCAGAAATACCCGATAGAACTTATTCCTTTGCTCTCCAGCATCTCCCTGCCTCGTTATGCGGATGCCTGTTCCACCCGCTTGACGTTTTTCTTCAGGAAAAACAGGGCGGCGGCGACCGATGCAAACAACACGGCTACGCCGACCGGATCCACGCGCACATCCACAGACACTTTGACGTCCACATTTTTCATCGTTTCCTCCATGATCGACCTCCGATAAATTAATAAAACTATATCAAAAATCGGGATTATTATCCTTGAGGCCGTGTGTAGCGGATCACGCCTCCCGGCGCCCGGCATGACGAAACAGGCGGACCACACTGCTGGGCGCGCCAGCCCCGAAGAATTCGGCCAGGTTGCGTGCGGATGCGGCGGCGATTTCTGCGCTACGGGGAAACAGCGCCGATTCGTAGGCGGCCAGCGCGGCGTCGACATCACCCGGATGACGCATGATCGCCTTGGCCAGTTGCGCGCCGTCGTACAGCGCCAGGTTGGCCCCCTCGCCCGCAAACGGCGACATCAGATGCGCGGCATCGCCGACCAGGGTCACGCCAGGCACCCTGCCCCAGCGTATCCTTGGCGGCAGGGCGTGGATCGGGCGCAGGACGGGAGCGACCTGGCTCTCGCGCACGAAGACCGTCAGGGACGGCGCCCATCCCGTGAATTCTTCCGCGATGCGCGCGAGCCCACGCCTCGCATCGGTGAAGCCGATCGCGCGCAGCCACGCCTCAGGCTTGCTCAAGGCTGCATAGCCGCGAACGGTGCCGTCGGCGTGGCGATGCAGCATGATGCCTTTGCCGGGGGCGACCGCCATCAGCGTCCCGCTGCCAATCGCGTCGATGGCGGCCCGGTAGCGCGGCGCGCCGTCGAGTAGTCCGATCTCGACGAAACAGATCCCGGAATAGGCGGGCCTGGCATCGGTCAGCCGCGGCCGCACGCGCGACCAGGCGCCGTCCGCGCCCACGACCAGGCTTGCGGCGATCGAGGTGCCATTGGCAAAGCGCACCTGCGGTCCGGCGAGGCCGCTGGCGACGTCGGTCACCTTGCGGTTCCATGCGATGCTACCGGCGGGGAGCGAGGCGATCAGCATGGCGCGCAGCGTGCCCCGCTCGACTTCGGGCCGGCAGGCGCCATGGCCGCCAGGCCTGTCGAACAGGACGACGCCATGCGGGTCGACGATCCGCTTGGCGTCTTCGGCGGGAAGGACGAGCGAGGCGAAGGCATCGTGCAAGCCGGCGTCTTCCAGCGCGCGCTGGCCGTTGTGTTCGTGGATATCGAGCAGGCCGCCTTGTGCGCGTGCACCCGGGCCGGCTTCAGCTTCGTAGATCGTGGCGGCGATGCCGTTCACATGCAGGACGCGGGCCAGCACGAGGCCACCCAATCCTGCGCCAATAATCGCAATTTCCTGGTTCATCCAGCGCTCCTGAGCAAATCCGGCTTCATGCCGGATGGTTGAGGGAGACGCTGGTCAACGTTGCATGGCGCGTGGCTGACGTGTATTCGGCAGCCGGACGAATGTGTTCGCCATGTGTGGACTGCCGTTTTTCGCGACCCGGACATGATAAACCAAACCGGGTCGGGGCACCACGCGTTGCAGCGTTACGCTTGCGGCTTTACTTCACCAGCACCTTATAGCTCCATGGCGCCATCTCGAAGCTGGTGGCAGCATCCACGCGCACCGCTTTGCCGGTCGCAAAGTCGCGGTAGCTGCCATGGTGCAGGTCCTTGCCAAACGTCGCCTTGACCGGTTTGTCCGAGAGGTTCAGCGCCACGAACACCTTGTCCTTCGCATTCGCGCGCACGAAGCTGAAGACCTGCTTCGGCGCGTTGTTCGGCACCTGCACCATCTGCGCACCGAACTCGCCGTTCCACAGGGCCGTGTTCGACTTCTTCAGCGCGATCAGCTTGCGGTACAGGTCCGCATACGGCGACGGCTTCCACTCGATCGGATCGCGATCGAAGAACTCCAGGCGCTTGCGGTTGCCGGCTTCCTGGCCGTTGTAGATCATCGGCATGCCTTCGCTCACAAACGTGAACACGATGGCCGCGTCGACCGCCGGGCCAAAGATGTCGAACTCGGTGCCGTCCCAGGTGTTCTTGTCGTGGTTGGTCGTGTAAAGCAGGCGGTAGGCCTGGCGCGGGTAGAACTTCTGGCCCCAGGCGTAATAGGTGTACAGGGCGGTGGCGTCGCGCTTGCCCTTGGCGATGTCGTGCAGCGCATCCCACCAGGTCCAGGCATAGCTGGCGTCGAAGGCCACGCGGTGCATGTCGCGACTCTCCCACTCGGCCAGCATGAACACCGGCTTCACGGCGCGCAGTTCGCGGCTGGCGTTGTCCCAGAAGTCCTGCGGCACCAGGCCGGCGGCGTCGACGCGGTAGCCGTCGATGCCGGTCTCGCGCACCCAGTACAGCATCGACTCCGTCATATAGCGGCGCAGGGCCGGCTTGCTGTAATCGAGGTCGATGATGTCGTCCCAGTCGAACCAGGGCGTCGGCCGTGGCTTGCCCGTGCTGTCGTTGGCGTACCAGTCCGGATGGCTGGTGCGCAGTACGTTGTCCCAGGAGGTGTGGTTGCCGACCCAGTCGATGATGACGCGCATGCCCAGGCTGTGCGCCTGGTCGACGAAGGCGCGGAAGTCCTGCAGCGTGCCGAATTCCGGATTCACGGCGCGGTAATCGCGCACTGCATACGGGCTGCCGAGCTTGCCCTTGCGCTCCTGCTCGCCGATCGGGTGGATCGGCATCAGCCACAGAATGTCGACGCCGAGTTCTTTCAGGCGCGGCAGCTGGGCGGTGGCGGCCTTGAAGGTGCCCTCCTTCGTGAACTGGCGCGTGTTGATCTGGTAGATGGTGGCGTTCCTGGTCCAGTCGGCGTGCTGGAACTGAACGTATTCCTGCGGGGTGTAAGGGTCGGCGGCCTGGGCGGCGACGCCGAAAGCGGCAGTGGACAGAGCGAGGGCGAGGGTCAATCGGACAAATGCTTGCTTCATCGAGTCTTCTCAAAAAATACCTGCTCGCCAGGCAGGAGGGAAAGGCCAGTCTTACGCGGCCAGCGTGTGTGATACGGCTGCGCCGGGCGGCCGCTGCTGTATCACCTCATCATTATCACCTCATCATTATCCCCGAGCGCCGTGATTGACGGCGTTCGGCGGCAGGGCTTTGCTTGAGGATTCGGCGCGTCCAAAAATAGTTGTAGACGACCGGTCTAATTTATCCTAAGATGAATTCATGTCAAAATCGATCACAAACGAATCGACCGAAGTCCGCGAACATATCCTCGCGGTTGGCCAGCGCATCATGGCGGGCAAGGGATTTTCCGCAGTGGGACTGACCGAGATCCTGACCAGTGCCGGCGTGCCGAAAGGCTCGTTTTACTATTATTTCGCGTCGAAGGATGCGTTCGGCGTCGCTTTACTGGAAAAGTATTTCACCGATTATCTCGGCCAACTCGACGCCAGCCTGCAAGGCGCGCCTGCCACGCTGCCGGAAGGACTGATCCGGTATTTCAAACAGTGGCGCAAGAATCAGCTGCAAGCCGAGTGCGATGGACAATGCCTGGTCGTGAAGCTGGGAGCGGAAGTGGCCGACCTGTCGGAACCGATGCGCCTGGCCTTGAAACAGGGCACCGCGGGGATTGTCGCCATCCTTGCCGACGCCATCGAGCGCGCGGTGGCCGGCGGATCGCTCGCCATGGACAACCCGCGCGCCGTTGCGGAAAGCCTGTACCAGCTATGGCTCGGCGCCAGCGTCATGGCCAAGATCACGCGCGATCCGTCCCCATTCGACGCCGCCATGCAGGCCACAAAAGAATTGCTGCACCTGCCCCATTAACCGGGCTTAGCTCAAGCGCTTCGAACTGGAGCGCCTTTTTTTGATCCGCCACTAGACGACTGGTCTACTAACTTAAGGAAAACGTGCCATGAATATCCTCATCGTCCTCACCTCCCACGACACCCTCGGCAATACCGGCCGCAAGACCGGCTTCTGGCTTGAAGAGCTGGCAGCGCCCTATTACGCTTTCAAGGAAGCCGGCGCCAACGTCGTGCTGGCATCGCCGGCCGGGGGCCAGCCTCCGCTCGACCCAAAGAGCAATGAACCCGCATTCCAGACCGAACTGACGCGCCGCTTCGAAGCCGACACCGCAGCCACTGCCGAGCTTGCCCATACCGTACGCCTCGACAGCGTGCGCCAGGACGATTTCGACGCCGTGTTCTACCCAGGTGGCCATGGCCCGCTGTGGGACCTGGCAGAAGACGCCCATTCGATCGCCCTGATCGAATCGTTCATCGCTGCGAACAAGCCGGTGGCGCTGGTCTGCCATGCGCCTGGCGTCCTGCGCCATGTAAAAAATACGGATGGCTCGCCGCTGGTACGCGGCAAGCAGGTGACCGGTTTTACGAATACCGAAGAAGCCGGAGTCGAACTGACCGATATCGTGCCCTTCCTGGTGGAGGATGAACTCAAGGCCAAGGGTGCGGTATTCCAGCGCATCGAGGACTGGGCGCCTTATGCCATCGCCGATGGCCTTTTGATTACCGGACAAAATCCGGCTTCGTCGGCCGCTGCTGCCCAGGTGCTGCTGCAGCAACTCGCTTCACGCGCCGCCTGATGCATCACCCGGGCCGGGTATCTCACTTGCGAAAGGACGCATCATGAACGACTCCTCTTTACCACCCATGACGATCCACGACTGGTTCAACGGCCCCTACCCCGCCCGGGTGCGCATTGCGGTCGCCGAGAAAGACCTGCAGGCGCAGGTACGGTTCGTACCGGTCAATCTCTGGAAGGGCGAACACAAGGCGCCCGCCTTCCTGGAAAAGAACTATTCGGGGACCTTGCCGGTGCTCGAGCTCGCCGATGGAACGCTGATCGCCGAATGCACGGCAATCACGGAATACCTGGACAATTTCGCTGGCCCGCCGACACTCACCGGCGCCACGCCACGCGAGAAGGGCATCATCCACATGATGAGCCGGCGCGCCGAGCTCGAATTACTCGACGCGATCAGCTTTTATTTTCACCACGCCACGCCCGGGCTCGGGCCGAAAGTCGAGCTGTACCAGAACCGGGATTGGGGACTGCGACAGCGCGACCGCGCCTTGCGTGCGATGGAGTATTTCGATGAATTGCTGAAGACGCAGGCCTATATCGCCGGCGCCGCGTTTTCGATGGCGGACATCACGGTCATTGCCGCTTTTATTTTCGCGGCCATCGTCAAACTTGAGGTGCCCACGCATTTGACCGCACTCCATGCCTGGCATGCGCGCATGCTGGAACGTCCGAGCGTGCGGGCCTGGCACACGATGGTGGAAGCAACCCAGACGGCAATGCGCCGCTGATGACAGCGCAAACCAGCCATGGCAGGCACCGCGAGTGCATAGCGCCCGGTTCGGCGCTATGCACTCCGGGCCGATTGCTGGCTGAATGCGTCGACCAGATAATCGATGAACACCCTCACCTTCGGCGGCAGGAAACGGTTTTCCAGGTACACCGCGTACAGCTGGTCGCCTGAAAAACCCTGCGGCGCCAGCGCGGGCAGCACCGGCACGGCCGCACCGCTGCGCAGGTCCTCGCCCACCACATAAGTCGGCAGCAGCGCGATGCCGCCCCCACGCAGCATCGCTAGGTGCAGGGCCACGCTGCTGTTGGCGGCCAGTGCACTGTTCACTTTCACGCTCTCCATACCGTCCGCGCTGTCGAACTGCCAGGTGGCCGCACCGGAGGCGCCGAAGGTCAGGCAGCGGTGCCGCTGCAAATCCTCGATGTGTTCGGGCGTGCCATGCTGCGCCACGTAAGCCGGCGCCGCAGCCAGCACATAGCGGATCGCCGCGATCGGCCGCGCCACGGCGCTCAGCATGTCGATGCGCGCAGCCAGGCGCAGGGCAAGGTCGACGTTTTCCTCGACCAGGTCGACGTAGCGGTCGGTCAGGCTCAGCACCACGCGAATATCGGGATAGCGCTCCATGAAGGCGGGCAGCAGGCCGGCCAGGCAGGTGGTGCCGAAGGCCATCGAGGCGCTCACACGCAGCGTGCCAGCGGGGCCGGTCTGTAAGCCGGCGGCGGTGGCTTCCAGCGCGCGCGCTTCTTCCAGCAGGCGCAGGGCGTTCTGGTAAATGGCGCTGCCGGCTTCGGTGAGACCCAGCTTGCGGGTCGAGCGGTTCAGCAGCCTGGCGTGCAGGTTCTTTTCCAGGTTCGCCACCTGCTTGCTGACGTTTGCCTTGGTCGTACCCATCTGGCGCGCGGCTTCGGAAAAGGAACCAGTGTCGACGACGCGGACAAAGGTCCAGACATCGGTAAAGTCGCGTGGCTGCAGTTCGCTCATCGTATCGCCCCTGGAAACAATCGGTTGCCCGTTCGATGGATTGTATCGCAGCAGTATCCGGCCTAAGCTGACAGGATCAACCTACCGGAGAAAACGATGACCACGCTCAGGCTTGCCTCACCCGCCGTTTCCACACTGGCCCGCATCACCGGCCTGGCCCTGCCCCTGCTCTTCATTGCGATGTGGAGTTCGGGCTATGTGGTCGGCAAGCTGGCCGTGCCGTATGCCGGGCCGTTCACGCTGCTGGCGATCCGCTTCGGCCTGGCGTCGCTGGTGCTGCTGGTCGTGGCGCTGGCGGCGCGTGCGCCCTGGCCGGCCAGCCGCAGGCAGTTCGGGCACCTGGTCGTGGTCGGTCTCTTGATCCAGGCGCTGCAGTTCTCGGGCCTGTACACGGCGCTGAAGCTGGGCGTATCGGCGGGTGAATCGGCGCTGATCGTCGGCACCATGCCGGTGTTCACGGCACTCGGCGCGGCGCTCGTGTTCGGAGAACGCCTGGGCCTCAAGCAATGGCTGGGGATGGCGGGCGGTGTGCTGGGCGTGGTGCTGGTGGTGTGGCACAAGCTGGGTAGCGAAAGCGCAGGCATCGGCGCCTACACGGCAGCCATGGTGGCGCTGGCCGGCATCACCCTGGGCACGCTGTACCAGAAGAAGTTCTGCGCGGGGATGGACTTGCGCACCGGCGGCTTCGTGCAGCTGGCCGTGGCGACGCTGGTGGCGCTGCCCCTGTCGCTCGGCCTGGAAGGCTTCTCGGTGCAGTGGACCCCGACGATGATGTTTGCCTCGGGCTGGCTGGCGACCGTGAATTCAATCGGCGCGACCAGCCTGCTGTTCCTCATGATGCGCAAGGGGGAAGCGAGCAAGGTGGCCAGCCTGTTCTACCTGATTCCCGGCGTGACGGCGCTGATGGCATTCGGGGTGCTGGGCGAAACCTTGAACGTGATGACGCTGGCCGGCTTCCTGGCGACGGCGGGTGCTGTGTATCTGTGCACCCGCGCGCGTTGAACGATTACGGAATGTCGCCGGTGCCGTCCCAGCCGTCGCACATCGCGGCGCACATGCTCATGCGGTGGCCACAGAAATTGGAGCTGAAGTTACCGGGCGCCAGGCAGGCTTCGTACTGGTCCCAGCAGGCCTGGAAGCAGGTGGCGTGGTCGGTGTCGGCATGGGCGTAGGAAGCACTCAGGCCGAGTGCGAAGAGGAACGGGCCAAATTTCTTTTTCAATGCGATTCTCCCTTGGGATCGAGACGAAACAAGAAGTGCGGCCGCCACCACAGGGTGCGGCCGCGGGCTTACGTTTGCGGTGGAAGCGGATCAGGGAATCGGGCCGTTGCCATCCCAGCCGCCGCACATCGCGGAGCAGACGCTCATGCGGCTCTGGCAGTAATTCGGGGTGAAGTAGCCACGCGACATGCAGTCGACGTACTTGGCGTGGCAGTCCATGATGCACGCGGTGTCATCGTAGGCGTAGGCACAGGATCCACTCAGGCCGAGTGCGAACAGGAACAGGCCGATTTTCTTTTTCAATGCAATTCTCCCTTGGCGATCAAAGACGCTTTGCTGCGCGCGGCGGCCGTTGTCTGGGACGGTCGCCGGCTTTCCTTTGTTGCGGAAAACGGGCCTGGTGTTTGCTGGCTTTGCTGCGAAGGTAGCGTGAATTGGGGGGGTGGGCGAACTAGCAGAGTTGAGAGGTCGGCGGGATGTGGCCGGGGCGGTGGCGCAGTGCTGGAGGTGGTGGGTACGAGTACCCACCCTACGGAATTTGCATGTATGGGACGGGGATGGCGGTTTCGATGTGCAGGGGTGCCATACCGCGTGGGCACGAGTGCCCACCCTACAAAACCGACGCCTACCTGTAGGGTGGGCATTCGTAGTGCCGGCATTTAGCCAGCCCTACTGCCCACGCGGTCGTACTCGTGCTTACCCCACCGCCGGCAAAAAAAAACGGCGCACGCGGCGCCGCTTCTTCATCGAGCCCGAACAGCGTTCAGGTCTTCACCGCCACCAGCCGCGGCTCGCCCGCGATATCGAAGCGCGCGCGAATCGACGCTGCGATGCCCTTGGCATCCAGGCCCACGGATGCCAGCAGCGCCGCCGGATCGCCCTGGTCGATGAATTTATCCGGCAAGCCAAGAATCAGCAGCGGCTTGACGATGCCCGCCCCCGCCATCGCCTCGGCCACGGCGGCACCGGCGCCGCCCATGACGGCGCCCTCTTCCACCGTCACCAGGTAGTCGTGGTCGGCCGCCAGCTGCTTCACCAGCTCGACGTCGAGCGGCTTCACGAAGCGCATGTTGGCCACCGTGGCATCGAGTTCGCCGGCCGCAGCCACGCTTGGCGCCACCATCGAGCCGAACGCCAGGATGGCCACGCCCTTGCCCTGGCGCTGGACTTCGCCCTTGCCGATCTCGATCGAGGTCAGCTCTTCCTGGATCGCCGCACCGATGCCGGCGCCGCGCGGGTAACGCACCGCCGCCGGACCCGGGTAGTGGTAAGCGGTGGTCAGCATCTGGCGGCACTCGTTCTCGTTCGACGCCGCCATCACCACCATGTTCGGGATGCAGCGCAGGTAGGCCAGGTCGTAATTCCCGGCGTGGGTCGCGCCATCGGCGCCGACCAGGCCGGCCCTGTCCAGGGCGAAGGTCACGTCCAGGTTCTGCAGCGCCACGTCGTGGATCAGCTGGTCGTAGGCGCGCTGCAGGAAGGTCGAATAGATCGCGACCACCGGCTTCATGCCTTCGGTGGCCAGGCCCGCGCCGAAGGTCACCGAATGCTGCTCGGCGATGCCGACGTCGAAATAACGCTCCGGGTACTGCGCATGGAAGCGCACCATGCCCGAGCCCTCGCGCATCGCCGGCGTGATGCCGACCAGGCGCGAATCGCTTGCCGCCATGTCGCACAGCCAGTTGCCGAAGACTTCCGTGTAGGTGATCTTGGCCGGCGCGGTGGCCGGCTTGATGCCCTCGGTCGGGTTGAACTTGCCGGTGCCGTGGTACAGGATAGGCTCGGCCTCGGCCAGCTTGTAGCCCTGGCCCTTCTTGGTCACCACGTGCAGGAACTGCGGGCCCTTGAGCTTCTTGATGTTTTCCAGCGTCGGGATCAGGGAGTCCAGGTCGTGGCCGTCGATCGGGCCGATGTAGTTGAAACCGAACTCCTCGAACATCGTGGCCGGGACCACCATGCCCTTCGCGTGTTCTTCCAGGCGGCTGGCCAGTTCGCGCAGCGGGCCTGGCAGCACGGTCTTGCCGACGCTCTTGGCGGCGGCGTAGAACTGGCCGCTCATCAGGCGCGCCAGGTAGCGGTTCAGGGCGCCGACCGGCGGCGAGATCGACATGTCGTTGTCGTTCAGCACCACCAGCAAATTGCAGTCTTCCTCGACGCCGGCGTTGTTCAGGGCTTCGAAGGCCATACCGGCGGTCATCGAGCCGTCGCCGATCACGGCGATCGCATGGCGGTGCTCGCCCTTCAGTTTGGCGGCGGCGGCCATGCCGAGTGCGGCCGAGATCGAGGTCGACGAGTGGGCGGTGCCGAAGGTGTCGTATTCGCTTTCGTCGCGCTTAGGGAAGCCCGACAGGCCGTTCAGCTGGCGCAGCGTCGGCATGCGCTCGCGGCGGCCGGTGAGGATCTTGTGCGAATAGGTTTGATGGCCCACGTCCCACACGATGCGGTCGTGCGGGGTCTCGAACACGTAGTGCAGCGCGATGGTCAGCTCCACGGTGCCGAGGTTCGACGACAAGTGTCCGCCGGTCTTCGAGACCGAGTCGAGCAGGTACTGGCGCAGTTCGCCGGCCAGCGGGGTCAGTTGCGTGCGCGGGAGCTTGCGCAGGTCCGACGGGTCGTTGATGGTGTCTAACAGGTTCATTTAGGCCTTCCGCTGCACGATCAGGTCCGCGAGTTCGCGCAGCCGCTGTGCTTGTTCTCCGAATGGCGCCAGCGCATCGTGCGCCTCGCACCGCAATTGTTCGGCCAGCGCCTTCGAGGGCTCCAGTCCGAGGATCGACACATACGTCGGCTTGTTGTCGGCGGCATCCTTGCCGGCGGTCTTGCCGAGCGTGGCCGAATCGGCCGTCGCATCCAGTACGTCATCCACCACCTGGAACGCCAGCCCTACTGCCTTGGAGTAGGCCTTCAGGGCGTCGAGTTCCGCAGCGCCCAGGTCCTTGCCGCACAGCGCGCCGAGCAGGACCGATGCGCGCAGCAGTGCGCCGGTCTTCAGCTGGTGCATGTGTTCGAGCTGCTCCAGGGTGAGCGCCAGGCCCACGCTGTCGAGGTCGATGGCCTGGCCGCCGCACATGCCGCTCGACCCAGCCGCTTCGGCCAGCAGGCGCAGCATGCCGACCAAGCGCGCCGGGGGAAGGCTGTCGTCGCCGGCCAGCACCTCGAAGGCGCGCGCCTGCAGCGTGTCGCCCACCAGCAGCGCGGTCGCTTCGTCGTAGGCCACGTGGACGGTGGGTTTGCCGCGGCGCAGGGCGTCGTCGTCCATGCAGGGCATGTCGTCGTGCACCAGCGAGTACACGTGGATCATCTCCAGTGCGCAGGCGGCGCGCGCCAGCGAGGCGGCGTCGGCGCCGAACAATGCGCCGCTGGCATACACCAGCAGCGGACGCACGCGCTTGCCGCCGCCGAGCGTGGTATAGCGCATGGCCTGGTGCAGCTTGGTCGGTTGGGCATCGGCGGCCGGCAGCAAGGCCGACAAGGCTGCTTCGACGTCGGCCTGGACCTCGCTCATCCAGCTGGAAAACGGAACCGTGCTCATTGAGCCGCCTCGTCGGCGCTGAACGGTTTCAGCATGTCGCCTTCGAGCACCTTGACCTGGGACTCCACCTTGTCGAGCTGGGCGGCGCAATACTTCACCAGTTCCGAGCCGCGCGCATAGGCGGCTACCGAGGCTTCCAGCGGCAGTTGCCCTGCTTCCATCTGCGAGACGAGCTGGGCCAGTTCGGCCATTGCCGCCTCAAAGGATTCCGGTGCCTGC
The DNA here is from genome assembly GCF_030711405.1 of Massilia brevitalea. Taxonomy (GTDB): domain Bacteria; phylum Pseudomonadota; class Gammaproteobacteria; order Burkholderiales; family Burkholderiaceae_D; genus Telluria; species Telluria brevitalea. Next base: position 82,346 of record NZ_JAULSI010000002.1, read on the forward strand.
GCGTTTACATTATTTGCCATAGTTACTTGTTGTGTTGGGCCAGCGGTCCCCGGGACGGCGCAAGGGGTGCGCCATGGAGCAGCCTAATCGCGTATTTTAGAACAATCCTTACCCCAGAGGTGTCCGCGCGAATGCTGAGCTAATTGCACGACCGTTCACATTTTAGCCTACGTGCCTTGAATACCATGAAAAGCCTGCTTTTTCGGCAACTTCTGCGCCTCTGCGCACCACAACCCCGTGCCGGTCCGAGACTGTAGAGCTCGTTCCACGGTATAATCGCCGGTTCTGTCCGAAATACCGTATTTCCACACACAAAATACTGGTCTTTGGATTCTTTCTCTTCTTTAGGTCTCGAATAAGGGGGGTTGGGATGTCCGATCTGGCTACCCACGCCAAGCTGGCGCGCTCGTGCGCTCAGCTTCCGGTAAATGTTTACTTTGACGACGCGCTGCTGCAGCGCGAGATCCAGCAACTGTTTCGGCAGGGGCCGCGCTACGTCGGCCATGAATTGATGGTGCCGGAGATGGGCGACTTCGCCACCCTGGCATCCGAAAACGAAGGCCGCATGCTGGTGCGTAACGCCAACGGCATCGAAGTGCTGTCCAACGTCTGCCGCCATCGCCAGGCGCTGATGTTCAATGGCCGCGGCAACGCCAACAACATCGTCTGCCCGCTGCACCGCTGGACCTACGATTTGAAGGGCGAACTGATCGGCGCGCCGCATTTCGCCGAAACGCCTTGCCTGAATTTGTCGAAGACCACGCTGCAAAGCTGGAACGGCCTGCTGTTCGAGCAGAACGGCTACGACGTGATGGACAAGCTGAAGGCCATGTCGGTCTCGAAGGACCTGGATTTCTCGGGCTATCAGTTCGACCATGTCGAGGTCCACGACATCGACTACAACTGGAAGACCTTCATCGAGGTCTACCTGGAGGATTACCACGTCGAGCCCTTCCATCCGGGCCTGGGCAATTTCGTCTCGTGCGACGATTTGAAGTGGGAATTCGGCCGCGACTTCAGCGTGCAGACCGTGGGCGTGAACCGCGGCCTGCAAAAGGCCGGCTCGCCGACCTACAAGAAGTGGCAGGAAGCGGTGTTGAAATTCAACGGCGGCAAGGAGCCGAAGCAAGGCGCGATCTGGCTCACGCTGTACCCGAACATCATGGTCGAGTGGTATCCGAACGTGCTGGTGGTGTCGACCCTGTGGCCGCTCGGTCCGCAGAAGACGCGCAACGTGGTCGAGTTCTACTATCCGGAAGAGATTGCCCTCTTCGAGCGCGAACTGGTGGAAGCCGAACGCGCGGCCTACATGGAAACCTGCGTCGAGGACGACGAGATCGCCCAGCGCATGGACGCCGGCCGCCGCATTTTGATGGAACGCGGCGTGAACGAGGTGGGACCTTACCAGTCGCCGATGGAAGACGGCATGCAGCACTTCCACGAGTGGTACCGCAGCAGGATCGATCTGTAAGCTTCAAGTAGTATCAACCCAGGAATGTAATGCCTTCACTCTGGATGCTGTTCGCCAGCTTTGCGTTTGCCGCCATGGGCGCGGGCGTGAAGCTGGCTTCCGAGTTCTATACCACCTCCGAACTCCTCTTCTACCGCGGCCTGATCGGCGCCGTGATCCTGTTCATGATCGTGCGCCAGCGTGGCGGCACCTTCCGCACCCCCTTCCCGAAAGCCCACCTGTGGCGCAGCGCGGTCGGCGTGACTTCGCTGTGGCTGTGGTTCTTTGCGATTTCCAAGCTGCCGCTGGCCACCGCCATGACCCTGAACTACATGGCGCCGATCTGGATCGCGGCCTGGATGTTCCTGATGGGCTGGTGGACGAAAACCAAGCACGCCGAGTGGCCGCTGGTGCTGGCCGTGGGCGCCAGTTTCTTCGGCGTGACCCTGGTGCTGCAGCCGGCGATCGAGGCCAACCAGTGGTTCGCCGGCCTGGCGGGCCTGTGCTCGTCGGTGATCTCGGCGATGGCCTATATGCAGGTGCGCAAACTCGGCCAGATGGGCGAACCGGAATACCGCGTGGTGTTCTACTTCTCGGCCACCACCGCCGTTGCCGGTTTCGTCGGCGTGGTGGGTGGCGATGGGGCCGGCGGCCTCACGCCCTTCCACAGCCACACCCTGTACGGCGGCTTGCTGCTGCTGGCGATCGGCGGCGCGGCCCTGATGGCGCAGATGGCCATGACCCGCGCCTACCGTGTCGGCAAGGTGCTGGTGGTGGCGAATCTGCAGTACACCGGCATTGTGTTCTCCAGCATGTGGGGCCTGCTGCTGTGGGGCGACCGCTTCGACTGGCACGTGTGGCTGGGTATCGGTGTGATCCTCGCGTCCGGCATCGCCGCAACGTTCTACAATACGCGCAGCACGGCGCGCGGCGCCGTCACCGAGAAAACGGATCCCATCGCCAGCGAACTGTGAGGCCTGCCATGTACACGACCCTGATTTCCGCCGCTGATTTGGCTGCGCACATCGATGCACCCGATTGGGTGATCGTCGATTGCCGGCATGATTTGGTGAACCTGGCGTTTGGGCGTGAAGCCTATGCGGCCGGGCATCTGCCGGGGGCGGTGTTTGCGGACATGGAGACCGAGCTGTCGGGGGCGAAGCGTGGCGAGGATGGCGTGTTTCGTGGGCGGCATCCGCTGCCGTCGAAAGAGGCGCTGGTCGAGACGCTGCGTGGCTGGGGCGTGAACGACGGCACGCAGGTAGTCGCGTATGACGCGCATGGCGGCATGTACGCGGCGCGCCTGTGGTGGCTGCTGCGCTGGCTCGGGCACGAGGCCGCGGCGGTGCTCGATGGCGGGCTGCCGGCATGGCAGGCGATTGGCCAGCCCGTCGTCACCGAGGTTGCGGCTGGCAAGCCGCGTGGTTCGATCGAAGCGCGGGCGCCGTTCGTGCCGACGGTGACGGTGGCCGAGGTGCTGGAGAATATCGAGAGCGCCAGGCGTACCGTGGTGGATGCGCGCGCGGCGGATCGCTTCCGCGGCGAGAACGAGACGGTCGATCCGGTGGGCGGGCATATTCCGGGGGCGAGGAATCGCTTCTTCAAGGACAACCTGCAGGCCGACGGGCGTTTCAAGGCGGCCGCGCAGCTGCGCGAGGAATTCGGCGCGGTGATCGAGGACCCTTCGAATGCGATCATGCAGTGCGGGTCGGGGGTAACGGCATGTCACAACCTGCTGGCGCTGGAAGTGGCCGGGTTAAAAGGCGCGGCCTTGTATCCGGGATCGTGGAGCGAGTGGAGCAGCGATCCTTCTCGCCCAGTCGCCACCGGCTCCAATTAATCGTAACGCCACTTTTCTGGCGCCACGGAAATCCGATCATTCGAAATTCGTAGGGTGGGCACTTGTGCCCACGCGGTCGTACCGTCGCGCACCCCACCGCTACCGCGAAGCGACACGAACGCTCGCATGCCGTACCGCGTGGGCTCGAGAGCCCACCCTACGAACCCCTCGCCATTCCGGCGCCTGCGATCTGGGCGGGCGTAGGGTGGGCACTTGTGCCCACGCGGTCGTACCGTCGCGCACCCCACCGCTACCGCGAAGCGACACGAACGCTCGCATGCCCTACCGCGTGGGCTCGAGAGCCCACCCTACGAACCCATCGCCATTCCGGCGCATGCGATCTTGGCGGGCGTAGGGTGGGCACTTGTGCCCACGCGGTCGTACCGCTGCCTACCCCACCGCTACCGCGAAGCGACACGAACGCTCGCATGCCGTACCGCGTGGGCTCGAGAGCCCACCCTACGAACCCCTCGCCATTCCGGCGCATGCGATCTAGGCGGGCGTAGGGTGGGCACTTGTGCCCACGCGGTCGTACCGCTGCCTACCCCACCGCTACCGCGAAGCGACACGAACGCTCGCATGCCGTACCGCGTGGGCTCGAGAGCCCACCCTACGAACAGCAACCGCGTGCGATATCGGTGCGTTTGAATAGGCCCGGATACTGGACGACCAGGCCGTCATCGTCGACCCGCAAATCGGCGCGAAACGCACTGCCCAGGCTCTCGAAGCGGTACGCATTCATCCCCAGGCGCGTGTACGCCTGCTGCGCCTTCTCCACCTTCAGTTGCGGTATCCACACCCAGGCCACGTCGATCACCTGCCGCTCGCCGAGCGAATCGCCCAGTCTGCGGATCGGCAGCGTATTGGTAAAGCAGCTGGCCGTCAGGTCGATGTCGGTGCAGCCGGCCAGCGCCTCGATGACCGCGCCGTCCCCGTCGCGCCACTGTCCGTCGCCATCGGCAAACAGTTCGAGATGCCCGCCGCCGGCTACGTCGATGATGGCATGCCGCACGCGCCAGGCGGCGTCGCAGGCAATGCGGTAGCTGGCGCCATAATCATCGCCATAGCGCCCGCCGATCACCACGCCCTGCGCGATGATGCCTTCGTTCGTCTGGCCGAGCACCAGGTGTTCGAGACCGGAGCCGGTCTCGGGAATCCAGCGATAGCTTTTCATGGCACGGCCCCTTTCGCATGAATGCGGCCGGGCCACTTCAGGAGCGCCTGAGAGAACCCTCAGGGCAAGGCGCAGCGTCGAAGACAGTACGCTAGTACGGCGAGACGATGCAACGCTGCAATGAGGGTTCTGTCAGGCGCTCAGCGCCCGGTCAGGAATAAAACGATGATAACCCCAAGCCCAATCAGCAGCACCTGCGGCACCGATTCCTTGACAGTCGCCCGGCGCTGCATCTGCGGCATCAGATCGCTCACGGCAATGTAGATGAAGCCCGACGACGCGAACACCAGCACGTAGGGAATCAGCCCGCTGGCGCGGTCCAGCGTGAAGTAGCCGAGCAGGCCGCCGGCCACGGCGAGCAGGCTGCACAGGAGATTGAACACATACGCACGCATGCGCGAGAAGCCGGCATTCAGCAGCACGATGAAGTCGCCGATCTCGGTCGGGATCTCGTGCGCGACGATCGCCAGTGCGGTGACGATGCCCAGCTCCGGATTGGCCAAAAAGGCGGCCGCGATCAGGATACCGTCGGTGAAGTTGTGCATGCCGTCGCCGATCAGGATCATCCAGCCCGACTTGCCGGCCTCCTTGGCGTCGTGCCCGTGGGCATGGTGATCGCCATCGCCCTCGTGGTGGTGCGAGTGGCGCAGCAGCGCCAGCTTTTCCAGCATGAAGAAGGTCAGCAGGCCGGCCAGCAGGGTCGCGAACAGCTTTTGCGGGCTGGCGTCGGAATCGAAAGCTTCCGGCAAGGCGTGCAGCAGCGACGTCGACAGCATGATGCCGACGGACAGGCTCACCAGCCGCTCCACCATTTTGGAGAGCAGCGTGAAGGAGAACAAAGCCGCGGCCGAGATGCTGACGACGCCGGCGATCAGGGTCGCCAGCAGGATGTGGATGAGAATCGGGTCGATGTGAAGCCTCTTGTTCTGGACGTGCTGCGTGCGGCAAACCGGCTATTGTACCCGCCCCAGCCGTCGAGCGCCCGCCGCAATGCGCGTGCGGGCGCTTGCGGGTGGCTGCTTAGGCCACGCCGTGCTTTGCAAACCAGTTCAATGCGCGCTTCCAGCCGTCCTTGGCATCGGCTTCGTTGTAGCTCGGGCGGTAATCCGCATGGAAGGCGTGGCCCGAGTTCTGGAACACGACGATCTCGGAACGGCTGTTGCCCTTGGCCAGTTCGGTCTTCATGCGCTCGACCGACTCCAGCGGAATGCCGGTGTCCTTGCCGCCGTACAGGCCCAGCACCGGCACCTTCAGGCCTTGCGCCACGTCGACCGGGTGCTTCGGCGAATTGGCGGTGGCGTCGCCCGTCAGGCGGCCGTACCAGGCCACGCCGGCCTTGACCTTCGGATTGTGCGCCGCGTACAGCCAGGTGATGCGGCCGCCCCAGCAGAAACCCGTGATGCCCAGGCGCTCGATGTCGCCGCCGCGCTGCCTGGCCCAGTTGACCACCGTGTCGAGGTCGGACATGACCTGCGCGTCCGGGGTCTTCGAGATGATGTCCGTCATCAGGTCGGCGATGTTCGCGATCTTGGTCGGATCGCCCTGGCGCACGAACAGGTCCGGCGCGATGGCCAGGTAGCCGGCCTTGGCGAAGCGGCGCGCCACATCCTTGATGTGCTCGTGCACGCCGAAGATCTCCGAAATCACCAGCACCACGGGCAGGTTCGAGCGCCCTTCCGGCTGGGCGCGGTAGACCGGCACGTCCTGGCCGTTGATGACGATGATGTGGTCGCCGGCGGAGAGACCACTGGTATCGGTCTGGACCATCGACTGCGCCATGACCGGCAGGGCCGCGGCGGCGAAACCGCTGCCGACGGCTGCCTTCAGGAACACGCGGCGGTCGACGCCATCTTCGAACGCGGTCTTGGAAACCAGGCTGTCGCCGTCTTGTACGAGATCCTTCATGGGTCATCCCTTTCGGTCATGGTTGTAAGGCTGACTATCTTACAGCGACTGCGCGGCTTGCGCTCAGGAACGCAATCGCGTGCGCGGATCTGCTTTCCGCTGCTTTCGGCACGAGGTTTGCGCCCGGCTAGAAGGCAGCGATGAGGAACGCCTATAGTCGCCGGTTGCTTGCTTGCGTCTGCCTGGCGTGTTCCTTTTCAAGGAGAAACCTGTATGGCGTGTTTCCGCATTTTCCTATGTGCCGGCCTGGCTGCGCTCACCCTGGCGCCGGCCAACCTGGCCACCCCATCCGGGGCAGCTGGCTTGCCTTCGGCCGGATTGACCGCGTCAGATGAGCGAAGGGCCGCCGACGAGCCGGCGACCTCGGTCATGCTGCTCGGCGGCGCAGCCCTGCTGATGTTCGCCGGACGGCGCCGGCGTTATTGATGGCTGCTCAGCGGTGGCGCTGCCTGTTTGCGTGCTGGTATAGGCTTGGCGACAAGCGCGCCGCTCCTGGCGCATGCACATCAAGGGGGTTGAACATGGAAACATCACGTCATCAGTCATCACGTCGGCGGTATCGCTGCCGGGCTCGCCCTGGTGCTGGGCAGTGCGTCCCTGGCCCAGGCCAGTGTCGACACTTCGCCCAAGCCGGGCGGCGTGTACCGGCTCAAGCCCGGCATCTATGTGGCCAAGGGGTCGCGCTGCGACTCGCCGGCGAATGCGGCGATCCGCCAGTACGACGGCAAGGGGATCAGCACGGCGCATACCAGCAGTTGCCGCGCGGTGGTGCGGGATCAGAAACGGTCGCGCTACACGGTGGACCAGACCTGCATCGATGCCGGCCATGGACCGGGCAAGCGTTTCGTGCAGCGGCAGCAGGTGGTGGTGCAGGATGCGTTGACGTTCACGCAGGTGATTGGCAAGGGGCGCACGACTTACCAGTATTGCCCGGTGTACCAGTTGCCGAAGGATTTGCGCAGGGCCTTGTAAGTTGTTCGTGGCGAGATCGTCGGGTGCGATGATGGAGCCGGCAGCGATCGGCGCGTGGGCACAGGAGCGCCCACCCTACTTTATCAACGCCCGTGGCCTCAATGACGTAGGGTAGGCACTCCGTGCCCACGCGGCGATATTTAAGTGCGCGGAAGTGTTAGTGCGCTTCGTCCCAGTTGCTGCCGACACCGGTCTCGGCGACCAGCGGCACCTTCAGCTGCGCCACGCCCGCCATCAGCTCCGGCAATTTCGCCTTGACCAGCTCCAGCTCCGCCTCCGGCACCTCCAGCACCAGTTCATCGTGCACCTGCATGACCATGCGCGTGGCGAGCTTCTCGCTTTCCAGCCAGCCCTGCACCGCAATCATCGCCAGCTTGATCAAATCGGCCGCCGTACCCTGCATCGGCGCATTGATCGCCGCGCGTTCGGCGCCGGCGCGGCGCGGGCCGTTCGGCGAATTGATCTCCGGCAGCCACAGGCGGCGGCCGAACACGGTTTCCACGTAGCCGCGCGCCTTGGCTGCGAGGCGCGTTTCGTCCATGTACTGCTTCACGCCCGAGAAGCGCGCAAAGTAGCGGTCGATGTAGTTCGCCGCCGCCGAGCGCTCGATCTGCAGGTTCGCGGCCAGCCCGAAAGCGCTCATGCCGTAGATCAGGCCAAAGTTGATCACCTTGGCGTAGCGGCGCTGCTCGGACTGCACTTCTTCCGGCGGGATGCCGAAGATTTCGGCGGCAGTGGCGCGGTGGATGTCCTCACCTTCGGCAAAGGCGCGCAGCATCGCTTCGTCGCCCGAAATGTGGGCCATGATGCGCAGCTCGATCTGCGAATAGTCGGCCGAGACGATCACGCTGCCCGGCGGCGCCACAAACGCTTCGCGGATGCGGCGGCCTTCGGCGGTACGCACTGGAATGTTCTGCAGATTCGGATCGTTCGAGGCCAGGCGCCCGGTGATCGCCACCGCCTGCGCGTAATTCGTGTGCACGCGGCCGGTGCTCTGGTTCACCATCTTCGGCAGCTTGTCGGTATAGGTCGACTTCAGCTTGGCCATGCCGCGGTGTTCCAGCAGCACTTTCGGCAACGGGTAATCCTCGGCCAGCTTTTGCAGCACCTCTTCATCGGTCGACGGCGCCCCGGTGGCGGTCTTCTTGATGATGGGCAGTTGCAGCTTGCCGAAGAAGATTTCGCCGATCTGCTTTGGCGAGCCGAGGTTGAACGGGCCTTCGGCCAATGCGTAGGCTTGCTGCTCCAGCTCCATCAGGCGGGCGCCGAGTTCGCGCGACTGCTTTTCCAATTTTTCGACATCGATCAGCACGCCGTTGCGTTCGATCTTCTGCAGCACGATCTGGGTCGGCAGCTCGATCTTTTCGTAGATGTGGGTCAGGCCGGCATTTTCCAGCACGTGCGGCAGCATGGTCTGGTGCAGGCGCAGGGTGATGTCGGAATCCTCGGCCGCATATTCCTTGGCGCGCTCGAGCTCCACCTGGTCGAAGCAGATCATGTTGGCGCCCTTGCCGCACACGTCCACGAACAGAATCGTGGTGTAGCCGAGGTGACGCATCGCCATGGTGTCCATGTCGTGCGGCTTGTGCGACTCGAACACATACGATTGCAGCAGCGTGTCGTGCACGATGCCCTGCAGCGTGATGCCATGGTTGTTGAAGATGTGCATGTCGTACTTCAGGTTCTGGCCCAGCTTCGGCTTGGCGGGATTTTCCAGCCAGGAGCGCATGCGTTCCAGCACCTCTTCGCGCGGCAGTTGCTCGGGCACGCCGGCATAGCGGTGCGCCAGCGGAATGTAGGCGCCCCGGCCCGCTTCCACGGACAGGGAAATACCGACCATCTGCGCCGTCATAGGTTCCAGCGAAGTCGTTTCGGTATCGACCGAGGTCAATTCGGCCGCATCCACCAGGGCCAGCCATTTATCGAGCTGCTCCCAAGTCGTGACCAGTTCGTACTCGCCCTTGATGATCGGCATGCCCGGCAGCGTTGCGTCGCCCTGTTGCGCGCCTTCCGGCGAGTTCAGCGCCGGGGCGCCCACGCCCGGACCTTGCGCCAGTTCGCGCAACATGGTCTTGAAGCCATAGCGCTGGAAGAACTCGCGCAGGGCATCCTTGTCTTCCGGACGGCCGACCAGGCTTTCTTCGATCGACACCACGTGGTTCACCAGGTCGCAGTCGGTCTTCACGGTGATCAGTTCGCGGCCCTTGGGCAGCCATTCCAGCGCGCTGCGCAGGTTTTCGCCCACGGCGCCGCCGATGCTGTGCGCGTTTTCCATCACGCCGTCGAGCGAGCCGTGCAGGGCCAGCCATTTCAGCGCGGTCTTCGGACCGCATTTGTTCACGCCTGGCACATTGTCGACGGTGTCGCCGATCAGGGTCAGGTAATCGATGATGCGGTTCGGCGCCACGCCGAACTTGGCCAGCACGCCGGCTTCGTCGAGCTTTTCGTTGCTCATCGTGTTGATGAGCATGACCTTGTCGTTGACCAGTTGCGCCAGATCCTTGTCGCCGGTGGAAACGATGGTGTTCATGCCCTTGGCGGCGGCCTGCACGGCCAGGGTGCCGATCACGTCGTCGGCTTCCACGCCTTCGACCATCAGGATCGGCCAGCCGAGGTGGCGCACCGCTTCGTGGATGGGGCCGATCTGCTTGCCCAGGTCTTCCGGCATCGAGGCGCGAGTCGCCTTGTACTCGGAGTACAGGTCGTCACGGAAAGTTTTACCTTTGGCATCGAACACACAGGCGATATAGGCGGCCGGGTAATCGGCGCGCAGGCGGCGCAGCATGTTGACCATGCCGTGCATGGCGCCGGTCGGGAAGCCGTCGGGGCTGCGCAGGTCGGGCAAGGCGTGGAAGGCGCGGTAGAGGTAGCTGGAACCGTCAACCAGGAGCAGGGTATTTTGCATAGGAAATTTGGTGAAGCTGGCCGGGGGCCAAAGTGGAAGCCATTATCGCAGAATCCGCCATGAAGAAAGCACAACGCTGCCGTGACTGTTCGTCCTATATGGGGACACATCCATGGAACACACGGCACACTTTTCACAGGGAACGGTATCTGTTTGTTACAATGGTCCAAACGATACAAGGTGATCATCATGTTGCGCACAACTACCCGCTTTGCCAGTCTGTCCCTCGCCCTGCTTGCCTGCACCGGCACCGCCGTGGCGCAACAGACCGCCGCCGGGCAGACGGCGCCAACGGCGCAACCGCCGGTTACCGAACGCATCGAGCCGGGCAGCGATGTGCCGGCCACGACCATCGAACCGCGCCGCGGCACCCAGATCACCGAAAAACGCGGCAACGACGGCAACGTCACCGAGGTTGAAGTGCAAAGCGGCCGCAGCAACTACATCCTGCGCCCGAACACCCCGGCTGGCAATGCCCAGGCCGGCGACGCCCAGAGCAGCGCCTTCCGCGCACCGCAATGGAAAGTCATGGAATTCGACCTGAACGCGAAGAAAAAGGCGGCTGGCGCGGAAGCTGCCGAGGCCGCTGCGAACGACGCCACCCCGGCAAAGCCGGCCCCGACGCCAGCCAGCGGCGCGCCTGCCGGCAAGGTTCCGGCAGCCACCGTGCCGATGACCAGGCCGGCCGACATTCCGCCGCCGCCGCCGCTGCCTGCCAACGGCCGCTGAACCAAGCACCGCGGGGCGCATGGCGCCTCGCATCACCCCTCCGCACCGACCTTTTCTTGTTGCTCCCACGATGGCAGTTTTCACCGCGGTCACACTGGATGACCTCACCCAGTGGATCAAGCAGTTTCCCCTTGGCCAGGCTTTGGCGCTCGACGGCATCGCCTCCGGCATTGAAAACAGCAATTTCTTCCTGACGACAGAGCGCGGCGAATACGTGCTCACCGTTTTCGAGAACCTGGATTTCGAACAACTGCCCTTCTACATACAGCTGATGCGCCACCTGGCCGAGCGCGGTATTCCGGTGCCGGCGCCGGTGGCCAACGCCGATGGCGAGCTGGTGGTGGCCCTGCATGGCAAGCCCGCCGCCATCGTCAGCAAGCTGGCCGGCAGTTCGCAGATGGACCCGCAGCCCGTGCATTGCGCGGAAGTTGGCGCCATGCTGGCGCGCATGCACCTGGCGGCGCAGGACTTTCCGCTGAGCCAGCCCAACCTGCGCGGCCTGGACTGGTGGCGCGCCACGGCGCCGGCCGTGCTGCCGCACCTGTCCGCCGACAACGCCCGTCTTTTGCGCGAAGAAATTGCCGTGCAAGAGGAGCATGCCGCCAGCGCGGCCTATGCGCGCCTGCCGCGCGGTCCCGTGCATGCCGATTTGTTCCGCAACAACGTCATGTTTGTTGGCGATACATTGACCGGCTGCTTCGACTTCTATTTTGCCGGCGTCGACACCTGGCTGTTCGACCTGGCCGTGACCGTCAACGACTGGTGCATAGCTCTCGACTCCGGCCGTCTCGACGAAGCGCGCGTGCGCGCCCTGCTCGACGCCTACCGAGCCGTGCGTCCGTTCACCGATGACGAAGCCGCCGCCTGGCCGCTGCTGCTGCGCGCCGCCGCGCTGCGCTTCTGGCTGTCGCGCCTGTACGATCTGCACGTGCCGCGCGCCGCCGAGCTGCTGACGCCGCACGACCCCACCCATTTCGAGCGCATTTTGCGCGAACGTATTGCCAGCCCGGCGCCCGGATTGGCTGCCTGAACAATGAATAACATGCCTGCAATTACCGGCTGGAACTGGTTCAAGGAAGGCGTCGGCTTGTTCCGCAAGCAGCCTGCCGCCCTGACGACCCTGCTCTTCGCCAACATCCTGTTTGCCGCCGTCGTTGGCGCCATTCCCGTGCTGAACATGGCGACAAACGTGCTGATTCCTTCGCTCTCGATGGCTGTCATGATGGCCTGCCTGATGATCGACAACGGACAGCGCGTCACGCCCGCGGTGCTGCTGACGGGTTTCCGCCAGCCGGTGCTGCTGCGGCTGTGCAAGGTCGGCCTGATCTATGTGGCCGTGTGGCTGCTGCTGAGCGTGGTCGAACGCGTGATCGTGGATCCGGAAATCTACCGCCAACTGCCGCAATCGATCGAGGCCAACGCCGCGCAGCCGCCACAAGTGTTCTTTGGCGACGTGCTGACCATCCTGGTCATCCGCACGCTGTACATCGTCACGCTGATCGCGCTGGCCTTCGCCGCACCGCTGGCTTACTGGCAACAGATGAGCCCGGGCAAGGCCGTGTTCTACAGTTTCTTTGCCGTGGTCCGCAACGTCCGTGTGTTCCTGACGCTGCTGCTGTCCTGGTTCGGGATCATGTTCCTGATCTTCCTGACCCTGATGCTGCTGCTGGGCGGCGGCAAGGCGTCGCTGGTGGCCATTACCTGGGTCGGCTTCCTCTTCGTGCTGCTGTTGCAGTGCGCGCTGTATGCCGGTTACCGCCACATCTTCGGCAAGCCGGCCGACAGCGAAGCCAGGCCGGTCGACCTGAGCAAATAAGCTTTTTACCCGTGTTGCTGAGCATCGGCGGTATCGTCAGGCGCCGCCGGGCCGGCGACGAAGCGTAGGGTGGGTTCTCGAACCCACCGGACCTTACCTGGCAACCTAGCGCGACACCCGCTCCAGCTTCGCCACCGACAAATCGAGCACCTTCACGCCGGCCGGCCCGAAGTTGATCTGGGCCCGCGCCGCACCCGCCCCGCCCTCGATATTCACTATCACGCCCTCGCCGAACTTGGCATGCGCTACGGTTTCGCCAATGCGCCAGCCCGAGCTGCTGCCCGACTTCTGCGTGATCTGCTGGGCGATCTTGTTGTCGCTGCCGTTCCGGAAAGCGGCGTCGTCCCAGGCGGTGGCCGCCTTCTTGTTGGCAAACCAGTGGCTCTGCACACGTGGCGACAGCCATTTCAGTGCTTCTTCCGGCAGTTCATCGAAGAAGCGCGACTTCATGTTGAAGCGGGTCTGGCCGTGCAGCATGCGCTGCTGGGTAAAGCTCATGTACAGGCGCTTGCGCGCACGCGTGATCGCCACGTACATCAGGCGCCGCTCTTCGTCCACGCCATCGAGTTCGCGCGAGCTGCTTTCGTGCGGGAACAGGCCTTCTTCCAGGCCGGTGATGAACACGGCGTCGAATTCCAGGCCCTTGGCCGAGTGCACGGTCATCAGCTGCAGCGCATCCTGGCCGGCTTGCGCCTGGGCGTCGCCGGCTTCCAGCGAGGCGTGGGTGAGGAAGGCGGACAGCGGCGACATCACGGTGGGCAATGGCGCCTCGGCCTCGAGCAGCTCGATGCCGCCCTGGTTGACGATGGCTTCGCCGGCCTGCGGCAGCGCCTGCGGGCCGAGGTGGGCCGGGGCGGCCACGCCGAAGCCTTCTTCCTGCACGAACTGGGTCGCCGCGTTGACCATCTGCTCCAGGTTTTCGATGCGGTCGGCGCCTTCTTTTTCCTTTTTGTAGAAGTCGATCAGGCCACTGCGCTCCAGCACCACGCCCACCATTTCCGGCAGCGGCAGTTGCTGGGTTTCGAAGCGCGCGCCTTCGACCAGCTTGACGAAGCCGCCCAGCACGGTGCCGGCCTTGCCGGTCATGTAGGGCACGGCCGCATACAACGAGATGCCATAGCTGTCGGCCGCCATTTGCAGTTGCTCGATCGAACGGGCGCCAATGCCGCGGGTCGGGAAATTCACCACGCGCAAAAAGGCCGAATCGTTGTGCGGATTGTCCATCAGCTGCAGGTAGGCAATCGCGTGCTTGACCTCGGCGCGCTGGAAGTAGCGCAGGCCGCCGTACACGGTGTAGGGCAAGCCGGCCGCGAACAGCGCGTGCTCGATTACCCGGCTCTGCGCGTTCGAGCGGTACAGGATCGCCACTTCCTTGCGCGGCAAGCCGTCGGCCACCAGGCTCTTGGTTTCCTCGATGATCCACTGCGCTTCTTCCAGGTCGGACGACGCCTCGTAGATGCGCACCTGCTCGCCCTGCCCCATGTCCGTACGCAAGTTCTTGCCCAGGCGCTTGGTGTTGTTGGCGATCAGGAGGTTGGCGCTGTCGAGGATGTGGCCGTAGGAACGGTAGTTCTGTTCCAGCTTGATCAGGTTCTGCACGCGGAAGTCGCGCTCGAAGGCCTGCATGTTGCCGACATTCGCGCCGCGGAAGGCGTAGATGCTCTGGTCATCGTCGCCGACGGCGAAGATGGCACCGCCGCCCTCTTCCGAATGGCCGGCCAGGAGCTTCAGCAGGTTGTACTGCAGGTCATTCGTATCCTGGAACTCGTCGACCAGGATGTGGCGGAAACGCATCTGGTAGTGGTGGCGCAGCGGCGCATTACGCGACAGCAGTTCGTAGGCGCGCAGCAGCAGCTCGGCGAAGTCGACCACGCCTTCTTTCTGGCATTGCTGGTCGTAGAGTTCGTAGAGCTCGATCATGCGCCGCTCGATCGGATCGTTCGGCTCGAGCTGGCCGGCGCGCATGCCCTGGTCCTTGGCGTTGTTGATGTAGTACATCAGCGCCTTGGCCGGGTATTTTTCGTCGTCGACGTTGTGCGCCTTGAGCATGCGCTTGATCAGCGACAGCTGGTCTTGCGAGTCGAGGATCTGGAACGACTGGGGCAGCGCCGCATCTTTGTAGTGGGTGCGCAGCAGGCGGTTGCACAGACCATGGAAGGTGCCGATCCACATGCCGCGCGTATTGATCGGCAACATGGTCGACAGACGCGTCAGCATTTCCTTCGCCGCCTTGTTCGTGAACGTCACCGCGATGATGCCGGCCGGCGATACCTGCCCGGTCTGGATCAGCCAGGCGATGCGCGTAGTCAGCACGCGGGTCTTGCCCGAGCCGGCCCCCGCCAGGATCAGCGCGCTCTGCGAAGGCAGGGTCACGGCCGCGAGTTGTTCGGGATTGAGATTGTGAAGGAGGTTCTGCATGCGGCCATTATACCGTCGGGATGTACTGTATGCCCATCCAGTCGCGCTGATTTGCTGGCGCGGTCTTGTCAGTATGTTACTGTCGGATAATTTTACATTCCGTAGAGATCGCAGTAACCAGGGGTGAATAAACCATTGAGCGCAAAGATAAATTTATTCGTGGCATTGATATTGCTTGCCTGACGCAGATAACTATTCCAGTCCGGATCCTGAAATGCAGATCAAATCCTTCCTCGCAGGTGCAGCCCTTGCCCTGCTGTCCCTGAACGCCGCCCAGGCCGCCGTGATCACGATTCAGGCAGACCGGGACGCGTCCGTTGGCGACGGCGCCAACAATGCCTGGAATGTCTGGCACCGCTGGGTCGGAACGAACATCATGGGCACCTACAGTTCGCTGTTTGGTTTCGACCTGGGCAGCCTGCAGGGCAAACAGATCAGCGCGGTCGCGTTCTCGGCTTTCCACAATTTTACGGATGCCGACGGCATCATCGGCGCCGCGTTCGGCCTCGACAATACCTGGGAGCCGCCGAGCGTCGCCAGTTACGACGCCATCGGCCCTGTGCTGGCCAACAATACCGCCTCGCAGGCGACGGTAAACACCTACCAGACCTGGAAGCTGGGCAAGCCGGTCACGAGCGACGGGCGCCTGACGGTGGTGCTGAGCGGCGACGGCTGGAACGACTATGAGCCGCTCCTGCGCGGCCTCGGCCACGGCGCCTTTCTGACCGTGACCTATGCCGAGGTGCCGGAACCGGTGTCGCTTGGCCTGCTGGGCGTCGGTCTGGCCGGCCTGGCCGCCGCGCGGCGCCGCAAGCCGGCCTGAGCTGCGACTACTCCGAATGAACGGCAGCCGAGGCTGCCGTTTTTTATTTTCCTCAGGAAAATCAACGGCTTCCGATAGCGCATCCGTACCGGCATGCGGCTCTACCGCGCGCGCCCTGTTCAGGATTTGGCTTAACTTAACAGCAAGTACGCGAGGCTATCGACGCCGTTGCGTGAATTACCATGACCGAACACTAGGAGGATCACATGCTCAATCGTGTCGTTACCGTTGCCGCCCTGGCCGTCGGCGGAATGCTGCTGTCGAAAAAGATCAAGGCGAAACAAAACTCGAGCGGGAGCTCGGCGATCATCGAAGCCATCGAAGTGAATGTGCCGGATAACGTTGCCTACAACCAGTTCACCCAGTTCGAAGACTTCCCGCAGTTCATGAAGAGCGTCAAGGAAATCCGCCAGCTCGACGACAAGCGCCTGCACTGGAAAGCCAACGTCGCCGGCGAAGACAAGGAATGGGATGCCGAGATCACCGAGCAGATCCCGGACAAGCGCATCGCCTGGCGCAGCATCGGCGGCGTGCGCAATGGCGGCGTCGTTACCTTCCACAAGATTTCCGACAACGTGACCCGCGTGACCCTGCAGATGGATTACGAACCGGAAGGCGTGCTCGAACAGATCGGCGACGCCCTGGGCGCCGTGCGCATGGAAGCGCGCAGCAATTTGTCGAATTTCAAGGAATTGCTGGAGAAGCGCGGCTCGGAAACGGGCGCGTGGCGTGGGAAGATCAACCAGCATTGATTGCTGATGAATGAGAAACGCCACCTTCGCGGTGGCGTTTTTTTATCCTGCGAACCTGCGGTCATTCAACCATGTGCCCGTACGGTGGGCACCCCGTGCCCACGCGGTTACGTGCCGATCCTTGCTGTGTTGGCTGCGATGTGTCGCTCGCAAAGTATGCATTGAACGTCAAAGGCGACACGCTCGGGTTCTGTTTGATGTTACGAGCGGCAAGTCACGGCCAACACAGCAAGCATGAGCACGTAACCGCGTGGGCACGGGGTGCCCACCGTACGATCATGGCCTCAGGCCACAAATCGGTCATGGCTGCAGGCCAAGAATTGGTCATGGCCGCAGGCCGCGAATCGATCATGGCCGCAGGCCACGAATCAAGCGCCGCTGTGAATCACCACACCCGGCAACGCTTCAGCGCCGCCATCGGCTGGCCCGGCTTGCAGTTGAACGCCTTTTCGAACTCCGGCATGTTGATCACGACGCCGTTCACGCGGTACTTGCCCGGCGAGTGAGGATCGGTCGCGGCCGACACGCGCAAGTTTTCCGGCCGGTCGTTTTCACAAGCCCATTGTGCAAAGCCGACGAAGAAGCGCTGCTCCGGCGACAAGCCCTCATGTGCAAACTGCGTAGGCTGGGCCTGTTGCGGCATGCTCGCCATCTGTGTCTTCCACGCCATCCAGCCCAGGATCACGCCGCCGAGGTCGGCCACGTCTTCGCCCAGGGTCAGCTTGCTGTTGATCTTGATGTCGTCCACCACCGTGTACTGGGCGTACTGGTCGACGATGCACTGGGCGCGTTCCTCGAAGGCCTTGCCATCCTTTTTCGTCCACCAGTCCTTCAGGTTTCCCTTGGCATCGAACTGGCGGCCCTCGTCGTCAAAGGCGTGGGTCAGTTCATGGCCGATGGTGCCGCCGGTGTTGCCGTAGTTCGGCGCGTCATCCATCTTCGGGTCGAACAGCGGCGGTTGCAGTACGCCGGCCGGGAAGTTGATGTCGTTCATCTGCGGGTTGAAATAGGCGTTCACCGTCGGCGGCGTCATCAGCCATTCGGTGCGGTCGAGCGGCTTGCCGATCTTGTCCAGCTGGCGCCGGTTCTCGAACGTCGTGCCGCGCACTACGTTGCCGGCGAAGTCGTCCGCCTTGACGTCGAAGGCCGAATAATCGCGCCAGGTGTCCGGGTAGCCGATCTTGTTGACGATGGCGTCCAGCTTTTCACGCGCCCGCTGTTTCGTCTCGGCGCTCATCCACTCCAGCGAGTCGATGTCTTTTGCCATCGCCTCTTCCACCTGGCGCGTCATGTGCAGCGACTTCGCCTTCAGCTCGGGCGAAAAGGCGCGGCCGACGAATTCCTGGCCGAGCGCTTCGCCCAGCTGGTGGTCGACCAGCTGCACGCAGCGCTTCCAGCGCGGCGCCTGCTTCTCGACGCCGCGCAGGGTCTGCATGAAGAAAGCGAAGTGCGGCTGATCGAACTGCGGCGACAGGGCCGGCGCCATGTCTTCCAGCACGTGCCAGCGCAGGTAGGTCTTGATGGCGGCCAGGTCCTGGCCTTTCAGCTGCCTGGCGAATTCCTTGAAGAATTTCGGTTCGGTGACATTGAACTCCTTGACGCCAGGCTGGCCGACGGCGGCCAGATAGGCGCTCCAGTCGAAGCCGGGCGTCAGCGCCTGCAATTGCTTCAGGCTGGTCTTGTGGAACAAATTGTAGGGGTCGCGCTGTTCGACGCGGGTCAGCGATGCCTTCGCCAGTGCGGTCTCGATGCGCATCACGGTGGCCGCCGAACGTTTGGCAACGGCTTCGCTCTCGCCGGCCAGGCCGAACATGGTGGCCACGTGGGCTTCGTATTGCGTGCGCAGCGTCTTGGAATGCGCGTCGGTCTTGACGTAGTAGTCGCGGTCCGGCAGGCCCAGGCCGCCGGCGCTGGCAAAAGCGATCACGCGGGTCGAGTCGCCGAAGTCCTGGTTCGAGCTGAAGCCGAAGAAGAAGTCGTCGCTCGACAAACCGAGTTGCAGCGCGGCCAGCACCTGCGGCAGCTCGCGCACCGATTGCATGGCGCCGATGCGTTCCATCCATGGCGCCAGCGGTGCGGCGCCGCGCTTGGCGATCGCCGCTTCATCCATGCAGGCGCCGAAGTAGTCGCCGATCTTTTGCTGGGTGGCGCTGCGGCCTTCCTTCTGTTTCGCCAGGCCGTCGAGGATGCCCCACAGGTAGCGCTGGTTGTCCTGCGCCAGCTTGCTGTACACCGACCAGCGCGCCTGGTCGCTTGGGACCGGGTTGTTCTTCATCCAGCCGCCGCAGGCGTACTGGTAGAAGTCGACGCAGGGGTCGGCGCTCTTGTCCATCGAACTCACGTCCAGGCCGGGCGTGTAGGGGAAGGTCTTGGCCGGCTGCTCAGCCTGGGCGGATGGGGACGTTTGGGCGGAGGCGAACGCGGCGGCGCCGGCGAGCGAGATGCCCAGGGCGATACGGGTGAGGTGACGCATGGGAAGGTTTTCCAAAAAGTTGACCGTGCATGCTGACACATAAATATTGCCTAAGCAATATCGAACACGGAGCCGCTGTCGCGTTTGGTCCGCGCCCATGAAAAAAGCCGCTGCCCACGCAGGCAGCGGCTTCATCGGTGCTTTTCCCAGCCGGCCATCCAGGCCGGCTGCTCCGCTCATCAGGCCAGCGGATCGATCACGAAGGCCGGCATCTTGCCGTTGCCGTTCGCCGTTTCCAGGAACTTGTCCGAGGTGATCAGGGCCTCGTTGATGGTGACGTCCATGTCGAGGTAGCGGTAGGTGCCCAGGCGGCCGACGAAGGTGACGTTCGGCTCGTCCTGCGCCAGCTTGATGTAACGTTCGAGCTGTTCCTTGTCGCGCGCCATGCGGATCGGGTAGTAGGGAATGTCGTCTTCGCCGCACTGGCGGCTGAATTCCTTGTACAGGACCGTGCCTTCGTGCTGTTCCCACGGCGAGAAGTGCTTGTGCTCGGTGATGCGGGTGTAAGGCTGTTCGTCGTCGCAGTAGTTGACGACGGCATTGCCCTGGTAGTCGCCGGTGTCGCGGAACATCTCGAAGTCCAGGGTGCGGTAAGGCAGGCGGCCTTCCACGTGGCCGAACCAGGCGTCGATCGGGCCGCTGTAGAACACGTGGTCGTACTGCGATTTTTGCGCCGGGTCGAAGCGGGTGTTCAGGTGCACGGTGACGTTATCGACCTTCAGGATGTTTTCCACCAGCGCGGTGTAGCCTTCGGCCGGCATGCCCTGGTACTTGTGGTTGAAGTAGTTGTCGTCGTAGTTGAAGCGCACCGGCAGGCGCTTCAGGATGCTGGCCGGGAGTTCCGACGGCTGCAGGCCCCATTGCTTGACGGTATAGGTCTTGAAGAAGGCTTCGTACAGCTCGCGGCCGACGAAGCGCAGGGCCTGGTCTTCGAAGGTTTGCGGATCGACGATGGTCTTGTCGCCCTGCTCGGCCAGGAATTCCTGGGCTTCCTTCGGACGCATGGTCTTGCCGAAGAACTGGTTGATGGTCAGCAGGTTGATCGGCAGCGTGAACACCTGCTTGTTGGTGATGGCCTTGACGCGGTTCACATAAGGCTTGAACTCGGCGTAGCGGTTCACGAATTCCCAGGCGCGTTCGTTATCGGTGTGGAAGATGTGGGGGCCGTACACGTGCACCATGACGCCGGTTTCGGCATCGCGTTCCGAATAGCAGTTGCCCGCGATGTGGGGACGCGATTCGAAGATGGTGACCTTGTGACCGGCTGCAGCGAGCTGGTTGGCGATGACAGCTCCGGAGAACCCGGCGCCGACAATGGCGATATTCTTTGTCATTTGATTTCCTGAATGTTTATGTGCCATCTCTTACGGCGGTATTGACCCGGCGTCCGCATGTTGTTATTGGTGCGGGCCACTTTTCGTGAGAGGAAAATAGCAGCCACAGCAGTAGGACGCGGCTGCCAGGGGCAGGCCGTGATCAAATCGATTATACGGAGTTGTGCATTTTTGCTATTTTCGATTGAGCACACGACGTATTTGTGCAACAGACAACATTTTGTTTTTTTGCACATGCATACGAGCAATGGAATGGTGTATGCAGGCATACTGGCGAGCATGGCATGCGCATGCCGCCGCCTGGCGCCTCGCCATGCTTTTCGAGTCAAACCATCAAAAGGAGTGAACGTTGTCTACCCGTCCGCTGGTCCGTACCGTCCTGAGCAGCCTGCTCGCTGCCGCCCTCGCCCTTCCTGCCGCCGCCTTCGCTGCCGAACCGGCATGGGTTACCAAGAGCAACGACAACGCCAAGGTCCTGTTGAATGTGCTGGCCAAGTATTCGCCGGAAGGCGCCAGCAACCTGGGCGTGGAAGGCTACGATGAACAGATTACCGACATGTCGCGCGACCAGTTCGAGGCCACCAACAAGGACCTGCGCGCGGCGATTGCCGAGTACCAGAAACGCATGAAGGCCGAGTCCGATCCCAAGGTGAAACAGGACCTGGAAATCCTGATCAACAAGGCCAACGACCAGATCCGCACCGCCGCCCTCGACCGCAAGTACTTCATGCCCTTCATCGACCTGACCGGCATGATGTTCGGCGTGATGCGCGCCACGCTCGACCCGCGCATCCCGAAGGAACGCCAGCAGACCCTGCTGGTGCGCCTGGACAAGTACGCCGGCCTGGCCAAGGGCTACCGCCCGGTCACCGAACTGGCGCACGAGCGCCTGCAGGAACGCCTGAAGGCCAACAAGAACCTGCTCGGCCCATACAAAGGCGAGATCGAGCAGTCGCTGAGCGACGCCCCGACCCTGCTCAAGGGCATGCGCGACCTGCTGGCCAAGAGTGGCCTGCAAGGCTGGGAAAAAAGTTTCGGTACGCTGGAACAACAGCTCACCGCCTACAACGCGCGCCTGAAGAGCGAGCTGCTGCCGCGCGCGCGTACCGACCATCGCCTGCCGGCCGAGGTGTACGCCAACAACCTGCGCGAATTCGGCGTCGACATCAGCCCGCAGGAGCTGATCGCCAAGTCGCTGACCTCGTTTGCCGAGATCCGCAACCAGATGCAGATCACGGCCAACCTGATCGCCAAGGAACGCGGCTTCAAGAATGCCGACTACCGCGCCGTGATGCTGCAGTTGAAGAAAGACCAGATTCCGCTGGATAAAGTGATGCCGATCTATGCCCAGCGCCTGGCGTCGCTCGAAGCCGCCGCGCGCGAGCAACACATCGTCACCCTGCCCCAGCGCAAGGCCGTGATCCGCCTGGCCACCGCCGCCGAGAACGCCCAGCAGCCGGCGCCGCACATGAGCCCGCCGCGCCTGATCGGCAACACCGGCGAGTATGGCGAATTCGTGCTGACCACCGGCATGCCTCCTGATGCCTCGGGTAAAACCATGGTGTTCGACGACTTCACCCACGAGGCCGGCACCTGGTCGATCACGGCGCACGAAGCGCGTCCGGGCCACGAGCTGCAATTTGCCAAGATGATCGAGACCGGCGTCTCGACCGCGCGCGCGGTGTTCGCCTTCAACAGCGTCAACGTGGAGGGCTGGGCCCTGTATGCGGAAGCGGAAATGCAGCCCTACGAACCGCTCGACGGCCAGCTGTTCGCCCTCCAGGCCCGCGCCATGCGCGCCGCTCGCGCCTTCCTCGATCCGATGGTCAACCTGGGCGAAATTACCCCTGAAGGCGTAAAGGCTTTCCTGATGTCGGATGTCGGTTTGTCGGAAGGCATGGCCACGCAAGAGATGCAGCGCTACACCTTCCGCGCGCCGGGGCAAGCGACGTCCTACTTCTACGGCTACCAGCGTTTGATGGAAACCCGCCAGGCCGCCGAAGTGACGCTGGGCGACAAGTTCGACCGCCAGAAATTCAACGACTTCGTACTGGCCCAGGGCCTGGTGCCGCCGGCGCTGCTGCGCAAGGCGGTGATGGAAGAGTTTGTGCCGGCCATGCGCAAGTAAGCTACGCATCGCTGTAAGGAAAATGGCCGGGCTGCTCGCGCACCCCGGTCATTGTTATTTGCGGCGACGTCAACCGTACGGTGGGCACCCCGTGCCCACGCGGTTACGTGCTTGTGATTGCACCCGTAGACGTAATTTGTCGCTCGCGAACGCAACCATGACCGAAACGGCATGCATGGGTTTCGTTCGATTCATATTTCGCGAGCGAGTCGGAACCGCCAGCGGTGCAAGGAAACGTACGTAACCGCGTGGGCACGGGGTGCCCACCGTACGGGCAGCGCTGCGGGCCCAAACAAAGCCGCAGGCCCGATAAGGCCGCAGCCCAAAAAAGCCGCAGGCCCGATAAGGCCGCAGGCCAAAAAAGCCGCAGGCCCGATAAGGCCGCAGGCCAAAAAAGCCGCAGGCCCGATAAGGCCGCAGGCCAAAAAAGCCGCAGGCCCGATAAGGCCGCAGGCCAAAAAAGCCGCAGGCCCGATAAGGCCGCAGGCCAAAAAAGCCGCAGGCCCGATAAGGCCGCAGGCCAAAAAAGCCGCAGGCCCGATAAGGCCGCAGGCCAAAAAAGCCGCAGGCCCGATAAGGCCGCAGGCCAAAAAAGCCGCAGGCCCGATAAGGCCGCAGGCCAAAAAAGCCGCAGGCCCGATAAGGCCGCAGGCCAAAAAAGCCGCAGGCCCGATAAGGCCGCAGGCCAAAAAAGCCGCAGGCCCGATAAGGCCGCAGGCCAAAAAAGCCGCAGGCCCGATAAGGCCGCAGGCCAAAAAAGCCGCAGGCCCGATAAGGCCGCAGGCCAAAAAAGCCGCAGGCCCGATAAGGCCGCAGGCCAAAAAAGCCGCAGGCCCGATAAGGCCGCAGGCCAAAAAAGCCGCAGGCCCGATAAGGCCGCAGGCCAAAAAAGCCGCAGGCCCGATAAGGCCGCAGGCCAAAAAAGCCGCAGGCCCGATAAGGCCGCAGGCCAAAAAAGCCGCAGGCCCGATAAGGCCGCAGGCCAAAAAAGCCGCAGGCCCGATAAGGCCGCAGGCCAAAAAAGCCGCAGGCCCGATAAGGCCGCAGGCCAAAAAAGCCGCAGGCCCGATAAGGCCGCAGGCCAAAAAAGCCGCAGGCCCGATAAGGCCGCAGGCCAAAAAAGCCGCAGGCCCGATAAGGCCGCAGGCCAAAAAAGCCGCAGGCCCGATAAGGCCGCAGGCCAAAAAAGCCGCAGGCCCGATAAGGCCGCAGGCCAAAATAAAGCCGCAGGCCCGACGAGGCCGCAGGCCAAAAAAAGGCCGGCGATGCGCGAGCATTGCCGGCCTTTTTCCAACCCAACAAATCAAATCACCCGCGCGTCGTTACCGGCTTCGCCATGCCATTGCGCAGCGACTCGGCAATCACCCCGCGCGCCGCGCGTTCGGCATCCTTCTGCGCCTGTTCCATCTTTTTGCCGACCTCTTCCATCTTCTTGCCGGTCGCTTCCATCGGCTTGCCTGCATCTTCCATCTGCTTGCCGATCGCTTCCATTTTCTCGGCATTGAAAGTCACCGCCGCCAGCGCCATCTTCGTGCCGAGCGACCCCATGGAACCGCCCTGGCGGCCCATCTCGGCGCCATGCTGGCCCATCTGGGCGCCCAGCGCCTGCATCGGCGCCCAGGCGTCGCCCATGCGCTTGATGGTGGCCGGGTCCGTGACGATGTATTCCTTGCCGCCGTCACGGAACCAGAAGAAATCGCCCTGCATGCTGCGCTTGAGCTCCTTGACGCGCTTCTGGTCGGCGTCATTGCCCGTGATCACGTTGCCGCCATCGCGCACCAGCGCAAACGGTTCGCCGCCGTCGCGGGCGTTCATGCTGCGGTTGACGGTCCAGCTGTTGCTGTCGCCGGCCTGGGCCGGCAGGAGCGGCAGCGCGCAGGCGCAGGCCAGCACTGCCAGCAGCAGCGGCTGTTTCAGGGACGAGGATGGGAGGCGGAAGGTGGGCATGTCTTTCTCCATGAACGGATTGTCGATGGAGAAAGAGTAGAACAGGCGGCTGGCGCCTGCCCGCGCCGTGCGACGAACGGCACGAATCGCGGAACAGGCGACAGATTTACAGCGGAATCAGTACACCACCACCGAGCGGATCGACTCGCCCGACTTCATCAAGTCGAAACCTTCGTTGATGCGGTCCAGCGGCAGGTGGTGGGTGATCAGATCGTCGATGTTGATCTTGTTTTCCATGTACCAGTCGACGATCTTCGGCACGTCGGTACGGCCACGCGCGCCGCCAAAGGCCGAGCCTTTCCATTCGCGGCCGGTCACCAGCTGGAACGGACGGGTCGAGATCTCGGCGCCGGCTTCGGCCACACCGATGATGATCGACTGGCCCCAGCCCTTGTGGCAGCACTCCAGCGCCTGGCGCATGGTATGCACGTTGCCGATGCATTCAAAACTGTAGTCGGCGCCGCCGTCGGTCAGCTGCACGATGGCGTCGACCACGTTCTCGACCTGGCTCGGGTTGATGAAGTGGGTCATGCCGAACTTGCGCGCCATGGCTTCGCGCGCCGGGCTCAGGTCGACACCGATGATCTTGTCGGCGCCAACCATCTTCGCTGCCTGGATCACGTTCAGGCCAATGCCGCCCAGGCCGAACACGACCACATTCGCGCCGGCTTCCACCTTGGCCGTGAAGATCACGGCGCCGATGCCGGTGGTCACGCCGCAACCGATGTAGCAGATCTTGTCGAACGGGGCATCCGAACGTACCTTGGCCAGCGCGATCTCTGGGACGACAATGTAGTTCGAGAACGTCGAGGTGCCCATGTAGTGGTAGATCGGCTGGCCGTCGAGCGAGAAGCGCGAGGTGGCGTCGGGCATCAGGCCGCGGCCCTGGGTCGAGCGGATCGCCTGGCACAGGTTGGTCTTTTGCGAGAGGCAGAATTTGCACTGGCGGCATTCCGGGGTGTACAGCGGAATGACGTGGTCATCCTTCCTGACGCTGGTAACGCCCGGGCCGACATCGACGACTACGCCCGCGCCTTCATGGCCGAGGATGGCCGGGAACAGGCCTTCCGGATCGGCGCCCGACAGGGTGTAGTAGTCGGTGTGGCAGATGCCGGTGGCCTTGACTTCGACCAGTACCTCGCCCGCGCGCGGGCCGTCGAGTTCGACTTCCTCGATCGTCAGCGGCTGACCCGCTTTCCATGCAATCGCTGCCTTGGTTTTCATGTGCTGCTTCCTATGTCAATGAACAGAATTTTGCCATCATACCAAGCGGAGGCGAAGCGTGCCGCGCCCTCCCCTATTTGGACGAGGGCTGCATCGTCAGGCCGATCAGGCGCGCCACCACCGAGGCCAGGTACATCACGCCGACGAACATCTCGATGCTGGTAAAGGCGCGCGCATGCACGGTCACCGGGATCACGTCGCCGATGCCGGTGCTCGACAGCAGCGCGAAGCTCAGGTAATTCAGCTCGGTCCAGGTGCGCGGCAGGTCCGCGTTCACGGCCGAGGCAAAGGAACCGGGCACGATCGCCTGGACCACGATGTACAGGTGGGTGAAGCCCCATGCAATCAGGGTGAAGGTGGCGCCGGCGGCGAACAGCTCGTCGCGCGTGACCTTGCGGTCTTCCAGCATGTAGGAAATCAGGCTGCCGGCCGCATAGAAATAGAAAAACGCTTCCAGGCCCGAGGACCAGGGCTGCAGGTATTCCAGGCCGAACAGCATCTGCGCCGACAGCAGCGCGATGATCGGTACCGCCAGTGTCGCGCTGATCCAGGTATGGCCCGGCGTGCGGCGCACCATGTTGGTGGCGAAGGTGAGGATGACGATGCCGAAGGCATTGAAGGCGACGTGGCCGAACTGGGTGCGCTCGAGGAAGGGATAGAGCGCCATGCCCAGCAGCTGGGCCATCAGCAGGATAGCGGACGGGTGGCGCCGGGTGTGGACGAGCAGGCGGACGATACGCATCGTTAATCTTCGGTCGGGATCGGGAGCGCCTATTGTATGTAAAAGGAAGCATATGCCGGGTACGGATCGTACCTGGCAAGCGGCACCCGGCCTCGATCGCGATCTCGACGTTGAGGCGTGGCTGGATGCGGCCATCCATCTGGTTCCAGGTCGGGATATTCTCCAGGCGCCGCTGTGCGCTTCGTGAGCAGCAGATACAACAGCTTGTAGTCCCATGCGCGAGATCAATTTATTGCAATCCTAGAGAATCTAGAGTGGACGCTTTCGTCAACATCAGCGGAGTCGAGCAATGGTGCTGCGTGCCGTGATTTGCAAGAACGACCCGACCTCGCACCGAGGCGTCGTCCTCGTGGAGAATGTCCATGCGACCGCCAATGGGCGTCCGATTGCCCTGAAAAGACACATGACTCACTGTCCTCAGTGCAAGGGCGATTTTCCGATCGTGGAGGGGCTGGGTTTCCACAGTTTCAGCGGAGTCGGCACGGCGGTCGAGGAAATGAAGACTGCGTGCGGCGCCACGCTGATCGCCACCACGACCAAGGGCTTCATGATGATCGACGACCGCTCCGAGGCCGCGGCATCCGCGGCGGCGGCCGCAGCGGCATCGGCGGCGCAGGCCACCCCGCCGAATGCCGGTTCCTTCCGCGCCGTGGACGAGCGCACCGGCAAACCGGTGCCGGGTATGTCCTACCGTATCGAACTGCCGGATGGATCGGTCCTGCGCCGGGTGACGAACGCGGACGGCCATACCGAGCGCGTGACCGGCCATGACCCGGCCACCGTCAGGCTGCACTGGGAATCCGGCACGGCAACCGATGGCAACTAACGGCGGCGGTGCACGGATGGCCGGCCAGACGCCCGACGCAAGCTGCACGCTGTCCCCGGAAGGCACCGTCACGACGGTGCTGGTCGGGCCGAAATGCAAGGTCACCTACGAGTTCGACACGGAGGCGACCAACGCGGGGCTGGCCCTGCCCTACGTGGTGGCGCTCGATGGCCAGGTGGTGCCCGAGCATGCGGACAAGCCGGGCGCGCTGCGCGACAAGCGCACGATCACCCTCATCGTGAACCTCGGCAGCAAGGTTGCGCTGTTCCTGAACAGCGACGTGCATCCGGCTCACCGCAGGAATCCGGTGTACGCCGTCCAGGTCGGCAACAACGACGTGCACGTGAAGATCACCGAACGAACGGGGCGCATCAGCCACGAACACGCCACGCTGGGGCAGCCTGCCTGCCGCGCAACGTCTACGCCAGGCAAGCGGCTGGAAGTGTACGGTGCGGCCCTTACCGGCGACATCTGGATGCAGATCTCCCACCTGTACACGGCCGCCGAAGCCGATGCGCTGCTGCCGCCCGACACCACCCCGACGGTCCGGGCCGCCGTGCGCAGCATCTATGCCGGCCTGGCGCGCCCGGAACTGATCGTGAATTTCCCGGCCAGCGATGCGGCTCCGAAACTGACGCTCAGGGTGGAATTTCGCGCGGAGATGCAGGACAACGTGCGGGCCAACACCACGCACTGCCCCTGGCTGACCGGTATCCTGCCGCGCACCCATCCGTGCGCCTTTGCCGCACTGCTGACCGAGGCGCATGCCGCCGGCGTCACGTCGGTCGCCGTGACATCGGGATGGCGACCCAGCTTCGGCTCGATCGCCCACCGGGCCGGCCTGGGGCTCGACATCACTTATCTCGAAGGCGGTGAGAAGCGGGCTTTCCTGAACCGCGCGTTCCTGATCAAGGCCGGGGCGCCGCGCAACGGCAATGTCAGCGAGCGCGAGAAGACGTTGTGGAAGGATTATCAGGAGGTGAAGAAGGTGGTGGCGACTGCGGAAAAGGAATTTAAAGCGGCGCAAAATCGGCTGAATAAAAACCGCGATCCCGAGAAAGCCTCCCAACTCACGCGAGAACTGACTGATGCCGACAAACACCTGAAATCTTTACGCGATCGCGATACTAAAGCGCAGGATGAGTGGGACAAAGAACGCAACCGCAACGAGCCCGAGCTCATCCGCAAGCTGCGCGACCGGCTGGGCCGGAACAAGTCCGTGAAGCAGCTGTTCGATCCGTGGTACATGGACGTCAACACGGCGGACAACATCCCACCGGCCCCCAATGAACAGCGCGAAGCGAACGCGAACGAACGGACCCATAACAACCATCTGCACATCACCGTCCTGGAGCCGAAAATATTATGAAACGCTATATCGTCGTTGCGATCCTCATCATGCTGGCCCTGCCAGCCCCGTCCACATTGGCCGCAGACACTGCGGACGCATCGCGGACCTGGCTCGACCGGCCATGGGAAATCCGTTACGTCCTGTTCGCCGAAGAAGCATGGCGCATGCAATCCGAAATCAGTGTGTCACGGCGACTTAACGCCGAACAGAAGACGCCCGGAAAAGAGAGAATCTACCTGAGCGCCGCGGCATTATTCAAACCCACCTCCACGCCCGCGGTTCCGGGAGAGAAGCCGATTGCCGTCGTCCTGCTCACGTTCGACCGCTCCGGCCATATCGTCAATCAACAGGGCACCCTTGGTAAGATGTCAGGCAAAAGGAATATGCTCGATACCCTTGTTCTGATCAGCGACGCTGCTCCCGGCGCGAAGCCGTATTATTTCGCCAAATGGTCGCAAGGCATTCCGGGTGACGTTACCTTTTCGCCGGCGGTGTGCAGCTCGACCGACAGGAGCCGCTACGAAGCAGGTTGGGATATCGAAAATTACATCGGCAATTTCGGCTGCCGCGAATGGACCTCCCAGCTCTACGCGCGCGACCAGCCCTACATCGACGTCACTTCCTATTCGCCACGCGGGACGCATATCGGCGAGTCGGTCGGTTGGTCACGCTTCGAGGACCCACCGAAACCGGTAATCGGGCGGCATGGCAAGACCTGGCTCTGCCTGCACGAATGTCCGGCCGGCGAGAAACCAGGGGTCATTCCGAACATCAAGGCCTGGACCGCGAAACACGGCTACCCGATGCCTGAACGCCCGCGCAAGCAGCCGCTTTATCCGAATGCCGATTACCAGGATGACCTCAACGAATGAGGTCCAAAGTATCCGGCCCAAAGCCGATGCGCTGCTGCCGGCCGACACCACCCCGACCGTCCGGGCCGCCGTGCGCAGCATCCATGCCGGCCTGGCGCGTCCGGAACTGATCGTGAACTTCCCGGCGAGCGATGCGGCGCCGAAACTGACGCTCAGGGTGGAATTTCGCGCGGAAATGCAGGACAACGTGCGGCTCAACACCACGCATTGCCCCTGGCTGACCGGCATCCTGCCCCGCACCCATCCGTGCGCCTTCGCCGCGCTGCTGACCGAAGCGCATGCCGCCGGCGTCAGCTCGGTCGCCGTCACCTCGGCCTGGCGTCCCAGCTTCGGCTCGATCGCCCACCGTGCCGGGCTCGGGCTGGACATCACTTATCTCGAAGGCGGTGAGAAGCGGGCTTTCCTGAACCGCGCGTTCCTGATCAAGGCCGGGGCGCCGCGCAACGGCAATGTCAGCGAGCGCGAGAAGACGTTGTGGAAGGATTATCAGGAGGTGAAGAAGGTGGTGGCTACCGGGGAAAAGGAGCGCGATGCGGCGAAAAAGCGGCTGGATAAAAACCGCGATCCCGAGGAGACGGCCCAATTGGCACGAGAAGTGGCTGATGCCAATAAACACTTGAATTCATTGCGCGACCGAGAGAGTGCGGCGCTCAGGGACTGGAACAATGAACGCGACCGCAACGAACCCGAACTCATCCACAAGCTACGCGACCGGCTGGGCCGAAACGAGTCCGTGAAGCAGCTGTTCGATCCGTGGTACATGGATGCCAACACAGCGGACAACATTCCCCCGGTCCCCAACGAACAGCGACAAGCGAATTCGAACGAACGAACCCACAACAACCATCTCCACATCACTGTCCTGGAGCCGAAAATACTATGAGATTTTATATACGGTTTATGGCTTCCGCTGCGCTGGCCCTGTCTGCTCCATCCGTGCCTGCCGCGGAGGCCGTCCCCGCATCGCAGAGATGGCTAGATCGGCCGTGGGAAATCCGCTACGTCCTTTTCGCAGAAGAAGCACAAAGCTGGCAATCCAAAAACACGGCGTCACGGGAGTTCAATGTGGAACAGAGAGCATCCGGGAAAGCGAGAATCCACCTAAGCGCCGCGGCGCTGTTTGAGCCCACGGCGACGCTTCCCGTTCCTGACGAGGGGCAAATTGCTGTCGTCCTGCTCGCGTTCGACCGCGCTGGCCGCGTCCTCAATCAACAGGGCGCTCTGCGCAATATGGAGGCAAAAAGGAGCGTGCTCGGTGACCTTGCCCTGATCCACGTCGTTAGTCCTGGAGTGAATCCCTACTATTTCGCCGACTGGTTCCAAGGCATTCCAGGCGACGTTACCTTCTCACCCTCAGTGTGCAGCTCGGACGACAGACGCCGCTACGAAGCCGGTTGGGACCGCGACAGCTACACCGGCAGTTTCGGCTGCCGCGAATGGACCGCCCAGCTCTACGCGCGCGACCAGCCCTACATCGACGTCACTTCCTATGCTTCCCACGGCACTTTTATCGGCGAACTGGTCGGCTGGTCACGCTTCGAGGACCCGCCGAAACCAGTCATCGGGCGGCATGGCAAGACCTGGCTCTGCCTGCACGAATGTCCGGCCGGCGAAAAGCCCGGCGTGATCCCGGACATCAAGGCCTGGACCACGAAACACGGCTACCCGATGCCCGAGCGCCCGCGCAAGCAGCCGCTTTACCCGAATGCCGATTACCAGGATGACCTCAACGAATGAGGGCCAATGCACTCGGCCCAAAGTCGGTGCGCCGTCAGAACTCTTCCCAGTCGCTGCCGCTTACTACCGGCTCCTTGCGCGAAGCCGCTTGCGGCCGGGCGGCGGGTGGGCGTTTGACTAGCACCGGGGCCGGCAGCTTCGATACCGCCGGGCGCACCGGCGCGGCGGCCACGTCCTGCCCGTCGGCCAGGCGGAACACGGCCACCAGCTCGGCCAGCCTTGCCGCCTGGTCCTGCATCGATTCGGCGGCAGCCGCCGCTTCCTCGACCAGCGCCGAATTCTGCTGGGTCACCTCGTCCATCTGGGCGATCGCGCCGTTCACCTGCTCGATGCCCTGGCTCTGCTCGGCCGTGGCCGCGCTGATCTCGGACACCACGTCGCTCACGCGGCGCACGCTCTCGACCACTTCCTGCATCGTCGACCCGGCCTGGGCCACCAGCGCGCTGCCGGCATCGACCCGTTCCACCGAATTGCCGATCAGTTCCTTGATCTCCTTGGCGGCGCCGGCCGAACGCTGGGCCAGGTTGCGCACTTCCGAGGCCACGACCGCGAAGCCGCGCCCCTGCTCGCCGGCACGCGCCGCTTCCACCGCCGCGTTCAGGGCCAGGATGTTGGTCTGGAAGGCGATGCTGTCGATCACGCCGATGATGTCGACCACCTTGCGCGAGGACGCGTTGATCGCGCCCATGGTCTCGACCACCTGCGCCACGACGTCGCCGCCGCGCACGGCCAAGCTGGATGCGGCGGCGCTCAGGCCGTTTGCCTGGCGTGCGTTGTCGGCGTTCTGGCGCACGGTCGAGGTCAGCTCTTCCATCGACGACGCGGTTTCCTCGAGCGAAGACGCCTGCTGCTCGGTGCGGCTGGACAGGTCCTGGTTGCCGGCGTTGATCTGGGCCGAGGCGGTGGCAATCGTCTCGGTGCTGCTGCGCACCTGGCTGACGATGCCGGCCAGGCTGTCGCGCATGGTCTTCATCGCGAACAGCAGGCTGCTGCGGTCCCTGGCATGGGTGTGGATCTCGGCGGCAAGGTTGCCGGCCGCGATCTGGCTGGCCACCTCGGCCGCGTAGGCCGGCTCGCCGCCGAGCTGCTTCAGGAGGCGGCGCGTGATCACGGTGGCCGCCGCGATGCCGGCCAGCAGCGCCAGCGCGCCCAGGACCAGCATGGCATTGCGGCCGACGGCATAGGTTTCCTCGGCTGCGTCATAGGTGGTCTGCATGGTGCCGCCCTGGTGCTCGATCACCTCGTTCGAGGCGATGAAGACCGCGCTCTGCAGCTTGCGCGCAGGCCCCATCAGGTAGGCGGCAGCGGCGTCGCGGTCGCCGCCGGCGTGCAGCTTCAATACCTCGTCCATCGCGGCGATGTATTCCACATAGGCAGCCTTGTAGATCTGCAGGTTCTGGACGCCCTTCTCCGATTTGATCAGCGTGCCCAGCTTGCCGAACATCTCTTCCGATTCCTTGCGCGCCGTGGCCAGCGCGGTAAAGTTCTTCTTGTTCGCTTGCGCGTCGTTCACCAGCAGCACGTCGCGTACGGTGCGCGCGGTGCGGTTGATGCGGTCGGCCAGGCTCTGCGCCAGCACCACCTTCGGGTAGGCATCAAGTGCCATCAGCCGGGTGCCCTCGTTCAACGCGCCGAGCTTGCTGATGCCGAGGACGATCACGGCCGCCAGCATGGCCAGCACCAGCGCAAAGCCGAGCGCCAGGCGGGTTCCCACCTTCATCTGTTTCATCGTCTGCTCCGGCGCCGCGTCAGGACGCGATGCTATCGATGACGCCCATTTCCTCGGACGACATCAGGCGGTCGATGTCGACCAGGATGATCATGCGCTCGTCGACGGTGCCCAGGCCGATCAGGTAGTCGGTGTTCAGCGCGCCGCCCATGTCCGGGGCCGGCTTGATCTGGTCGGCGGTGAGCGAAATCACGTCCGACACCGAATCGACCACCATGCCGACCACGCGGTCCTGGATGTTCAGGATGATGACGACGGTGAACTGGTCATAGGTCGGCGTGCCGAGCTTGAACTTGATGCGCATGTCGACGATCGGCACGATGGTGCCGCGCAGGTTGACCACGCCCTTCACGTGCTCGGGCGCGCTGGCAATGCGCGTCACCGATTCATAGCCGCGGATCTCCTGCACTTTCAGGATCTTGATGCCGTATTCTTCGTTGCCAAGTTTGAAAGCCAGGGCCTCGAGCACGCCATCGTTCATCAAGGTATTGTCCATTTGCGGTCCAGAAAAGTAAAAAAAGTCTGGGGCATTATATATTTTTGCTTTGCAGCAATAAACAACGAATGCGCGGCTGGCTGGTTTGCTGTCTCGCCGCTGCAACTAACAGTGGCCTGAATGTCAATGACCGTGGCTCAATGCGATACGTCGGGGACTATCACGTTTGATGCCCTCGATACGCGTGCTTCCTTTCCCGCTTCGTCTGATGCGGGGATGGCAGGCTTTACTCCTTCGGCCTGGCAACGCAGTTGGAAGACGCGCAGGACCAGGGGATGCTCGCCGGCCGCATCGAAGACAGCCAGGCGGCGCTTGCCAAATCGCTTGTCGGCCAGGGCCAATGCCCGAATCACCGGGTTGGCGTGCACGAGCATGTCCTCGACTGCCAGGCTGAGGCTGGCCAGCAAGTCCTTGTTGATTTTCTCGAGGAGCATGTGGCCGCTCGCTTCCATGATCGGCCAGGCCTGGCCGTATGCCTCGCCCCAGCTTGCGCCGCGATCGCTCGCCGCACGCACTGTTGTCGTCAGCATGGACAAATAGGTCAGGGAACCTGCGCTGAAGATGCGTTCCTTGTCAAAGCTCATCCAGAACTCGCCTTCCTGGTCGTGGGCATGGCGGTAACGCGTCTGGTTCAGGTCGAGCCTGTTACTCAGACCAGGGGCGAGGCGCTCTCCGAGTTGCTTTCTCAATTGTGACCATTGCATCTGAGGCATTCCTTCCTCGCGTGCACCGCGACATGACGGACCGTTTCCTGAACATCCAGGCCCTCTTCACACCTGGATGACGCAAGTATAGATGTTCAGTCGCCCCGACAATCCGCTTATTCCGTCCTGCCTGCGAACAGGCTCCCGAAACGCCGCGCCGCATCTTGCGGATCGGCGGCGGCATACACGCTGGTGATGGCCGCCACCATGTCCGCCCCGCGCGCCACCAGCGGCGCCGCATTCTCCGGCGTCATGCCGCCGATGACGACGATCGGCAATGCCAGTTCCGCGCGTGCCTGGCCCAGGAGCGCGGGTTCGGTGACGAACGCGTACTTCTTTACCGGCGACGGATAGAAGCCGCCGAACGCCGCATAACTGGCGCCGGCCGCCTGCGCCGCGTGCGCCAGCGCCAGCTCGCCGTAGCAGGAGGCGCCGACGATCTTGCCTGGGCCGAGCAGGCGCCGCGCGTGGTCGACCGCGATGTCGGCGCCGCCCACGTGCACGCCGTCGGCGTCGAGGTGCATGCACAGGTCGATATGGTCGTTGATGACCAGCGGCGCGCCATGGCGGCGGCACAGCGCCAGCAGCGCCGCCGCCTGTTCGATCCGCAGCACCGCGTCGGCGTCCTTGTGCCGGTACTGCACCAGCGCCGCGCCGCCGCGCAAAGCCGCTTCGGTGGCGGCCAGCAGGCGCTCGGTGTCGTTCCAGTTGGGGGTAACGAGATACAGGCCTCGCATGTGGCTATCCTTTAGACGATGGGGAGAAGAAAACGGCGCGGGATGCGCTGGCCCGGCGCGATGGCGAACGCGCGCGCCAGCGTGTCGTGGCAATAGGCCTGGGCCGCGCCGAGGGCTGCCGCCATGGTTTCGCCATGCGCCAGGCGGCCGGCCAGGCTGGCCGCCAGCGTGCAGCCGCTGCCGTGGAAGGCGCCGGGCAGGCGCGCCCAGCGCCAGCGCCGCACCAGCTGGCCGTGGGTGTACCAGCGGTTCTCGACGACGTTTCCTTCGCCGTGGCCGCCGGTGAGCAGCACGTGCGCGCAAGGGAAGTCGCCGATGGCGCAGGGGAAGCCTGCGATAGCGCAGGCTTCCGGTTCGTTCGGCAGCGCAACCGTCGCCAGCGGCAGCAGCTCGCCCACGGTGTCGACCGGATCGTCCTCGGCCAGCGCATCGCCGTGGCCGCTGGCCAGCACCGGGTCGAGCACGATCGGCAGTTGCGGATCGCGCTCTCGCAACGCGCGCAGCAGGCCGGCAATCGCCCGGGCATTCGCGCGGCTGCCCGGAATGCCGATCTTCACCGCGCGGATGTCGGCGGTGTCGGCCAAGGCCTGCGCCTGGGCCAGCACGAAGGCGGCGTCGATCGCCTGCACGGCGTGCACACGCTCGTTGTCCTGCACGGTGAGCGCAGTGGCCACCGGCAGCGCGTGTGCGCCCTGCGCGGCAATCGCCAGCACGTCGGCCGCCAGGCCGGCGCCGCCGCTGGGATCGAGCCCGGCGAAGACCAGCACCGCCGGCACGCTTCCGACGCTCACGTCATGCGCCCTTCGCGCGGCGAGGACGGCGCGGCAACGAAGCGCTTCGGCATGCGCCCGGCCAGATACGCTTCGCGCCCGGCCTGCACCGCCAGCTTCATCGCGCGCGCCATGCGCACCGGCTCGCGCGCCGCCGCAATCGCCGTGTTCATCAGCACGCCGTCGCAGCCGAGTTCCATGGCAATCGCCGCATCCGAGGCCGTGCCGACGCCGGCATCGACCAGCACCGGGACCGTCGCCTGCTCGATGATGAGCGACAGGTTCCAGGGATTGACGATGCCCATGCCGGAGCCGATCAGCGAGGCCAGCGGCATCACCGCCACGCAGCCGATCTCCTGCAACAGCTTCGCCTGCACCGGATCGTCGCTGCAATAGACCATCACATCGAAGCCGTCGCGCACCAGGGTCTCGGCCGCCTTCAAGGTCTCCGGCATGTGCGGGAACAGGGTCTGTTCGTCGCCCAGCACTTCGAGTTTCACCAGCTTGTGCCCGTCCAGTAGCTCACGCGCCATTTGCAGCGTGTAGACGGCATCCTGCGCGTTGTAGCAGCCGGCCGTATTCGGCAGGAGGGTGAAGTCCTTAGTCGGCAGCACGTCGAGCAGGCTGGGTGCGTTCGGGTCCTGGCCGATGTTCACGCGGCGGATCGCCACGGTCACGATCTCGGCTTCGGCGGCCAGCGTGGCGTCGCGCGTCTCGTTCAAGTCGCGGTACTTGCCGCTGCCAACCAGCAGGCGCGAGCGGTACTGCTTGCCCGCGATGGTGAGGAAGTCGTTCATTGCTTGTCCTTTCAGCCGCCACCGATGGCGCGCACGATGTCTACCCGGTCCTGCTGCACGAGCAGGCGTTCGTTCCACTGCTGGCGCGGCACCACTTGCCGGTTCACGGCCAGCGCCACGGCCTGCTTGCCGACGCCGAGCGCCAGCACCAGGTCGGCCAGCGTCTGGCCCGATGGCAGGCGATAAACTTCGCCGTTCAGTTCGATGTCGAGCATGCTCATACCTCGCGGTACAGCTTCGCGCCGCCGCGCACGAACTCGATCGCCTTTTCCTGCATGCCCTGGGCCAGCGCCCTGTCTTCGTTGAGCCCATTGTTGGCCGCGTATTCGCGCACCTCCTGCGTGATCTTCATCGAGCAGAAATGCGGGCCGCACATCGAGCAGAAGTGGGCGACCTTGGCCGAGTCCTTGGGCAGGGTCTCGTCGTGGAAGGAACGCGCTTTATCGGGATCGAGGCCGAGATTGAACTGGTCTTCCCAGCGGAATTCGAAGCGCGCCTTCGACAGCGCGTTGTCGCGGATCTGGGCGCCGGGATGGCCCTTGGCCAGGTCGGCGGCGTGGGCGGCGATCTTGTACGTGATGATCCCGTCCTTGACGTCGTTCTTGTCGGGCAGGCCGAGGTGCTCTTTCGGCGTGACGTAGCACAGCATGGCGGTGCCGTACCAGCCGATGTGGGCGGCGCCGATGCCGGAGGTGATGTGGTCGTAGCCGGGCGCGATGTCGGTGGTCAGCGGCCCGAGGGTGTAGAACGGCGCTTCGTCGCATTGCTCCAGCTGCAGCGTCATGTTCTCGCGGATCAGGTGCAGCGGCACGTGGCCGGGCCCCTCGATCATCACCTGCACGTCGTGTTTCCAGGCGGTATGCGTGAGTTCGCCCAGGGTCTTGAGTTCGGCCAGCTGGGCTTCGTCGTTGGCGTCGTAGATCGAGCCGGGGCGCAGGCCGTCGCCCAGGCTGAAGGCGACGTCGTACTGTTTCATGATGGCGCAGATGTCCTCGAAGTGCGTGTACAGGAAGGACTCCTGGTGGTGCGCCAGGCACCACTTGGCCATGATCGAGCCGCCGCGCGAGACAATGCCGGTCAGGCGCTTGGCCGTCATCGGCACATAGGCCAGGCGCACGCCGGCGTGGATGGTGAAGTAGTCGACGCCCTGCTCGGCCTGTTCGACCAGGGTGTCGCGGTAGATCTCCCAGGTCAGGTCTTCGGCCTTGCCGTTCACCTTTTCCAGCGCCTGGTACAGGGGCACGGTGCCGATCGGGACCGGGCTGTTGCGGATGATCCATTCGCGCGTTTCGTGGATGTGCTTGCCGGTCGAGAGGTCCATCACGTTGTCGGCGCCCCAGCGGATGGCCCAGGTCATTTTTTCCACTTCCTCGCCGATCGACGAGGTCACGGCGGAGTTGCCGATATTCGCGTTGATCTTCACCAGGAAGTTGCGGCCGATGATCATCGGTTCGCTTTCCGGGTGGTTGATGTTGCAGGGGATGATGGCGCGGCCGCGGGCGACTTCTTCGCGCACGAATTCGGGCGTGATGTCATCCGGGATGGCGGCGCCGAAGGACTGGCCGGGATGCTGGCGGCCCAGCAGTCCGGCGGTGCGCTCCCCCATCGGGCCGCTGGCTTGCAGCGCAGCCAGGTACTCCTTGCGGCGCAGGTTTTCGCGCAGGGCGATGAATTCCATTTCGGGGGTGACGATGCCTTTGCGCGCGTAGTGCATCTGGGTGACATTCGCGCCGTCTTTCGCGCGGCGCGGCTTGCGGGTGAGCTCGAAGCGCAGGGCGTCGAGGTCCTTGTCGGCCATGCGTTGCTGGCCATACGTTGACGTTGGGCCGGGAAGTTCCTCGGTGTCGGCGCGTTCCGCGATCCAGCTGCGGCGCAGTGCGGGCAGGCCGCGGCGGATGTCGATCTGGGCGGCCGGATCGCTGTAGGGGCCGGAGGTGTCGTAGATATACACCGGCGGATTCGGTTCGCCGCCGAAGCTGGCGGGCGTATCGGCCTGGCTGACCGCGCGCATCGGTACGCGGATGTCGGGGCGGCTGCCTTCGATGAAGACCTTGGTCGAATTCGGGAAGGGGGCGATGGCGGCGCTGTCTACCTGGGCGGTGGCGGCGTCGAATTGCAGGCGGGCGTTCATGTGGCTCCTTTGCGTGAGGAGCCAGCAAAGGAGGCCGAAGATGAGCAGGCGCGTGCAGGCGCACGACCGGTATCTCGGAAGCTTCCCTTCGCTGGCATTATCCAGATCAGGTTCAGAGGGTATTTCTCACCCACGCGTCATCGACGTGCAGGACCCCTAGCGGTTGCTGCCTTGTGGCAGCGGGCGGATTATAGCCTGTCAGGATCGATTCGCAAAAACACTATTTTGCAGTTTCGTCACGCCGCTGCCGAAGCGGACGACGCGCCTTTTGCAATCAATCGCATTCTTCAGCTGGATAGCGCTCATTTCGGAATATCAACGCACCACGACATGGCGTGTGCATATTCCGTGAATATATTCATGCTGCCGTTATCGGCATGCGGCCATTCCGGCATTTCACCTGCAACGCCGTATTTTCCAGAAATGGCGCCTTTTATGCAGGCCGAATAAAACGTGCGCACATTGGCGTTTCATGGCGAAACGCCCCGCATGTCGACTATGCATTGCGTATCGGGATTGCAACACAACTATTAAATCCGCTATTTCCTGCTCGACAATAAATTAATATATTGCTCACGTTAATGAATGCGGATTCGGGAAATATGGCATGTGCATATTCCTGCCGGGCGAAATACCGATACACCATCGCATTCGCCACTTGCCGCCCTATTGTCTCGTTATCACACCATGACCGATCACTGCTTCCAGCCGTCGCGGCTGCGCTCCCTCCTGTTCGCCCTGGCACTCGGCGCCGCCTTGCCCGCCACGGCGCAATTGCCACAGCTTCCAGTCGGTCCACAACCCTGCCCGCCGAACAGCAGTTGCGCACCCGGTACGCCGCCCCTCATTCCGCCAGCCCCGCCGGTACCGCCTTCGTGCGGGCCTGCTCCCAGCGGCAATCCCTGCGGGCAGGCGGGACCGGCCACCACCGGCAGCACCAACAGCATCAACGTCGGCGCCGGCAACCCGATCAATCTCATCAACGGCAACAAATACCAGCGCGAAGTGGACATGGCGCCCCTGCCTGGGGTGCTGGGCCTGGAAATCGTTCGTCACTACAACAGTACGCTGAGCGGCCCGAACGCGTCGACCAACCTGATGGGACGCGGCTGGAAACTGTCCTACGAAACCGACCTGTACGTTGTCGGCAAAACGGTCCAGATCGTCCAGGCCGATGGCGCACGTCTCATCTTCAGCCGCGATCCGGCCGACCCCTCGCTCTGCGCCAGCGACAACCCCGGCGACGGCACGGTCACCGTGCGCCGCGGACGGGGCGGCGAAGAGTTCGTGTGGCGCATGGCCGATGGCCGCCAGCTCAGCTTCAACAGCGGCGGCAAGCTGGTGCAGATCCTGGCGCCGACCGGGGAATTCGTCAGCATGCGGCACGACAGCCGGGGCTTGCTGGTCGGCGTGACCGATCCGCAGGGGCGGGAACTGCGGCTGCATTACCCGGACAAGGCCAGTGCCAAGGCCGGCGATGCCTTCCGCGGCGTGCAGGGCATCGACAGCCCGCTGGGCCGCTACACCTACGGCTATGGCAGCAAGGCGCCGGCCGGCGCCACTGTAGGCGCCGGTACCTTGCTCGCCAGCCTGGTGCGGGTTGCCTATCCCCAGGCCGGGATGGGGCGCAGCTACCATTACGAGGATGCCAGGCACCCCACCCTGCTGACGGGGATCAGCGTCGACACGCAGGCGGGCAGCCAGCGCCTGTCCACCTACGGCTACCAGGCGGACGGCAAGGCGGTACTGTCCGCGCAGGCCGGCAACACCAACAAGGTCGTGCTGGAATTCGGTCCCGGCCGCACGC
Source organism: Massilia brevitalea (assembly GCF_030711405.1). Lineage (GTDB taxonomy): Bacteria > Pseudomonadota > Gammaproteobacteria > Burkholderiales > Burkholderiaceae_D > Telluria > Telluria brevitalea. The sequence continues at coordinate 122,935 of NZ_JAULSI010000002.1, forward strand.
TGCTCACCAACAGCCTGGGCCAGAAGACCGAATACCGCCATGCCATCATCGGCGGCGCCTACCGCCTGCTGGAAGTGCGCGGTCCCGGCTGCGCCACCTGTGGCGAAACCAATATCCGCTATCGATACGACGCGTATGCCCGCCTGACCGACACCATCAAGCTCGACGACGCCGGCCGGCCGCTGCGCGCGCTGCGTACCGAATTCGATGCGCTCGGCCGTCCGGCCAACATCAGCCAGGTGGTGTATGCCGGCGGCAAGCCCCAGGCCGGCGGCGCCAGCATGCGCTACGTGTACCGCGCAGCCGGCCTGCCGTCCCAGGTTGCACGCCCGAGCGTGGTGCCGGGCAAGGAAGTGCTGACCACGACGACCTACAACGCTGCCGGCCAGCCGCTGGAAGTGAGCGAAAGCGGTTGGGCCCCGGGCAGCGGCGGCGAAGCGGTGGCGATCAGCCGCAGCACGCGCTACGGGTACCGGCAGGTCAATGGGCGCAGCCTGCTGGTCAGCATCGATGGCCCCCTCCCCAACGGTCCTTCGGCGTCCCCGGTCGATTCCGACATCACCCGCCTGGAGTGGGACAAGGGAGGCAATGCGATCGTCGCGGTCACCGGTGCCGGCAACGTGCGCAGCACGCTGGCCTACGATGCCTTGTGGCGCGTCGTGGCGGTCACCAACGGCAGCGGCGCCTCGACACGCTTCCGCTACGACGCGCGCAACCGGCGCACCGAGGTGAGCGCCGACGGCGTGGTCTACCACACGCGCTTCGACGCCCTGGACCGGATCAGCGAGACCGGCTTCACGCGCAACGGCGCCTATACGGCGCTGAGCAAGCGCGGCGCCGACCTGACCGGGCGCAGCAGCTGGAGCGTGTCGAGCGACGGCGTACTGGCGCGCCAGTTGTCCGATACCGAAGGACGCGTGCGCGAGACGAGCATGCAGGCCGGCCACGCACGCCAGGTACGGCTGTTCGGCTACGACGAGGCCAACCGCCTGGTGAGCGTATCCGACGGGCCGGGCACCACGCGCCGGATCATCTGGAACACGCTGGGACAGGTGGCCGCGCGCGTGGACGCCCTCGGCCGCGAACAGCGCTACCGCTACGACGCCGATGGCCAGATGGTGGAAGTGACCGACGCGGCCGGTACACCGTTCGCGGGCGCCATGACGGTCGGGCGCGACGTGCTCGGCCTGACGGACCGGATCGCGGCGCCGAATGGCGCCCTGACGCGCTACGTCAACGACGACTTCGGCCGCACCCTCGTCATTGCCAGCCCCGACAGCGGCACGGTCACCCGCAGCTACGACCTGGCCGACCGGGTCGTCGCCAGCACCGACAGCCACGGCAACCGCGCCAGCTACGCGTACGACGCCGCTGGCCGCATCGTGCGCCAGAGCATCGCCGGCGCCGGCAGCGCCAAGCCGGTGGTCACCACCTGGGAATGGCGCGGCAAGGACCTGCTGGCAATCGAGCATCCGGCCCAGAGCGAACGCTATCGCTATGACGCGCAGCACCGGCTGCTGTCGAAGACGGTGATCCTGCACCGCGCCGGCGCGGCGCCGGTCGTCAGCCGCACCAGCTACGACTACCACCCAGACGGCCAGCCGCGCAGCATCACGCTGGCCGACGGCAGCATCATCGAATACAAGCGCAATGCCCAGCACGCGCTGGTGGCACTCGAACGCCACCGCGTGCGCACATCCTGGCTGCGCTGGCTGCTGCCGTCGCAGACCCTGGCCTCGAACATCGAGCGCGACCGGGTGGACGTGAGCGCCTTTGACTACGGCAATGGCGTGCAGGTGCGCTTCCAGCGCAGCCCCGAAGGCACGCTGGCGCGCATCGTCTACCGCCTGCCGCAGGAACGCGCGTCCGGCAAGGTGCTTGCCCACGCTGCGGCCGACCTGCTGCCCGGTGTGGCGCCCGCCAACGCGGCCGCAGCAAGCGCGGCGGCAAAAGAGCCGGTGCAGGCGCTGGCACTGCCGCGTGAGACCAACAGCCTGCTCGACCACCGCTACCTGTGGGATGTGCAGGGCAACCTGCTGGCGATCCGCGGCAACGGCGACGCGCGCGACTTTGCCTACGACGCCCGGGACCGCCTGGTGGTCGAGGCGCGCACCGGGGCGGGACCGGGCGCACGCCAGGTCGCGTTCGACGCGGCGTCCACCGCGGCGCGCTATTTCTACGACGCCAGCGGCAACCGCGTGCTCGGCCAGCAAGAGGCGAATCTTGCGGACAGCGCCGGCGCTGCGGGCAGCGTCCTGGGCCCGACCGTGCGCACCGCCTACGTGGCGGGTGCGAACCGCAAGCTGGCCGACAGCGCCCTGGCCGAGCCGATCCGCTATGACACCAGCGGCCTGCCGCTGTCGATCGGCAGGCGCAGCTTCGAATGGGATGCGCTGGGCAAGCTGACCGCCGTGCGCCAGGACGGCAAGCCGCTGGCCGCCTACCGCTACAACCACCGCGGCGAGCGCGTGGCCAAGACCGCCGGCGCCGGGACGCGCCACTTCCTGTACACCGGACGCAAGGTAGCGGCCGAAATCGACGCGCGCGGCCAGGTGACGCGCCAGTACCTGTACCTGGGAGGCAAGCCGTTCGCCATCATCGACCATGCCGACAGCGTGCTCCCCGACGCCGAGGAACGCTCGGCAACGGGACAGGCCTGGCACGACATCGGCCTCGTCTTCAAGGCCTGGTTCGGCAATGCACGCGAAACGCTGGCCTACCTGCATCTGAACCACCTCGGCGCGCCCGAGGCGGCAACCGATGCCCAGGCCAAACCGGTCTGGCTGGCCCGCTACAGCGGCTTCGGCATGGTCGCCGTCAGCCACAAGGGGGACGGGTTTGTCCAGCCGCTGCGCCTGCCGGGCCAGTACGAGGACAGCGAGACCGGACTGTACTACAACGACCACCGCTACTACGATCCACGCGCCGGCCGCTACCTCAGCCCCGATCCGCTCGGCCTGCAAGCCGATATCAACGGCTATGCCTACGTCAGCAACAATCCGCTGCGGTATGTGGATCCGGAAGGGCTGGTGCTGTTTGCGTTCGATGGCACGGGTAACAGCATGAATACGAACTGGCTGGAAAGCGAAGGCAGCTCACTTTCGAACGTTGCCCTGTTTTTCGAGCGTTATCGTGAACGATCGCGCTACGTTTCCGGAGTGGGTACGGAAGACGTCAGCGACCAGACTCGGCCAATTCGTCCCCGCGATTATGTGCCTCTCCTGGGTCGGATCGCACCTGTGAAAGCTGATATGGCATTCAACTATTCCGGCGTTGCCCGCATCGAACGCATGGAGGAGTATTTCAATGCCGATGCGGACTTCCTCGAAAATGACGAGGAGGTAATGAATATCGATATCATCGGTTTTAGCCGTGGTGCCGCACAGGCGCGGGAATTCGCCAACCGCATCGCCGCGCGTACCACGCCGGACGGCTGGTACCAATATACCGTGCCAGGCCCGAATGGGGGCGCCAATGTGACCAGATGCCAAAAGGTGAACTTCCGTTTCCTCGGCCTCTGGGATACCGTACTCAGTACGAACAATGGGCCCGCTTACAACCTGGGCATCCCTGAGCAGTTTGCCCATGTTGCCCATGCCGTTGCACTCAATGAATTCAGGGGGCAGACCGGGCGCTGGGTGTCGGGCAGCTGGCTCGGCGCCTTTCCGCTGGAATCGATCGAGGGTGGCCCCGCCACAGAGGGCAAGGTACGCATCGAGCGCGGGTTTCTGGGCTCCCACTCCGACATCGGTGGTGGCTACGGCGCCACTGAAAACCAGCTGGCGCAGGTCGCACTCGAATGGATGATCAAGCAGGCCGTGACAGCGGGCGTGGCAATTGATGACGCACCACGTACCATCATTGCCAACCCGATTGTGCATGACAAGAGCAATAACCAGAATCAGCTGAACGGCAGGCCAACCGGGGAAGATCGGGACGTGCACTATCGCGATGGGCGCGTTGTCAAGCAGCGGCAAATGGTTTTGCCTGGCTTGAAATTTTCGGATACGGAGCAGTTCATCACCTACAGGCCAAGCGTTGAAGACGAAAACGGGAACCTGGTGCGGACGACCGTGCCGGGCGCTGGAACCGGAACGGTGGATATGGCAGGCTACCTGGCCTGGTTGCGCAACAATGGATACGATCTTAATTTGACGGTGCAAGGCCAATGAAAACAACCTCCCGACGCTCGCCACGCAACATGCGGCCAGTGCGACGCAGCCTGATGTGGATCGCAGTCATCATTCCTGCGCTTGTTGCTTGTGCGCGCAGCAGCACGGCGTCTGCCGGAATGCGTGATGACGCCCGTCTTCACCGCGGCGGCAACATCCCGGTCGGTACACTTTACCTCGATGCCAAGACCGACAAGGAAGGCGTGACGATCTATGACGACAAGGGTTACCGGATCGCCGGTTCTTCTTTCCTTAACCTGAAAGTCGCCAAGATGTCGAGTTTTCCAGGTGGCGAGCTCGGCTTGCCCAGGTCGATTCGGGCCTCCTGGCTCAAAGGTCCGTTTTCGTCCGACTCCAACGGCCGCTGGACAGGCGGCACAATCGTTGGCGATCATACCGCCCCTGTAGCCGAGCGCATTCCTGCCGAGGTAATTGACTATCTTCGCACCAAGGGCGGCAGCCTGCGTTTGAAGATCCGGCTCGTCGATACGGGCGTGTTGATCGGGTGGGACATCGAGACCCGGATCGTTGGGCAAGCACAGGCAAACGGCAAGGTGCCTAGTGCAATACGTTACGTCCTGGCCGGCGGCGATTTTTGCGAAAGACAGGTCTATGCCGGCCAGGTCGTGGAACCCGGCTGGGAACATCCGCCAACAAGCATCAATAACATGATCCGGAAAGAAAATTCCTGATGCCGAAAAAGGTCGCCGGCGATAACGGTACAAGGCTGACGCACGGACAATTACGGCGCTTGTCGCTCACGATGCAGCCGGCCAGACGCAGCCTGCTATGGTTCGCTGCCCTGATTCCCGTGCTGATGGCTTGCGCGCGCGGCGGTACGTCGTTCGCCGGCGATCGCGGCGGCGCTGGCAATCCGTCCCGCGACCGCAAAGTTCCTCTCGGCACGCTATACCTGGATGCGCGCGACAACACGTGCGGCGTGAAGATTCATAACGAGATGGGACATGAGATTGGCGGCGCATCGCTCCTCAACCTGCGTACCGCGAAAAAGTACAGTTTCCCTGGCGGCGAGCGCGGTTTGCCGGCGTCGATCCGTGCAACCTGGAGCACCTGCCAACGCACTCCCGGCGGCGCCTACACGGGAATCGGCGGCACACCCCTCGGCGACCATACTGCTGCGGTGGCCGAGCGCATTCCCGCCGAGGTTATCGACTATCTCCGCACCAAAGGCGGCGCCCTGCGCATAAAGGTCCGCATCGTGGACACCGGCGTGCTGGTCGGGTGGGACATCGAGACCCGGGTTGTTGGACAGGCCGAGGACAACGGCAGGGTGCCCAGCGCCATACGCTACGTCATGGCTGGTGGCGATTTTTGCGAACGGCAGGTCTATGCCGGCCAGGTCGTGGAACCCGGCTGGGAACATGCGCCTGGCAGTATCGACAACATGGCCCGCGGCAGCCGCCTCCCGCCGGCAGCGGGCGGCGCCACCTGAGCAGGCGGGCTGTCCGGTTCGCAGTCTTTCCGCGATGCCTTGGAGATATGCTGGCGATTCAAGGTAACCTATAATGGTCCTTTCGCACTTTCAAACGCCATCACATCATGGAATTAGCCAAGTCTTTCGAGCCCGCCGACATCGAGCAATACTGGCGCGCCGAGTGGGAACAGCGCGGGTACTTCGCCGCCACCCTCGACGCCGACAAACCATCGTTCAGCATCCAGCTGCCGCCGCCGAACGTGACGGGCACGCTGCACATGGGCCATGCGTTCAACCAGACCGTGATGGATGGCCTGACGCGCTACTACCGCATGCGCGGCTTTAATACCGCCTGGATCCCGGGTACCGACCACGCCGGCATCGCCACGCAGATCGTGGTCGAGCGCCAGCTCGACGCCCAGAAGATCTCGCGCCACGACCTCGGCCGCGATGAATTCATCAAGAAGGTCTGGGAGTGGAAGGAAAAGTCGGGCAATACCATTACCGGCCAGATGCGCCGCCTGGGCGCCTCGCCGGACTGGAAGCGCGAATACTTCACGATGGACGAGACGCGCTCGAAGACCGTGTCCGAAGTCTTCGTGCGCCTGTACGAGCAAGGCCTGATCTACCGCGGCAAGCGCCTGGTCAACTGGGACCCGGTGCTCGGCACCGCCGTCTCCGACCTGGAAGTCGACTCGGTCGAGGAAGACGGCTCGATGTGGTACATCCAGTACCCGCTGGCCGACGGCTCGGGCACGCTGACGGTGGCCACCACCCGTCCTGAAACCATGCTCGGCGACGTCGCCGTGGCGGTCGACCCGCTTGATGAGCGCTATGCTCACCTGCACGGCAAGATGCTGAAACTGCCGCTGACGGACCGCGAAATCCCGATCATCGCCGACTCGTACGTCGACAAGGAATTCGGCACCGGCTGCGTGAAGATCACGCCGGCGCACGACTTCAACGACTACGCCGTCGGCCAGCGCGCGGGCCTGGCGCCGATCACGATCATGACGCTCGACGCCAGGATCAACGAGAACGCCCCTGCCCAGTACCAGGGCCTGGACCGCTTCAAGGCGCGCAAGCAGATCGTCGCCGACCTCGAAGCGCTCGGCCTGCTGGAACAAGTGAAGCCGCACAAGCTGATGGTGCCGCGCGGCGACCGTACCGGCGTGGTCATCGAGCCGATGCTCACCGACCAGTGGTTCGTCGCCATGACCAAGCCGGCCCCGGAAGGCACCTTCAATCCGGGCAAGTCGATCACCGAAGTGGCGCTGGAAAAGGTCGCGAATGGCGAGATCAAGTTCGTCCCTGAGAACTGGTCCACGACCTACAACCAGTGGCTGGGCAACATCCAGGACTGGTGCATCTCGCGCCAGCTGTGGTGGGGCCACCGCATTCCGGCCTGGTTCGACGAGGCGGGCAACATCGTCGTCGCGCGCGACGAGGAAGAAGCGAAGGCCAAGGCCGCCGCACAGGGCATTACGGGCGAACTGCGCCGTGACGAAGACGTGCTCGACACCTGGTTCTCGTCTGCGCTCGTCCCCTTCTCGACCATGGGTTGGCCGGAAGAAACGCCGGACATGAAGATGTTCCTGCCGTCGTCGGTGCTGGTCACCGGCTTCGACATCATCTTCTTCTGGGTGGCGCGCATGGTCATGATGACTGCGCACTTCACCGGCAAGGTGCCGTTCGAGACCGTGTACGTGCACGGCCTGGTGCGCGATTCGCAGGGCCAGAAAATGTCCAAGTCGAAGGGCAATACCCTCGACCCGATCGACCTGATCGACGGCATCGACGTCGAGTCGCTGGTGGCCAAGCGCACTGCCGGCCTGATGGACCCGCGCGCCGCCGAGAAAATCGCCAAGGCCACGCGCAAGGAATTCCCGACCGGGATTCCATCGTTCGGCACCGACGCCGTGCGCTTCACCATGGCCAGCTACGCGTCCCTGGGCCGCAACATCAACTTCGACCTCGGCCGCGCCGAAGGCTACCGCAACTTCTGCAACAAGCTGTGGAATGCGACGCGCTTCGTGATGATGAACACCGAAGGCAAGGACTGCGGCGTGCCCGATCCGGCAGACCTGTCGCAGGCCGACAAGTGGATCGTCTCGCTGATGAACCGCGCCGAACTGGAAGTGGCGAAGGGCTTCGAGGACTACCGCTTCGACAACATCGCATCGGCCATCTACAAGTTCGTCTGGGACGAGTACTGCGACTGGTACCTGGAAGTGGCCAAGGTCACGGTCCAGCAAGGCACGGAAGCGCAGCAGCGCGCCACCCGCCACACGCTCTTGCGCGTGCTGGAAGTGATCCTGCGCCTGGCGCATCCGGTGATCCCGTTCGTGACCGAAGCGCTGTGGCAGGCGATTGCACCGCTGGCCGGCAAAACGGGGGACAGCATCATGCTGCAGCCCTACCCGATCGCCAACGAAGCCCTGATCAGCGAATCGGCCGAAGCCTGGATGGCCCAGCTGAAAGACCTGACGAATGCGACGCGTAACCTGCGCGGCGAAATGAAGCTGTCGCCGTCGGTGCGCGTGCCGCTGATCGTCGAGCCGGGCAACGACGCCGACCGTGCCAACATGGCCGGCTTTGCGCCCTTTATCGGGTCGCTCGGCAAGCTGGCCGAAGTGCAGATCGTCGACGCCCTGCCGGAATCGCCGGCGGCCGTGTCGATTGTCGGCACCACCAAGCTGATGCTGAAGGTCGAGATCGACGTTGCCGCCGAGCGCGAGCGCCTGTCCAAGGAGATCGCGCGTTTAAAGGGCGAAATCGCCAAGGCTGGCGGCAAGCTGTCGAGCGAAAGCTTCGTTGCCCGCGCACCGGCAGCCGTGGTGGCGCAGGAGCAGGAACGCCTGGCGAACTTCTCGGCCACGCTCGCCAAGATGGAAGAACAGCTGGCCAAGCTGCAGGCAGCCTGAGAGCCTGAATGAGGGAGCGGTATGGCGTGCAAGCGCCATACCGCTTTTTTTTCGCCCCTCGCTTTTAAACTCTACGTCCGGCTGCGCGCCGCGCCGCCAGCAGCGCGGCCAATCCCAGCCCCAGCATTCCCGCATGCGCAGGTTCCGGCACCGGCGGCACCCGCGTCACGACATTGTCGATGCGTGCCCAGTCTTCACCGTAGATATCGTCCGGATCGGGCGTGGTCATATACCAGTTGACGTAGTTCACGTTCTGGAAGCTGGCCGGCAGCTCGACAAAGGTCAGCGGCACTTCGCCCACGATGTTGTAGGTGGCGCCGGTATCGGCAATGAAGGTGGATGTGCCGCCCAGGTATTCGAAGCCGAACAGGTCGAAGTTCAGACCGTCCTCGCGCCGGATCTGGTAGGGCGAGGAACCGAACTGGCTGTGCAGCCACAGACTGCCGCTGCCGGGATGCAGGTGGCCGCCGCCAATGCCGGTTTCGAGCGAGGTGAAGCTGTAGCCGGATTCGGTGTACGAATCGATGTAGATGCCGTCGATCTCGTCGAAGTCGATGACGACGATGGCGGCCGAGGCGGCGCCGGCGCCGAACATGAAGGCAGCCGCCAGGGCCAGCCGTCTCAGAAAGTTGAATATGTTCATGGGATGTCCTCAATGCTGGGTTGAGAAGACGCAACAATTCATGTTTCAGCTTCCAGCATATGGATGAGCGGTGCACGTATATTGATGTGTTTCAAAGTGCGCGCTGAACCTCTGAAACATCCAGCAACGCTTTTGCTGCCATCTCCCGCACACAGTTTGCTACACTGCCCGCAAGCAAACCAATAACGGAGACTCACCTATGCGTACCCTGATCAAAGCCGGCCTGCTGGCCGCCATGCTGTGCACTTCGGCCGCCTGGGCCCAAACAGCCTCGCCGGTCGGTCTGTGGAAGACCATCGACGACGAAACCGGCAAGCCGAAAGCCCTGGTGCGCATCACCGAGGAAAACGGCGCCCTGCAAGGCAAGATCGAAAAGCTGTTCCTGGAAGCGAACGTCGACCAGAACCCGAAATGCGTGGCCTGCGAAGACTCGCGCAAGAACCAGCCGATCGTCGGCATGACCATCGTCTCGGGCCTGAAAAAAGACGGCAACGAGTACACCGGCGGCGAAATTCTCGACCCGAAAAAAGGCAAGATCTACAAGAGCAAGGCCACGCTGCGCGAAGGCGGCAAGCAGCTGGAAGTGCGCGGCTACATCGGCGCACCGATGTTCGGCCGCTCCCAGGTTTGGCAGCGCGAACAGTAAGCTGGTATTGTTTTCATTCGAAGCGGCCTGCGGGCCGCTTTTTTTATGAACGGAACACGATGACCCTCACCCAAAGCTACCTCTTCCTCGCCCTCGCCATCGTGGTCGAGGTGATCGGCACCACGGCCCTGAAAGCCACCGATAACTTTACCCGGCTGTGGCCGAGCATGCTGACCATCGTGTGCTACGCCGCCTCGTTCTACCTGCTGACCTTCAGCCTGAAGGTGCTGCCGACCGGGATTGCGTATGCGATCTGGTCGGGCGTAGGGATCGTCCTGATTTCGATCGTCAGCTGGGTGGTCTACAAGCAGAGCCTGGACCTGCCTGCGCTGATCGGGCTGGGGCTGATCATTGCGGGTGTGCTGGTGATTAACCTGTTTTCGAAGAGCGTGGGGCACTGATCGCCTGTCCAGGCAGAACCAGCCACAAGCTCGCTGCCCAGAAAACCAGCGCCAGCCCGCTCACGCCGGCGCCGAGCAGGCACACTCCCTGCCAGCCAGCGGCTGCGTAGACGGCCGTTGTCGCCAACGCGCCCAAGCCACTGCCGGCCGCATAAAACAGCATGTAGGCCGCGACCAGGCGGCTATGCCCATCCGCATGCGAACGGAAGATCATGCTCTGGTTCGTCACGTGGATCGCCTGCCCGCCCAGATCGAGCAGCACGATGCCGATGACGAGCGCCCAGAGCGACATGTCCAGCATGAACAAGGGTATCCACGCAGCAAGCAGCAGCACCAGTGCGCCGAACGTGGTGGCTTGTTCGAAGCCCTGGTCGGCCCAGCGTCCGGCGCGTGCGGCGGCCAGCGCACCGGCGGCGCCCACCAAGCCGAAAGCGCCGATTGCCGTGTGCGAGAAGGAATACGGTGCTGCGCTGAGCGGCAAGACGATGGCGCTCCAGAAGATGTTGAAAGCGGCGAACATCAGGAGTGCCAGCATGCCGCGGACCTGCAGGACACGGTCTTGCCGGAGCAGCAGGAAGGTCGAGCCGATCAGGCGGAGGTAATGCATGCGATGCGGCGCAGGCCCAAGGCGCGGCAGCCTCGAACCCAGCAACAGCGCCAGTACCAGCATGGCCCCCGCCGCACACAGATACACGCTGCGCCAGCCGCCGATATCGCTGATGCCGCCGGCGAGCATGCGCGCCAGCAGCAAGCCGAGAAAGACACCGCCCTGGGCGGCGCCCACCACCCTCCCCCGTTCATTCTCCGATGCGGCACTGGCGGCATAGGCGATGAGGCCCTGGGTCATGGCGGTGCCGAGCGCTCCGGTCAGCAGCATGGCCAGCAACAGCATCGCAGGCGACCATGCCAGTCCCACGAAGGCCAGCACGGCCGACAGCATCAGGGCCTGCGCCAGCATCAGCCGCCGCCGGTCGAGCAGGTCGCCGAGGGGAACGAGCAGCACCAGCGCCAGCGCACATCCCACTTGCGTGGCGCCGACCACTGTACCGATCGCGGCATGCGGGATGGAGAAATCGCTGGCCAGGGCGTCGAGGAGGGGCTGCGCGTAATACACGTTGGCGACACTGAGTCCGCTCGCGCAGGCAAACAGCAGGACGGCGCCACGCGACAGCGTCGGCGGCAGGCTCACCTGGACAGCGGATGTGATGGCATGGGCTTGCATAAGGTTCCTCCTCAAACTGGTTTCAAATTAAAACCAGTTGGAGCGTAGCCAGATTGGTTTTAAAATGCAACCAATTTTTGTGGAGACCCGTATTCGAAGATGAACAGCCGCAAGAACATGGAAGGGCAGCCCTGCCCGGTTGCGCGCTCGGTCGATGTTGTCGGCGACCGCTGGAGCCTGCTTGTCGTGCGCGATGCATTCGACGGCGTGCGCCGGTTCACCGACTTCCAGCGCAGCCTGGGAGTGGCGCGCAATATCCTGTCCGACCGCCTGCGCCGGCTGGTGGATGCGGGCATCCTGGCAACCCGGCCCGCGTCGGACAACAGCGCCTATCAGGAATACGTGTTGACCGAACAGGGCAAGTCCCTGTTCCCGGTTGTCGTGGCGCTGCGCCAGTGGGGCGAACGGCATTTGTACGCGGACGGCGAGCGCCATTCCGAACTGGTGGACAAGCGGACAGGAAAGCCCCTGCGCGCCATGGCGCCCATGGCCGCCGATGGTCATGTAGTATCGCCAGACGACACCGAGATAAGGAAGCGACCGTTGCCAGGGGAGCACTGAATTATTCCGGCGTGCTGGAGTCAGTCGCGAAACGTGCGTCCGGCGAGGCGTCAACCACACGTCGCTGCGCAGGACGCGGAAGGCGCAGCCGACCCGGCCATCGAATGGCGTCAGCTGTCTGCCTGGCCGCGGAACCGCGACCTGAACAGCGCGAGCACTGTTTCGATGCGATAAGGCTTGGCGACGCAAGGGTAGTGCTGGCTGTGCGTTTCTGCCAGCACAGGCGAGATGAAGCCTGTGGTCAGCACGATATGCACCTTCGGATACAGGTGCCGGACCGTTTCCGCCAGCTGCAAGCCGTTCATCCCCGGCATCATCACATCGGAAAAAACGGCATCGATCTCGGGGTCGGTTCCGAGGATCGCGAGCGCCTCCTGCGCCGAATGGGCGATCCTGGCATCGAGCCCATGTCCGCAAAACAGTGCTCCTGCCAGTTCGGCCAGGTCGGGTTCGTCGTCGACCACCAGGACCTTGCGTGGCGTGGAAGCGGATGACGGCACCTTGCCGCCGTCGGGCAGTGCGGACGATCCAGGGGGCGGAAAGCGGGGACCGGCAGCGCACTGCCGGTAATCCATGGACGTGTGCATGGCGGCTTTCATTGTTGGGAGGCAGCTATGCCAGCATCGCCAAACCCCTTGGGCAGGCGCGGCATTGTCACGGTAAAGGTGGTGCCCTCGGCCTCGGTGGAGACGAGGGAAATCGTGCCGCCATGCGCCTGGACGATCTGGCGCGAGATGTAGAGGCCGATGCCCAGGCTGGTTCGCTCGATGTAGTTGCTGCTGGAAACAGCCGGATCGCCGTCAGCGGCATGCGCATCGGCGGCGATGCGCACCATCGGATCGAACACGGCCGCCAGCTTCTCGGGCGCGACAGGTGTGCCGTGATTGTTAACGTCGATAATCACATCGGCCCCGCTGGCGCGCATGTTCACCCTTACCGGCGTCTCCAGGCTGCCATACTGGATGGCATTGCCGATCAGGTTGGACAAGACCTGGGCAATCCGGCCTTCGTCAAAGATCGCATCCAGCTGCGGCGCCGTCGTCAGCTCGATCAACTGCTCAGGATGCGAAGTACGCAACTCGTTGACGACTTCTTCGCAGACAGCGACCAGGCTGCCCTGCCTGACCCGGATTGGAATACCCGGCCCCAGGTGGGTCCGCGTGAAGTCGAGCAGGTCATTGATCAGCTTACTCATGCGCCTGGCACTGTTGAACATGCGTGTCGCCACCAGAACGTATTTTGGTGGAATGTCGAGCGCCTGCATCAGGAAGCTCGATCCGGTCACCACCGTGCCGAGCGGGTTGCGCAGATCGTGGCCGAGGATGGCCAGGAACATGTTCTGGGTCTGCTTGACCATGAGCTCGTAGCGCGCAACCGACTCGGCCAGGGCTTGGTCGATGGCTTCGTTGAAACGCGTGACGTCTTCCATGTGGGTCGATGGGGCTTCGCCGGCAAGGGCGGCCACCCACAGGGTCAGCACGCTCGAACGCAGGGCGCGGTATTCGGAGACCAGCTGGACAACGGTATAGCCGGACAACAGGCGCGCCTCGGCATGGGTTTCGGCGGCCGTGTCGTCCACCCCGCGCTTGCCAAGGCCACGCGACTTCGCGCAGCGCTCCTGCTCGGATTGCGGCACAGCCAGGTCGGTGCTGATCGCATGCAGCATCTGGCGCGCATGGTCGCGCAGTTCGGTGTCGTCCATGGTCAGTGCAGGTGGTTCGATGGTACGCGCAAAATCTTCCCAGGCTTGCAGAATCGGCTCCATGTTATTATGGATAAAGCCACTTAATCGGTGCGCTGGCATGTTGAAACCTTTATATGCCCCAATCCGCTGAGATTCAACGAAAATGGGTTACCCCATAATAACAGCCATTTCCGGAAACGCTCGAAATGAGAATAAATGCACGCGGGAGAAAATAAATCCGAAATAATTAGGTAAATCCCGGAAATCCCTGTATCTTCCATCTCGCACTACATCAAGTCGTTGTTATTGTTGGCCTTTCTTTCCTGTCTCGCCGTTTGGCGGTCCCGTCTGATTCCCTCCGTTACACCCTCTCTTGGTCGAATGTGCAATTCGGGCGCTTGCCCATGCAAATTTAAAAAGGATGCAATCATGACTACCCAAACCGGCACCGTAAAATGGTTCAACGATTCAAAAGGCTTCGGCTTCATTACCCCTGACGCAGGCGGCGGCGATTTGTTCGCGCATTTCCAGGATATTCAATCGCAGGGTTTCAAAAGCCTCGCTGAAAACCAGCGCGTATCGTTTGTGCGCTCGACTGGTCCAAAAGGCGAAAAAGCCGGGAATATCTGCGCGATCTGATCACGCAGCGAAGAATGGCGCGCACCATGCAGATAGCATGGGCGCCCGATGCAATACCGAAGAGCCCGCCAATTGGCGGGCTTTTTGCATGAATGGAAGGTTCGAATGGCGGCGCAGCCCGGCTGGCCGCTGGAGCGAGGCCTGATGCGCCGGTCTGCCCGGCGATGCCGGTCGGGCGAACACAGCAGCCGCATCGCCACGTGGCGCGGCACGCCGGCCAGCTGCATGAAGACGAAGGCCGGATAGGCGCCGTCGCTCTGCAGGATACGCAAAGCCTCCTCGACCCGGGCCGCAATGCGCGTGTTGGCCCGTGGATCCGCTCGTTTGCACTCTGACATGCGAGCCCCCACATCGTTTCCACGAGCCGATCATCCTAGCAAACCTGGCGGCCAACGGGGCCGCTCCCTACCTATCATTCCTGTTGGGGCCGCTACAAGGTCAGCGCCTGGGCGAGCGTACGACCGCCAGGATCACCAGCGCAAACAGGGCGCTGAGCACGGCGCTGGCTTCGCTCCCCATGCCGGCCGCGATGCCCACGGCCGAGGTCAGCCAGACGCTGGCGGCCGTGGTCAGGCCCCTGATGTCGTTCTGGTCCTTTTGCTTGAGGATGGCGCCGGCGCCAAGGAAGCCGATGCCGGCGGTAACGCCCTGCAGTACGCGCGACACATCCTCGATCTTCATTCCCGCCTGCAGCGGAATCAGCACGAACAGGGCCGAGCCGAGCGACACCAGCATGTGGGTGCGCAGGCCGGCCGAGGCGCCGGCGGATTCGCGTTCATAGCCAAGCAGGCCGCCCAGCACGACCGCCACCGTCAGGCGCAGCACGATGCGCGTGATGTCGTCCACGTCGCCCAGATCGGAAAACTCTGCCTGTATCGTCAGCCAGACTTGCTCGTACCACGCCATGCCTTCCCTCCCCCGCTATCGAAGGGAGATGATGCCAGCCCAGCCGGATGCATGGCGCATGGCTGGGCACCAGTCCGGCAAACGGTTTAGCGCATTACATCCAGCCGCGCACTACAGCCAGCCCGCATCGCGCGCCAGCCGGTAGGCCTCGACCCGGTTGCCGGCGCCGAGCTTGCTGATCGCCTCCGACAGGTAGTTGCGCACGGTGCCTTCGGACAGGTGGATCTGGCGCGCGATGTCGGCGCCGCTGGCGCCCTCGCCGGCCAGGCGCAGCACCTGGCGTTCGCGCTCGGTGAGCGGGTCCTGGGCGCCGCTCCAGCTTTCCAGCGCCAGCTCGGGCGCGATCGCGCGGCCACCGGCGTGCACGGTGCGGATCGCCGCGGCCAGCGCATCGGCCGGCGCGTCTTTCAGGAGAAAACCGCGCACGCCTGCGGACAGCGCGCGCCGCAGGTAGCCGCTGCGCCCGAACGTGGTGACGATCATCACGCGGCAGGGCGCCATGCGCGCGTCCTGGCGCGCCGCCAGCTGGGCCGCCAATTCCAGCCCTGTCATGCGCGGCATCTCGATATCGGTCAGCACGATGTCGGGCGCGTGCTGACCGCACAGGGCCAGCGCCTCGGCGCCGTCGGCGGCGGTGGCGACCACCTCGATGTCAGGCTCCAGACCGAGCAGCGCAGCCAGGGCGCCGCGCACCATGGCCTGGTCTTCGGCGATCAGGATGCGGATCATGCGGTTTCTCCGGCCGGCACGCGCAACTCCAGCGCCAGGCCGCTCGTTGCAGCCACCGCCAGCGCGAGCTTGCCGCCGATTGCCGCGGCCCGCTCCTGCATGCCGCTCAGGCCATTCCCCTGGCGCAGGCCGTGCAGGTCGTGCACGTTGCGCAGGCGTGCACCGTCATCCTTCACGCGCAGCACGGCGCTGCCCTGCTCCAGCACCAGCGACAGGGTGCAGCGGCGCGCGCCGGCATGGCGTACGACGTTGGTCACGGCCTCGCGCAGGGCCAGCGCCACCACATGTTCGGCGGCCGGCGCCAGTTTTACACGCTCGACTTGTTCGTCGAGCTCGACGTCGGCAGCGGCCAGGCTGGCGCGTGCGCTTGCCAATGCATGGACCAAGCCACTTTCGCGGTAGCCGCTGACGGCGCTGCGCACTTCGCCCAGCGCCTGGCGCGCGGTCGCTTCGATGTCGGCGATCTCGCGCTTGCATGCCTCCGGGTTGCGGTCGGCCAGCTTGCCGGACAGTTCCGCCTTCAGCGCAATCAGCGACAGCGAATGGCCGAGCAGGTCGTGCAGGTCGCGCGAGATGCGTTCGCGCTCGGCGATGGTGGCCATGTGCTCGACTTCTTCCTGCTTGCGCAGCAGTTCCTGGCGCGAGCGGCGCAGGCGCGCATCCATGATCGAGCCCATGCTCACCGGCAGGCCGGCGGTAAGCAGGGGCAACAGGAACAGGAAGCGCGTCTGCGCCGACTCGGCCAGCAGCGAGGCCAGGAAAGCGGCCACGAACACGGCGCCGATCGCCAGCACGGCGCGCCGGATGTCGGGGTAGCGCGCCGCCATGGCGCAGGCGAAGATGAAGAAGGTGGCGGCGCCGATGTTCCAGCGCACCCAGGCCGCGCCGAGCAGGCAGCCGGCCGCGATGCAGCCCGCCACCTGCCAGCCGCGCGCCCAGTAGCTGGCGCAGTACAGCCAGACGAAGAACACGACCGTCAGCGCCAGCAGGGCTGCTTCCACCGGCGTCGGCGGCACATAGGCATACTTCCAGAACAGGTAGCCGAGGCTGAGCAGCCAGAGGTAAGGCGTCTTGCCGTACTCCGCCGGAATCCAGGGCCTGGCCCGCAACCTTGCCATGGCTTGACGTATCGTGTTCATCGCTGTGGTCCTCTTATGGTTATTGCGTCAGCAGGCGCACGTCGACGATCTCGAAGCGATAGTCGCCCGGTTGCGGACCGGCGTTAAATCCTAACATGGTCACGGTGGCCGGATCGATGCCTTTCAGCTCGCGCAAGGCTACGCTGACTTCGGCCCATTCCGGGCCTGTCGTGAACGATTGCGCGCCCGGGGTCGGCACGCCCTGCGACATGGCGATCATCTGGTAGGTCCTGCCGTCGCCGCGCACCTTGAAGCGCACCGTTTTCACGGCGCTGAAGTCGGCAGGCGCCATCGGCTGCGCCCCCGGCATGAAGGCCAGGCCGGCCCAGGCGAAAGGCAGGCCCGGCGCCACTGTCGCGTCGACCGCCAGCGGCACCTGGCCATCCGCCAGCGCCTGGCCCGGGGTCAGGACCACGGTCGATTTGGCGCCTGCAAAACTGTCGGTCGAGGCGCTCCAGCCCATGCCGATCGGGCTGGCCAGGCGCTGCGCGCTGAACTGGCTGATGCGGCCATCCGGCGGCAATGCCAGGCCCTTGCCTGCCCCCCGCTGGGGCGCCTGCGCCGCCTTGGCCACCTGCTGGCGCTGGCGCTCGCGCAGGCCGTTGGCGCTGGCGCCGTCCTTCCACACCTCGACGATGCGGCGCGTGGCCAGGATGTCGGCCGCCGGATTGCCCTCCACCAGCAGCAGGTCGGCCTTGTAGCCCTGTGCGATGCGCCCGCGCTTGCCCAGCCTGAAGACCTGGGCCGGCACGCTGGTGGCCGCCGCCAGCGCCTGCGCCGGCGTCAGGCCGGCGTCGACCAGCGCCTTCAGCTCGCGGTGCATGCTCACGCCATACTGGGTGCCGGGATTGCCGGCGTCGGTCCCGGCCAGCACCGGTACGCCGGCTTGTATCAATGCCGCGGTCACGGCTTTCGGTGCAGCCAGCAGCTCGGCGCGTTCCTTGTTGCCGTAGTGGGTCTTCAGGGGCGCCTGGGCATCCTTGTCGAGCAGGCCTGCCAGGCCCGGGTCGGCCAGCAAATCGTCGCCGCGCCAGCCGGCCATGCTTTCCAGGACCGCGAAGGTCGGGATCACGAAGGCGCCCTCCCTGCGCGCCAGCCGCGCCAGTCCCGCCGCATCGCTCGACGCGGCCGGGAACAGGTGCACCAGGCCGTCGGCGCCGGCTTCCAGCATGGCGCGCGCATCCTGCTCGTTGCCGATGTGGACCACGGCCAGCTTGCCGCGCAGGTGGGCCGCATCGATCACCGCCTTCGCCGTGGCCAGGCTGATCGACTGCATGCCGTAGCCGCCACCCATCACGATCTTGATGAAGTCCGAGCCTTCGGCGATGCGGGCGTCGACAAAGGCCTGGGCCTGTTCCGGTCCGGTGATCGTCGGGATGAGCAGGCCGAACTGCGTGCCGTGGCCGTTCGGCGCGGTGACCAGGGTGCCGGCCGAGAACAGGTCTGCATGGTCGTGGCGGCTGCCCTGCGCCATCTCCTGTTTGGCCGCCTTCATCAGCTCGATGTCGGTGAACATGTCGACCTGGGTGGTCACGCCGAACAGCACCGGCAGCTCCTGCCAGCGGAAGGCATGGGTGTGGGCGTCGATCAGGCCCGGCAGCAGGGTGCGGCCGGCGCCGCTCACGATGCGCGCCCCTTGCGGCGCCGCGCCGCGAAAATTCGCATCGAGGATGGTGGCGCCGTCGAACAGCACCGAGCGGCGCTCGTGCACGGCCTTGCCGTCGAAGACGCGCACGTCCTGCACCAGGGTGGCGGCGGCGAGTGCGTACGAGCTGGTGGCCAGGCCGGCGCACAGCAGCAGGGTTACCGGGATGATCCGCTTCATGGTGCACTTCCGGCGGCCTGGCCTGCGCCTTCGAGCAGGCGCACGTCGGCGATCTCGAATCGGTAGTCGCCGGGTTCCGGGCCGGCGTTGAAGCCGATCATGGTCACCAGGGCCGGATCGACGCCGGCGAAGCGGGTCAGCGGCACGACCACTTCCTGCCACTGCGCGCGGGCCGTGAACGGCACGGTCGCGGGGATCGTCACACCTTGCGACAGCATGCTGACCGTATAGCGTCCGCCATCGCCGCGTACGCGAAAGCGCAGTTCCTTGGCGGCGCTCAGGTTGGCCGGCTGCATCTGCTGCGCGCCGGGTGCGAAGTACAGGCCGGCCCAGGGATATGGAAAGCCCGGCACGATCTTCGCCGTCACTGCCACCGCTTCCTGGCCGCCCTCGCCCGGCACGACCTGCAGCGTCGCGCTCGACTTCCCGCCCATCATGCTGTCGTAGGAAGCGCCCCATCCCTTGCCGAAGGGGCTGGCCAGCTTGTCCTTGCCGAACAGGCTGATGCGGCCGTCGGGCGGCAGGCGCACCGGGGCCAGGCCGGGCACGGTGTTTTCCTGCGCCACCCGCGCGCGCTGGCGTTCGCGCAGCGGCGCGGCGCTCTCGCCATCCTTCCACACCTCGACGATGCGGCGCGTGGCCGCGATGTCCGCCAGCGGATTGCCCTCCACCAGCAGCAGGTCGGCCTTGTAGCCGTCGGCGATGTGTCCGCGCTGGCCAAGGCGGAACAGACGCGCCGGCGCGCTGGTGGCGGCGGCCAGCGCTTCGCCCGGCGTGAGGCCGGCCGCGACCAGCGCCGCCAGTTCGTGGTGCATGCTGACGCCGTACTGGGTGCCCGGGTTGCCGGCATCGGTCCCGGCCAGCACCGGCACGCCGGCGCGGCGCAGCGCCGCCGTCACCGCCTTTGGCGCCGTCAGCAGGGCCGGCATCGGCGACTGGCCGTAGCTCGCCTTCAGGGGCAGCGCCTGTTCCTTGTCGAGCAGGCTGGCCAGGGCGGGATCGGCCAGCAGCTCGTCCGGCTTGACGCCGGCCATGCTCTCGAGCGCCGAGAAGGTCGGCACCACGAAGGCCCGCCTGGCGCCGGCCAGCTTTGCCAGCGCCGCGGCGTCGCCCGCGCTGATCGTGCTGCCGACGAACAGGTGCACCAGGCCGTCGGCGCCGGCGTCCAGCGCGGCGCGCGCGTTCTCCGGCGTGCTGACATGGACCACGGCCAGCTTGCCGCGCCGGTGCGCCGCCTCGATCAGGGCTTTCACGGTCGGCAGGTCGAGAGTGGCCATGCGCTGCGCGCCATGCCCGCTCTCGAGCACGATCTTGATGAAGTGCGAGCCTTCGGCGATGCGGGCGTCGACAAAGCCTTGCGCCTCGGCCGGCGTGGCGAGCGTCGGGATCGCCATGCCGAACTGGGTGCCGTGGCCGCCCTTGGCCGTGGCCAGGGTGCCGGCCGAGAACATGTCGGCGCGCTGCGTGTTCTTCCCGGCCGCCATCGCCGCGCGCATGTCCTGCATCACCTGCACGCCGGTGAACATGTCGACCTGGGTGGTCACGCCGAACAGCAGCGGCAGGTCGAGATAGCGGAAGGCGTGCACGTGCGAATCGATCAGGCCCGGCAGCAGGGTGCGGCCGGCGCCGTCGACGATGCGCGCGCCTTGCGGCGCCGCGCCGCGGTAGTCCGCGCTCTTGATGGTGGCGCCGTCGAACAGCACCGAGCGGCGCTCGTGCACGGCCTCGCCGTCGAAGACGCGGACGTTCTGGACCAGGGTGGCGGCGGCCAGCGCCTGGCTGCCGGCGGCCAGGCCGGTGCACAGCAGCAGGTACTTCAGGGTGGCAGGTTTCATCGGTCTCTCCCGGTAGTTGGTATGAGCCGATTATGCGGATGCCGCGGCGGCGGCGGCAGAAGCAAGCGCCACCACTTTGGGGTGACAAATGTCAGGTGCGTGGCCGCTGGCGCGCCAGGTGGCGGTCGAGGGCGTTGGCAAAGTTTTGCCGGTCGGCCTGGCTGAAGGCCGGCGGCCCGCCGGTGTCGACGCCGCCGCTGCGCAGTTCTTCCATGAAGGCGCGCATGGTCAGCTGCTGGGCGATGGTGTCTTTCGTGTAGAAGTCGCCGCGCGGATTGAGTGCGTAGCCGCCCTTCTCCAGCACCTGCGCCGCCAGCGGAATGTCGCCGGTGACGACCAGGTCGCCCGCAGCCAGGCGTTCGACGATCTCGGCGTCGGCCACATCGGCCCCGCTCGGCACCTGCAGCGCGCGGATGAACTTCGAACCCGGCACGCGCATCAGCTGGTTCGCCACCAGCGTCACCTGGATCTGCGTGCGCTCGGCCACCCGGTACAGGATGTCCTTGATCACGCCGGGGCAGGCGTCGGCGTCGACCCAGATCTGCATCACTGCAGGTTGTCCCAGAGGTCGCCGGTCGGGCTGATGCGCGGCGCGGCCACGCCGAAGTGCTGGTACGCCGCCGGGGTGGCGATGCGTCCGCGCGGCGTGCGCTGCAAATAACCCTGCTGGATCAGATACGGTTCGAGTACGTCCTCGATGGTGTCGGCCGCTTCGCCGATCGCCGCCGCCAGGTTGCCGATGCCCACCGGCCCGCCGCTGAACTTGAACAGCACCGCTTCCAGCAGTTTCCGGTCCATGACGTCGAAGCCGACCGAGTCGACATCGAGCATCTTCAGGGCCAGGTCGGCGATGTTCTTGGTGATGTCGCCATTGCCTTTTACTTCCGCGTAGTCGCGCACGCGGCGCAGCAGGCGGTTGGCGATGCGCGGCGTGCCGCGTGCGCGCATCGCCACTTCGCGTGCGCCTTCCTCGTTGATCGGCGCTTCCAGCAAGTGCGCGCTGCGCGTCACGATCTTGGTCAGTTCCTCGACGTTGTAGAACTCGAGGCGGGCGACGATGCCGAAGCGGTCGCGCAGCGGATTGGTCAGCATGCCGGCGCGCGTGGTGGCGCCGACCAGGGTGAACGGCTGCAAATCGAGCTTCACCGAACGCGCGGCAGGCCCCTCGCCGATCAGGATGTCGATCTGGTAGTCTTCCAGCGCCGGGTACAGGATTTCCTCGACCACCGGCGACAGGCGGTGGATCTCGTCGATGAACAGCACGTCGTTCGGTTCGAGGTTGGTGAGGATGGCGGCCAGGTCGCCCGGGCGTTCCAGCACCGGGCCGGAAGTCTGGCGCAAATTCACGCCCATCTCGCGCGCGATGATGTGGGCCAGCGTGGTTTTACCGAGGCCCGGTGGGCCGAACAGCAGCGTGTGGTCCAGCGCTTCGCGGCGCTTGCGCGCGGCCGAGATGAAGATTTCGAGCTGGTCGCGGATCTTGGCCTGGCCGACGTATTCGTCGAGCTGTTTCGGGCGCAAGGCGCGTTCGATCGCTTCCTCGTTGGGCGAGGCCGGCGCCGCGTCGATGACCCGCTGCTCGGTGAAGTTGTCGGTCTGGATGCTCATTACTGATTTTCGTAAATCTGATTAGTTGCCAGGGTCTGCCTTGCAAGGCAGACCCGTTCCGCAGGCGTGCGGCATGCCGCACGAAACCCCTGCTTCACCCTTTGGACAGCGCCTTCAGGGCGAACTTGATGCCGTCGGAAACGCTCGCGCCTTCGGGCAGGTTCTTGGTGGAGAGCAGCGCTTCCTTGTCAGAATACCCCAAAGCGATCAGGGCGTTCATCACGTCGGCTTGCGTGTCGTCGCGCGGCGCGCCGCCGCCGACGATGCCGATGTCGGCGCCCAGCTTGCCCTTCAGCTCCAGCAGCAGGCGTTCGGCGGTCTTCTTGCCGATGCCGGGAATTTTCACCAGGCGCCCGGCTTCCTGCAGGGTCACGGCCTGGGCCAGGTCGGCCACCGACATGCCGGACAAGATGCCCAGCGCGGTGCGCGCGCCGACGCCGGTAATCTTGATCAACTGGCGGAACAGGGCGCGCTCGCTGGCGGTGCCGAAGCCGAACAGCAAATGGGCATCCTCGCGGATTGCCTGGTGCGTGAACAGCACGACCTTTTCGCCGGTATGCGGCAGGTTGTAGTAGGTGCTCATCGGCACGTCGACTTCATAGCCGACGCCGTTGCAGTCGACCAGCAATTGCGGCGGCACTTTTTCGAGCAGGATTCCGGAGATGCGACCAATCATGTTGGGCCTTTTTATATTGTATGGATGCGTTGCTTAGACCAGGCGGCCGCGTTTCATGCGCAGGCCGGTCATCTGCGGACCGAGCGCGCCAAGCATGGCCAGCGTGTCGTAGTTGTTCGCATGGCAGATCGCCACGCCGAGGGCGTCGGCCGCGTCGGAACCGGGCAGGCCGGGCAGCGTGAGCAGGCGCGAGACCATGTCCTGCACCTGCGGCTTGGCCGCCTTGCCGGTGCCGACCACGGCCTGCTTGATCTGGGTCGGCGAATACTCCGCCACGTCGAGGTCGAAGCCGACCAGTGCGCTAATCGCCGCGCCGCGCGCCTGGCCGAGCAGCAGCGTGGACTGCGGATTCACGTTGACGAACACCTTTTCGATGGCCGCGCAGGCCGGCTGGTAGGTGGCGACGATCTCGCGCACGCCATCGAGGATGATCTTCAGGCGTGGGGGCAAGGCCCCTTCCAGACCGGTCTTGATGGTGCCCGAGGCGATGTAGCGCAATTTGCTGCCGTGCTTTTCAATGACGCCAAAGCCGGTCGTGCGCAAGCCAGGGTCGATGCCGAGAATAATCATTATCGAATGTTATACCGGCCAGCAAGGTTCGTGGGAAAAATACTGTGTATAAACACAGGTTTGCATCGGATTGTTGCCGGATACGTTACAACAAAACCGTGTGCGGGTGGCGCGCTATGCTTTGGCCCGACGGTAGAAACGTAGGGTGGGCACTTGTGCCCACGCGGTCTCACAGGCAGAGCATCCGCGTGGGCACAAGTGCCCACCCTACCAACCCGGCCGAGCCAACAATATCAATGCAACCCGGCCGAGCAAACAATATCAATGACGGAAGTGACGCGTCCCGGTGTACAGCATGACAACACCGCGCTCATCGGCCGCATCGATTACTTCCTGGTCGCGCATCGAGCCGCCCGGGTGAATGACGCAGGTCGCGCCGGCATCGACCACCACGTCCAGGCCATCGCGGAACGGGAAGAAGGCATCCGACGCCACCGCCGAACCAGCCAAGGACAGGCCTGCATTCTGCGCCTTGATCGAGGCGATGCGCGCCGAGTCGATGCGGCTCATTTGCCCTGCCCCCACGCCCAGGGTCATGCCGTTACCGCAGAACACGATGGCATTTGACTTGACGAACTTGGCCACGCGCCAGGCGAACATCAAATCCTGCAACTGCTGCTGGGTCGGCTGCTTTTTCGACACGACGCGCAGTTCGTCCAGGCCCACATTTTTCGCATCCGGCGACTGCACCAGCAGGCCGCCGCCGACGCGCTTGACGTCCCAGGCGTTCTGGCCCAGGCCCAATGGAATTTCCAGCAGGCGCACGTTCTGCTTGGCAGCCATGATCTGGCGTGCCTCGGCGGTGAACGACGGTGCGATCAGCACTTCGACAAACAGTTTCGCCAGCGCCTCGGCCGCACGGCCGTCGACTTCCACATTGAAGGCGATGATGCCGCCGAAAGCCGAGGTCGGATCGGTCTGCAACGCGCGCGAGTAGGCGTCCAGCGCATCGGCGCCGATTGCCACGCCGCAGGGATTGGCATGCTTGACGATCACGCAACCGGCTGCTTGCGCAGTGTTGCCCAGCGAGCCGCCCAGCGACTTCACGCATTCCCAGGCCGCATCGGCGTCGGCGATGTTGTTGTACGACAGTTCCTTGCCCTGCAGCTGGCGGTAGTTGGCCAGCGCGCCGTCGATGCTGACGATGTCGCGGTAGAACGCGGCGCCCTGGTGCGGGTTTTCGCCGTAGCGCATGTCCTGCATTTTTTCAAACGACATGTTGATCGTCTGCGGGTAGCTGGAACGGGTGGCGTGCTGCTTGTCTTCGCCCAGGCTGGTCAGGTAGTTGGTGATGGCGCCGTCGTATTGCGCGGTGTGCGCAAACACTTTCTTGGCCAGGCGGAACTTGGTGTCGTAGCCGACCGCGCCGGCGGCAGCACCGGTGCCTTTCATTTCCGCCAGCACCACGCCGTAATCGGCCGGGTCGACGATCACGACCACGTCCTTGTGGTTCTTGGCCGCCGAACGCAGCATGGTCGGGCCACCGATGTCGATGTTCTCGATCGCGTCTTCCAGCGAGCACTCGGCTTTGGCCACTGTCTGCTGGAAGGGATACAGGTTCACCACTACCATGTCGATCTGCGGAATGCCGTGCTCTTCCAGCTTGGACACGTGCTCGGGGAAATCGCGGCGCGCGAGGATGCCGCCGTGGACCTTCGGGTGCAGGGTCTTCACGCGGCCATCGAGCATTTCCGGGAAGCCGGTGTAGTCGGCAACTTCAGTCACCGGCACGCCATTGTCCTGCAGCAGTTTGGCGGTGCCGCCGGTCGACAGGATGTTCACGCCGAGCGCAGACAGCGCGCGCGCAAAATCGAGCACGCCGGTCTTGTCGGAGACGGAAATGAGAGCTTGTTTGATCATGGGAGTGGCCACGGTTGATGAAAATTCTGTGCGGATTGGAGGCACGCCATACTGGCCGCGCCCGCGCACGGCCACTCGTGCCGGCAAGCGTTAGAGCAGTCCGTGCTCTTGCAGTTTCTTGCGCAGGGTATTGCGGTTGATGCCCAGCATCTGGGCCGCGTGCGACTGGTTGCCGTCGGCGCGCGTCATCACCACTTCGAGGATCGGCTTCTCGACGGTCATGACCATCATGTCGTAGATGTTCGTCGGCTTCTGCTCGCCCAGGTCATTGAAATAGTCCTCGAGGCTCTTCTGGACAACTTCCTGGATACTCTCTTTGCTCATGTCTGCTGCTTCATCCTGGTTAGTGTTTGCTTCGCCGCGCACGACGGCGACGTCCCCATTGTTATTCTTTTTGTCTGACTATTTTTATGCTGCTTGTGCCTCAACGGCAGGCTGCGCGGGCCGGTATTGTAACCGCTCCCCGAACCCCAGTTGAGATTGGAAGAATTTATCCACCGCATCCAGCTGCTCGCTCGTGGATTCCATCCGGTTCATGCGCTGGCGGAATTCCTCGCCGCCAGGCAAATCCTCGACATACCAGCCGATGTGCTTGCGCGCCGTCCGTACGCCGACATATTCGCCATAGAAGGCGTAATGGGCCGGCAGATGCTCGTTCATGAGGTGGCGCACCTCTTCCACCAGCGGCGCCGGCAGCAATTCGCCGGTGCGCAGGTAATGGTCGATTTCGCGGCAGATCCAGGGCCGGCCCTGGGCGGCGCGGCCGATCATCACCGCATCGGCGCCCGTGTAGTCGAGCACGAATTTCGCCTTTTCCGGCGTCGTGATGTCGCCATTCGCCACTACCGGAATCCCGACCGCCGCCTTGACGGCGCGGATGGTGTCGTACTCGGCCTCGCCCTTGTAGCCGTCGGCGCGGGTGCGGCCATGCAGGGTCAGCATCTGGATGCCGGCCTGCTCGGCCATGCGCGCGATGGTCAGCGCGTTCCTGTTTTCGCGGTCCCAACCGGTGCGGAACTTCAGCGTCACCGGCACGTCTACCGCCTCGACCACGGCGTGCAGGATGCGTTCGACCAGGTCTTCGTGCTGCAGCAGGGCCGAACCGCACCAGCTGTTGCACACCTTTTTCACGGGGCAACCCATGTTGATGTCGATGATCTGAGCGCCGCGCTCGACGTTGTGGCGGGCGCAATCGGCCAGGTCCTGCGGGTCGGCGCCGGCGATCTGCACCGCCTTCGGCTCCATTTCGCCTTCGTGATCGGTGCGGCGGCTGGTCTTTTCGCTGGCCCACAGGCGCGGGTTCGAGGCCGCCATTTCCGATACCGCATAGCCGGCGCCGAGCTGCTTGCACAGCTGGCGGAACGGACGGTCGGTCACACCCGCCATGGGTGCGACAAAGACATTATTACGAAGTAAATACGGACCGATTTGCACAGCGGGAATGGGGAAAGAATTTGCGGGAACCTGCTATTTTACCCGAACCGCTGCTCAAATTATCAGCAAAATTTGTCGCGAACTGTCGCGAACGGCAGAATCCGTTGTAGACAGCAGGAAAAAAATTGGCTACAGCCGGTGCAATGCGAACTAAGCCAGCTCATCCATTACAGCCGGACGCAGGTGACCCACCTCGCCCCAGCTCACCAGCTCCAGCTTGCCATCGCTTACGATGAAGCGGTTAATGCTCGCATTCAATACCTTGAAGTCACGCGGGGTTTCCAGCGGCAGGCCGAGCGCAGCGCGGTAGGCGCATTCGAGCACGCCGCCATGGGCCACCAAGACCAGCGACTTGCCCGGATTGTCTTCGGCCCAGCCAATGATCGCCGGCACCACGCGGTCATAGAACTGGCGAAAGGTTTCGCCACGGTTGGGGCCTGGCGGCAGCTCGGCATCGATGTCGCGCGCCTGCCAGGCGGCGAATTCCGCCGGAAAACGGGCCTCGATCTCGGCATACAGCAGGCCCTCGAAGCCGCCATAGCAGCGCTCGCGCAGGCGGCCGTCGATATACAGCGGCTGGTCGCGCGATGCGCCCAGGGCCTTCGCGGTCTGGGCGGCGCGCGCCAGGTCGCTCGCGACCAGCACATCGAAGTGCTCGTTGGCCAGCGCGGCCGCCAGGGCGCGCGCCTGGCGCTCTCCTTCGGCGTTCAGGTCGATGTCGAGGTGGCCTTGCAGGCGACGTTCGGCGTTCCAGGCGGTTTCGCCGTGGCGGATCAGGACGATCCGGGTGGGGGTGTCGTTTTGCATGGAGAAAGGAAAAGCCCCGGCTGGCCGGGGCGGTTGGTTACTTCGAGAGCGTAGGCGCAATCTGTGGATTGAGCGAGTACACGCCGAAGATCTGGGCTTCGTCGAGGATGTGGCCGCGCATCGCGAGGCGCGCTTCCTGGCCGGTGAAGGTGCCTTCGAGCGGCAGATGGACAATGTCCAGCGCGTAGATTGTAAACACGTAGGTATGCACGCGCTCGTCGTTCCACGGCGGGCAGGGACCGTCGTAGCCGAAGTACTCGCCGGCCATGTCGGGATCGGCCGCGAACCAGCCGGTGTAGTCGTTGGTGCCCTGGCGCAGCTGGTGCTCGGTACCGTTCTTGACCAGGAAAGGCAGGTTCGGGCCTTGCTTGCCGCCCGGGGTAACCATATCGGAGAACTGCCCCTCTTCCAGTTTTTTCAGACTGGGCGGAATGTCGACCAGGGTCCAGTGATAGAAATCGGCGCGCTTCAGGTCTTCGGGAACGGTCTTGCCTTCCTTGTTGACGTCCGTGCCGTCGGTCGGCGCATCGCCGTCGTGACAGAGCAGCACCAGCGACTGGGTGCCGGCCGGCACGTCGTCCCAGGCCAGATGGGGATTGCGGTTGCTCGACAGGCGCACGTGGGTGGCCGGGTCGATGACGGCAAAAGCGCATTCCGGCGGAATCAGGCCGCCTTCGGTAAATGAATCACTCCAGATCTTCATCACAATCTCCCTAGTGGGACTCCGCCGCAATGCGGTACGGGTTTCAGCGCTTGACGTCGACCGGATCAACGCGCAGCCAGATCGTTACCGGTCCGTCGTTGGTCAGCGCGACTTTCATGTCGGCGCCAAATTGACCGGTTTCAACTTTGCCATGCCGTGTGCATGCCTGGCGCACGAAATAATCGAACAGGCGCCGCCCGTCTTCCGGGCTGGCGGCCGGCGAGAACGAGGGACGGGTACCGGAACGGGTGTCGGCCGCGAGCGTAAACTGCGGCACCAGCAGCAAGGCGCCGCCCGTGTCCGTGACGCTGCGGTTCATCTTGCCGGCCTCGTCGGAAAATACGCGGTAGCCGAGCAGCCTGGTGAGCAAGGCGTCGGCCTCGCGCTCGGTATCGCCCTTTTCGGCGCAGACCAGCACCATCAGGCCGGCCTCGATCGCGCCCACGGTCGCGCCATCCACCACCACGCTGGCGTGGCTGACGCGTTGCAGCAGGCCGATCATGCAGCAGTGAAGTTCACGCGGGCGAACTTGCGCTTGCCGACTTGCATCACGAAGTTGCCCGCCGCCACTTGCAGGCCCTTGTCGCTGACCACGGCGCCGTCGATGCGCACGCCGCCCTGGTCGATCATGCGCATTGCTTCCGAGGTCGAGGCGCACAGGCCGGCCGCCTTCAGCAGCTGGGCCACGCCCAGCGGTGCGCCTGGCACATTCACTTCCGGCACGTCGTCCGGAATGCCGCCCTTCGAGCGGTTGACGAAGTCGGCCAGGGCGTCGTCGGCGGCCTGGGACGAATGGAAACGGATGACGATTTCCTTGGCCAGGGCCACTTTCGCGTCGCGCGGATTGGCGCCGCCTTCGGTGGCCGCCTTCAGCGTGGCGATCTCGTCCATCGGGCGGAACGACAGCAGCTCGAAATATTTCCACATCATGGTGTCGGAAATACTCATCAACTTGCCGAACATCATGTTGGGCGCCTCGGTGATGCCGATGTAGTTGTTCTTGGACTTGGACATCTTGTCGACGCCGTCCAGTCCTTCGAGCAGCGGCATGGTGAGGATGCACTGCGGCTCTTGCCCGTAATCCTTCTGGAGCTCGCGGCCGACCAGCAGGTTAAATTTCTGGTCCGTTCCACCTAGCTCAAGGTCTGATTTCAAAGCGACCGAATCGTAGCCCTGCATCAAAGGATAGAGGAACTCATGAACAGCAATCGGAGTCCCACTCTTGTAGCGCTTGGTGAAGTCGTCGCGTTCCATCATGCGCGCCACGGTGTAGCGCGAGGCCAGCTGGATCATGCCGCGCGCGCCCAGCGGGTCGCACCACTCGGAGTTGTAGCGCATCTCGGTGCGCTCGGCATCCAGGATCAGACCCACCTGGCGGAAGTAAGTCTGGGCGTTTTCCTCGATCTGCTCGCGGGTCAGCGGCGGGCGCGTGGCGTTGCGGCCCGACGGGTCGCCAATCATCGAGGTGAAGTCGCCGATCAAAAAGGTAACGTTGTGGCCGAGGTCTTGCAGCTGGCGCAGCTTGTTCAGCACCACGGTGTGGCCGAGGTGCAGGTCCGGCGCGGTGGGGTCGGCGCCGAGTTTGATGCGCAGTGGTACGCCGCTTTGTTCGGAGCGGGCCAGCTTTTGTGCAAATTCGCTTTCGATCAGCAGTTCGTCGACACCGCGCTTGGTGATCGCAAGCGCCTCTTGCACCTTGTCCGACAGGGGCAGGATGGCTTTACTTGCAAAATTGCTACTACCTGAAGTCGCGGAGGAAGTCATAAAAATCTTGTAGGAGTTTGGCTAAAACGGTTGTAGGAGCACGTAGTTTGGTATAATTCTCGATCCCATCAATCTTGCCTGCAGAAAACTTTTCAGAATAACAAGAATAAAATAGGTGAGAAGTTCAAGCGGCAAATTTTAACTGATTGCATGAACCCTATACAAAAACTCACTCGACAAGGCTGGTCCCTCCTGACTCACACGAGTCGCAAGACCCGCATTGTCGGCGCCGGCGCGGCAGCCCTGGCACTCTGCGCTTTCGGCGCAGTCGCCGTGGCCCCGGTTGCCTCCGAACCCGACGACGTCGAAGTCAAGTCGGTCGCTGAAAACCTGGCCCTGCCGAACCTGGCCGACCAGATCGCCGCGCTGCAGGAAGACGAGCAGCAATTCATCCACCAGGAAAGTGTTCGTTCCGGCGATTCGATCGGTTCGACCTTGAGCCGCATGGGCGTTGACGACGCCGAAGCGCAAAAGTTCATCCGCACCGACAAACTCGCCCGCCGCGTGCTGTCGCTGAAAAACGGCAAGCGCCTGCAAGCCGAGACCGACGAAAACGGCCAGCTGCTGTCGCTGCGCGCCACCATTCCTGGCAAGGATAGCGCTCCCACGATCCTGACCATCGCACGCAAGGGCGAAGGCTTCGTTGCCAGCGAGGCGCCTGCCAAGCTCGAGCGCCGCGTCGAAATGCGTTCGCGCGAAATCCAGTCCTCCTCGCTGTACTCGGCCACCGACGCGAACGTCGACGGCGGCTCGATCCCGGATTCCGTGGTCGGCGAAATCGTCCAGATGTTCTCGACCAATATCGACTTCCGCAACGACATCAAGCGCGGCGACCGTTTCAACGTCGTGTACGAAACCTTCTGGCTCGACGGCGAAATGGTGAAAACCGGCCGCATCCTGGCCGGCGAATTCATCAACCGCGGCACCAGCTTCCAGGCCGTCTGGTTCGAAGACCCGGTCAGCAAGCAGGGCGGCTACTACAGCCTGGACGGCAAGTCGCTGAAAAAAGCCTTCCTCAAGTCGCCGATCGCCTTCTCGCGCGTGTCGTCGGGCTTCTCGAACCGCGTGCACCCGATCTCGGGCCAGTGGAAAGCCCACAAGGGCATCGACTACGCGGCGCCAACCGGCACCCCGATCCGCGCCGCCGGCGACGGTACCGTCGATTTCGCCGGTGTGGGCAATGGCTACGGCAACATGGTCGTCCTGAAGCACTGGAACAACTACAGCACCGCCTACGCCCACATGAGCCGTATCGGCACCGGCATGCGCAAGGGCGCCAAGGTCAGCCAGGGCCAGGTGATCGGCTATGTCGGCTCGACGGGTTGGTCGACCGGCGCCCACCTGCACTATGAATTCCGCGTGGCAAATGTCGCGCGCGATCCGAACGCACTGAAGGGCCTGACCCAGGCGCCGCTCACCGCTGCAGAGCTGACCCGCTTCAAGATGGCCGCTGCCGAGATGAACCACCGCTTCTCGCTGCTGACCCCTGGCGGCAACGCCATGGCTGCACGCTAAGACGTCGGCACTCCCCTGAAAACGCCTTCCGCTGCTTGCACGGAAGGCGTTTTTGTTTGGACAGGCGCTCCAGGGCTTCGTTTATGATGGGCAAATGATGACGACTTCCACTCCCGGCTCCACTCTCTATATTGGCTTGATGTCCGGCACCAGCATGGACGGTGTCGATGGCGTGCTGGCGGATTTCGGCGGCGGCACGATCCGCACGCTCGATGCCGCCTTCGTGCCCTTCCCGTCCGCCTTGCGTGCCGAGCTGATGGCGCTGCAGGCGCATGGCGACAACGAGATCGAACGCGAAGCGCTTGCCGCCAACGGCCTGGCGCGCTGTTATGCGGCGTGCGTGCAGGAGCTCCTGCCGGCGGCTCCGGGGCCAATAGCGGCGGTGGCGGTGCACGGGCAGACCGTGCGCCACCGGCCCGAGCTGGGCTTCACGCGCCAGACCAACAACCCTGCCCTGCTGGCCGAGCTGACCGGCATCGACGTGATTGCCGACTTCCGCAGCCGGGATATCGCCGCCGGCGGCCAGGGCGCGCCGCTGGTGCCGGCCTTTCATGCAGCTGCCTTCGGCCAGCCGGGCACGGCGCGGGTGGTGGTGAATATCGGCGGCATCGGCAACATCAGCGTGCTGCATGCGGAGGGGCGCGTGACCGGTTTCGATACCGGACCGGGCAATGTCTTGCTGGATGGGTGGATTGCGCGGCACCAGGGCAAGGAATACGACGCCGACGGCGCCTGGGGCGCAAGCGGTCGGGTAGACGATGGGCTGCTGGCCGTGCTGCTGGAGGAAGCCTATTTCCACCAGCCGGCGCCGAAGAGCACCGGGCGCGATTTGTTCCATATGGAATGGCTGGACGCGCGCCTGAGTGGATTTGCCGGCCTGGCGCCAGCCGACGTGCAGGCCACGCTGGTGGCCTTGACGGCGCGTTCGATTGCGCAGGCAATTTTGCAGGAAAGTGCGGCGGTGGATGCCGTCTACGTCTGCGGCGGCGGCGCCTACAACGGCGCCCTGCTGCGTGCGCTGGCGGCTGCACTAGGCGGGAATGTGTCGGTGGAATCGACGACGGCGCTGGGCGTGGCGCCGAACCGGGTCGAGGCGCTGGCGTTTGCCTGGCTGGGTTACCGCTTCATGGAGCGCGAACCAGGGAACATGACGGCAGTAACCGGGGCAACAGGACCGCGCGTGCTGGGCGCGCTATACCCGGCATAGCGTAGGGTGGGTTCTCCGAACCCACCAACTGGACGTGTGCACCAAGCTTACGTAGGGTGGGCACCCCGTGCCCACGCGGAAGCATGCACTGATGCGGCGGTTTCCTGGTCGCAGTTGCTGCAACTCGTTACAGCACCCAAAGATCATCCAATAGCCCAGGCCGATGGATGCGTTATTGCAAGGCCTTGGGTAGCGCTAACGCGACGCCAGCTTTGCATCCGCATCGGCTGCAAACATTGTGCATCGTTCCGCGCGCACACGGGCTGCCCACCGTACGAGGATGTGAAAAAATCGCCATGGCTGCGTTGCCTCGTCTCGCCGTACGCTCGTACTGTCTTCGACTCGGCGCCTTGCCCTGACGATTTTTTCACATCCTCTACGGATCAGCTGCGCGTCTGATCCACAAACAACAAATCCGGGCAGTGCCCGGATCTGGATACGACGCCCGCTACCGCCGGGCCATCAAACAACTTACGCCGAGAACGACGAACCGCAGCCGCAGGTGCTGGTGGCGTTCGGGTTCTTGATGACGAACTGGGCGCCTTCAAGGTCGTCCTTGTAGTCGATTTCCGCGCCGACCAGGTACTGGTAGCTCATCGAGTCGATCAACAATTGCACGCCGTTCTTTTCCATCGTGGTGTCGTCTTCGTTGACGATTTCGTCGAAGGTAAAGCCGTACTGGAAGCCCGAGCAGCCGCCGCCCTGCACGAACACGCGCAGTTTCAGGTCTGGGTTGCCTTCTTCTTCAATCAGTTGCGCCACTTTGTCAGCGGCGCTGTCGGTGAAGACGATCGGGGTCGGGATGGTGTCAAAGTCTTGCACTTCGGCCACTGCTGTCATGGGATAAACTCCTGATTAATTTCGATTTATGCTCATTATAGACGGTTCGCGCCGGTCATGCTTCGGCCCTTGCCGCTTCCGCCAGGTGAAATACCGGCTCGCCCGCCGGCTGGTGCGTCAGCTTGCCGGTGACCAGGGCGCCGCCGTGCATTTCGAGCAGTTTATAGTGGACATCTCCATGTATGCGGCCTTTCGGCTGCAATTCAAGTAGCTCGGTGGAATGCACGGAGCCGGCGATATAGCCGTTTACCACCAGGTTGGCGCAACGCACCTCGCCTTCGATGCGGGCGTGTTCCGACACGATCAGCACGCTGTCCGGTCCCTCGCTGGCCAGCACATTGCCATGCACCTCACCGTCGATGCGCAGGCCGCCACTGAAACAGAGGTCGCCTTCGATGCGGGCGGCTATGCCGATCAGGCTGTCAATTTCGCTTTTCGCGTTGCGACCGAACATGGTGGCACCCCTGTAGATAGATGGATTTGCGTCTCGTAAATTAACCAGCGCACCGGCCAATTTACCGCCCTCAACAGTTACCACCTTGATCTAGCTCTGGTCAGGCAATGCCTGTAGGAATCACCTGACATCCATACAGCAAATGGTGGCGGCTTCGATCGCGGATGCATCATCGCAACCGTCACGTATCACAGCGTGGAGTCATCGAGTCTGGGGGACTCGATGACGTGTCTACCCTACGGCAGCAAAGCGATCTGTTGCAATCCGGTCGTCTCGTCCAGGCCGAACATCAGGTTCATGCACTGCACTGCCTGGCCCGACGCGCCTTTCACCAGGTTGTCCTGGACCACCAGGATCACGACGGTGTTCGTGCCTTCCGGACGATGCAGCGCCAGGCGCAGCATGTTCGAGCCGCGGGTCGAGCGGGTTTCCGGGTGCGAGCCGAACGGCATGACGTCGACGAACGCCGAATCCTTGTATTCTTCCTCGAACAGCGCCTGCAGGGACGCATTGTCGATGTCCTTCGTCAGGCGCGCATACAGGGTCGCGTGCATGCCGCGGATCATCGGCACCAGGTGCGGGGTGAAGATCAGGCCAATTTTCTGGTCGGTGTAGCGCTGCAGCTGGGCCGAGGTTTCCGGGGTGTGGCGGTGGCCGGCCACGCCGTAGGCCTTGAAGTTGTCGCTGGACTCCGAGAACAGCGTGCCGATCTCGGCCTTGCGGCCGGCGCCCGAGACGCCCGACTTGGCATCGGCGATCAGGCTGTCGGCCTCGATCAGGCCGGCCCTCAAGAGCGGCACGAAGCCGAGCTGCATCGTGGTCGGGTAGCAGCCCGGGTTGGCGATCAGGCGCGCCTTCTTGATGTCGTCGCGGTTCAGCTCCGGCAGGCCATACACGGCTTCCTCGATCAGGTCCGGCGCGGTGTGCTCGATCTTGTACCATTTTTCAAAGGCGGCGCGGTCCTTCAGGCGGAAGTCGGCGGCCAGGTCGATGACCTTCACGCCGGCAGCCAGCAGGGCCGGGGCTTGCGCCATGGCCACCCCATGCGGGGTAGCGAAGAAGACCACGTCGCATCCGGTCAGGTCGGCCTTGTCCGGCGCCGAGAACGCCAGGTTCACCCGGCCGCGCAGCGAGGGGAACATGTCGGCCACCGGCAGGCCGTCTTCCTTGCGCGAGGTGATCGCGGTCAGCTCCACGTCGGGATGCGCGGCCAGCAGCCGCAGCAATTCCACGCCCGTGTATCCGGTTCCGCCAACGATGCCAACTTTGATCATATTGTTTCCTTCGTAAAATAAGTGCCCAGCCGGGCCGAGGCTGCAATTTTAACAGCCTGCCGGCATTGGGGCGGCGCACAGGGACTTCGGCGCTTTGCACGGCCATGCAAAGAATATTTGCACAGGAAGCGATACCTGCAAATATTGCATGGCGGCTGTTTCAGGTACCCGTCAGCCATTCCGCTTCGTGCACCGGCACCGGATCGAGGGTCGACATCTTGCCGATGGCATCGACGCTTTCTTCCAGCCAGCGTTCGGCGGTCGCCACACCCAGCGCATGCAGGCGTAGCAAGAAGGGCCATTCGGTATTGAACTTGCTCGACAAATCCAGCTGCTGGAGTTGTTCGTTACCACTAATCAGATGCAGGCGCACGCCGGACGCATGCGTGATATTGCTGTCCTCGGCATCGACCACCCCGCCCAGGTGACGGATGGCGCTCACCTCTCGCACGAAGGCGATGTTGAAGGCGATCTCGCTGGTGCGGCCCTGGATGTCGCTCATCGTCATCGGCAAGCCCGGCCGCGCGATCGGATTGTTCTGGATGATGACGATGTCGGCCGGGCCATTGTCCACCAGCGGAGACAGCGAAGGATTGCCGACGAAGCTGCCGTCCCAGTAGGCTTCGCCGTCGATCACGACCGGCGCAAACACATAGGGCAGGCAGGCCGAGGCGGCGACCATGCGCGCATCGAGTTCCTCGCGCAGAAAAACTTTGCCCTTGCCGCTGCGGATATTCGTCGCCGGAATGAACAGTGCGATTTCTTCGCAGGCGCGCACGCGCTCGAAATCGATCAGCGTGGCCAGCAATGGCTGCATCGGGTTCATCGACAGCGGCGAGGCCGGCGGCGCCAGCACGCCGGCCAGCAATTGCATCAGCTGGTAGCCGGGCGAGGTCGCGAGCGTGCCGCCACCCATGGCCCAATCGAAGGGCGATGGCCGCACCGGGCTGACGGCCGAGGCCGCGGCGCTCAGGCGACGCCAGAAACGCTGCAATGCCGCACGTGCGCCTGCGCGCCCGCCACCGCGGGCATAGCCGTCGGCCAATACCGCCGCATTCACGGCGCCGGCGCTGGTGCCGCTGATGGCGCCGATCTCGATCCGCTCTTCCTGCAGCAGCCGGTCCAGCACACCCCACCCAAAGGCGCCAAATGCGCCGCCGCCCTGGATCCCCAGGCTGATTCTTTTTACGCCATCCATCACAATCATGCCCCTGCAAAATTTATCTGTTTCAGCCTACCCCGCACGCATGCGCATGGCCGTGCGTTGCCGAACATTCGGCAAGAACCATTAGTAAAAATTTTGCAGTGCACAATATCAGTGCGTAACAGGTACAGAACCGAATGCGGAAAAGCATGCGGCAATAAAAAAGCCACCCGAAGGTGGCTTTCTTGTCCAGCAGTATGCAGCACAAGGCTGCTTGATGCGATTAACGCTTCGAGAACTGCTTGGCGCGACGTGCTTTACGCAGGCCGACTTTCTTACGCTCGACTTCACGGGCGTCACGGGTGACGAAACCGGCGCGTGCCAGGTCAGCCTTGAGGCCTGCATCGTAGTCGATCAGAGCGCGGGTGATGCCGTGACGAACGGCGCCAGCCTGGCCCGACTCACCGCCGCCATGGACGTTGACCTTGATGTCGAAACGCTCGACGTTGCCGGTCAGTTCCAGCGGTTGACGGATGACCATCAGGCCGGTTTCGCGCGAGAAGTATTCGTTCGCAGGCTTGCCGTTCACGACGATCAGGCCGCTGCCGGCTTTGATGAACACGCGAGCGACTGCACTCTTGCGACGGCCGGTGCCGTAGTTGTAGTTACCGATCATGTCAGTTCCTTAGAGGGTCAGTGCTTGTGGTTGCTGTGCTGCGTGCGGGTGGGTGCCTTCCGCGTACACTTTCAGCTTCTTGATCATTGCATAGCCCAGTGGGCCCTTCGGCAGCATGCCTTTGACAGCTTTTTCCAGGGCACGGCCCGGGAAGCGCTGTTGCATTTTCAGGAAGTTGGTTTCGTAGATACCGCCCGGGTAGCCCGAGTGACGGTAATAGGTCTTGGCGGTAGCCTTGGTGCCGGTCACGCGCAGTTTGCCTGCGTTGACGACGACAATGTAGTCACCGGTATCGACGTGCGGAGTGAATTCTGGTTTGTGTTTGCCGCGCAGTCGGAGTGCCACTTCGCTGGCAACACGTCCGAGGACCAAGTCCGTCGCGTCAATCACGAACCAGTCGCGCTGGACTTCATGGCCCTTAGCGGAAAAAGTTTTCATGTTGACTTCCTAAATAGGTAAATTGCTCAAATGGTGGTTCCGCAAGGGTTACTGCGGACTCTGCCTTATTGTCTTTTCCAGAGCAAATGGAAAGCCGACGATCATACCCCGTTTTCCACGGCAGCGTCAAGGCGGCCTTGTGCCACTGTCGTATCCGCGCCTGTCAATGTTCGTGCATGGTGAGCTTGCGCAAAGTCATGTTCCCTATGAGAACTAAACTCAACCACACATATGTATCTAAAAAGTGTTCTTAGTGAAACTTTTGAGTTGACCTGAGAATTGATGCCAAATTAGTATGGATCAATTGTTAGAGGAGTTTTCGTGAAAATTCGATCCATCCTGCTTCCCCTGGGCGCGTTGCTGCTGTCGGGCGCCGTCCAGGCTGCGCCAGCATCATCGGCCGCATCTGCTGCCAAGGCGGCCACGCGCAACTGCCACCTGCCCGGTAGCGAAGATACGCTGCGCTGCCTGGCCGTCCCGGTTCCCCTCGATTACGCCAGGCCTGGCGGCCCCGGCATCAAGATCCACGTGACGGTGGCGCCGGCCTTCCGCGAGGCCGCGCGCAACGATCCGCTGTTCGTGCTCGCCGGCGGCCCCGGCCAGGCCGGCAGCGAAGTCCTGCCCCTGCTCTCGGCCGCTTTCCGGCGCGTGCGCGCCACCCGCGACATCGTCTTCATCGACCAGCGCGGCACCGGCCTGTCGGGCAAGCTCGATTGCGAAAGCCGGCCCGAACACGAGACCATGAGCGACGCCGAGCTCGAAGCCGAGGTGCGCGCCTGCATCACGAACAGCCGCGCGCCCTTCGGCGCCTACACCACCGCCGCGGCCGCACGCGACCTGGAGCAGGTGCGCAAAGCGCTCGGCTACGGCAAGGTGAACGTCTGGGGCGGCTCCTACGGCACCCGCCTCGGCCAGGCCTATGCGCGCGCCTTCCCCGACAGCGTGCGCACCCTGGTGCTGGACGGCGTGGCCGCGCCCGACCAGGTGATCCCGGCAGGCGGGCGCGACGGCACCGCCGCGCTCGACAAACTGTTTGCCCAGTGCGCCGCGAACGCCGCCTGCAAGGGCGCCTACCCGAACCTGCGCGCCGAGTTCGACGCCCTGGTGAAGCGCACCGAGGCCGGCATCAAGCTCTCGATCGCCGACCCGCGCACCGCCGCGCCGGTCACCTTCACCATGACCGGCCAGCGCTTCCTCGGCACCGTCCACAACATCCTGTATGCGCCGGCCGACGCGCGGCGCCTGCCCTTCCTGCTGCACAGCGCCTACAACGGGCGCTGGGAGCCTTTCATTGCGCGCCACAACATCGCCGGCGACTTCGCCAGCGACGGGTCCAGCGCCATGCTGCTGCACCTGGCCGTGGTCTGCGCCGAGGACGTGCCGCGCATGACGCCGGAACTGGCCGCGGAAGACAACGCCCTGCTCACGCGCCCGCTGGCCGAGCGCATCCCGAGCCTGTGCAAGGACATGAAGGTGCCGGCCGTGCCCTACGCTGCGCCGTCGAAGATCGCAGCGCCGGCCCTGCTGCTGTCGGGCGCGCTCGACCCGGTCACGCCGCCGCGCCGCGCCGAACGCGCCGCCGAGTTCATGAGCAACGCGCGCCACCTGGTGGTGGCGAATGCCGGCCACGGCGTGTCGCAGCTCGGCTGCGCGCCGCGCCTGCTGCGCGAATTCCTCGACAAGCCGACCGAGACCCTGAACGCCAAGTGCCTGGCCGAGATCCCGGCCCCGACCTTCCAGCTCGGCAGCGCCGGGCCGCAACCCTGAATCGAGCTCACCATGATCGAAGTACAAGACGTACGCAAACAGTTCGGCGAGGTCAAGGCCCTCGGCGGCGTGAGCTTTACCGCGCGCGACGGCCAGATCACCGCCCTCCTCGGCCCCAACGGCGCCGGCAAGACCACCCTGCTGCGCACCCTGATCGGCCTCCTGAAACGCGACCACGGCACGATCGCCATCGACGGCGTCGACCCGGAGCAGGACCCGCTCGCGGTACGCCGCAACATCGGCTTCCTGACCGACCAGTTCGGACTCTACGAGCGCCTGTCCACGCGCGAATACCTGGCCTATTTCGGTGAGCTGAACGGCATGGGCGGCGCCGCGCTGCAGACCCGCATCGATGAAGTCTCGGAGCTGCTGGGGATGGACGACATCCTCGAACGCCGCGCCAAGGGCTTCTCGCAGGGCCAGCGCATCAAGGTGGCGCTGGCGCGCACCCTGCTGCACCGCCCGCGCCACCTGCTGCTCGACGAACCGAGCCGCGGCCTGGACGTGATGGCCACGCGCGCGCTGCGCCACGCGCTGACCGCGCTGCGCGCGGACGGCTGCTGCGTGATCATGGCTACCCACGTGATGCAGGAAGTGACCCACCTGTGCGACGACGTGATCGTCATCGCCAAGGGCCATACCGTGGCCCAGGGCTCGCCCCAGGAACTGTGCCGCCGCACCGGCATCGCCAGCCTGGAAGACGCGTTCGTCAGCCTGGTCGGCACCGAGGAAGGAATCGCCGCATGAAGCCGACGAATGTAAAGCCCAAGTTTCTGGTCGTCCTGATCAAGGAGTTGCGCGAGACCTTGCGCGACAAGCGCACCCTGGGCCTGCTGGCCCTGTTCACCTTCATGTACCCGCTGATGCTGGGCTTCCTGCTGAACAAGACCATCGACCGCGCGACCAAGCCCGAGCGCGACGGCATCGAGGTGGCCGTGATCGGCGTCGCCAAGGCGCCGACCCTGATGGCCCAGCTCAAGCAGCGCAACGTCACCATCATCGACACCGGCGCGCTCGACGAGGAAGGCATCGGCGAACTGCTGCGCTCGAAAAAGTATCCGGTGGTGCTGCGCCTGTCCGACAAGTTCACCGAGAACTATACGGCGATGCGTCCGGCGCGCGTGGAGCTGTGGTTCGACTCGGCCGACGAGAATTACACGCAGCGGCGCGAAGTCGAGGACGTGCTGCAGGCCTACGGCGCCAACGTGGCCAGCGCGCGCCTGCTGGCGCACGGCGTGTCGCCAGCCACGCTGGCGCCGATCCAGGTGCAGCG
The DNA here is from genome assembly GCF_030711405.1 of Massilia brevitalea. Taxonomy (GTDB): domain Bacteria; phylum Pseudomonadota; class Gammaproteobacteria; order Burkholderiales; family Burkholderiaceae_D; genus Telluria; species Telluria brevitalea. The sequence continues at coordinate 163,706 of NZ_JAULSI010000002.1, forward strand.
CTTCGACACCGGCACCAACGCCTCGCGCTCGGCCGGCTTCATCGGCAGCATCCTGGGCATCCTGTTCCTGCCGGCCTTTATCTGCGGGATGTCGACTGCGGTCGACATCACCGCCGGCGAACGCGAGCGGCGCTCGATGGAAGTGCTGATGGCGCAGCCGGCGCGGGCCTGGGAACTGGTGACCGGCAAGTGGCTGACGGCCGGCGTGCTGGCGATCCTCGGCGTCACGCTGGAACTGGCGCTGGCGCATGCCATCCTGTCCTGGATGCCGCTCGAGGAAATCGGCATGTCCTGGGCCCTGGCCTGGCCCGACCTGGCGCTGGTGTGCGTGGCCTCGATTCCGCTGTGCCTGTTCGCGGCCGGCCTGCAGATCGCGCTGGCGATGAACGCCAAGTCGTTCAAGGAAGCGCAAAGCCTGCTGAGCATCGCGATGCTGGTGCCGCTGGTGCCGGGCGTGGTGATCTCGATGATGGAGCTGAAGACCGCCGACTGGATGTACATGGTGCCGATGCTGTCGAACCAGACGCTGCTGCGCGAAATGGCCAAGGGCGGCGAGGTCGGCCTGTGGCCGGTGGCGATGACCTTCCTGTCGTCGGCAATCGCGGCGGGGCTGGCGGTGGCCTTTGCCAGCTGGCGCATGAAGAGCGAGCGCTACGTGCTGTCGGTCTGAGCGGCCGCCGTCTCGTGCAACACCAGGCCACCCCGGCATGCCGCGGTGGCCTGTTCTACAATGTGGGCAGACAAAACAGCGGAGAAACGCACATGGAAGTCAAAGTCAGCTGGAACGGCCCGTCGGGAATGGGTTTTCGCGCCGAGACCGGGTCGGGCCATACCGTCATGATGGATGGCGCGCCGGAAGCCGGCGGCCACAACACGGCGGCGCGGCCGATGGAACTGGTGCTGGCCGGCACCGGCGGCTGCACCGCCTTCGACGTGGTGCTGATCCTGAAGCGCAGCCGCGAAGAGGTGCTGGGCTGCGACGTGACGCTGCGGGCCGAACGGGCGGAGGTCGACCCGAAGGTGTTCACGCGGATTAACTTCCACTTCACGGTGAGCGGACGTAATTTGAAGCCGGCGGCGGTGGAGCGCGCGGTCAGGCTGTCGCACGAGAAGTACTGCTCGGCGTCGATCATGCTGGCCAAGACGGCCACGATCACGCATTCGTTTGAGATCGTGGAAGCCGCCTGACTATCGGGACTTTGCGGTTGACTTCGTAGGGTGGGCACAGGTGCCCACCCTACGAAAACCCGCGCCGGCGCATGTCGCTACGCCGGACGCCGATGATCACACGTAATACGCCGTCGTCGTCATCACCTTCGCAAATGCCTTCATCGCCACCTTGACCGGCACCGGCATCTCGGCCGCGCCCAGCGCCTGCGCCGCGGCGCCGTGGGCGATTTCATCGACGCGCATCTGTTCGACGATGGCGCGCGACTTGGCGTCCTGCACGGGCAGCTGGTCGAGGTGGCTGTTCAGGTGCGCTTCGACCTGGCGCTCGGTCTCGACCACGAAGCCGAGGCTGTTGGCGTCGCCCAGCTTGGCGGCCACCGTACCCATCGCATAGGCGCCGGCATACCACAGGGGATTGAGCACGCTCGGCTGCGAGCCCAGTTCCGACAGGCGCTGCGCGGTCCAGGCCAGGTGGTCTTCTTCCTCGCGCCCCGCTTCCTCGAACTGCTGGCGCATCTGCGGGCTCATGGCGTGGCGCGCCTGCGAATCGTACAGCGCCTGGGCGCAGACTTCGCCGACATGGTTCACGCGCATCAGGCCGGCGCTGTGGCGCGATTCGCGCTCGTCGAGTTCGCAATCGACGGCATGCGCCGCCGGGTTCGGGCGCGACGACGCGGCCACGCCGCCGACCACGCGCAGCGCCTTGTCGAAGCCGACGATCAGCTGGTCGAGGGGAGGAAGAAAACGGTTCGCTAACATAGTATTTTTCAAATGGGTCGCGGGAAACCGCCATTATATGCCCGCTACGGCAAGCCCTGCCGCGCCGCTCTTTCCCTGCTACGCCCGTACGCCCTGTCCCGCGTTTTTGCAATCTGGCCCGCCCAGCGCGTCGTGCGTCGCATCGCCCGCCCGGCTCGACCGTTATTGACTACAATGCAGGCGTCAAGAAGGCTTGGCGGACACGGGCCGTCACGCAAGAGCCCACCCCTGGAGTCCGCATGGAATTACGCATCCGCAATCTGTCCAAGACCTACGCCAATGGCGTGGTGGCCCTGGACAAGGTCACGCTGAACATCCCGCAAGGCATGTTCGGCCTGCTGGGGCCGAACGGCGCCGGCAAGTCGACCCTGATGCGCATCCTGGCCACGCTGCAGGAGTGCGATGCCGGCTCGGTCTTCCTCGACGATATCGACGTGCTCGACGAAAAGGACGAAGTGCGGCGCATGCTCGGCTACCTGCCGCAGGACTTCGGCGTCTACCCGAAGGTCACCGCCTACGAATTGCTGGACCACTTCGCCCAGCTGAAAGGCCTGTCCCATAAACACCGCCGCCGCGAAGTGGTCGACGGCCTGCTCCAGCAGACCAATTTGTTCGAGGTGCGCCACCAGAAGCTGGGCACCTTCTCGGGCGGCATGCGCCAGCGCTTCGGCGTGGCGCAAGCCCTGATCGGCGACCCGCAACTGATCATCGTCGACGAGCCCACCGCCGGCCTCGACCCGCAGGAACGGGTACGCTTCCACAACCTGCTGTCGGACATCGGCGCCGACAAGACCGTGCTGCTCTCGACCCACATCGTGTCCGACGTGGCCGATTTGTGCGCCAACATGGCCATCATCCACAAGGGCCGCGTGCTGCTGTGCGGCGAGCCGCTGCGCCTGATCGCAGGCATCGAAGACTGCATCTGGTCGCGCTACGTCGACAAGGCCGACCTGCCGCTGTTCCAGAAGCAGCACGCGGTGATCTCGACGCGCCTGCGCGCCGGCCGCACCCTGGTCCACGTGTACGACGAGAACGATCCGGGCATGGGCTTCGAGCCGGCCCACGCCAGCCTGGAAGACGTGTACTTCGCCACCATCGCGGGCCGCTACGACGGCGCAGCCGGGAACTGCTGAATCATGACCGCGCTGTTCGCGATCGCCCGCTTCGAATTCCGGCAGCGCCTGCGCCAGCTGCCGACCTGGGTCTACTTCGGCGTCTTCGTGGCGCTGGCCATGCTGTGGACGGCCGCCGCCGGCGGCGCCTTCAAGGAGACCGTGGTCGCATTCGGCGCGCGCGTGCTGATCGACGCGCCGCGCCAGGTGGCGCTGTCGACCGCCTTCCTCGGCTGCCTCGGCGTGGTGGTGATTGCCGCCGTGATGGGACGCGCGGTGCAGCAGGACTTCGAGCACGAGATGCACCACTTCTTCTTCAGCGCGCCGATCGGCAAGCATGCCTATGTGTTCGGGCGCTTCCTCGGCGCCTGGGCAGTGCTGGCCTTTGTCTTCGGCGGCATCGTGCTCGGCGCCTGGCTGGGCCGGCTGCTGCCCGGGATCGACCCCGACCGCCTGGGCGGCGCCAGCCTGGCGGCCTACCTGCTGCCCTGGCTGTTCACGCTGCTGCCGAACATCTTCATCTTCGGCGCGATCTTCTTCGTGCTGGCGGCGCTGACCCGGCGCATGCTGCCGGTCTACGTGGCCAGTATCGTGCTGCTGGTCGGCTACACGGTGGCGCCCTCGCTGGCGCGCGACTTCGACTTCAAGCTGCTGGGTTCCCTGATCGACCCCTTCGGCACCACGGCCCTGATCACCCTCACCGAATACTGGCCCACCGCCGAACGCAATGCCCAACCGGTGCTGCTGGAAGGCGTGTACCTGGCGAACCGCCTGGCCTGGTGCGGCTTCGGGCTGGCGGTGCTGCTGCTCGGCTACTGGCGCCTGCACCTCACCGGCCCGCTGGAAAACCGCCGCAGCGAGCCGCGCGCGGACAGCGCCGCTGCAACCGCCGCGGACCTGGCAGCGCATCCGGCGCAGGCCGCAGCCACGCGCGAGCGGCCCGACTTCGCACGGCGCAGCCTGGCGCTGCTGCTGGCCAGGCAGACCTGGCTGCAGCTGCGCCAGTCGGTCGCCACCCTGCCCTTCGTGCTGATCACACTGGCCGGCCTGGCGATGCTGGTGGCCGGCAGCTTCGGCATCGGCACGCTGCACGGCGCCAGCATCTATCCGGTCACCGCCCAGATGGTGGAACTGGTGCGCGACGGCTTTTCCCTGTTCCTGCTGATCGTCACCACCCTGTATGCGGGGCAGCTGGTCTGGCGCGAGCGCGACGCCCGCAGCGCCCAGCTGTTCGACGCCCTGCCCCTGCCCGGCTGGCTGGCGCCGCTCTCGAAGACCCTGGCCCTGGTCGGCATGCAGGCCCTGCTGCTGGCGCTGGCGATGCTGGCCGCGATGCTGTGCCAGGTCCTGCGCGGCTACTTCGCGCTCGAATTCGGCCTCTACCTGCGCACCTTCTCGATCCTGCTGCCGCAATGGGCGGTGCTGGCGGTGCTGTCGGTAACGGTGATGGCGCTGTGCAGCCGCAAGTACGCCGGCTACGCGCTGCTGGTGGCCCTGCACGTAGCGGGCATGGTGACCGCGGGACTGGGGCTGGACCACGTGCTGCTGTCGGGCGCCATGCCGCCGCTGCCGTGGTCGGGCATGAACGGCTACGGCCACCTCCTGCAGCGCGAGCGAATGTTAGAGCTGTACTGGGGCAGCCTGGCGCTGATGCTGCTGGTGCTGGCCGTGGTGCTGTGGCCGCGCGGCGTGAACCCCGAATTCGGCAGCCGCCTGCGCCTGGCGCGCCAGAACCTGGGGCGCGGCGTGCTGGCCGCCTTCGGCATCGGCCTGCTGCTGTTCGGCGCCAGCGGCGCGCTGCTGTGGTACGAACTCGACGTGGCCGGGAACTACACGAGCACGCGCGCCCAGGACGCGCGCCGCGCCGAATACGAAACGCGCTACCGGCACTTCGCCGCCCTGCTGCAACCGCGCCTGATGGAGGTGGCGCTGCGCGTCGACCTGCATCCGCGCACGCGCATGCTGGCGGTCGCCGGCAGCTACCAGCTGGAAAACGCCGGCGCCGCGCCGCTGTCGGAACTGGTGGTGTATCAGCGCCCTGGCGCCGACCTGGTCGCGCGCCTGTCGCAGCCGGCGCGCCTGCTCGACGCCGACCGCGCGCGCGGCTTCTATCGCTACCGCCTGGACACGCCGCTGGCGCCGGGCGCGCGCCTGGCATACGACTTCCAGCTGAGCGCCGCGCCAGCCGGCCCGCTCGGCTTCGGCACCGACACGCCGGTGGCCGCCAACGGCAGCTGGCTCACCGACGAAGACCTGCCGCGCATCGGCTACCAGGAAGCGGTGGAACTGAGCGACGAGCGCGACCGGCGCCGCCATGGCCTGGGCCCGCGCGCCCGGCCCGCAGCTACGGCTGCCGCTGCGGCGGGCGGACAGCGCATCCGCTTCGAGGCGCTGGTGACTACCAGCGTCGACCAGATCGCGGTGGCGCCCGGCGCGCTGGAGCGCGAGTGGATCGCCGGCGAGCGCCGCCACTTCCGCTACCGCGCCGAACAGCCCATCCTGGCCCGCTATGCGATCGCCTCGGCGCGCTACACGGTGCGCCACGAGCGCTGGCAGGACGTGGCGATCGACGCCTTCTACCAGCCCGGTCACGAAGCGAACGTCGAGCGCCTGGTGCGCGGCGCCAGCGCGGCGCTCGACTACGGCACACGCGCCTTCGGCTCCTACCGCCTGCACGACCTGCGCCTGGTGGAAACGCCGCGCAGCGCCGGCCCGGCGCGCGCCTTCCCCGGCATGATCGCCCTGCCCGAGAACGGCGCCTTCATCGCGCGCGCCGACAGCGTCGAGCGCGGCGAGATCGACTATCCCTTCTACATGGGCGCCTACAACACGGCGCGCCAGTGGTGGGGCCAGCAATTGACGTCGCCGAACGCGCTGCTGACCGATGGCCTGGCCGAGTACACGGCCCTGATGACGCTGCGCCGCAGCCTGGGCTCGACCGCGATGCGGCGCTACCTGCGCCAGGACCTGCAAGCCTACCTGCTGGGCCGCGCCACCGCCACCGGACGCGAAGTGCCGCTGGCGCAGGCCGGCCTGGATACCTGGCTGGGGCAGCGCAAGGGCGGGCTGGCGCTCTACCTGCTGCAGGACCAGCTGGGCGAAGACAAGGTGAATGCGGTGCTGCGCGATTTCCTGGCGCGCCATGTTGCGGAGGCGGGCGCGGGCGCGGCGGCGGACCTGGTGGCGGCACTGCGCGCAGTGGCGCCGGCCGACAAGGCCTACCTGGTGCACGATCTGTTCGAGGCGGTGGTGCTGTACGAGAACCGCGCCGACAGCGCCAGCACGCGGCGCCGCGCGGACGGCAAGTACGAGGTGACCCTGCACGCCAGCGCAGCCAAGCTGCGCACCGGGGGCGCGCTCGAACAGCAGCTGCCGCTGGCCGACTACATCGAATTCGGCGTGGACGACCGCGACGGCAATCCGCTGGTACGCGACAGGAGACTGGTGCGCGAGGGTGCGCTGGTGCTATCCTTTATCGTCGACGCGCAACCGGGACGGGCCGGCATCGATCCCGACCATAAACTCATCGACAAGAAACCGACAGATAATATGGTTCCTGTCGACAACGAATGATTCTCGATATATCATCCCAGCCACTATTCACAGTGAGGTTATGATGTCGCCCATGGTCGCCGAAATTAGCGAAAAAATTCAACTGCTGAGCGCTGAAGAAAAGAACGAACTGTTGCGCGTGCTATTGAAGGACGTCGACGGCACCGACGAGGATGCCGACGAAGCCTGGCGCAATGAAGTGGTGCGCCGCGTAAAGGCGATCCGGAATGGCGAAGCGGCGATCAAGGCGCTGCAGGATTGGCAGGAATAAGCGCTGCTGGATATGCTTGGATAATAAAAAACCGCGATGTGAGCATCGCGGTTTTTTTTCGTCTCGAGAATATGATTCGGTCGAATATGGCGGCAACGCCAATCGTACGGTGGGCACCCCGTGCCCACGCGGAACGATGATCATTGGCGACGGTTTTCCATCGAAAATAAACCATGCCGCCGGCGTATCGAAGAGCATCTCGCTAGCGTTTCATCCATCATCGACGCCGCGGAGCGAATCATATCGGCCGCAGAATCCGGATGAACACGTAACCGCGTGGGCACGGAGTGCCTTGCGCGGCCCGGCCCACCGTACGGTTTGCCATCCAGCCGGAATTTATTTCTTCGCTGCGGTGGCGCGCTTGGCCGCTGGCTTTTTCGCGGCAGCGGTTTTCGCCGCCGCCTTGGCCGCCGGCTTCCTGGTCACCTTGGTCTCGACTGCCGCGCCATCCACCTCCGCGGCGGCATCGTTCGCCGCCTTGCCCTTGGCCGCCGGCTTGGCCTTGCGCTCCTCGAACTCGAAGCTGATCTTGCCGTCCTTGGCGCGGGTCAGGTAAGCCTTGAACGGACGGCGGGTGCGCTGCGAGACGAAGCCCGGCAGCAGATCCGTCTTGCCATCGTTCAGCAGCTTGGCCATCTGCTCGGGCAGGATTTCCTGCTGCAGGATGATGCGGCCGCTGCGGAAGTCGCAGGTCTTCGGCTTGGCGACCTGGTTCTGGCACACATACGCCAGGCCCATTTCGTACACGCCGGCGGCGCACTTCGGGCAAGGTCCAAGCGGGGTCTGGCCGGTGAAGTCGAGGCCCTCGCCTTCTTCGCCATCGGCCGCGTCCTGGCCGAAATCGAACTCCAGCTTGAAGTTGTTGATGTCCTCGTCGCGCACGATGCGCAGGATCGCCGCGAACGGACGGCCCATCTTCGAGCGGAAGCCTTGCAGCGGGCCGATGGTGCGATTCGCCAGCAGTTCCTCGACCTCGTTGATCTCGAACTGGCGGCTGCCCGGCGTCTTGCTCATCGAGAAGTCGCACTTGGTACAGGCAAAGCGGCGGTAGTTTTCCTTGACCACGCCGGCGCAGTTTGGGCACGGCGTGGTCAAGGTCGCGTACTCGCCCGGAATCGTGTCGTTGTTGTATTCCTTGGCGCGCTTGACGATGATCTGGGTCATTTGCGCGATTTCACGCATAAACTCTTCGCGCGAGATCTTGCCCTTCTCCATCTGCGACAGCTTGTATTCCCATTCGCCGGTCAGTTCCGGGGCCGTGAGTTCGTTCACGCCCAGGCCGCGCAGCAGCGTCATCAGCTGCGAGGCTTTCGCCGTCGGAATCAGCTCGCGTCCTTCGCGGATCAGGTATTTCTCGGTCAGCAAGCCCTCGATGATGGCCGCGCGGGTGGCCGGCGTGCCCAGGCCCTTGCCGGCCATGGCGTCGCGCAGCTCGTCCGAGTCGACCAGCTTGCCGGCGCCTTCCATGGCCGACAGCAGGGTCGCTTCCGAATAGCGTGCAGGCGGTTTCGTCACCAGGCCATTCGCGTTGATCTTGTCGGCCAATACCTTTTCGCCCTTGGCTACCGGGACCAGGGTCGCGCCGTCCTTGTCGTCGCCGGTGGTGTCCTTGCCATAAATGGCAAGCCAGCCCGGGTTCGTCATGACCTTGCCTTCGGTCTTGAACTGGTGGCCCGACACTTCGGTGAAGCGGGTCGTGACCAGGAACTCGGCCGGCGGGAAGAACACCGCCATGAAGCGGCGCGTGACCAGGTCGTACAGCTTTTGTTCCGGCTCGCTCAGGTTCTTCGGGGCGACGCCGGTCGGGATGATGGCGAAGTGGTCCGAGATCTTGGTGTTGTCGAAAATGCGCTTGTTCGGCTTGACCCAGCCGTTCTTGCTGATCTGCTTGGCGAACTGGTGGTAATTGTTGTTCTCTGCCAGCGACTCCATCGTCGACTTGACGGTGGCCACGTAGTCTTCCGGCAGGTGGCGCGAATCGGTACGCGGGTAGGTCAGCACCTTGTGCTTTTCGTACAGCGCCTGGGCCAGGCCCAGGGTGTTCTTGGCCGAGAAGCCGAAGCGGCCGTTGGCCTCGCGCTGCAGGCTGGTCAAATCGAACAGGGCCGGCGCCATCGAGGTGGTCGGTTTCGATTCCTCGGTGACGGTGCCCTGCTTGCCGCGGCAGGCGGCGGCGATGGAGTCGGCGGCGGCCTTGCTCCACAGGCGCTCGGCGCGCTTTTCCGGATCGTTCTCGTCCTTCTTGAATTTCTGGTCGAGCCAACGCCCTTCGTAGACGCCGGCGGCGCACACGAACTCGGCGCGCACTTCCCAGTAATCGCGGGCGACGAACTTCTTGATCTTTTCTTCGCGCTCGACCACGATCGACAGGGTCGGCGTCTGCACGCGGCCCACGGTCGTCAGGTAGAACCCGCCTTCCTTCGAGTTGAAGGCGGTCATGGCGCGGGTGCCGTTGATGCCGATCAGCCAGTCGGCTTCGGAACGGCAGCGCGCGGCGTCGGCCAGCGGCAGCATTTCCTGGTCGCTGCGTAATTGCTTGAAGCCTTCGCGGATCGCGTTCGCCGTCATCGACTGCAGCCACAGGCGCTTGATCGGCTGCTTGGCTTTTGCATGCTGCGCGATCAGGCGGAAGATCAGTTCCCCTTCGCGCCCCGCGTCACATGCGTTGATGAGGGTGGTGACGTCCTTGCGCTTGATGAGCTTGTTCAACACTTTCAGGCGCGACTCGGTCTTCGCAATGGGATTCAGCGCGAAGTGCGGCGGAATCATCGGCAGGTGGGTGAAGCTCCATTTGCCGCGCTTGACATCGTATTCTTCCGGCACCGCGATTTCCAGCAGGTGGCCGACGGCCGACGACAGGACGTATTCGTCGTTTTCGAAATACTCATCGTGCTTGGTGAAGCCGCCCAGCGTCTTGGCGATGTCATTCGCGACGGAGGGCTTCTCGGCGATGATGAGGGTTTTGGTCATAGGGTTTCTCGTCGTACTTATATTAGAGGTCGGGCCTGCGCATCATACATGCTCGAAAGCGGAACCTAGTGTCTTGATGGTAACAGTCTGGAATAAGCGGCCAATGATAAGCGCGTTATCGCGCAGTTCGCAAGTGGACTCTGCACCTCTGTTGTGCAGCGCAAGCAGATGCCGCGCCGAAACCGGGCGCACCGGCAGGGGCCGAGACGGGCTCCCTGCACGAGTGATAGTGGGTCCTTTCCTACATAGGATCGGACATCATTCCGATAGAAGCGGCATGGCCATGCGCGCATGATCGCCCTGTTGGCGGGCTGGCACAGACGCCGTTTGTTGGAGGAAACAATCATGAGCGACAAACACAAGGGATCGAACGAACACGGACGCAGCGTGTCGCGCGAGAAAATCGTGCCGGTGGCCGAAGGCAGCCAGCAGGGCAAGGCGCCAGGCGCGGTGGCGCCCTCGGCGCCGAATTCGCAATCCTGGACACCGAATTCGGAACAAGGCGGAGCCGGCAATGCGCAATCGGGTTCGCTCGGCGCCCAGCAACAAACGACGGGCGGCAACCCCGACCGCGGACGCGGTGTGGCCTCCCAGAGCGGCAACTGGAGCGCACGCCAGAAAGGCCAGCGCATGCAGGCGCGCGCCGAGGAAGACCGGCTTGGCATGTCGCAGCAGTCCGGGCAAGGCGGGCTCGAGCAGGACCAGCTTGCCGGCTCGCAGGAGTCGGCCGGCGGGCCTGCAGCCTCGAAGCAAACGGGCGTGAGCGGATCGCAGGGCGGGGGACAGCCGGACCAGCCATCGTCCGACTACGGCAAGGACAAGGGTAAAAGCAAAGGGTAAGTGAGGCCAGGCGGTATCGAAGTGACACACACCATCTCGCTTCCGGCTGGGCGCGCGGCAAACCCGGCGTTGCCCTGGACATCCTGCCACCGAAAAGAAAGGCGCTGTCATCGTTTGCTGTGGATGGGCCCGATTGCTAAGTGAAACAATTGATCGGCAGATGTAATTTTTCCGCCATCGAGCATGCGGCGCCAGCCCAGGTAGTTCGGCAGGTAGCGCGAGGCGACGCCGTGAAACGGCAACAACCATTCGCGCAAGCGCCCGTGATAGGCGTTCACGTTCTGCACATGGATGAGTCCGGAGGCGCCCATGCGCGTGCGTTCGCCGGTACCGACATTGACGGCCTGGTGCGCAATGCCGTGTGCACGGGCGAAAGCACGGTAGGCGGCGTTTGCGTCGGTCACGAGCAAGACGTTCCGGTCCAGGAAGGGCAGCAGGTGGCGCTCCAGCTGGATTTTGCTGACAGGACCGCGGCCAGTGACAGCATCGATCGTCTGTTTGCTGCGGTCACGGGCCACCAGGATGCAGTCGAGCTCGCGTGAAATGCCGCGTCTGCCGGCAACGCCGCCCCGTTTGCGCGCTGGCCGGTCGAGCTTGCGCGACCCCTTCTGGGATTCCAGGATGAACATTTCGTCGGCCTCGGCGATGCCGTTCAGGCGCGCCGGCCGGTCTTCCTTTACCCGGTCGAGGAAGCGATGGCGCCAGCGGAATGCGGTATTGCGGTGCACCTTGACCTCGTCCGCCGCCGCGCGCACCGGGCGCGACGCACGCAGCGCATCGAGGTAATCGAGCCATTTCCCTTTCAGCCGCAGGCGTGCCAATGGCGTACCAGTCAAATCGTTGAAGGTGCGCCGGCAGGCGAAACAGCGGTAGCGCTGCAGGTGATTCGCGTGGCCATGCCGATGCCAGCGCTCGCACTGGCAGTGAGGACAGCGTCGTCCCGGCGATTGGAATTGTTCGATCAGGGCAAGCACTTGGTGCAACCCGGCCGCCGGGCGCAGGGCGTCGAGGACCTGCAGCCGCTGGGGCTGGTTCAATGCGGGCAAGGCGGCAAACCACTTCGTGAAGCGAGGTGCTTTCATGGTCATCCCGTATCGATGGCGATACGACTTGGACCGCGAATGAGCTCAGCAGTTCAACCCTCATCCATAGCTAACGGTGACAGCGCCAAAAGAAAACGGCCTGCTGGAAGCAGGCCGTTCAGGATGACGTGTCGAGACGCGGTGGTTCGCTTGCTTTAATGCAGCAGGCGCGGCGCCTGTTCGTCGTCGGAACCGAACCAGTCGTCGAACATCAATGCGTCGGGTTCCTTGCCCTGGCTCCACANAAGAAAACGGCCTGCTGGAAGCAGGCCGTTCAGGATGACGTGTCGAGACGCGGTGGTTCGCTTGCTTTAATGCAGCAGGCGCGGCGCCTGTTCGTCGTCGGAACCGAACCAGTCGTCGAACATCAATGCGTCGGGTTCCTTGCCCTGGCTCCACATCAGCATCAGGACGATGATCTTCAGCTTGCTCAGCGTGACCGGCGATTCGTCGACCGCGAGTGCGCGCTCGATGATGATTTCGCGCTGCACCGGGCTGATCAGACGAGCGCTTTCGAGGAACTGGATGAAGCCGATCGCTTCGCTGCCGAGTTCGAGGTATTCCTCGTCCACGTAGTAGCGGGTGCCGGTGGAGGCGACCACGTCGGCCAGTTCTTCGGCCGCCATTTCGTTAAGACCCGTGAGCCAATCGATGGCCTCGCAGATCTCGAAGTCGTCGAAACCGACGGCGGAGAGTTTGCGTGCCAGTGCAGCCGGCTCGGGGCAGGCTTCGGGACGATAGTACGTCTCGTAGAGGTAGACCAGGATGTCGAACATAGTGACGCTACTGTAGCAGCTAAGCTCGCAAGGGCACAAGCTTGCTGCGCGCCCGAACATCCGGCACATGAAATTCGTCGTTTTTCGGCCTTATCGGTTCGTATAGCTGTCTGACCAATTATCGATTTTGCGTTCCCATTGACATGCCGGTGCGCCTGTTCAAGCGTGCATTCACGTCACCACGCGCTGCACCTTTCCGCCCGGCAGGCGCTCGAGCAAACCGGCCATTTCCAGCGCCAGCAGTTCCAAACTGAGGGCGCCGACCGTGCTGCCCGAACGTAGCAGCAGCGTGTCGATGTCGACCGGACCGTGGCCGAGGTGGGCGAGCAGACCGAGACAGCTTGTCTCGGTCGGCAAGGGAGCAAGGAGCTCGGGCGCCAGTGGCGAGATGCGCAAGGATTCGAGAATGTCGTTCGCCGAGTCCACCAAACGCGCACCTTCGCGTATCAGCTTGTGGCATCCCCTGGCCAGCGGCGCATGGATCGAACCGGGCAAGGCAAACACCTCGCGTCCCTGTTCGCCGGCCACGCGTGCCGTGATGAGGGACCCGGATTTTTCTGCTGCTTCAACCACAAGCACGCCGGCCGACAGCCCGCTGATGATGCGATTGCGTCTTGGGAAGTTACCCGCATTGGGTGGCGTGCCGAGTGCGAATTCGCTGACCATGCAGCCATCGCGCGCAATGCGTTCCGCCAGTGCGCGATGGCGCGTGGGATAGAACAGATCGGCGCCGGTGCCGACCACGGCAACCGTGGACCCGGTGCCCTGCAGCGCGCCTTCGTGCGCAGCGCCGTCGATGCCCAGCGCCAGCCCCGACACGATGCAGACGCCGGCGCGCGACAGGCTTGCTGCGAAACTGCTGGCGTTGGCCTTGCCCTGGCTGGTGGCGTTGCGCGCGCCGACAATCGCCAGCGCAGGCCGCGTCAGCAATTCGCGGCGCCCTCTAATATAGAGGAGCAGGGGCGGATCGGGAATGTGGGCAAGTTCATGCGGGTAGTCCGGGTCGCCCAGGATCATGAGCGCATGCGCGGGGTGGTCGAGCCAGGCAAGCGTGGCATCGCGCAACTGCATGAACTCGGCGGATGGCGGTTCGCACAAGGCGCGTGCAGCGGAAGCCGATACATGCGCAGCCAGTGCCGCATGGCCGGCCGTGAGAATGGCGCGCGGCGAACCGAAGGCGCGCAACAGGATGTGCGCGCCGCGGACCCCTACCCCGTTCGCCTGTTCGAGGCGCAGCCAGTCGGTGAGTTTGTCGATGCGGCCGGCGGTGATGGGGTCCGTGTCCTGCACGGTGAAATTACTCCGGTGATTTCGCCACGTCGCCGACTTCCACCGGCGCCGTCACTTGCATGATCAGGCCGTAGGAAACGCGCCCGAACACTCGGAAGATGAACAGGCTGCCATACTGCTCATCGGGAAGCTTGATCGTCGACCGGCCGATTCCGAGGAAGCCCTTGCGGCCTTCCGGGTCCGGCACCGTCTTCCCGAAATGATAGAGCTGCAGAACGGCGCCGACGTCGAGTCCATCAATCGAACCACGATTGACAGTCACGACCTGGCTCTGTCCAGCGTGGGTCACGCCCGAATAAATCGACATCACGCGCGCATCGACCGGGCGCTGCGGCGCATGCGGCACGTAGTTGCGCACGGCAGGCGGCGGCGCCGGCACCAGGCGGTCGCCGACACCCATTTCGCTGACCGAGCTCGACACCGTGAAGGTGTGCACGTCGACGCCGGGCACAGCCGCCTTGACCAGCGACACGGTGCCGACGTAGGTGGCCTCGTGCGCCAGCACGGCGCGCGTTTGCGGGTCGCGCAGGGCGACGCCAGGACGGAACACCTGGAAACTGGTGGCGCCGTTCAACTCGCCGCGCACGTAGAGGCGGTCGCCGGCGCCGAGGTAGACGCGGTTTTCCTCGGACGCCGCAATGCGCGGTGCGCTTGCCAGCTGGTTTTTCTCGATGATCAGGGGCTGGGTCAGGTAAGGCTCGATGACCCCGGCCGGGATCGACTCGATCGCATCGTTTTCCAGGCCCGCGCTGCGCACCTGCGGCGACAGACGCAGCAGCGGCGGCTCGCCGCGGCCGTCGCCCGTGCCCGGCTTGTTCAGCGACAGGCGCCCGGTCTTGCGGTCGAAGTAGACGATCTGGCCCGGATAGATCCAGTGCGGATTGCGGATCTCGTCGCGGTTCATGCCCCAGACCTGGGGCCAGCACCAGGGGTGCTCGAGGAAGGTGCCGGAAATATCCCACAGGGTATCGCCCTTGACGACGCGATGCTGGTCGGGGGCATTCGGCTTGAAGGCGCATTCGGCGGCCTGGACGGGGCCCGCCACGACACACGCGACGAGCACCGCCGCTGCAGCGCGAGTCACGACTGTGCTAAAATTTTTCATTGAAGACGTCCGTAAAGTGCGGCATTGAGACGGAATTTGACACTGGCTGCGCCCGTCGACCCGGGCAGCCGCGGCGCAAGAGACAACATGGCTGAACCCGCGCTGACCGCCAGGCGGATCGCGAAGAGTTGCCGAACTGAATCAAATTCTGCCCATAAATCCTTGAACTAGCAAGATAAACCGCGTGCCGTGCTGGCCTGCTTACGGGGGACCGTGTTGCATTCCTGCCCGTGCGCCGCTTATTTTCTGCTGGTGCGTCGTGCTTTGCCGCCCGCACACCTTAATCCTTATTCTACTGTTACCGAAACCTCTATGGCCCTCCTGACTATCCTGCGCTATCCCGATCCACGCCTGCATAAGATTGCCCAGCCGGTGAGCGAATTCGGCGAGCGCCTTGCCACGCTGGTGGCCGACATGGCCGAGACCATGTACGACGCGCCGGGTGTCGGCCTGGCCGCGACCCAGGTCGACGTGCACGAGCGCGTGGTCGTGATCGACGTCTCGGAAACCCACGACGCGCTGCTGGTCTTCGTCAACCCGGAAATCACCTGGGCCAGCGAAGAAAAGCAGGTCTACGACGAAGGCTGCCTGTCGGTGCCGGGCATCTACGACGGCGTCGAGCGTCCAGCGCGCGTGAAAGTGCGCGCCCAGGATGCCAAGGGCGAGGTCTTCGAGATGGAATGCGAAGGCTTGCTGGCCGTCTGCATCCAGCACGAAATGGATCACCTGATGGGCAAGGTCTTCGTGGAATACCTGTCGCCGCTGAAGCGCAACCGCATCAAGGCCAAGCTGCAGAAGGAAGAGCGCGGCATGGAACGCGAAGCCTCGCTGCGCGCCGCCGGCCGCCGCCATTAAGGCGCCGCGCATGAAAGTCGTCTTCGCCGGCACGCCGGAGTTTGCCGCTGTCGCCCTGCGTTCCCTGCTTGCCGCCGGTTTCGAGATTCCCCTGGTGCTGACCCAGCCCGACCGCCCGGCCGGGCGCGGCATGCAGCTGCAGGCGTCCAGCGTGAAGCAGGTGGCGCTCGAGCATGGCATCGAAGTAGCGCAGCCGCTGTCGCTGCGCACCGACAGCAAGGACCCACAGCGCGCGCTCGAAGCCGCCGCGGCCCACGAGCGCCTGCGGTCGCTCGACTACGATGTGATGGTGGTAGCGGCCTATGGCCTGATCCTGCCGCGCAGCACGCTCGACATCGCGCCTTGCATCAATATCCACGGTTCGCTGCTGCCACGCTGGCGCGGCGCCGCGCCGATCCACCGCGCGATCGAAAGCGGCGACCTGGAGACCGGCGTGACCATCATGGGCATGGAAGAAGGCCTCGATACCGGGCCGATGATGCTGATCGAGCGCGTGGCGATCGAGGATGCAGATACCACCGGCAGTTTGCACGACAAGCTGGCGGCGCTGGGCGGCAGCATGATCGTCGAGGCGCTGCGCCGTTTCGAACGTGGCGAACTGGCATCGACGCCGCAGCCGGAAGACGGCGCGACCTATGCGGCCAAGATCGCCAAGGAAGAAGCGAAGCTCGACTTCGCGCTGCCGGCGCTGGAGCTGTGGCGCAAGGTGCGGGCGTTCAATCCCTTCCCTGCGGCCCAGGGTACGGTGAACGGGACGGTGGTCAAGATCTGGAATGCGCAGCTGGCGGAAGGTTCCGGACCGGCGGGCAAGGTGCTGGCGGCGAATGCGCAGGATGGCATTGTGGTGGCGTGCGGCGAAGGTGCGCTGCGCTTGCTGGAGTTACAAAAACCGGGCGGCAAGCGCTTGCCGGCGGCGGAGTTCCTGAAGAGCTTTTCGCTTGAAGGGCAGATGTTCGCTTGATCCGCACGCGGCGGTGACGTATCGACGTACGGTGGGCACGCTGTGCCCACGCGGAACCTTGCGTCGTGTTTGCCGATGAGCGCGGCGGAAACGTTTGCGTTCCTGAAGACGCGTTCGCGACATGCCCGGGACGCTGCCAACACCACGCGGCTTGACGGGTCTTAACACCGCTTACACAGTGCCACCTTCCGCGTGGGCACGGAGTGCCCACCGTACGGTCACCTGTACCGGTAACGACTGACCTTGCGTCAGATCGCCTTCCGAAAATCCTTACCACCAAATGAAAAACGCGCCCATGGGCGCGTTCGATGACAATTAATTGCCTGCCTGCGCAGCGCGCTGCGCATCCATGTGCTCGCGCAAAACTTGATTGATGCGGGTCTGGTAACCTGGACCAGCCGCCTTGAACCATTCCAGCATGTCGACGTCAAGGCGGATCGTCACGATCTGCTTCACGCCCACTGGCTGCTTGCTTGCTGATCCATGTGCTGCAACATGGTTCTGCACCACTGGCTGATCCCAATCGGGTTCGTACTCTTTGTTCATGCAATCATCCCGTCTCTTTAAAACGTGCCACATTCCTTATGGAATTTATTTATTGTCGTCGCTGTATGTATCCGTAAAATTGCTAAACACCCGGGTTTTGTAACGTCATGTAACAATCGTCGGCATAAACACATAACGATACAATCTGCTGCCGCCAGGGCCGGCTGCGGGAAGCCGGGTCGCCGATGACGTATAATTTCAGACCGCCCGAACCGTGCCGCCCTTGCGCACGTCTATTGAAAGCCCACCATGACTGCCCCGAAATACGCCCCCTCCCCGATCGAACGCCAGCTGCGCGATATCCTGTCGCGCCGCATCATGATCCTGGATGGCGCGATGGGCACGATCATCCAGCAGTACAAGCTCGACGAAGCCGCCTACCGCGGCGGGCCAAGCGGCCGCTTCGCGGATTTCGCCGCACCGGCAGGCGCGGGCAACCGCGAGCTCTTCGTCAAGGGCAACAATGAATTGCTGACGCTAACCCAGCCGCAGGTGATCCAGGAAATCCACGAGCGCTACCTCGCGGCCGGCGCCGATCTGCTGGAAACGAACACGTTCGGCGCCACCAGAGTGGCCCAGGACGACTACCACATGGGCCACCTGGCCTATGAAATGAACGTCGAAGCCGCCAAGCTGGCACGTGCTGCCTGCGACAAGTACACCAGTGCCGACAAACCACGCTTCGTCGCCGGCGCCCTTGGCCCGACCCCGAAGACGGCCTCGATCTCGCCCGACGTCAACGACCCGGCGGCGCGCAACATCACCTTCGATCAATTGGTTACGAGCTACCACGAGCAGGTGCGCGGCCTGGTCGACGGCGGCGTCGACGTGCTGCTGGTCGAAACCATCTTCGACACCCTGAACTGCAAGGCCGCGCTGTTCGCGATCGATTTGTATTTCGACGAGCACCCTGAAACGCCACGCAAGCCGATCATGATCTCGGGCACCGTCACCGATGCATCGGGCCGCATCCTGTCGGGCCAGACCGTGGAAGCGTTCTGGAATTCGGTGCGCCACGCCAGGCCGCTGACGGTGGGCCTGAACTGCGCCCTCGGCGCAGCGCTGATGCGTCCGTATGCCGAGGAGTTGTCGCGCATCGCCGACACCTTTGTCTGCATCTACCCGAACGCCGGCCTGCCCAATCCGATGAGCGATACCGGCTTCGACGAGCTGCCGGCCGATACCTCGGCCCTGCTGCGCGAATTCGCCGACGCCGGTTTCATCAACATCGCCGGCGGCTGCTGCGGCACCACGCCGGAACACATCGCGGCCATCGGCGAACTGCTGTCGACCGCCGCGCCGCGTGCGATTCCAGATGTGCCGGTGGCGATGCGCCTGTCGGGCCTGGAGCCGTTCACCGTGGACGAGTCCTCGCTGTTCGTGAACGTCGGCGAGCGCACCAACGTTACCGGCTCGAAGGCGTTCGCGCGCATGATCCTGAACGAGCAGTTCGACGAAGCCTTGTCGGTGGCGCGCCAGCAGGTGGAAAACGGCGCCCAGGTCATCGACATCAACATGGACGAGGCGATGCTCGATTCGCAGGCGGCCATGACGCGCTTCCTGAACTTGATCGCGTCGGAACCGGATATCTCGCGCGTGCCGATCATGATCGACTCCTCGAAGTGGAGCGTGATCGAGGCCGGCCTGAAGTGCGTGCAGGGCAAGGCCATCGTCAACTCGATTTCCATGAAAGAAGGCGAGGAAGAATTCCTGCGCCAGGCCGTCCTGTGCCGCCGCTACGGTGCCGCCGTGATCGTCATGGCCTTCGACGAGATGGGCCAGGCCGACACTTTTGAACGCAAGATCGAGATCTGCAAGCGCGCCTATGAGGTGTTGACGCAGAAGGTCGGCTTCCCGCCGGAAGACATCATCTTCGACCCGAACATCTTTGCGATCGCCACCGGCATCGAAGAGCACAACAATTACGCCAACGACTTCATCAACGCCACGCGCTGGATTCGCACCCACCTGCCGCACGCGAAGGTGTCGGGCGGCGTGTCGAACGTGTCGTTCTCGTTCCGCGGCAACGACCCGGCGCGCGAAGCCATCCACACCGTGTTCCTGTACCACGCCATCCAGGCCGGCATGACCATGGGCATCGTGAACGCCGGCATGGTCGGCGTCTACGACGACTTGCCGGCCGAACTGCGCGAACGCGTGGAAGACGTGGTGCTGAACCGCCGCGACGATGCGACCGAGCGCATGATCGACATCGCCGGCACCCTGAAGGCCGGCGGCGGCAAGCAGGAGCAGAACCTGGAATGGCGCAATGCACCGGTGGAAAAGCGCCTGGCGCATGCGCTGGTGCATGGCATCACGCAGTGGATCGTCGAAGACACCGAGGAAGCGCGCCAGGCCGTGCTGGCCGCGAATGGCCGCCCGATCAATGTCATCGAAGGTCCGTTGATGGCCGGCATGGACATCGTCGGCGACCTCTTCGGCCAGGGCAAGATGTTCCTGCCGCAGGTGGTGAAATCGGCACGCGTGATGAAACAGGCCGTGGCCCACCTGGTGCCGTACATCGAAGAAGAAAAAGCGCGCGAAGAAGCACGCACCGGCATCGTCGCCAAGCCGAAGGGCAAGATCGTGATCGCTACCGTGAAGGGCGACGTCCACGACATCGGCAAGAACATCGTTTCGGTGGTCCTGCAGTGCAATAACTTCGAAATCGTGAACATGGGCGTGATGGTGCCCTGCTCGGACATCCTGGCCAAAGCCAAGGAAGAGAATGCCGACATCGTCGGCCTGTCGGGCCTGATCACGCCGTCGCTGGAAGAAATGGCCCACGTAGCACGCGAGATGCAGCGCGACCCCTGGTTCCGCGAGCGTCAGATTCCGCTGCTGATCGGCGGCGCCACCACCAGCCGCGCCCACACGGCCGTCAAGATTGCGCCGCACTACGATGGCCCGGTGGTGTACGTGCCGGATGCCTCGCGTTCGGTGTCGGTCGGCCAGTCGCTGCTGACCGAAGACACGCGTGCCCAGTACATGGCCGAGATCAAGGCCGACTACGAGCGCATCCGCGTCCAGCACGCCAGCAAGAAGGCGCTGCCGACGGTGACGCTGGCGCAGGCGCGCGCCAACAAGGCCAGGCTCGAATTCGCGCCGGTCAAGCCGAAGTTCATCGGGCGCCGCCTGTTCAAGAATGTCGACCTCGGCACGCTGGCGCGCTACATCGACTGGGGCCCGTTCTTCCAGACCTGGGACCTGGCCGGTCCCTACCCTGCCATCCTCACCGACGAGGTGGTGGGCGAAGCGGCGACCAGGGTGTTTGCCGAAGGCCAGGCCATGCTGAAGAAAATCATCGAAGGCCGCTGGCTGACGGCGAACGGTGCGATTGCCCTGCTGCCGGCGAATACGGTGCGCGACGACGACATCGAAATCTACAGCGACGAATCGCGCTCGCAGGTGGCCTTCACCTGGCACGGCCTGCGCCAGCAGGGCGTCAAGCCTGTGGTGGATGGCGTGCAGCGCCCGAACCAGTGCCTGGCCGACTTTATCGCGCCGAAGGAATCGGGCGTGGCGGATTACATCGGCATGTTCGCGGTGACGGCCGGCCTCGGCATCGAGAAGCACGAGCAGCGTTTCGAGGATGCGCACGACGATTACTCGTCGATCATGCTGAAGGCCCTGGCCGACCGCCTGGCCGAAGCCTTTGCCGAATGGCTGCACGAGCGCGTGCGTACCGATCTGTGGGGCTATGCCAGCAGCGAAGACCTGGACAACGTGGAACTCATCGCCGAGGAATATGTCGGCATCCGTCCGGCGCCAGGCTACCCGGCTTGCCCGGAGCACACGGTCAAGAAAGAGCTGTTCGAGACCCTGCAGGCCGAAGAGATCGGCATGCAGCTGACCGAGTCCTACGCCATGTATCCGGGCGCGGCGGTGTCGGGCTTCTACTTCTCGCACCCGGAATCGAAGTACTTCGTGGTCGGCAAGATCAATGACGACCAGGTCGAGGACATGGCGCAGCGCCGCGGCATGGACAAGCTGGAAGTGGAGCGCCACCTGGCGCCGAACCTGTCGTAACAGCCTGCGCTCGCCAGCATCAGCGAACTTTTTTGCTACTGCATTGCCTAACTCCAGGGACCTTGGTCCCGCAAGGAGAACATCATGGCAATACATCTTTCCACCAGGCGCTGGCAGGATCAGGCAATCCTGCTGCTGGGCGTCTGGCTGTTCGTTTCACCCTGGGTGCTGGGCTACCCGAGCGACTCGCTGCCGGCGGTGAACGCCTTTATCGCAGGCGCCATCATCGTCGCCCTCGCCGCTTTCGATCTCTACAAGACCTACGTCTGGGCCGTGCTCGTCAACATCGTGGTGGGTGCCTGGGTGGCGGTGTCGCCGTGGCTAGTGGATGTCATTTCCGACCGCACCATGAGCGCCAGCATGCTCATCGTCGGGCTGGCCACCATCGTGCTGGGCTTGTGGGAAATGCGCACCGATCCGGACCTGCACCAGCAGTGGATCGGTACTTAGGCTCCTGATGCGGCTCCTGATGCGGCTCCTGATGCGGCTCCTGATGCGGCTCCTGATGCGGCTCCTGATGCGGCTCCTGATGCGGCTCCTGATGCGGCTCCTGATGCGGCTCCTGATGCGGCTTCTGAAGCGGCCTCAACCGTAGCGTGGGCACTCCGTGCCCACGCGGTTACGTGTGTCTCCGCAGTCAGTAGCAGTGACGTATCGCTCGCAAACTCTACACCAGCCACTACAGCGCGTAGCGCACCACCTTGTCGCTCCACTCGAAGGCGGCCATTTCGAGTTCGACCAGTTCATCCCCGCTGTCGGCCAGTTCGCCCAGCACCGGCAGCATCTCGTCGCCCTCTTCCATGCGCTCGAGCGACTCGGCCAGGCGCAGCAGTTCGCCAAAGAAGCCGCTGCGCTTGACCAGCGCGGCGGCCACTTCCTCGCTCACCGGGATCTGCTCGACCAGGTCGGCCATCGGCACCGAGAACAGCGCATCCATCAGCGACATGATGCCGACCGTGAAAGCGACATCGGCCACCTGGCGCTGCCCCGGGCGCAGGCGCTGGGCCAGCAGCTCCATCAGGCGCGCGCGGGTGCTGGCCAGCATCAGCAGCGGCGTTTGCGTATGGCCACGGTTGGCGGGTTCGGCATACAACATGATCTGCAGCCAGCGCTGCAGCTGGCGCCGGCCCAGCACGATCAGGGCCTGGCTCAGCGAATCGATGCGCTGGCGCAGGCCGGCCGCAGGGGTGTTCACGATGCGCAGCAGGTTCACCGCCAGCGAGACGTCGCGCTTGATGGCGCGTTCGATCTCGATGTTGTCGGCGTCCGAGGTCACCAGGTGCATCAGCTCCATCAGCGCCAGCTGCGAGGGCGACAGCTTGCGCCCGGCCAGCACCGAGGGTTTGGCGAAGTAATAGCCCTGGAAGTAATCGAAACCGAGATCGAGGCAGGTCCGGTATTCGGCCTGGCTCTCGACCTTTTCCGCAATCAGGCGTTTGCCGGTCCCGCGCAGGCGCGGCACGATGGCCAGCATGTTCACCACCGGCGTTGCGCGCAGGTCGACCTTCACGAAGTCGAGCAGGGGCAGCAGGCGGCCCAGGCGCTTGCCGTGGCTGGACACCTCGGCGGCAAAGCGGAACCCATGGCCGGCCAGTTCGGCCAGGCGCCACAGCACGGCGTCGGTCGCGTCCACCGACGCGGTCAGTTCGAGCACGGTGCGCTCGCGCGGCAGGAAGGCGAAGATATCGCTCATCAATACGTCGGTGTCGACGTTTAGGAAAGCGCAGGCATCGCCCACCGCGCGCGGTAGGCCGAGCTGGGCCGCATGGGCCAGCACGCCGGCGCTGGCGGCGAGACCCGAATCGATATCGGCATTGCCATCAGCACGATTGCGGAACAGCAGCTCATAGCCGAACAAGGCCTGGTTGCGGTCGAGCAGCGGCTGGCGCGCCAGGTAGAAATTGCGTAGTTGCAGAGGCTGGGATGCCTGGTCGAGGCTGGCGGTATCGGTCATCGCGTTCCCGGGGAGATGTTCAAGCCGCCCACTCTACCCGATTCTCAGCAATTAGTGGATTTTTGGCATCGCCATACGGCAAAAAAAGATGCCGTAATGCCAAACTTACACGTCCAGGGGGGCGCCGTCGACGAAGAGTTTCAGTTCGCCGGGAGCAAAGTGGGTCCAGCTTTCGTTGTTGGTCAGCGGTTCCGTCACGATGATGGCGACCCGGTCTTTCGGCGTGGTCACCTGGGAAAAGTCGACGGATAAATCCTCGTCGGACAGGCAGGCGGCGGTGAACGGGTACTGACGCACGATGTAGCAGAGCTTGGTCGAGCAATGTGCGAACAGGGCCGTGCCGTCGGACAGCATCATGTTGAAGGTGCCGTAGGCGGCGATCTCGCGCACGAGTTCCTGCAGGGCCGCATGCAGTGCGGCGCGCTCGGGCAGGCTGTCGCCGAAGCGGCGCCGCAGCTCTTGCAGCAGATAGCAGAAGGCCAGTTCGCTGTCGGTGTTGCCGACCGGGCGGAAAGCGCCGTCGAGCCTTGGTGCGAATTCCTTCAGGTCGCCATTGTGGGCGAAGACCCAGTAGCGTCCCCAGAGTTCGCGCACGAACGGATGGCAATTTTCCAGCGCCACCTGGCCTTGCGTGGCCTTGCGGATATGGGCGATGACATTCGTCGACTTGATCGGGTAACGCTTGATGAGTTCGGCAATCGGCGAGGCGATCGCGGCCTGGTGGTCGACGAAATGGCGTACGCCGGCGCCTTCGAAAAAGGCGATGCCCCAGCCGTCGTGGTGGGTGTCGGTGCGGCCGCCACGGTGGGCGAAGCCGGTGAAGGAGAACACAATGTCGGTTGGGACATTGCAGTTCATTGCAAGAAGTTGGCACATGGCAGGCAGCTTACCATGGCATGGGGAGCGAAGCGGCGCCGGCAAGCCGAGCCGGCGCGAGCTTATGAGGTGCTATCAGTGCAGGACGACCGGTTGGCTCATCAGGGTATCGTAGGAACCGAGGAAATCGTCGATTTCTTCCATGGTGGGCTCGCTGGCGATCAAATTGTTGACGTCGCGCCGGAACGACTGCGCCAGTCTGCCGCCGATGAACGCTTCGCGACGGCCGGCTTTGTCGACGATTTCGTAACCACCGAAGCGCAGGGCTTCGAGGTCGCGATCGACGCCAAATTCGACCACGCTGTACTGTTCGCTGTTGTAGATCATGTTCATGATGACTCCTTCTCTCGATCAGCGTGTTGGACCAGCCACGCGGCGGCGGGCGGCTGGCTTCGACTTCAGTGAAGAGGTGGGGCTGCGCGAACCGATTTCAAGTGTGCCGGTCCGGCGTCAGTGATAACAATTGATCGTATGGTGCGCTGCTTAACCATGATCGCAACTGACCCAGGTGTTCGCCGCTGGCCAGGCCGATGAAGAGGCGTGTCGGCTTCCGGCGCAAGAGACGATTCAATGTAACACGCATCACCAGATTTCCCGCGCAGCAAAGGCAACCGGGCGCGATGCGTGCGAGCAGCAGTGTGGAGGATGGTTCCAGGAGGAGTGTGCCGTCGGGCAGGCCTTCGAGGATGACGGCGCTTGCGCCCTCCTCGGTCGGATCGATGAGAGCGGCAATCGCCGCCTCGCGCCGGCCCGCGCCGGGCCCGGTGACGATGGTGGTGGCGATGGGGATGGCGCCACCTGCGGAAGCGCCGGCGCGGGCGCCGGCAGCCGTCACCCGCCGCGCTTGCCGAGCTTGCCCGGCTCGACGCCGAGCTGCTTGAGCTTGCGGTACAGGTGGGTACGCTCGAGGCCGGTCTTTTCGGCCACGCGCGTCATGCTGCCGCCTTCGCGCCCCAGGTGGTGCTCGAAGTACATGCGCTCGAAGGCGTCGCGCGCCTCGCGCAGCGGCAGGTCGAACGACAGCGTATAGCCTTGCGTTTCGCCGTGGCCGACCACGCCCACGCGCGCGCCGTTCATCGGCGCCGGCATCGGCGGCGGTGCATACATCGGGCTGCTGGCCACCGGCATCGCCGTTTCCATCACCGGCGGCGGCATGACCGGACGCGGCGGCGGGCTCGGCACGCGCGCCACTTCCTGGGCGCGCGTCAGGCCCTGCTGCACGGCCTTCAGCAGCTTTTGCAGCGCAATCGGCTTTTCCAGGAAATTCAGGGCGCCGATGCGGGTTGCCTCCACCGCGGTATCGATCGTGGCGTGGCCCGACATCATGATGACCGGCATGGTCAGCAAGCCGTCGCGCTGCCACTCCTTGAGCAGGGTGACGCCGTCGGTATCGGGCATCCAGATATCGAGCAGGACCAGGTCGGGTGCGCCGGCCGCGCGCGCTTCGCGTGCCTGCTGCGCGTTTTCCGCCAGCGTGATTGCGTGGCCTTCGTCTCCCAGGATTTCCGAGAGCAGCTCGCGGATGCCCATTTCATCATCAACTACGAGTATGTTCGCCATCTTTTGCCTTCCGTCTCCGCCCGTTTTAACGTTCGTGATTTTATGCCTGATTTACACTTCGGCCAAGTTCGCCTCTTGTGCTAACTTTAACAGCAAAATGAATACCGACGCGCCACTTCCGTCCGGACGGTTCTGGATATCGATGCGGCCGCCATGTTCGTCGACTATCTTCTTCACCATCGGCAGGCCCAGGCCGGTGCCGCGCGCCTTCGAGGTCACATACGGTTCGAA
The DNA here is from genome assembly GCF_030711405.1 of Massilia brevitalea. GTDB lineage: Bacteria > Pseudomonadota > Gammaproteobacteria > Burkholderiales > Burkholderiaceae_D > Telluria > Telluria brevitalea. The sequence goes on from NZ_JAULSI010000002.1 coordinate 189,645, forward strand.
GGCGCGCGCCAGGATTTTCGGTGCGAAGCCGGGGCCGTTGTCCATGATCGCCAGGCGCACCGCGGTGCCGGCCGTGCCGTTGGCGCCGGTGTAGTGGATGATCTCGGTGGCGACGTCGATGCGTGGCGCCGGCGCATCCGGATCGCGGTCCACCAGCGCATCCTGGGCATTCTGCAGCAGGTTGTGGATCACCTGGCGCAACTGGGTGGCGTCGCCCATCACCTGCGGCAGGTCCGGCGCCAGCGTGGCGTGGATGATGTCGGACGCGTCCTCGGCCAGGTACAAATTCAGGATCTGCTCGATCAGGCCATTCAGATCGAGCGGCTCGAGCACCGCCGGCGGCGTGCGCGCATAGTCGCGGAAGTCGTCGACCATGCGCTTCATGGCGTCGACCTGGTTCACGATGGTACTCGTGGCGCGCGCCAGCAGGGCGGCGTCGTTCGGCTCCAGCTTGTCCTCCAGCTTCATCTGCAGGCGCTCGGCCGACAGCTGGATCGGCGTGAGCGGGTTCTTGATCTCGTGCGCCAGGCGGCGCGCCACCTCGCCCCAGGCCACCGAGCGCTGGGCCGAGATCATGTCGGAGATATCGTCGAACACCACGATGAAGCCGCTGCCCGCCCCCACCGGCAGGCGCGAGCCGCGCGTCAGCAGGATGGTGTCGTGGTCTTCGCCGGGGCGCGGAATCTCGATCTGCTGCTGCCAGTGGGTGCGCTGGCGCGCGTTGCCGGCGGCCGACTGCGCGCTCTGCGCCGAGAAGGCGCGCGTCACGCAGTTGGCGAACACTTCCAGGCCGCCGATCTTGTGCAGCGGCCCGGCCAGGTTGCAGTGCTCCATCTGCAGGATGCGGCAGGCGGCGTCGTTCGAGTTGACCACCGTGCCTTCGGCGTCGAGCACCAGCACGCCGGCCGACATGTTGGCCAGCACCGACTCCAGGTGGGCCTTGGCGCTTTGCAGGGCCGAGCGGTTGCGCTCGACGGCGCTCCTCGCCTCGAACAGCTGGCCGGTCATGGCATTGAAGGATTGCGTCAGCGTGCCCAGTTCGTCGCTGGTCTCGACGATCGGGCGCGGCGACAGGTCGCCCTCGGCCACCGCCTGCGTGCCTTCGGCCAGGACCAGCAGCGGCTGGGCCAGGTTCCCGGCGATCAGCACCGCGCTGCCGATGGCCCCGAAGATCGCCAGCAGCAGGGTCAGGGTCAGGGTCCGGATGTACATCTGCTGCAGGCCTTCGCGCGCCACCGAGCGCTGGCGGTATTCGCTGAACGCGCTCCTGAGCACCTCGGCATTCGTGGCCAGGTTCACCGGCACCGCCTGCATCATCTGCAGGTAGCGCGGCGCCATGCCGGGCGGCTCGGGCACGGCCAGCACCACGCGCAGGCGCAGGCCGGTGGCGGCGTCGAGCGCATTCGGGCTGTCGTTGCCGGCTTCGCGGAAGTCGAGTTCGATGCCGCCCTCGGGCCGCGCATAACCGCCCGGCATGGCGGCCTGGCGCAGCATCTGCGGGCTCGGCACATCGGGGGTAAGGTCGGCGCGCCGGTCTTCGCTGGCGCTGGCCACCAGTTTGCCGTCGGCGTCGAGCAGCATCGCGCTCTGCATGCCGTCGATGCCGTGGATCGCCTGCGACAGCGCCAGCTGGGCGCCGAAGTCGCTCTGCCCCGACAGCGTCGCCGACACGGTCTGGGCGCTGGCCACCAGGTCGGCCTGGGCTTCGTCGAGCGCGGCGCGGCCCAGGCTCAGGCCCGAGGACAGCGCCGCCTCGATCTTGACGTCGAACCAGGATTCGATCGAGTGCGAGACGAACTGTACCGACACCATGAAGATCACCAGGCCGGGCAGGATGCCGATGCCGGCGAACAGCAGCACCAGGCGCGCCATCAGGCGCGAGCCGAAGCGCTTGGCTTTATAGCGCGAATACAGGCGCCCCAGGGCCACCACCACCAGGATCAGCAGCAGGAAGGCGATGGTGGCGTTCAGCCCCAGCAGCCAGGAATAGTAGCGGTCGAAGAAACCGGAGTTGTCGGAAGCCGAGGCGAGCAGGAACAGCAGGATCGAAACGATCGCCCCGCCGACCACCAGCGCATAGCGCAGGGCCTGGTTCACGCCTGCCTCCCTTTACTCGGCACGGTAATTGAAGGTCTTCCTGTTCGAGGCGAGGCGCCAGTCGGCATTCGAAAAGGCGCTCACCTGCAGCGGTTTTTGCAGGTAGTCGCGGTCCATGAACATGCGCAGGCTGACCTCGTAGGTCTCGCCATGCTTCAGGGCGCCCTTGGGCGCGATCGACCAGCGCCCCGGGCGGCGGATCTGGAACATCGCTTCGTCCAGGGTCTGGAAGGTTTGCTGGACGCTGCCGACTGCCGCTACGTAGTACTGGCGCAGCAGGACGTCGTAGGAAATGCTGACCGTGCGCTTGGCGAACACGGCGCGCTCGTCGCGCCAGTACCAGCGCGGGCGCACCAGTTCGATTTCGGTCGTGAAGTAGAGCTTGACGCCGTGCTGCAGGGCGTCTTCGAGCTCGCGGCTGAGGTCGAAGGAATAGTTGGCGGCCAGGCGGTAGCCGTCGTCGCCGGCCTCGATTTTTGCCATCGTGATGTCGATCCCGTCGGCCGCCTGCGCCGTTGCGCACGCGAAGACCAGCAGCAGCTGGCAGGCGAGGAGGCGGAAAAATCGTAAAGTCACAGGTGGCCGGAACCTAAATTAATCGAGCAGATAATCGAGCATTGCTGCGGGAGCGTTCCTAACTACCCTTCTTGTGGAAGAGCGCATAGAACAGACCGTCATGATCGAGCCCGGCGCCGCTCACGGGAAGCAGCTGGCCTGGCGCATCGAGGCGGGTGGCGTCGTGGTGGCGCGCCGCGAACGCGGCCGCCTGCGCCTCCGATTCCTGGGGCCAGAGCGAACATGTCACAAACAGCAATTTACCATCGGGCCGCAACATCTGCCAAAGATTGTCGAGTATCTCCGCGGAAAGTGTTGTAAGTTGGCGTGTGTCGGTCTTGCGGCGCAGCCAGCGGATATCCGGGTGGCGGCGCACGATGCCCGAGGCGGTGCACGGCACATCGGCCAGGATGCGGTCGTACTGGCGGCCATCCCACCAGTCCCGGGTCTGCGCTTGGGCGGTTACCAGCGTGGCTTCCAGGCCCAGGCGGCCGAGGTTGTCGGCCACCCGCCTCAAGCGCTGCGGGTCGGCGTCGACCGAAGTCAGCTCCACGTCCGCCAGCTCGAGGATGTGGCCGCTCTTGCCGCCCGGCGCCGCGCAGGCATCGAGCACGCGCATGCCGTCCTGCAGGCCGAGCAGCGGCGCGGCCAGCTGGGCGCCGGCATCCTGCACCGACACCAGGCCATCGTGGAAGCCGGGAATCTGGGCCACGTTCACGGCCTGCGCCAGGCGCAGCGCCTGCGGGCCGATTTGTTCGGCCGCCACGCCGGCTTCTTCGAGCCCGCGCAGGTAGTCGGCGAGCGAGGTCTTGCGGGTATTCACGCGCAGGGTCAGCGGCGGATGGGTGTTGCCGGCCGCGAGGATGGCTTCCCAGTCCTGCGGATAGGCGGCGCGGGTGGCGTCGATCCACCACTGCGGGTAGTTCCACTGCGCGAACGGATCGGCCAGCGCCTGCTCCACCAGGGCTTCGCGCTCGCGCAGGAAGCGGCGCAGCACGGCGTTCACCATCGCCTTGGCATGGGCGAAGTCCGGGTGGCTGGCGGCGGCCGTGACGGCCTGGTCGACCACGGTAAAGGCTTCATACGGCGCCTCGCCTTGCGCCGGGTCGAGCAGGGCCAGGGCGCAGCACAGCAGGCCGGCCAGTTGCGGCGCGTCCGGCGCCTTGGTCGTCATCAGGTCGAGCACTGTCTCGCTGCGGCCCATCTGGCGCATGCTGCGGTAGGCCAGGTCCTGGATCGCGCCGCGCGCCTGGGGCGTCACGCCAAACGTCGTGAAGACGTGGGCCAGGGCCTGCGGCAGCGCGGTGCCGGCGCCCACCTGGGCGATGGCGTTCGACGCGCCCAGCAGGGCCAGCGCCAGCGAATCCGGCGGCAGGTCCGGCACATAGTCGGGCTGGAACTGCTGCTTCACTTCGTAGCTGGGTTTCAGCCTGTCCTGCGGCTGTTCGCGCGGCGGACGCGGCGGCGGCGCGGCACGCTTGACCTCGGGCGCCCTGCCCTGCCCTGCACCTGGTTTCGTGCCCTGCGCGGCCGGCTTGCCGGCGGGCTTGGCGTACTGGGCCGCGGGATTGGCCGGCTTGCGCGGCGCCGGCTTGGCGGCGCTGCCGGACTTGGGTTTGATGCTGAGCGTAGGGCGCTTGTCGGTCATGGTGACGGGTCAATACAGAAAGGCGTCATTGTAACGGTACAGCCTTTGGCTGTGCTTAAAGCTGGCTTGCAGCCGCGGCCGCCGGGCGTATTCGGCGTTGCAGCAAACCAGTATAATGAACCTTGATTGCCGTGGCCGCGCGCCACCGCTCCATTCGAACTCACCGCACACCACACTATGCTCGCCCAACAAAAACAAGCGATCGTTGCCCTGTTCCAGGCAGCCCTGGCGCCGATCGTCGCCGGCACCGACCTTACCCCGAACGTCGTCCTGGAACGCCCGCGCGATCCTTCGCACGGCGACGTCGCCTGCAACATCGCCATGCAGCTGGCCAAGCCACTGAAAACCAACCCGCGCGAACTGGCCACGCGCCTGGTCGCCGCCCTGCTGGCCGACCCGCAGGCCGCCGGCCTGATCGAAGCGGCCGAAGTCGCCGGCCCCGGCTTCATCAACCTGCGCGTGGCCGCCGGCGCCAAGCAGGCCGTGGTGCGCAGCATCCTCGAGCAGGGCCAGGCATTCGGCCGCGGCACGGCCGGTGAAGGCCACCACGCCATCATCGAATTCGTCTCGGCCAACCCGACCGGTCCGCTGCACGTGGGCCACGGCCGCCAGGCCGCGCTGGGCGACGCCCTGTCGGCGCTGTTCCAGGCGCAAGGCCACCAGGTGACGCGCGAGTTCTACTACAACGACGCCGGCGTCCAGATCGCCACCCTGGCCACCTCGGTCCAGGCGCGCGCACGCGGCTTCAAGCCGGGCGACGCCGAATGGCCCGAGTCGGCCTACAACGGCGACTACATCCAGGACATTGCCGACGACTTCCTGGACAAGAAGACGGTCTCCGCCAGCGACGGCGAGCCGGCCACCGCCAGCGGCGACGTCGAGGACATCGAATCGATCCGCCGCTTCGCCGTGACCTACCTGCGCAACGAGCAGGACATCGACCTGCAGGCCTTTGGCGTCAAGTTCGACAATTACTACCTCGAGTCCTCGCTGTACGCCGACGGCAAAGTGGACGAAGCTGTCCAGGCCCTCGTGGACGCCGGCGTCACCTACGAACTCGACGGCGCCCTGTGGCTGAAGACCACGGACTATGGCGACGACAAGGACCGCGTGATGCGCAAGTCCGAAGGCGGCTTCACCTACTTCGTGCCCGATGTCGCTTACCACATGCAAAAGTTCCGCCGCGGCTTCGACCAGGCCATCAACATCCAGGGCAGCGACCACCACGGCACCATCGCCCGCGTGCGCGCCGGCCTGCAGGCCGTGAATATCGGCATCCCGCAGGGCTACCCGGACTATGTGCTGCACAAAATGGTCACCGTCATGAAGAACGGCGAAGAGGTCAAGATCTCGAAGCGCGCCGGTTCCTACGTGACCGTGCGCGATTTGATCGAATGGTCGGGCAACGGCGACATCACGCGCGGCCGCGACGCCGTGCGCTTCTTCCTCATCTCGCGCAAGGCCGATACCGAATTCGTGTTCGACGTCGACGTCGCCCTGAAAACCTCGGACGAGAACCCGGTGTATTACGTGCAGTACGCCCACGCGCGCATCTGCTCGGCCCTCGCCAACTGGGGCGGCGACGAAGCGTCGCTGGCGAACGCCGACCTGTCGCTGCTGACCACGCCGCACGAGGCGAGCCTGCTGTCGAAGCTGGCCGCCTATCCGGAAATGCTGCAGCGCGCCCAGGCCGAACTCGGCCCGCACCAGGTGGCCTTCTACCTGCGCGAACTGGCCGGCGAGCTGCACAGCTACTACTTCGCCCACAAGTGGCTGCTCGACGACGACGAAGCACTCAAGCTGGCGCGCCTGGCCCTGGCCACCGCCACCCGCCAGGTGCTGCGCAACGGCCTGGCCCTGATCGGCGTGTCCGCGCCGAACAAGATGGAACGCGCGCCAGCCGACGACGCAGCCGCGCAAGCCGACCAACCAGCATAAGCACAGCGACCATGACCGCCATCCTTCGTTTCCCTTCCCGCCAGCGCGGCAGCACCCTGACCGGCATCATCATCGGCCTGATCATCGGCCTGGGTATCGCGGTGGCGGTTGCGCTGATGATCACCAAGGGCGCCTCGCCCTTCACCGACCGCTCGAACAAGATGGGCCGCCCGGCCGATCTCGACCCGAGCCAGGCCAACGATCCGAACAAGCCGCTGTACGGCAGCCGCGACGCCGCGCGCCAGGCCAACAAGCAGCTGTCCGAGCGCGAGGCCGCCAAGGCCGCTGCGCCTGCCCCGGCGCCTGCCCCGGCCCCGGCGACCGAAGCCGATCCGCTCGGCGAAGCCATCGCCGGCATGAGCCAGGCCGCCGAGCGCAAGCCGGCCACGCCTGCGGCCGCACCGGCGCCGGCTCCCGCGCCAGCCGCCGCCGCGGCCGCGCCGAATGCGGCAGCCGCCGCAGCGGGCGGCGACGACCGCTACATATACTTCCTGCAGGCCGGCGCCTTCCGCGAAATGTCGGACGCCGAGAACACCCGCGCCAAGCTGGCCCTGCTCGGCTTCGAGGCCGCAATCAGCGACCGCACCAGCGACAGCGGCGTGCTGCACCGCGTGCGCGTGGGCCCGTTCAACGGGGTAGAAACCGTCAACAAGGCGCGCGCCAAGCTGCTCGACAGCGGCATCGACGTCGCCATCGTCCGCAACCAGAAATAACCGTTCCAGGAGAACCCGATGCACATGCTTCGCCGCCTGCTCTGCAGCGCCCTCGTCCTCGGCTTTGCCGGCAACGTGCTTGCCGCCCCGGGCCCGCAAGCCGCCCCGAAAGAGGGCGTGCAATACCAGGAGCTGCCGCAGAAACAGGACACCCAGGCCGGCAAGGCGGTCGAAGTGACCGAGTTCTTCGCTTACTACTGCCCGCACTGCGACGCCTTCGAGCCGAAGCTGGCGGAGTGGGTGAAAAAGCAGGGCAACAACATCGTCTTCAAGCGCGTGCACGTGCCCGCCGGCCCGCGCGTGGTGCCGCAGCAGCGCCTGTTCTACACGCTCGAAGCCATGGGCCTGCTGGAGCAGTACCACCAGAAGGCGTTTGCCGCGATCCACCAGGAGCGCGTGCGCTTTGCCGACGACGACGAAGTGATCGCCTGGGCGGCCAAGGCCGGCATCGACCGCGCACGCTTTGCCGACACCTACCGCTCGATGGGCGTGAGCGCCAAGCTGCGCCACGCCAGCGCCATGATGGAAGCCTACCGCGTCGACCACTGGCCTTTCGTTGCCATCGACGGCCGCTTCGTCACCTCGCCCTCGATGGCGAACGGGGGCGGTTCCGATGCCCAGACCGAAGCCGAGCAGCAGCAGGTGGCCTTGGGGGTGATGGACGCACTGGTTGCGAAAGCCCGCGCGGACAAGAAATGACCCTGCCGGGTCATGAAGCCCGCGTCTTCATCACCGGCGCCTCGAGCGGCATCGGCGCCGCACTGGCGCGCGAGTATGCCGCGCGCGGCGCCACGCTGGGCCTGGTGGCGCGCCGCGGCGAGCTGCTGGCGGACCTGATTGCGTCCCTGCCCCACCCCGAACGCCACCGCAGCTACGCGCTCGACGTGCTCGACCACGCCGCGCTGGACGCGGCGGCCCAGGACTTCATGGGGGCCTGCGGCGGCGCCGACATCGTCATCGCCAGCGCCGGCATCTCGCACGGCACGCTCACCGAGCGGCCTGAAGATTTACCGGTCTTCGCCTCGGTATTCGTCACCAACGTCAACGCCACCGTCGCCACCTTTGCCCCTTTCATTTTCCAGATGAAGGTACAGGGCACGCCCTGCCGCCTGGTGGCGGTCGGCAGCGTGGCCGGCGTGCGCGGCATGCGCGGCGCCGGCGCCTATTGCGCCTCGAAAGCCGCCGTGCACGCCTACTGCGAGTCGCTGCGGCTGGAACTGAAGCGCTCGGCCATCCGGGTCGTCACCATCGTGCCCGGCTATATCGATACCCCCATGACCCGCAACAATCCGTTTCCCATGCCTTTCCTGATGCCGGCCGCGCGCTTCGCCGCCAAAGCTGTCGATGCCATCGCCCGCGGCGACAGCTACCGCGTGCTGCCATGGCAGATGGGCTTTGTCGCCAAACTGATGCGCATGCTGCCGAATCCCCTGTTCGATTCGATGTTTTCGCGCGCGCCGCAAAAGCGCCGCAAGGGGGCGGCATGACGGTCCCGACGAATGCACTGATGCGTGCCGCCGATATCGCCGCCCGCTCGCAGGCGGGCGTGGCCGTCGAAGTGGTCGAAGAGGCCGGCTCGACGAATGCCGACCTGCTGGCGCGCGCCGCGTCGCTGGATGCGCCGCTGCTGCTGGTGGCGCGCAACCAGACCGCCGGCCGTGGCCGCGCCGGCCGCAGCTGGCTGTCTTCCAGCGCAGGCTCGCTGACCTTTTCGCTGGCCTGGCGCTTTGACGGCGGCGTGCAGCGCCTGGCCGGGCTGCCGCTGGCAATCGGCGTGGCGCTGGCCGAGACCCTCGATACACTCGGTGTGCAGGTTGGCCTGAAGTGGCCGAACGACGTGCTGCGCGACGGCGACAAGCTGGCCGGCATCCTGATCGAAACGCAGAACGCTCCAAATGGCGGCGGGGTCTGGACCGTGATCGGCATCGGCCTGAACCTGCTGATGCCCGACGAACTCGAAGCGCAGATCGGCCGCAGCGTCGCTTCCCTGCCCTGGCTGGCGCGCATGGACCGCAACGAACTGCTGGCAGCCCTGCTCGACGGCCTGGCCGGCGCGCTGCGCGAATTCGACCGCGCCGGCTTCGGCGCATTCTCCGCACGCTGGAACCGGCGCCATGCCTGGCAGGGCGAAACCGTCGTCATCCTCGACGCCGGCAATATCCTGCACGAAGGCGCCGCCGCCGGCGTCGACGATGCCGGCCGCCTGCTGCTCGATACCGCCGAGGGCCGCATCACGGTGCTGGCCGGCGACGTCTCGCTGCGCGTGAAGGGTGCGTCTTGACGATGAACGACATGCTGCTGCTGATCGACGCCGGGAATACGCGCGTGAAATGGGCGCTGGCCAGCGCACACGCGCAGCCGGGCGAGTGGATCGCCCACGGCGCAGCGCTGCACGACGGCTTGGATGCCCTGGGCGCCGAATGGCGCACCCGGCAGGTGACGCGCACCATTGTCTCGAACGTCGCCGGCCAGGCGCTGCGCGACAGGTTGGCCGCCCTGCTCGGCGCCATCGAGGTCGAGTGGTTTGCCTCAAGCGCCGAACGCGCCGGCCTGGTCAACGGCTACTGCGAACCGGCACGCCTGGGCTGCGACCGCTTTGCCGCCGCCATCGGCGCGCGTGCACTGGCGCCGGGCCAGGCGCTGGTGGTGGCCACCTGCGGCACCGCGACCACGGTCGATGCGGTAACAAGCGACGGCCGCTTCCTGGGCGGGATGATCCTGCCCGGCCTGGCGCTGATGGCCGGCGCGCTGGCGCGCAACACGGCACAGCTGCCGCAAGCCGCGCCGGGCATGGCGCCGCCGCCGCTGTTTGCCGACAATACCAACGACGCCATCGTCTCGGGCTGCCTGTCGGCCCAGGCCGGCGCCATCGCGCGTGCGGTGGCGGGCCACGGCGGCGCCCTGTGCATCCTGTCGGGCGGCGCGGCGCCGTATATCGCGCCCGCGCTGGAGGTGGCGCACAAGCTGGTCGATAATATCGTGCTGGTCGGCCTGCACGCGGTGGCGCGTGCACAGGCGACGCATGGAGGAGCGATGGATGGGAGCTGAAGCGTGGTGAAATTCGTATTCTGGGCTTTGCTGGCCGCGAACGCGCTGCTGTTCGCCTACGGGCGCGGCCTGCTGGGCAGCGCCGACGGCGAACTGCGCGAACCGGCGCGGCTGACGAAACAGCTGGCGGCCGACAAGCTGGTGCTGCTGTCGGGCGAACAGGCGCAGGCGCTGGCGGCGGCTGCCAAGGCCGAGGACGGCGCAGCCGAAGCCGAAACCGAGGTGGAGGAAGCGCCGGCGCCGGCGCCGCCCGCACCAGAGACCCCGGCCTACGCCTGCCTTGAGACCGAAGCCTTTGCCCCGCCCGATGCGCGCCGCTTCGAGAACCGCCTGGCGCGCCTGGAACTCGGCGCGCGCCAGATGCGCCTGGCCGTGCCCTTCCAGGAAGTGACCAGCCACCTGGTGTACCTGCCGCCGAACGGCGGCAAGGAAGGCGCCGAGCGCCGCGTGGCCGAGCTGCGCGAGCGCGGCATCAGCGATTACTTCATCATGCAGGGCGATTCGCCGATGCGCTGGGCGGTATCGCTGGGCGCCTTCAAGACCGAAGCTTCGGCGCGCACGCTGGCGGCCGAGCTGGCGAAAAAAGGCGTACAGGGCGTGCGCGTGCTGCCGCGCGGGCCGCAGTCGAACCGGTTTGCCTACCGCTTCCGCGATATCGATGGGCCGACCCGGGCGCGCATCCTCGAGGCGGGGCGCGGGATGGAAGCGACGATTTTGCACATTTGCAAGTGATGTAGGGTCGTAGGTTTGCATCAGTCCCATACAGCGTGGGCACAAGTGCCCACGCTACAGAACCCGGATTTCGTAGGGTGGGCACTTGTGCCCACGCGGTCGTACCTATGCACAACACCACGGCAACCGGTACGCCACACGCACCGGCATATCGCCCCAAAACGCTTACCGCTTCACCACAATCGGCTTGATCCCCAACCCCGCCGGTAACCCGCGCGCCGCTTCCTGCGCCGCGGCGCGGCTCTCGAACGGCCCGCCATACAAACGGTTCACCGCTCCGCTCGGCACCACCTCGATCTCGCCCAGCGACAATCCGGCATCGGCCAGCAAACGCCCCATCTCCTGCGCCTTGTCGGCGCGGCTGTAGGACCCGAGCTGCAGGTAGAACTGGCCTGACGCCTTGCCCGCAGCCGTTGCCGCGGCCACGGCGGGCAGCGCCTGGGTCACGGCGGCGCTGTCGGACTGCATGCGGTCTTCCAGCATCAGGGCCGCGATCTCGGGCGGCGCATCGAGTACCTTCGCTGCCCGCACCGGCGCCGCCGCCTGCGCCGCCGAGGTGGCGGCGCGGCGCTCGGCAGCCAGGCGCACTTCGTCGCCCGGGAACAGGCGCTCCAGCTCGACTTCGTGGCTGCCCTTGCCCAGCAGGCCGAGCTTCAGCGCGGCGGTGTACGACACGTCGACCACGCGGCTGGCGTGGAAGGGGCCACGGTCGTTGATGCGCACCACCACCGAGCGCCCGGTGGCCACGTGGGTGATGCGCGCGTACGAAGGAATCGGCAGCGTCGGATGCGCGGCCGTCATCTTGTACATGTCGTAGGGTTCGCCGGATGAGGTCTTCTGGCCGTGGAACTTCACGCCGTACCAGCTGGCCACGCCCTTCTGGACGAAAGGCTCTTCGTGCAGGATCGGGGTATAGCTCTGGCCGAAGACGGAATACGGCCGGTTCGCCCACTTGGCATAGGGCTCGGCCCGGACCACGGCGTCGGGCGTGAATTCCAGTCCTTCCGGAATGTCGGTGCCGGGGCCGTCGTCCTTGTAGTAGCCGCCGCGGCCGGAATTGGCGGGCGGCAGCTTGGGATTGATCGCCCCCGGCTTGCCGGCCTTGTGCTTCCACGGCAGCGAACCCAGGCTCTTGTTGTCGCCCGTGGTGCCGCAGCCGGTCATCAACGCCGCCAACGCGATGACCACCGGGAGCGTTCTCTTAGCGGTCATGCGCGCCATTCTTGCTCCTCAGGTCTGCACCAGCTTGCGGTGCCTTTGTATGCTCATCAATATACCAGCGCCGAGCCCCAGGGTAATGAACGCCGTCCCGCCATAGCTCATGAAAGGCAGCGGAACCCCGACCACGGGCAAGATCCCGCTCACCATGCCCATGTTCACAAAGGCATACGTAAAGAAGATCATCGTGATCGCGCCGGCCAGCAGCCGGGAGAACAGATTCGGGGCGTTGGCCGCAATCATCATGCCGCGGCCGATCAGCAGCAGGTAAATTACCAAAAGAAATAGGTTGCCGACAAGTCCAAATTCTTCGGAATAGACCGAAAACAGGAAATCGGTGGTCTGTTCCGGCACGAATTCCAGCTGGCCTTGGGTGCCCTGGTGATAGCCCTTGCCGGTCATGCCGCCCGAGCCGATGGCGATCACCGACTGGATGATGTGGAAGCCCTTGCCGAGCGGGTCCGAGGTCGGGTCGATCAGGGTCATCACCCGTTCGCGCTGGTAATCGTGCAGCATCGACCAGGCCACCGGCAAGCTGGCCGCGCCGGCCACGGCCAGGCCAATCAGCATTTTCCAGGACAGGCCGGCCAGGAAGATCACATAGAACCCCGAGGCGCCCACCAGCAGCGCCGTGCCCAGGTCGGGCTGGCGCGCAATCAGCGTGAACGGAATGACCAGCAGGACCGCCGCCACCACGAAGGACTTCCAGTCGTCCAGCCGCGCCTTGTGCTGGAAGTACCAGGCGATCATCAGCGGCGTGGCGATCTTCATGATCTCCGAGGGCTGGATGTCGACGCCCAGGTGCAGCCAGCGGCGCGAGCCCTTCTTGATGATGCCGAACACCGCCACCGCAATCAGCAGCGTGATCCCGACGGTGTACACCGGCACCGCCAGCCGCATCAGTGTCTGCGGCGGCACCAGGGCGGCCATCCACATGACCACGAAGGCCAGCAGGAAGTTGCGCATCTGCGCCTCGACCCGGCCCGGGAATTCGTGGCCGGCCGAGGACATCGTGATCACGCTGGTGGTCAGCAGCATGAACAGCACCATCGCCAGCGGCCAGTCGAACACGGTGAAATACGGTTTCAGGCGGCGGCTCAGCGAGCGCCGCTCGGGATAATAGGCCATCGTTATTCCTTGGTGGTGGCGGCCGGCGCCGTGGCGGTCACGCCGGGAGGCGTGGCTGCGGCGGCGGACGGGGCCGGGGCGGGCGCAGCCACAGCGGCAGCGGCGCGCACCGGCGCCGGCTTGGCGCCGGCTGTCACGGTTGGTGCGGCCGGCGGCGCCGGGCGCTTGCCGAGCAGGTAATAGTCGAGCGCCTTGCGCGCGATCGGCGCCGCCGTGGCCGCGCCGAAGCCGGCGTTCTCGACCACGAGGGCGATGGCGATCTTCGGCTTGTCGGCCGGCGCGAACGCCGTGTACAGCGCGTTGTCGCGGTGCCGTTCGTCGATGGCGTGGGCGTTGTACTTCTGGCCCTTCAGGCCGATCACCTGCGCGGTGCCGGTCTTGCCGCCCGAGATGTAGCCGGCATTCGCAAAGGCGCGCCGGCCGGTGCCGTAGGCTTCCTGGGTCACGCCGACCATGGCGCGCTTGATGAAGTCGATGTTCTCCTGCTTCAGCGGGATGCGCCGGCTTTCCTTCGGCGTGGTCAGCGTGCGCTCGCGCGTGGCGCCGTCCTCGATCAGCTTCACCAGGTGCGGCTTCATCACCACGCCGTTATTCGCCAGGTTGGCCACCGCGTGCGCCAGCTGGATCATGGTGTAGTTGTTGAAGCCCTGGCCGATCGAGATCGAGATGGTGTCGCCGCCGACCCACTTCTGGGCCGCGCGGTTGCGCTTGAAGCGGTTCGCCTTCCACTCCTTCGACGGCAGCACGCCGGACTTCTCGTGTTCGAGGTCGATGCCGGTGGGCGAGCCGAAGCCGAACGGCGCCAGGAAGCGCGAGATGTTATCGATGCCCATCTCGTTGCCGAGCTGGTAGTAATAGGTGTCGCAGGACTCGGCGATCGAGCGGTACATGTCCACGTAACCGTGGCCGCCCGGCTTGTCGTCGTTGAAGCGGTGCCCGCCGAGCATGAAGAAGCCCGGGTCGCGGATGCCCTGCTCGGGACGGCGGAAGCCGAGTTCCAGCGCGGCCAGCGACATGAAGGGCTTGAAGGTCGAGCCGGGCGGATAAGTGCCCGACAGCGGACGGTTCATCAGCGGCCGGTCGAGCGAGGTATTCAGTTCGTTCCAGCTCTGGCTGTCGATGCCGTCGACGAACAGGTTGGGGTCGAAGCCCGGGCGCGACACGTAGGCCAGCACGTCGCCGGTTTCGGGCTCGATGGCGACGAATGCGCCGCGCTGGTCGCCGAAGGCTTCCTCGACCACTTTCTGCAGCTCGATGTCGATCGACAGGATCAGGTTCGAGCCCGGCACCGGCGCGCGGCGCGACAGCGTGCGGATCGCGCGGCCGCCTGCCGAACGCTCGACTTCCTCGTAGCCGGTGGTGCCGTGCAGGTAGCGCTCGTACTTCTTTTCCAGGCCTTCCTTGCCGATGTGGTCGGTGCCGTTGTAGTTGGCGGCGTCGTCGCTTTCTTCCAGCGCGGCCGCTTCCTTGGCGTTGATGCGGCCGATGTAGCCGACCACGTGCGAGGCCACTTCGCCCAGCGGATACTGGCGGAACAGGCGCGCCTGCACCTCGACGCCCGGGAAGCGGAAGCGCTGGGCGGTGAAGCGCGCCACCTCGTCGTCGGTGAGGCGGGTGCGCAGCGGCACGCTGGCGAAGCTGCGCGACTCTTCCATCAGGCGCTTGAAGCGCTTGCGGTCCTTGGGCTCGATGCTGACGATCTTGGCCAGCTCGTCGATCACCGATTCCAGGTTGGCCTGCAGCTTCGACGGCGTGATCTCGAGCGTGTAGGCCGAATAGTTCTGGGCCAGCACCACGCCGTTGCGGTCGACGATCAGGCCGCGGTTCGGCACGATCGGCACCAGCGCGATGCGGTTGTCTTCGGCCTGCGCCATGTACTGGTCGTGGTGGATCACCTGCAGCCAGACCAGGCGTGCCGTGAGGATGCCGAAGCAGACGAACACCAGCACCGCCAGCGCGGTCATGCGCAGGCGGAACTGGTGAATCTCGCGGTCGCTGTCTTTGATTTCAGTCATTCAAACGAACTCAGATCGGACGGGTATGGTCCCGGTCGACGGCGCGGCGCTGCGGCGCCAGCAGCAGCCAGGAAATCACCGGCCACAGGGCCACGGCCACGGCGCTTTCGACGAAGTGCAGCCAGCCGGTGAAGCGCCCGGTGGCGAACACGTGCACCAGCGACTGGATCGCCTGGGCCAGCAGCAGCAGCGGGAACACGTGCAGCGCCTGGGTCAGCACCGGGAACCACAGAACGCGTCGGTGGATCATGATCGACGCGTACGACAGCAGCGTATAGGCCAGCGCGTTCTCGCCCAGCAGGGTGGCGTCGTGCACGTCCATCAGGAGGCCCATGCAGAAGGCGACGCCGATGCCGACCTTGCGCGGCTGGTGGATGCCCCAGAAGACCAGCACCAGCGCCACGAAGTCGGGCGCGCCGATCCAGCGGCCCCAGGGCAGCAGGTTGAGCATGAAGGCGCAGGTCAGGCTGAACGCGATGAACAGCGGGCTGACCGGCAGCAGGATGTAGTGGGGACGGTTCGCGGGCATGGTCGTGCCCTCCTAGCGGGTGGCCGGCTGGGCCGGCGCGGTGACAGGGGCGGTAATTGGAGCAGTAGCGGGGGCAGTAGCGGGCGCAGCAGCAGGCGGACGCTGGCCGGCGACGCCCGGCGTAGCCACGCCCGGCACTGCCGGCACGCCCGCGGTACCGTTCGGATTCGCCGCCGGCGCCTGGGCCGGCAGCGGCGTGGCGGGCAGCGGCGGCAGCGGCACCGGGTCCATCTTCGGCAGGTTGCGGCGCGCCCCGGACTGGGCCGGCACGTGCGGCACGTCGGCTGGACGCGGCTCGCGCGCCGCCTGCGACATCACGATCAGGAGCTGGCGGTTGCGGTCGATGCCGGCCAGCGGCTGGCAGACCACGCGGCCAAAGGCGCCGGCCGCTACGCTTTCCACCTGTACCACCCTGGCCACGGCCAGGCCGGCCGGATAGATGCCGTCCAGGCCCGAGGTGATCAACACGTCGCCGACCTGGATGTCGGCGTTCGGCGCCACGAAGCGCAAGTCGAGCACGCCCGAGTGCCCGCGGCCATAGGCCACGCTGCGCAGGCCCGAGCGCAGCACCTGCACCGGAATGGCCTGGTCCTTGTCGGTCAGGAGCGTGACTTCGGAGGTGAACGGGAAAACGCGGGTGATCTGGCCGACCACCCCGAGGTTATCGATCACGGGCAGACCGAGCTGCACGCCGTTGCGCGTGCCGCGGTCGAGCACGATGCGGCGCGTCGACGGGTCGCGCGTGTCGTACAGGATCTCGCCCATCATGGACTGCACCGGCAGGTGTTCCCTGGCGTCGAGCAGGCGCCGCAGGTGGGCGTTCTCGGCCATCTGGAGCTGGGCCTGCTGCATGGCCTGGGCCTGGGTCACCTGCTGGTTCTTGAGCGCAACCACTTCCTTCTGCAGGCTGGCGATCGAGGAAAAATAATCGCCCATGCCGTACACGGCGTCGCGCGGCATCAGCGCGGCCATCTGTAGCGGATAGAGCACGGTGGCGGCCACCTGGCGCGCGGCGCCGAGCAGGTGCATGCGCGCATCGACCACCAGCAGCACGATCGACACCAGCGCGAACACCGTCACCTTCACCCGCGCGGAGGCGCCCTGTTTGAAAAGCGGCGGAGGACTGTATTCCATGACTTTCGATTAAGACCGGGCAGACCCGTTAATTGAATAGGCGAATGGGCAGGGGCACGGCAAAGCCGCTCCCCTGCCCACGCGTATTCTTCTTCCCACTGGCCGATCCGGCCACCGCCGCGCTTTACTCGTACGAGAAGATCGAGCCCAGCTTGTCGTTGTGATCGAGCGCCATGCCCGAGCCGCGCACCACGCAGGTCAGCGGGTCTTCGGCCACCAGCACCGGCAGGCCGGTCTCTTCCATCAGCAGGCGATCGAGGTCGCGCAGCAGTGCGCCGCCGCCGGTCAGCATCATGCCCTTTTCGGCGATGTCGGCGCCCAGTTCCGGCGGGGTCTGTTCCAGCGCGTTCTTGACGGCCGAGACGATGTTGTTCAGCGGGTCGGTCAGCGCTTCCAGGATCTCGTTGGACGAAATCGTGAAGGCACGCGGGATGCCTTCGGACAGGTTGCGGCCCTTGACTTCCATTTCCTTGACTTCCGAACCCGGGAAGGCCGAACCGATGGCCTTCTTGATCGCTTCCGCGGTCTGTTCGCCGATCAGCATGCCGTAGTTGCGGCGGATGTAGTTGACGATGGCTTCGTCGAACTTGTCGCCGCCCACGCGCACCGAGCCTTTATAGACCATGCCGCCCAGCGAGATGATGCCGACTTCGGTGGTGCCGCCGCCGATGTCGACCACCATCGAGCCGGTGGCGTCCGAAACCGGCAGGCCGGCGCCGAGCGCGGCAGCCATCGGCTCTTCGATCAGGAACACCTGCGAGGCGCCGGCGCCGAGCGCCGATTCGCGGATCGCGCGGCGCTCGACCTGGGTCGAACCGCAAGGCACGCAGATGATAATGCGCGGCGACGGGCGGAAGAACTTCGAGTCGTGCACCATGCGGATGAACTGCTTGAGCATTTCTTCGGTGACGGTGAAGTCGGCGATCACGCCGTCCTTCATCGGGCGGATCGCCTCGATGTTGCCCGGCACCTTGCCCAGCATCTGCTTGGCCTTGGTGCCGACTGCCTGGATCGTTTTCTTGCCGTTCGGGCCGCCCTGCTGGCGGATCGCCACGACCGACGGTTCGTCCAGCACGATGCCCTGGCCGCGTACATAGATCAGCGTGTTGGCGGTACCCAGGTCGATGGCCAGGTCGTTCGAGAAGTAGCTGCGTAAAGAACCAAACATGTATGTCCTGATGCGCGTTAGCCGCGCCTAACAATTAATCGGGAGTGTTCTTGCCGCGTCGGCCCTGCCTGCGCCCGGCGGTCTTCGTATAGCTGATTGGCCGCGCTCATTCGGCGCCGACCACGCATTAGCCCGCCATTCTACCTTATAATTTACCGATTAAACGCTGAAAACAGGTGGTTTTACCCCCTAGTTCCTGAAGCGAGATCGACGGTATTAGCAAGGTTTTATCGACCGATGCACGCTGTTCAACAGCTGCGCCGCTAGTTCGTTATTCGCCCAACCACACTTTGAACGCGGCCCCGGCCGCGCCCTTTGCCATGTCCCTGACTCTTTCAGACGTAAAACGGATCGCCAACCTGGCCCAGCTCGATATGGACGATGCCCACGCCGAGACCGCGCTGTCCGAGCTGAACGGCATTTTCGCCCTGGCCGAACAGATGCAGGCGGTCGATACCACCGGCGTCGCGCCACTGGCGCATCCGCTGGCCACCATCCTGGCCCTGCCGCTGCGCCTGCGCGACGACGTGGTCACGGAAGACAACCGCCGCGACGCCTACCAGGCGCCCGCCCCGAAGGCCCAGGACGGCTTGTACCTGGTGCCGAAGGTGATCGAGTAATCCTGACGCTTCCACGAACAGCGCTTCTACGAACATACTACGCATATGCATAACAAGACTATCAAAGAGCTGTCGGCGCTGCTGCACGCGAAGCAGATCTCAAGCACCGAGCTGACCCGCCACTACCTGGGCCGCATCGAAGCCAGCGGGCACAACGCCTTCCTGCACGTCGACCAGGAACTGTCGCTGGCCCAGGCCGCGGCCGCCGACGCGCGCTTCGCCGACGGCACCGCGGGCCCCCTCACCGGCGTGCCGATCGCCCACAAGGATATCTTCGTCACGCGCGGCTGGCGCACGACTGCCGGCTCGAAGATGCTGGCCAACTACGTCAGCCCCTTCGACGCCACCGTGGTCGAGCGCTTCAACAGCGCCGGCATGGTCACGCTCGGCAAGGTGAACCTCGACGAATTCGCGATGGGCTCGTCGAACGAGAACTCGGCCTTCGCCCCGGTGCACAATCCCTGGGATGCGAAAGCGGTCCCGGGCGGCTCCTCGGGCGGTTCGGCCGCCGCGATCGCCGCGCGCCTGGCCCCGGCCGCCACCGCCACCGACACCGGCGGCTCGATCCGCCAGCCGGCCGCTTTCTGCGGCGTCACCGGCATCAAGCCGACCTACGGCCGCGTGTCGCGCTTCGGCATGATCGCCTTCGCTTCGTCGCTGGACCAGGGCGGCCCGATCGCCCAGACCGCCGAAGACTGCGCCCTGCTGCTGAACGACATGGTCGGCCACGACGTGCGCGATTCGACCAGCCTCACGCCCGAGCAAGGTAACCTGCAGGAAGACTTCACGCGCGAACTGAACCAGCCGCTCACCGGCCTGCGCATCGGCGTGCCGAGCGAGTACTTCGGCGAAGGCCTGGCGGCGGATGTGGAGCAAGCTGTCCGCGCGGCCCTGGAGCAGTTCGTCAAGCTGGGCGCGACCCTGGTCGACATCTCGCTGCCGAAGACCGCGCTGTCGATCCCGACCTACTACATCATCGCCCCGGCCGAGGCCTCGTCGAACCTGTCGCGCTTCGACGGCGTGCGCTACGGCCACCGCGCCAGCGAGTACAAGGATCTGCAGGACATGTACAAGAAAACGCGCGCCGAAGGCTTTGGCCGCGAAGTCCAGCGCCGCATCATGGTCGGCACCTACGTGCTGTGCCATGGCTACTACGACGCCTACTACGTGCAGGCGCAAAAGATCCGCCGCCTGATCGCCGACGACTTCCAGGCCGCGTTCGCCGACAAGTGCGACGTGATCATGGGCCCGGTGGCGCCAACGGTGGCCTGGGACCTGGGCGACAAGGCCAACGACCCGGTCGCCAACTACCTGGCCGACATCTACACCCTGTCGACCAGCCTGGCCGGCCTGCCCGGCATGTCGATCCCCTGCGGCTTCGGCCAGGGCAAGGATGGAGACATGCGAAACGCCAAGCGCCCGGTCGGCCTGCAAATCATCGGCAATTATTTCAGCGAAGCGAAGCTGCTGAACGTCGCCCACCAATACCAATTGGCGACCGACTGGCACCAACGCGCCCCAGAGAACATCTAACGGCATTATTGGCGAACACCGTAGGGTGGGCACTCCGTGCCCACGCGTGACGCATGAACGGCCTGCGGCGGCACAAACGAACAGCCCGCGCCCTTAATGCGAACCGAACAGAAAAGAGAGAACACCATGCAATGGGAAGTCGTCATCGGTCTTGAGAACCACGTCCAGCTCACGACCAACTCGAAAATCTTCAGCGGCAGCTCGATCCAGTTCGGCGCCGAGCCGAACACGCAAGCGAGCCCGGTGGACCTGGCCCTGCCGGGCGTGCTGCCCGTGATGAACAAGGGCGCCGTCGAACGCGCCATCCGCTTCGGCCTGGCAGTGGGCGCAAAGATCGCGCCGCACTCGGTCTTCGCGCGCAAGAACTACTTCTACCCCGACCTGCCGAAGGGCTACCAGATCAGCCAGTTCGAGGAACCGGTGGTCCAGGGCGGCACCCTTACCTTCGCCTTCGAAAAAGACGGCAAGCTGGAGACGAAGACCGTCAACCTGACCCGGGCCCACCTGGAAGAAGACGCCGGCAAATCGCTGCACGAAGACTACGCCGGCATGACCGGCATCGACCTGAACCGCGCCGGCACGCCGCTGCTCGAAATCGTGTCGGAGCCGGAAATGCGCAGCGCCGCCGAAGCGGTCGCCTACGCCAAGGCCATGCACGGCCTGGTGATGTGGCTCGGCGTTTGCGACGGCAACATGCAGGAAGGTTCCTTCCGCTGCGACGTCAACGTCTCGGTGCGCCCGATGGGCCAGCAGGAATTCGGCACCCGCTGCGAGATCAAGAACCTGAACTCCTTCCGCTTCATGGAAGAGGCGATCCACTACGAGGTGCGGCGCCAGATCGAGCTGATCGAAGACGGCGGCAAGGTCCAGCAAGCCACCCGCCTGTGGGACCCGGACCGCAAGGAAACCCGCGCCATGCGTTCGAAGGAAGACGCGCAGGATTACCGCTACTTCCCCGACCCGGACCTGCCGCCGCTGACGATCTCGCAGGAGTGGATCGAGCGCGTCAAGGCCAGCATGCCGGAACTGCCGGCCGCGATGCGCGCCCGCTTCACCGGCGACTACGGCCTGCCGGAATACGACGCGCTGATCCTGACCTCGTCGCAGGGCATGGCCAGCTACTACGAAGCCGTGGTGGCGAAAGCCGGCAAAGAAAATGCCAAGGTCATCGCCAACTGGATGATGGGCGACGTCTCCTCCACGCTGAACCGCGAGGGCGTCGAGATCACCGCCTCGCCGGTGGAAGCCTCGCAACTGGCCCAGCTGGTCAAGCGCATCGCCGACGGCACGATCTCGAACAAGGCGGCCAAGGAAGTGTTCGCGGCGATGTGGGAAGCCAAGTCGACCGACGAGAACCTGGCCGACACCGTGATCGAGCAGAAAGGCCTGAAGCAGATCTCGGACACGGGCGCGCTGGAAGCCATCGTCGACGAAGTGCTGGCGGCGAACGCCAAGTCGGTCGAGCAGTACCGCGCCGGCAAGGAAGCGGCAATCAACGCGCTGATCGGCCAGACCATGAAGGCGTCGAAGGGCAAGGCGAATCCGGCACAGGTGACAGAGCTCTTGAAGCAGAAGCTGGCGGGTTGATTTTGTTAGTGTAGCAAGCACAAAGAACCGGGGCATGCTCCGGTTTTTTTTCGCCAGCAACAAGCCTGCTTCGGAGTTTCAGAAATTACGCACGCAATCTATGCTTTTTCGCTAATGTTTCGGAATACCAGAAAAAACACGCAAAAACTCATGCATATTGCGTAAATTTCGGAATTTAAGAAATTTTAGCGATGACAGCGCTATATTGAGCCGACCTTCTGACACTCCCGGCGCCCTGGGCCCGGTGGTCCGCCAGCGCCGCCGCGCACAGCAGTTGCGCATCGATGACGCGGCGGCCCTCCCCGGCGTATCGGTCGATCTCATGTCGCGCCTGGAAAATGGACAAGGCAGCGTGCGCCTGGACAAGGCCCTCGCAGTCCTCGACGGCCTCGGGCTGGCATTGCTGGTCGTCCCCAAGGAGCAGCTCCGGGCGCACCGTTTCGACACCACGCCGGCACAGGACGCGTCTGGGGAAACACCGTGACATTCGCGCCCTGATCTCTTTGCCGGCGATCGACTCGTCGCGCAGACCGGACATTAGAGGGCGAAAAAAAACCGGAGCTTTCTCCGGTTTTTTTTGCTTGGCTTGTCTTGCGTGAACCTGCCAACCGATCAGAACGCCGCCGCGCCCATCCGCTCGACACCGATCGCGATATTCTTCCTGATGGCGCCGGCAATCGACATCTTCGCGCGTTCGGCGCCGACAAAGGCTTCGCCGCCGCCGGTGGTGTGCTCGGACTGGACCGACTGCTGCCACACCACGGCGCCGGTATCGGCGCGCTTCAGGGTCCAACCCATCTCGATCTTCGAAGTCATCGAGATGCCGAACGACGGCGAATTGACGCTGAAGACCTGCACCGTCAGCTGGTAGTCGCCGCCACTGCCCTTGACCTCGGCAAATGCTTTGGACGCGGTGATGGCGTCGCTGACCGCAGCGCGCAGCGCGGCGACGTCGGCCGCAGCAGCAGCCGGGTCGGCGTTCGCGGCCGGCAGGGCCGTTACGGTGACCGAGCCGGTGTGCTGCTTCGCGGCCGCGACCGGCGGCGGCGTCAGTTCCTGGGTCGTCATCTGGGAGGCGCAACCGGTCAGGGTAGCCACTGCCAGCACAGCCGGCAGCAACACAACACGGCGTACGGCGGCAAACATATTCTTGTTCATATTCGTCCTCTGGGGTGGTGGTGGTTTATTTCTTTGGCGACGACTGGATATTCGTCAGGACTTCGTCGACCATTTCCGGCGGCGATTTACGGGTCAGCGAGGTATGCAGCGAATTACCGGTGGCGATAGGGAAATTCGTTTTCGGGTCGCGGAAGTTAACCGTCAGCTCGATCATGTACATCGTGATATCCCACATCCATTTATCGACGTAGGTCACCGACATATCCGTGGCATACGGTGTCGGCAATTCCGGTCCGGTAGTGACGACATAACCCTGCTTCTCCAGCCTGGTCTTGATGAGTTCGTTTACGTTGTTCTTGTCCTTGTCGTGCTTGACCACATACGCGGTCTTGACTGCGGACAGGTCTGCGCCCGGCGACAGGCTGGCACTGGCGCGGTTGACGGCGCAGCCACTGGTGAGAACCATGGCGCCGACGATGGCAATCAGAGGGATAAGGCGTTTCATTGCTGAAAGCATGTTGATCTTTCGAATAGGAGCCCGGTAGCCGGGCGGTTCATGATGTGGTCGCGGTTAATAACAGGACAACAATCAATTATATTCTTGGAGCAACACTTTGTTTCAGCGGTTCGAATAATAATTTGTCGATAGAATAAAATCCGCGCCGCCAATGAACATATGCATACCGGCATTCACTGGACGGCATGGCCTTCATTTCGACCGGATGTCCGATTCCCGGTTTTTGCGCCGTAAAAACTCCTTCAATTGAGCGGTTTTTTCGCCTCGCTCATCATAGGCCGCGGCCGTGGCTGCATCGCCGGCCAGCATCGGGCCGCGCGTCGCCTCAGACCCCGTAGCGGGTGCGGTAGGCCGCTACGGCGTCCTTGTGCGCACCCAGGTCGGCTCCCGCCGCTTCGTTCGACAGGTAGCTGAACAGATCGTCCAGGTTGGCGATCGAGATCACCGGAATGCCGAACTCCTGCGCCACCTGCTGCACCGCCGAGTGTTCCGACAGCGCGCCATCCTTGCCCGAGCGTTCCATGCGGTCGAGGGCGATCAGCACGGCGGCCGGTTCGGCGCCCGCGGCGCGGATCATCTGCACCGATTCGCGCACCGAGGTGCCGGCCGAGATCACGTCGTCGACGATCACGACCTTGCCCTTCAGACCGGCGCCGACGATGGTGCCGCCTTCGCCATGGTCCTTGGCTTCCTTGCGGTTGTAGGCGAACGAAGTGTTGCGGCCTTCGGCGGCGAGCGCCACGGCGGTGGCCGATGCCAGGGTGATGCCCTTGTAGGCCGGGCCGAACAGCATGTCGAATTCGACGCCGGACGCCAGCAGGGTCTGGGCGTAGAAGCGGGCCAGGCGGCCCAGGGTGGCGCCGTCGTGGAACAGGCCGGCGTTGAAGAAATAAGGCGAGAGGCGCCCGGCCTTGGTCGTGAATTCACCGAATCGAAGGACTTCGGTCTCGACCGAAAACGCAATAAACTCCTGGCGCAGATTGCTCACGCTATTCTCCTGTATGCGAAAAGCGGTATTGTAATCTGCGCAGCCCCTCCTGTTACGGCGCCGCGGCCAGTTGCGCCACCTGCTCGGGCCCGATCGGCTTGACCAGGTGCTGCGCGAAGCCCGCTTCCTCGCTGCGCAGGCGGTCTCCGTCCTGGCCGTAACCAGACAGGGCGACCAGGCGGCAGGGGTGGTTCCCCAGCACGGCGCGCAAGCGCGTGGCCAGTTCGTAGCCATCCAGGCCGGGCAGGCCGATGTCGAGCACGGCGAGGTCGGGCTTGAGGCGCCCTGCCGCTTCCAGCGCAAGGAAGGGATCGTTGAACACCGCGACCTGGTGGCCGTGCGCCGTCAACAGCTGGCCCAGCATGTCGGCCGCATCGACGTTGTCGTCGACGACCAGGATGCGCTGGCGCTTGCCGGCCTGCGCCGGCGTTTCAAACGTATCGGCATTTTCCAGAGTAGCGCCGCTGCTCACCAGCGGCAGGCAGACGACGAACTCGCTGCCCTGCCCCAGCCCGCCGCTATGCGCCTCGACCGAACCGCCATGCAGTTCGACGATGTTGCGTACCAGCGCCAGCCCGATGCCCAGGCCGCCCTCGATGCGGTCGACGCTGCGTTTGCCCTGGAAGAACAGGCCGAACACCTGTTCCAGCATCTCCGGCGCCAGGCCGATGCCGTTGTCGGACACGCCGATGCGCAGCCAGCCTGGGTTGCCGCGGCGTGCCTGCAGCTTCACTTCGCCGCCCGGCTCGGTGTAGCGCGCGGCATTCGTCAGCAGGTTCGACACCACCTGGGCCAGGCGCATGGCGTCGCCTTCCCACAGCATGCCGGGCTCGATCTCGACCGCGAGGCGATGGCCGCGCTGGGCCAGCAGCGGGCTGGCCATCTCGACCGCCTTGGTCACCGGCAGGGCGACGTCCACCTGCTCGATCTTCAGCTCGATCTGGCCGCGCGTGGCGCGCGCCACGTCGAGCAAGTCGTCGACCAGGCGTACCAGGTGCTCGACCTGGCGCTCGATGATCTCGCGCTCGCGCAGCGCCGCCGATTCGCCGCGCATGCGCATCAACTGCAGCGCGGTGACGATCGGCGACAGCGGGTTGCGCAGTTCGTGGCCGAGCATGGCCAGGAACTCGTCCTTGGTGCGGTTGGCCGCCGTGAGTTCGTCCAGCAGCCCCTCGCGCTCGGCATGGGCGCGCTCCAGGCTGATGCGGCTGCGCACCTGCTCGGTAACGTCGGCCGCGACCAGGATCACGCCCTGCTCTTCGCCGGCGCTATGATCGGGACGGTCGTTCAGGGGTTCGAGGCTGAGCTGCAGGTAGCGCTCCTCGAAGCCGCCATCGGCGCGCGCCAGCTCGACGCGCAGTTCCTCGACCGCAGCCGGCTGCGCACTGGCATACGCCTGTTCGAGCAGGCCGGCGATCGCGCTGCCCTGCCAGTGCGGGAAGGCGGCGCCGAAGGCCTGCCCTTCCAGGCCGCTGCGGCCGACCAGTTCTTGAAAGCGGCGGTTGGCCAGGCGCAGGCGCAGGTCCGGCCCGGTGAGCAGGGCGGTGGCGACCGGCGCGTTGAGCAGCATGCGGTCGCGCTGGGCCAGGGCGGCATCGCGCTGGTGGCGTTCGGTGGCGTCGCGCGTGAAGCAGCGCGTGTAGCGCAGCTGGCCGTCCTCGAAGTAGCCGTTCGAGTGGATCACCACGTGCTTGACCGAGCCGTCCTTGCAGCGCAGGCGCGCCGGCTGGTCGTACAGGGTGCCGCCCGAGGCCAGGGTCGTCAGGATGTGCTCGATCACGGGGGCGTCGACGTGGAAGTCGGCGATGTGGTGGCCGACATATTCTTCCCAGCTGTAGCCGAGCATTTGCAGTTCGGCGCGGTTGGCCCACAAGATGGTGCCGTCGCCGGCCACGCGGTGCAGGCCTTCGGCGGCGTTCTCGACGAAGTCGGCGAATTCCTTTTCGCGCCGGCGCAGGGTTTGCTCGGCGGCTTTGCGGCGCGCGATCTCGGCTTCGAGCTGCTGGTTCTGCAGCTGCGCGCAGGCGGCGCCTTCCTGGCGCATGGGCTTGTGGGTGAATGCGCTGCCCGCTGCCAGCGGCGCCGACGGGCTGCCGCGGAACAGGGAAAAATGGTGGTCGCCGGCGAGCGCGTTCCAGAGCCGCTCGAGGCGCACGGCGGCGGCGTACTCGCCGCGCGCGGACAGCAGCGCCACCATTTCGGCAAACGCGTGCACCGGGCCGCCGTTCGCCCCTGCCGCCGCCAGCGCCGTGCCGACGGCCGCGCGGAAGCGCGCCGCATCCGGCTGGCCGTCCAGCATGAAGGCGGCCAGCGTCGCTTCGGCGTCGAGCACGACCAGTTGCCCCGGATACCAGCTGGCGCCGCCGTCCGCGTTGCCAAAGCCGGCCAGGCGCCGGCGCAGCCCGGCCACATGCTCGGGCGTGGCGATCAGGATGCCGGTGCCCCCGGCGCGCAAGGCCGCGTCGATGAAATCGGCGGCCTCGTCGAGCAGGGCGGCATCGCTGGCGTAGAAGTGAATGGCAGGCGCAGGTTCACCGGCGGCATCCTGCGGCGCGTCGTCGAGGCTGGTCAACACATTGGACTCCAGGGATACTGGCAAGGGAGAGAAAAGCGGTGAAGCAGGGAAATTACTTCGCATACATACGAGTTTAACAGATTGCCGCTGTGCATTTCCGGACCTTGAAAAACGGGTTACACTATTGACCCGCCCACGTTGCGGCCAGGTCACACTTCCCCGCTTTTCCTTATTTCTCTACCAATGCCACGAATTATTTCCGCCAACCTGAACGGTATCCGCTCCGCCCACAAGAAGGGTTTTTTCAACTGGCTGGCCACCCAGGACGCCGATTTCATCTGCGTACAGGAACTGAAATGCCAGGAAGCCGACATGACCGAGGAGCTGTTCAAGCCGCACGGCTACCATGGCCATTTCCACTACGCCGAGAAGAAGGGGTATTCGGGCACCGGCGTGTACAGCCGCACCGCGCCGGATAATAAACGCATCGGCTTCGGCTGCGCGGAATTCGACGCCGAAGGCCGCTACACCCGCTGCGACTTCGGCAATCTCACCGTGATTTCGCTGTATGCGCCGTCGGGCTCGTCCTCGCCCGAACGCCAGCTGGCCAAGTTCCGCTTCATGGAAGCCTTCCTGCCACACCTGCAGGAATTGAAGGCCGAGGGGCGCGAGGTGGTCATCTGCGGCGACTGGAACATCGCGCACAAGGAACTCGACCTCAAGAATTGGAAGAGCAACCAGAAGAACTCGGGCTTCCTGCCGGAAGAACGCGCCTGGATGACGCGCATCTTCGACGAGCTGGGCCTGGTGGACGTGCACCGCGTGGTGGCGCCGGAAGCGGCCGACTATACGTGGTGGAGCAACCGCGGCCAGGCCTGGGCCAACAACGTGGGCTGGCGTATCGACTACCACGTGGCGACGCCGGGGATTGCAGCCACGGCGCATGCGGTGTCGGTGTACAAGGACGAGCGCTTCTCGGACCACGCGCCGCTGATCATCGACTACAAGTTGTAAGTTAGCTTCAATAACGTAGGGTGGGCGCCCTGTGCCCACGCGTGACGTTCGCATGACGCATGCTTAACGCGTGGGCACGGGGCGCCCACCCTACATTGCAAACGTATCGGCCAAAAGAATTACGCTGGCCAGTCCAGCGAGCGTTCGCTATTGAACGTTCGCTGGGTTCCCGTCAGCGGGTCCTCGAAGCTGATCGCGCGCGCCAGCAGTTGCAGCGGCGCGCTGAAATCGTCGCCCTTGCAGGGCAGCGCCACCGGATAGAAGGCATCGTTCAGGATCGGCGCGCCCAATGAAGACAAGTGCAGCCGCAGCTGGTGCTTGCGCCCGGTATGCGGATGCAGGCGGTAGCGCACCACGTCGCCGCGGCGTTCAATTACCTCTATCAGCGTTTCCGAATTCGGCTCGCCCGGCACTTCTTCGCTGACAAAGAACTGCTCGGCATCCTGCATGCGGCTGCGGTAGGTGAAGGGGAATTCCCTTCCTTCGATCGGGCCGGCCAGCGCCTCGTACACCTTGTTCACTACCCGCTTCTGGAACATCGACTGGTACTTGCCGCGCGTGTCCGGGTTGTGCGAGAAGATCACCACGCCGGCCGTCTCGCGGTCGAGGCGGTGGATCGGAGTCAGGTGCGGCAGTTCGAGCTGCGCCTTCAGGCGCACCAGCAAGGTCTCGTGCAGGAAGCGCCCGCTCGGGATCATCGGCAGGAAGTGCGGCTTGTCGACCACCAGCAGATGCGCGTCCTGGAACAGGATGCGCTCCTTGAACGGGATCGGCGTCTCGGGTTCGTCCAGCTCGCGGTAGTACCAGATGCGCATGCCCTGGCGGACATGGCTGTCCGCCTGTAGCGGCTGGCCCTGCGCATCGACGACCTCGCCGCGCCCCAGCCGCGCCGCCCAGGAGTGGAGCGACACGTCCGGAAAGCGCTCGGCCAAGAAGCGCAGCATGCCGCCGGTGCGCGTTTCGGTCAGCCACAAGTAGCTCGGTGCGACGCCGCTGCGGACCGGCAGCGGGACATACGAATTGGCTTCTGCCTGGCGACCCATGGATTACTTCAGCGCGACGTTGGCCCGGTAAGACGGGAGCTTGTTTACCGTCGTGCCCTTGGCGCGCGCGTACAGCGGCAGCAGCACGTTCATGTGCTTTTCCATGTCGTGGATGCGGGTATCGCCGCCCGGGTGGGTCGACAGGAATTCCGGCGGCGCGCCCTTGTTCAGCATGGCCATCTTGCGCCACAGGACGATGCCGGCGCGCGGGTCGTAGCCGGCACGGGCCGCGATGTCGAGCCCGACCAGATCCGCCTCGCGCTCTTCGTCGCGCGAGAATTTCAAGACCACGCCCTGCCCCACCAGGCCGGTGACGGTATTCGTGATGCTGGGGTCGATGCCGAAGATGGCCGAGCCGAGCGCGCCGGCGCCGCGCGCCACCAGCGAGGTGATGCCGGATTTCGCCGTGCGCTCGCGACCGTGCTCGCGCAGGGCGTGGGCGATTTCGTGGCCCATGATGGCGGCCATTTCGTCGTCGGTCAGTTTCAGCTGGTCGATGATGCCTGTGAAGAAGCCGATGCGCCCGCCCGGCATGCAGAAGGCGTTCACTTGCGAGGAGTTGAACAGGTTGACTTCCCACTGCCAGTTCTTGGCCGACTGATTCCAGCGCGGCGTGTGCGGGATGATGCGCTGGGCCACGGCGCGCAGGCGTTTCACCTGCGGGTCGCTGGACGCGACCAGGGCGCCCTTCTGCTGGGCCTGGGACAGCATCTCGCGGTATTGCTGCGAGGCGGCCTCGTTCATCTGTTCTTCGGGAACCAGCACGCGCACGCGCGAGAGCGGCTTGACGGCGATGCCGTCCTGGACGACTTTTTCCTGGGCCTGGGCCGTGCCGAGCGTGGCCAGCATGGCGGCGCAGAGGGCGATATGTTTGAGTTTTTTCATGGCAATTAAATGGCGTGCTGTTTTTGTCAACAGCATCGTCGCAGAAATGCGCGGATGGGGTACGCACGATAACGGCAAATCATGGCTGATGCGATCGCTGGGATGTCGCGGCGTAGCCGAAGATGGCGGCCTCGACCGTACGGTGGGCACCCCGTGCCCACGCGGAACGATGCGTCATGTTGGCTCCGTTTTGACATGATTGGCCGATCATTGCACGCGCTAACGAAGAGATCATTTTGCGGCCCTAACGGGGCCAACGTGACGCTGGCTTTCGCGTGGGCACGGAGTGCCCACCGTACGGTCATTGCCGCAGGCCAGACGCAGGCCCCAGGCCAGGCGACGGCTGAGATCCAACCATGGCCGCAGGCCGGGCGGCAACCGCAGCCCGCCTTATGCCCGCTTCGCCTTTTTCTTCAGCCGGAACACCGCCAAACTCCCACGCAAATTCGGCAGGAAGCTCACCGGCTTGCCCTCGGCCAGCGCCACGTACTCCAGCACCTCCAGCCCGCACTCCTCAGCCAGTTCCTTGAAGTCGTCAATGGTGGCGTAGCGTACGTTCGGCGTGTCGAACCACTGGTAAGGCAGCGTGCGCGATACCGGCATGCGGCCCTTCAGCAGCGCCACCCGGTGCGGCCAGTAGGCGAAGTTCGGGAACGACACGATCGCCTCGGCGCCGACGCGCACGATGTCGCGCAGGCGTGCTTCGACGTGCAGCATCATCTGCAGCGAAGACAGGCAGAGCACAGTGTCGAAGGCGTTGTCGCCGAACAGGTCCAGTCCCTCCTCCATGTCGTGCTGGATGACGCTGATGCCGCGCCGCGTGCTTTCCAGTACCTTGTCGTCGGCGATCTCGATGCCGTAGCCGGTACAGCGCTTGCCGGTCTCCAGGTAGCGCAACATGGCGCCGTCGCCGCAGCCCACGTCGAGCACGTGCGAACCCTCGCCTACCCAGTCGGCGATGAAGGCCAGGTCGGGACGCAGGGTCGTCAGGTCTTCGAATTTCATGCGCCCTCCTTCGTGGCTTCTTCCCAGATGCGGTCGTAGTAGGCCCGCACCACGCCCATGTAGCGCGCGTCTTCCAGCAGGAAGGCGTCGTGCCCGTGCGGCGCGTCGATTTCGGCGTAGGTCACCTTGCGGCGGTTCGAGATCAGCGCCTCGACGATCTCGCGGCTGCGCTCGGGCGAGAAGCGCCAGTCGGTGGTGAAGGAAGCGATCAGGAACTGCGCCTTCGTGGCCGCCAGCGCGCGCGTCAAATCGCCGCCATGCTCGCGCGCCGGGTCGAAATAGTCGAGCGCCTTGGTGATCAGGAGGTAGGTATTCGCGTCGAAGTATTCCGAGAACTTGTCGCCCTGGTAGCGCAGATAGGATTCGATCTCGAAGTCGATGCCGAAGTCGAACTGGTAATCGTTGCGGCCCGCGCCAGGGGTCTCGGCGGCGTTGCGCAGTTTGCGGCCGAATTTTTCCGCCATGTCGTCGTTCGACAAATACGTGATGTGGCCGACCATGCGCGCCACCTTCAGGCCATTCTTCGGCACCACGCCGTGCTCATAAAAATCGCCGCCGTGGTAGTCCGGGTCGGTGAGGATGGCCTGGCGCGCGACGTCGTTGAAGGCGATGTTCTGGGCCGACAGCTTCGGCGTGGAGGCGATCACGATGCAGTGGCGCAGGCGCGCGGGGAACAGGATGCTCCACGAGAGGGCCTGCATGCCGCCGAGCGAACCTCCCATCACGGCGGCGAACTGCTCGATGCCGAGGCGGTCGGCCAGGCGCGCCTGGGCCGCGACCCAGTCTTCCACCGTCAGCAGCGGAAAGGCTGCGCCGTAGGGCTTGCCGGTGGCCGGATTGGCGTGCATCGGCCCGGTCGAGCCGAAGCAGGAGCCGAGGTTGTTCACGCCGATGACGAAGAAGCGGTCGGTGTCGACAGGTTTACCCGGCCCCACCATGTTGTCCCACCAGCCGGCGCTTTTCGGTTCGCCCGCATAGGTGCCGGCCACGTGGTGCGAGGCGTTCAGCGCGTGGCAGATCAGCACGGCGTTCGAACGCTCGGCGTTCAGCGTGCCGTAGGTTTCATACATCAGCGTGTAGTCGCCGAGGTGCGCGCCGCTTTGCAGGCGCAGCGGCTCGGCGAAATGCATCGCCTGGGGGGAGACGGTTCCTAAGGATCCCATGAGACTTTCTTGGTTTGGTATTCGGCGGCGCTGGCGGCCGCCCGGTAGGGCTTAAATGAGTTGGAGCTGTTCGACCGCCTCGGCGATCTCGTTCGGTTCCATCGAGCGCATGATGCGTCGCATTCGCGGGACGATCCGGGCCAGGTCGGCGCCGAGGATTTCCTGCTTCACAGCCAGCAGCTGGGCCGGGTGCATCGAGAATTCGCGCAGCCCCATGCCGAGCAGCAGGCGCGTCAGCTTGATGTCGCCCGCCATTTCGCCGCACACGGCGACATCGATGCCGGCCTTTTGCCCGGCCGCGATGGTCATGCCGATCAGCTGCAGCACCGCCGGGTGCAGCGGGTTGTACAGGTGGGCCACTTCGTAGTCGACGCGGTCGATCGCCAGCGTGTACTGGATCAAATCGTTGGTACCGATCGACAGGAAGTCCATGCGCTTGACGAACATCGGCAGCGCCAGTGCGGCGGCCGGGATCTCGATCATGGCGCCGACTTCCACTTCCGGGTCGTACTTGATGTTCTGTTCGCGCAGCTGGGCCTTGGCCTGCTCGATCATGTTCAGGGTCTGGTCGATTTCGAAAGCATGCGCCAGCATCGGGATCAGGATGCGCACCTTCCCAAAAGCCGAGGCACGCAGGATCGCGCGCAGCTGGGTCAGGAACAGCTGCGGCTCGGCCAGGCAGTAGCGGATCGCGCGCAGGCCCAGGGCCGGGTTCAGCGCCGTGTGCTCGGTCGGGTCGAGCGGCTTGTCGGCGCCCACATCCAGCGTGCGGATCGTCACCGGACGGCCCTTCATGGCCACCACGGCGCGCCGGTACTGCTCGAACTGCTCGTCCTCGCTCGGAATCTTCAGGCCGTCGGCGCCGCGCGCCATGAACAGGAATTCGGAGCGGAACAGGCCGACGCCGTTCGCGCCCGCTTCCAGCGCGTGCGGGCAGTCGTCGGGCAGCTCGATGTTCGCCAGCAGGCGGATCGCGGTGCCGTCCTTGGTCACGGCCGGGGTTTTCTTGAGCTTGAGCAGGCGCTTGCGGGCCTTGCCCAGCGCGGCCTGGCGCGCGCGGTACTGCTCCAGCACCAGCTGGCTTGGATTGCAGATCACCACGCCGGCATCGCCGTCGACGATGATCCAGTCGTCCTGCTCGACCAGGCGCGAGGCCTGGCTCATGCCGACGGCTGCAGGAATGTCGAGCGAACGCGCGACAATCGCCGTGTGCGAGTTCTGGCCGCCGACGTCGGTAACAAAACCGATGAAGGAGCGATCGCGGAAAGCCAGCATGTCGGCCGGCGAGATGTCGTGGGCGACCACGATCATCTGCGGATGGTAGTCGTCGTCGCCGCCCAAAATCGGCGGCACGCTCAGGGCCGTGCCCATCAGGACCTTCAGCACGCGCTCGGCGACCTGCTGGATGTCCTGCTTGCGCTCGCGCAGGTATTCGTCCTCGATCTCGTCGAACTGGGCAGAGAGCTCGTCGATCTGCGTCACCAGCGCCCACTCGGCGTTGTAGTGGCGCATGCGGATGATGTCGAGCGGCGCTTCCGAGATCAGCGGGTCGGACAGGATCAGCGCATGCACGTCGATGAAGGCGCCCAGTTCGGTCGGCGCATCCTTCGGCAAATCGGTCCACAGCTCCTGCAAATTGCGGTGCACGGCGGCGATCGCATCCTGCAGGCGTTTGACTTCCGCTTCGACCTGCTCTTGCGGAACCAGGTAATGCTTGACGTCGAGCGCGGCAGGCGTGAGCAGGTGCGCGCGGCCGATCGAAATGCCGCGCGAAACCGGAATGCCATGGAGCGTGAACGAAGCCATCGAAGGTCCCGAACGGTAGCGGCCGACGTCGGGCATTTATTCGCCTTCGCCGAAGCGGTCGTTGATCAGGCCAGTCAGGGCCGTGACCGCATCGGCTTCGTCCGGGCCATCGGCCTCGAGGGTCACTTTCGCGCCCTTGCCGGCGGCCAGCATCATCACGCCCATGATGGACTTGGCGTTGATGCGGCGGCCGTTGCGGGTGAGCCAGACGTCGCTTTTGTATTTCGCGGCCAGCTGGGTGAATTTGGCGGATGCGCGGGCGTGCAGGCCCAGTTTGTTGATGATTTCGAGTTCTTGCTGAATCATGTTTTATCTTTTGTTCTCAAACTGCGTTACGCCAGAAGGACGCCTGGCGCCCTCGTTTACTTCTATGCCAATCAGGAACCGACACGAATCCGGGTATCCACCCGCACCGCGCCGTTCTGGGCGCCCGCCAACGCCATTTCCACCACCACATCCAGCGTGTCGCGGCGGTAGGTGATCGCCCGCAGCAGCATCGGCAGGCTGATGCCGGCGATAATTTCCACATGGCCCGCGTCGTGCAGCGAATTGCAGCAGTTCGACGGCGTGCCTCCCTTGATGTCGGTGATCACCAGGACGCCGTCGCCGTCGTCCAGGCGTGCGATCGCCTCTTTCGCCTTGCAATTGACGGCGCGCGTGTCTTCGTCGGCCGCCACGTCGATGGCCTCGAAGCGCTCGGTCGGTCCGCGAAATACATGCGCGACCGCCGCGATGAATGCCTGTCCCAATGGTGCGTGGGTCAGGAGCAAAATCCCTACCATGATTATCTTTCAGTCACCTGCTGTTCGACCGCGTCGATGAACATCGCGGCCACGTCGAAACCAGTCTGGTCGGTGATCTCCTGGAAGCAGGTGGGGCTGGTGACATTTACTTCAGTCAGGAAATCTCCGATCACATCTAATCCTACCAGCAACAGGCCACGCTCGGCCAGCACCGGGCCCAGGGCTTCGGCGATCTGGCGGTCGCGCTCGGTGATCGGCTGGGCCACGCCGATGCCGCCGGCAGCCAGGTTGCCGCGCACTTCGGTGCCTTGCGGGATGCGCGCCAGCGTAAACGGCACCGGCTTGCCGCCGATGACCAGGATGCGCTTGTCGCCCTTCACGATCTCGGGAATGTACTTCTGCACCATAATGGTGCGCTTGCCGTTGTCGCTCAGCGTTTCGATGATCGCGCCCAGGTTCATCGCGTCGGACTTCACGCGGAAGATGCCGGTGCCGCCCATGCCGTCGAGCGGCTTGAAGATCACGTCGCCGTGCTTGGCGTGGAAGGCGCGCAGGCGCTGTTCCGACGAGCTGACCAGGGTCGGCGAAGTGAATTCGGCAAACTGGCCGATGGCCAGCTTTTCGTTGTGGTCGCGGATCGCCGACGGCTTGTTGAAGACGCGCGCGCCCTGCTTTTCCGCCAGTTCCAGCAGATAGGTGCCGTAGACGTACTCCATGTCGAAGGGCGGGTCCTTGCGCTCGATGATGGCGTCGAAGCTGGAGAGGCGCACTTCCTCGGCCGGATCGGCGGTGTACCAGACGTCAGGGTCGCCGGTCAGGTGGATGCGGGCCACGGCGGCCGTGACGATGCCTTCTTCCAGCGCCATGTCGCGCTGCTCGAAGAACCAGACTTCGTGGCCGCGGCGCGCCGCTTCGCGCATCATGGCGAAGGTCGAGTCCTTGTAGATCTTGAAACCGGTGAGCGGATCGGCGAGGAAAGCGATTTTCATGGGTATGTCCAGCTAAGGTAATGCCACCAATTTTAGCTGGAAACCCGAAACCGCGCGGCCGGGCGCCCCGGCCTGGGTAAAGCGGCGAAGAATGCCGAACACTATGCCGAAAGTAATGCCACTCGGCACATAATGCTGTTGAGCAAATTGATCGGTATCGCGCACCCGCATGAGCGCGCGCAAACCCGATGCGGGTAGCCTGCGCGACGATGGCTGCATGGATGCCCAACTCGACCAACCCAACAAGCAGGAACGCGCCCCGGACAACAGCCCGGATGACAGCCCGGACGACAGCCCGGAGCGCGAGCAGGAGCGCATTGCGCGCGTCTACCGCGGCTGGCACGGCGGCGCCGCGCTGGCGCGCTATGCCTGGCACCGGCCCGACATCGTGCTGCAGCAAGCGATGCGCGCGCGGGTCCTGTCGCGCATGCTGGCCGCTACCGTCGGCACCGATCTCGCCAAGGCGAGTGTGGTAGACGTCGGCTGCGGCACCGGCGGCTTCCTGCGCCAGCTGATCGACTGGGGCGCCACACCAGGCAACCTGGTCGGTACTGAACTCCAGCAAGACCGGCTCGACCTGGCCGCGCCGCGCACCGCAAACGGCGTGCGCTGGCATTGCGGGTCCTTGGCCGCCCTGCCGGCCGCCAGCGCCGACCTGATCGCGGCAAACACCGTGTTTTCCTCGATCCTCGACCAGGAAGTGCGCCAGCAGCTGGCAGCCGGCATGTGGCGCGTGCTGCGCCCCGGCGGCTGGAGCCTGGTGTTCGACTTCCGCTACAACAACCCGAAGAACCCGCACGTGCGCCGCGTCACGCGTAGCGAGCTCGATAGCTTTTGGCCCGGCGAGCGCCAGCAATACCGCACCCTGCTGCTGGCGCCGCCCATCAGCCGCGCGCTGGCCGGGCTGCCGGTGCTGGTCACCGAAACCCTGGCCGCACTGGCGCCGCCGCTGCGCTCGCATTTTTTGTATATGGTGCAAAAGCCTGGCTGAGCATTGCAGGATAAATTGTCAGTGAGCGCCATATGTCTGGCGAAGCCCGGCCTACCGCCGTACGAAACAACCGCAGCACAAAATCTGCGATGGAACAATAAAAAAGGCTGTTCAGACCATGCCGTTCGAACAAGACTGAACGGCATTTTTCTTTTGCGTCTTGTTATCGGGACGGGCTGGATGTGGGATGCGATATGATTCCAATTCCAAGCAAACGAAAGCTGATATCGGCATCAGTCCGACACTGGATGATTTGATGATTGAAATGAAAGAAATAGACCGTAGCGCAGCACCGCTTTCCGACGGCGATGATGAGGATAGCGGGATGGTATTCAACTTGTTTATCGAGGGTGAATCTCCTGAAAGCATTACCGAGGAAAGCGACGACGAGCCAGAAGTGCAGGTAGCGCCTGTCGCCACCGAAGTCAAAAAAGCGCAAGAAGCCGAAGAATTGGCCGATGGTGATTTTCTTGCACTGGCGGCGACAGGCGACGTGGATTTCTACGACAAGACCGTAACCGACCGTCTGGCTGCGTTGGCGAGGAAATACACTGCCCCGGAAAGTGCTTATCTCGCGCTCATCATGCAAGCCAGGACCGCTGCAAAGAACTTCCTTATTGCCGAGTTGGAGAAAAAGCTGGCCCGATAATTCAAGGGCGGACTGAGCGCTTTGCATCGAGAGTTGCAATGCCAGCGCCTGCAGCGTTCTGCGCGTAAGCGAGTAGCCCGCCTCTCGTGCCCCGGCCTTCGCCAAGCAAAAGGGACCGCAAGGGTCTAATGCCGTTCAGTTAAGGTCCTTCTTCAGGACGCGGACGGTAT